>CAVKHW010000016.1:0-45639 GCA_963656105.1 Eggerthellaceae bacterium
AACCAAAACGCTTAAGAAAGTGAGCTAAAATTGGTACAACGAACTGGACACCCTAACAAATTGATTGTTCCGCTAATCAAATGTAGTATTCTGCCGAATCGACTAATCCTGCACGCAATGCGTATTTTGTAGCTTCATGCACATTGTTCACCCCCAGTTTTCTGAAGATGTTCTTGCGATGGGTGTTGATGGTATGGAAGCTAGAGAAACGTTTGCTTGCTATTTCCTTTGTAGTCAATCCTAAAGCGATATCCTTAAGAACTTCCGTTTCGGTTTTCGTCAACCTAATTTGTTCAGAGGTTTCTGATTCGGGCGAAAGGAGTTGTTCCGTTATATGTTGGCAAATAAAACGTCGTCCTCCTACTGCGGACACTATTGCAGCCCGAATTTCTGCAAGCACCGAATCTTTCAGGAGTATACTGAAATGGTTACCCTCCGCTATGACAAGTCGAATAAAATCCAAACTAAGTTCCTCACTAAAAAGCAACCATTGTGTTTGCATAAAGCGTTGCCCCAATATAAACAATTCGTCTGGTCCTTCTAGGTCGAATAACGTGTAGTCCATAACAACTACACAGTCAGGATTGTCGGACAGACTCGTCATCATAGCATTTTTATTCTCAACACATTTCACCTCTATGTCGGATAACTCGGCAAGAATATACATTAGACCAGCTCGGGTGATATCTTGAGGATCAGCAAGCAGTATTTTTTTTGTCATATCTGCTTATTTTTTCATCAGAAAGTCAATCTCATCATAAACCGGACGCCATTGCGTTTGCTAGTTGGAAGATAGCTGTAATTGCAACGATGTACAAATTCGACGTGCAAAATCTTAAAGATGTTATGTATTCCTGCAACCCATTCTACATAAGGGCGTTTGGGGTCCATAACGTAGCAACCTTCAGGGAAAGCCATCAAAACAGCATCTCCTGCATTTTCTGCGAGCATCGGATTGTTTTTATCCGTCAGCTTACCCCACAGACACTTGACACCAATGAATTCCCTCCATTTCAACTTTTTCAATAACGGTATACGGTTGAAAATCTTACCATTGAGATCCCAACTTGCATCAAGGCTCATATAACGGTCGTTCATAAATTCCATATTGTTAATGAGATTGAACGTTTCGTCTTCAACGATATAACTTAAGTTGGCTGCAGGCATGATAAGCAACGGATAGGGCACTTTGCTCCATTGAGCTCCAGCCTTAAGGTAAAAGTCAATCTTGCCCCAGCTGTTCATCCAGAAACGTTTATAGACTGAAGCTTCTGTAAAGTTGTAGTTATAATCACCACCCAAAAAGTTTTTCAATCCGATGGTATGCCCAAGAGTAAATACGGGTGCATCAAGGTTGATTGGCAGTCTTCGTTGCTTGGTATTGATATAAGTACGTCCTGGAGCCAATTGAAGTTGTAGGCTAAGCTCCGTGGTTCTGATTTCCCCATTATGTATCAAGTCGCCAGCGTCAACATTATCGGGTATAGAAAAAATGTCTCCACTGTTTAGCGTGTTGAAATACAGTCTTCCCGCAGCTTCGTTTTCCTCGGTCTTAATGCCTATTGTGGTTTTCAAACCCCATTCCTGTTCATACTCAAATTGGAGTTGCTGCCGGTTGTAGAACATCATCTTGTCGACCTTGGTCCACTTGAAAGCTGTGAACACATTGTCCTTGTCTGTATGTACGAACTTGTCGGATGGCGACATAATATCGTAGGTTGACGAAAAGCTTAATGTGCGTTTAGGAAACTCTCTGGGCAGATAGTCTTTTTTGTTGAACGAATAAGTTATTTGCGCCTCATAATAGTTTTTCTTTGAATGCCATCCTCTTGCATAATATCCAGATAAGAACCAATGCTTGTTGAGATTGGCGGTAGTCTGTCCGCTGATGCGCGTACGGTATCCATCAATGAAATTTCGTGTAATCAGCGTATTAATGGGTCCAAAGTCGAATTTACTAGGATGGTTAACGCCCCCTGTTTCCACGAAATTCTCTATTAGAGCCTTTGCTCCAAAAATGATATATTTGAATCCTTTGATTTGTTCCATACGATGTATGAAAGCATCCATGGAGCTCTCCGACTTTGTGAGTTCCACCGAACGGTACTGGTTCCAAAAGTTATCATCCCTCATCTGCGCATTGGCTTCTCTCTTCTCTTTCGCCTTTCCCTTAAAGAGTTGCTTAGGAAGTTCGTCGAACGCATAATCGTTGAGCCGTGTTGTTCTAATTACTATGGCCTTGGTAAGAAATTTCATGAGCGACATCTCCACCATCATATCATCCACGCTCAATGCCCATTCTCCATTGGGCAGTCGGGTGTACTCCTGTTTTATCTGCAAATTGTCTACAAAGTTCACATCGCTTCGCTTGGGGATTGTCATGTTGCACTTTTTCACGTGCAACGTGGAATCGGCCAATATATACAATTCGCCCCTAAACCCAAAATCCTGCTGATTGTTGGGCATAAACTCCAAGTGATAGCATAGGTCGCGATCTACATACACCGTGTCCTGTATGTAGTACCGGTAGAATGAGATGGCATCTTTTCCGATGGGCGACGTGAACGGATATTGTAATAGTCTGATTTGATCGTCGTAGATATCCACATCGGTGAAGACATCTTTCGTGGCAACCGTGATGATGTCACCAGTCTGTATGAGTTGGCTGATGCCCTGTGAATTTTCTCCCTGTATGATATCCTTCTCCGTTTTCGGATTTTTCCGGTAGATATGTTGCGATACCGTTTCATTCACAATTAGCGGCAGGATTAGTTTGTTGTTATAAGGGCATAGCTCCACTTGGTCAAGCATCCACTTATGCTTGCCTATGAATCCGGAGTCGATATCGGCACCTGATATATCGTTGATGGCAGTGGTTAGCTTTTGGTATTTGGTGAATTGGTAATAGTCGTGGTTCTGGAGGTCGGTGCGTTTCTTTGCGTCAATGACTCGCCTCATTAGCTCGACAGCCGGATTGTTCTTTCGAGAGTAATGACCACGTTTTGATTTGACGACCACTTCGCCAAGCACCTTCGTATCGGGACTCAACTTCACGTCGAGTTTCGATGGTGTCTTGGAAGTGATGTCCACCGTCTTCGGCTTGTAACCCAAGGCCGAAAACACAAGTTTCCACCCCTCATGACGGGCAATAGTATACTCGCCCCACGCATTGCCGCTCACCGCCACCTGATGATCCTTATAGGATGCGCTCGGATACAAAATGGTATCGCCTGTTTGGGCATCAATAACCACGCCACGTATCTGTGCCTCGACGCTTGTCGCAAGCATCGTCAGCAAAAACATACAATAAACCCTGAACCTATTCATATTTGCCTATTGAGTATTCTATTTATTGAGCGATTTGCGCGTTCAACCTTCTATCAGCTGGTTGAGGTCAGTGATGATTTTGTCGGGCAATGTTTCGTCGTATGTAGTTTCTGTCCATCCTTCGCCCTTAAACCACACTGCTTTGCACCCGGCCTTCTTAGCTGGTTCTATATCCTTATAATAACTGTCACCAACGACAACCACTTCATCGGGCAGCAAGCCCAACTTTTCCACTCCCAGCGAAAATATGCGGCTGTCAGGTTTCCGCAATCCCACCACAGCCGACTCTACCACATCGCTAAACAAGCGGTCGAGGCCGAATTCACATAACACCTCATGAATGTTACCATAGAAATTGCTGACTAGTACCATGGGGTACTGAGCATGTATTTGTTCAAGCACCTCTTTGCTGTGCCGGGTTGTTTCTATTACTTGCTGATACAGTTCGTCCAACACAGCTTTGTGCAGTCGGTTAAAAGCATCTTCGTTTGCATCCCAAAACCGATTGACACACAGATATTCCATCTCAAGCCTTATCTTTATGCTCAACGTTTTATGGAAATCATAATGTGGTTGAATGATGGGGTTTCGCCCCAAGGTACGTTCAGCATAAACGTAGGCATCTCGAAATTGCTGTTCTGTGACGGGAACATGCTGATTTTGGTAGGCACGCCACAACATTTTACCCCAGTGGCAACCAGCTGTATCGAGCGTACCACCATAATCGAATATATAACCTCGTATCATCGTTTTTCTTTTTAAAAGTCTTGATACCATTCATGCGTTCTTCATCCTTCCAAAGCGGTCAACTCCCGTTCGGCATTTTGGCACAATGCTTCGTGGCTCTTGTGCATACGGATATAAAGTATGTTAAGCACGATTATCTCGAAGAGCAAGTAAAGCCACGGCCCCACCACGTCGTGGGTAAAACATCCGGCCAAACATGTAACATAGATTGCTATCGCCCTACTGTTGAATGTCAACAAATTCGTATAGGGCATCAAAGGGCGACTCTCTGCCAAAAACATTTTTCGCACGGGTTCTGTCTGCCCGTTGTCGTATTTCAACACAGCTGCATTCCATTTCGAAAAAAACGATTGGAATGACGGTGTCCGTTTTTCTTGACTCTTGCAATAGTTAGAATAGAAATAATAGTAGAGTTTGGCAAACCATTGTTTCAGCGGCAGACTCTCAAACTTAGCCCGTTGCTGCACATAATTGTCAAGTTCAGAGCCGTTTTTTCCCTTAAGAAAGAACAAATGTATCTGACGGTAATAGTCGGCCAGTGAACTTTGCGGAGAATGGCTTATTACACCGGCAAGAAAGGCCAAAGCCCATATCCATACGCTCCAAGCGATGTCCGTTCCGGGTATGGCCTGCCCCATGAGCCGACATGCTATACCGGCATAGATGCAGAAAAACCACACATCGCCGGAGAAACCGTCCAGCACCCTGCCCAACAAGGTTTTCTTGCCAGAAAGACGCGCCATCTGTCCGTCGGTCGAATCGCAGAAATTGGCCAGCATAAGCAATCCCACGCCGCACAGGTTGTGTTGCAGATCGGTATGCGAGAACATCCATCCCGCGCCTGCTCCCAAAAAGAACGAAACTATCGTTATTACATTGGGATGAATGCCCAGCTTGTTCCATAGCAACGCAAACACTAATCCTATGGGGCGTGTGAAATGCACGTCCAACCATTCTTCCGTATCTTCCGACTTGAATGAAGCCTGTAATAATTCTCTAAATGTTGCCATTCAATATATCTATTTTTATAAATGATGCTTGTTTAATTTATCGATCACGAAATCAGAAATAGCCTCAGCTGCCTCTTCGCGGCATCTCGAGAAACTGGGCCAGTCGTTGAAGTCTATGATATAGTAACGCCCATGCTCGTCAATGATGGCATCGCCGCCGTAAACCTCCACGCCTGTTATTTCGCTCAGTCTGACAATCTCGCGATGCAAACTGTCACGACTGAATCCATAATGGTGCGCCTTGCCGTTAACTTGTTCATCGCCGAACTTGGTAATGCCATCGTCGCTGGGATAGAAAAAGGTGAAAAAACTTGTCCCTACACCATAAAACTTTATTAAGTCACCCACCATGTGCGCACTGGTAACGATATCTTGGATGCCTCGTTTTCTAAACGACTCTTTGGCCGCATCCAAAGCATCGTCGTCTTTACAGTAGACCACATCGGCCTTTGACTGCGCAGCGGCATCGCCCCGTTTCAGCCAATAGCCATCGTTCCCCTTTTCAGGAGGCATTGCCACATGATGGCTACGCATCAGGTCGGCGAGCACAGTTCGGCGGCACTTGAGAACCGCAGAGGCTGTATTCAATACCAGTCGCCCCTCGTTTTCCTTGTCCTGCAGGTAGTGCAATGTATCCATTTGGCGCGCCATGGTCAAATAGACATCCGCCTGAACTGGATTTGCTTGAAAGTCGCTCTCGTCCACTATCGGAATGTCTGCACCGACACAGAGTTTTGTCTGCAACAGCTCGCAGGTGCGTTTCAGGATAAGCAAGTCGTTCGCTACGGAGTTTGGCGAGAAACTATTGTCGCGCCGTATGGCCAAATACTTCATCGCATCAAGTTTTCTGAACCACGTCACGCGTTGCTGCCAAGAAACGTTTCCGCCTTTACAATATCGCCGGCATGGTCAATGTCGAGCACTTTCGAGAAGGCATAGGCTTTGAGTTTTCGGCCATCGCGAACAAGTCCACGCTGAAAATTTCGCATGCGGCTTTCGCCACGTTCCATACATCTCTCAAGTGTCGTTACGGCATTAGGTGCCAACCCATATATGCCGCCAGAGATATATCGACAGTGCGCATCGTTAGTGTCATAAAAGCCATTTACATTCATGGCGTTGTCGGTGCCGACATAAAGTGGTTTCTCATCATCGATATAATCGGTAACGCCCATCAGACCGTCACCGCCTTCAGCCAGTGTCTTCTTGAACGCCATGATATACTGTTTGAATTCCTGCTCGCAAAAGATGGTATCGACCGTTGTCAGAACAAAAGGCGAATCACGGAGCAGATTTCTCAACTCATAGAACGAGTGCATCGAGCTGGCAGTGCTTTTAACCTTAAATTGCAAGGGGACAGGCTGTCCATGCAGTCCATGTTCTTTTATAGCCGACAAATGTCGACTCACTTCTGTTGTTTTGTCATTGCAAATGACATCAATCTCTTTAGCATCATTCTCCACGAAAACTCTAATCAGGCGATCTATAAGACATTCTCCGCACACCTTAACCATTGGCTTTGGAGCGCATATACCCTCTGCTGCCAAGCGAGAGCCTTCGCCAGCTGCGATGATAGCAAATTTCATTTAATAACGATTCTCTTATAACTTATCTGCAAAGATACTAATTATCATCGACATACGGATTTATTTTGAGAATAATTTAGATTTCTACACAATACAAAAGATTCGCAAGTTGGAATCTATCCAGCTATCAGTTCCAGGCAACTTATTACGCCAGACATTACCAAAACTATTGGATATGAACGGAATAGCAGTATTTCCGTATCACCATAAATGCCTGACGACACCAATGATGGCTCCAGCGATGGCTGCATGGATAATGTGCGCCCCGTCTTATCACTTCACAAGCGCCTTGCACAAGTTTCTTTGCAAGACATGCGCATCCAAAACCGACATTTCGCTGTCCATGATGGCAAAAGCGAGCAAGTGACCATTGGAAGCCTCGCAATAACCTGCAAGTGTACTGATGCCATAGGGATGCGACAAAGTGCCTGTCTTTACCCTTAAACGGCCACGCAGCTCAGGACTTGCCAACAGGCGGCAGGCAGTGCCGTCGATGCCCGAAACAGAAAGATATTTCCACAACTTACGGAAGATAGCCTTATCGGCATAGCCATACTTTAGGATATCGACTAAAGCCTGTGCGGACAATCTATTGTAACGGCACAACCCACAACCATCGTGTATTACAATTTGCGGATTTGTTTCCTTTATGTTTTTCTTTAGGAAAGTGTTCAAGTATTTCACACCCACTTTTTGAGCGGAATCGTTTGCTGCAAGATGATTTCCTATAGTATAAAGCATCGCCGTTGCCCGTGTGTTGGAACTGTTTTTCCACATGCGCTCCACCACGCGGTCTATCGTGCGGAGACAACGTGCAGCCCTATGGGCACCGCGTGGAGTCTTGCCCGTCACCACTTCGCTTGCGCCCACATTGATGCCCTGCGCTTTCAGTGCGCCAACAAGAGCCTTCTCTACACGAGTCTTCCCCTGATACAACAATCCATATTTGGAACGTTCTAAATCCCAGGGATACCAATGACATTCGGCCTGTATTGCTTCGTTGAGGACAAGGTCGAGCACAATATGCCCTTCGATCTTTTTAATGCCGTTGACTTTTAGTAGCTTAACCAGCGACCGCATGTCGTCAGCGGAAAATTGCGGATCAAGACTGCCTTTAAAATACAGGGATCCGCGCAACGTTCCATCGTGCAGACTACCGCTGATAAAAAACGCCGTTTCGTAATTATATTTCGTACCCAGCAAATGATACCCCGCCACTCCTGATAGCAGTTTCATGCAAGAGGCCGACGGTATAGGCTCGTTCTCATTGAAGGCGTACACCAATTGGCTTGCTGTCAGATCGTAAACACACAATCCGAATCGTCCGGAAGTACGCGGTTTATGGGCAAATTCTACTAATCGTTGCTTTAGATTTTGGTCTATTCTGATGGTTGCCGGCTTGGGTTTCTTGGGGCTCACGGCTGCCGGCTCGTCTTTTCCACCACAACTCGCCATTAACGACATGACCATACAAGCGACCATAACCCAGACCGAAAACCGACCATATATTGAAATTATCTTCATTTCGTTTATTCACACAGGTGCAACAAGCTATTATCTCAGCCTATAACTAAGGAAAAACCTTCATCGACCGAGAATGCCTACCATTATTTACTCGTTTACTTTCATGCAAAAATACCTTTTTCCGCTGGTTCCTGCAAATGTTTCGTTGCTTTTTCGTAACTTTGCCTACACTTATTCAAGACAGAAAAGTCAGAGAGAAATGAAAACATTCCTTACTTTACTTACTGGGTGCTTTATTGCTTTTGCACCCACAACCGCTGATGCCATGACTAGCAACGAGAAAACCATTGACCTGAAGTTCATAGAGACAAGCGATGTTCATGGCAGCTTTTTTCCCTACGATTTCATTAACCGCAAGCCCAAGGCTGGTTCTATGGCTCGTGTTGCTACATACGTAAAACAACTGCGCAGTGAATATGGCCAAAACCTCATACTGCTCGACAACGGCGACATACTGCAAGGCCAACCAGTCAGCTATTATTCCAACTATGTTGACACCATCCAGCCCAACATTGCGGCGCGTGTAACCAATTATCTGAACTACGACGCGCAAACAATCGGCAACCACGACGTGGAAACCGGGCATCGGGTGTACGACAAATGGATAAGCGCAACCAAATGCCCTATGCTTGGAGCCAACGTTATAGACACACAGACCGGCAATCCCTATCTGAAGCCCTACACTATTATTAAAAGAAACGGCATACGCATAGCCATAATCGGTCTACTCACACCGGCCATTCCCAACTGGCTCGACGAAAGCCTGTGGAAAGGGCTGCATTTCGACGAAATGGTGGCCTGCGCCCGCAAGTGGGTAAGTGTCGTTAGGGAGAAGGAAAAAGCCGATGTCGTCATTGGCCTGTTCCATTCGGGCAAGGAAGGTGGCATAACCACACCTGACTATCAGGAAAATGCGTCGCTGGCTATCGCCAAAGAAGTGCCGGGATTCGACGTAGTGTTCTACGGACACGACCACACCCGATTCAGCGGAACCATAACCAACGTTGCAGGCAACGAAGTGGTGTGTCTCGACCCGGCCAACAATGCCATGTCGGTGTCGGAAGCCGATGTGCAGCTGGTAAAACGAAAAGGGAAATGGGTGGTTACCAACCGCACAGGTAAATTGACAGACATCACGTCGCTGCCTGTCGACAACGATTTCGTCAACCACTTCAACGATTTCAACGAAACGGTAAAGCAGTATGCCGACCAGGAAATCGGCTCGTTCGAAAACACAATTTCCACACGCGACTGTTATTTCGGCAATTCGGCTTTCAACGACCTCATTCTTAACTTGGAACTAAACATCGCCAAGGCTGACATCGCCTTCAACGCACCCGTGTCGTTCGACGTAGCCATCAACAAAGGATCCGTGCGAGTGGCCGATATGTTCAACCTTTATAAATATGAGAACAAGTTATTCGTCATGCGCCTCACCGGTGCGGAAATCCGCAAAGCACTGGAGATGAGCTATGACCTGTGGGTCAACACCATGACTTCTCCCGATGATCACTTGCTACTACTCGACGACCGCACATTGGGCGACCAACAACGGCTGGGCTTCAAGAACTTCTCTTTCAATTTCGATTCAGCAGCCGGTATCGACTATGAGGTGGATGTAACCAAGCCAAATGGTCAGAAAGTGAGAATTTTGCGCATGAGCAACGGCGAGCCATTCAACGAAACCCAATATTACAAGGTGGCCGTAAACAGCTATCGGGCCAATGGCGGAGGCGAGTTACTCACACTGGGAGCTGGCATTCCAAAAGACAGCTTGAACAACCGCATCGTTTGGCGTTCGGAATTCGACTTGAGGCATTACCTCATGGAGGAAATAAGACGTTTGGGCAAGCTCGATCCTCAACCCAACCACAACTGGCGTTTTGTACCGGAACAATGGGTGTTGCCTGCTGCCCAGCGCGACCGCCAGTTATTGTTCCATTAAAAACTAAGAATGAAAAGACTTTATTTCATTTTCTCCAAAAACAGCATTCTGTTAGAGAAACAGGCTGACGGAACATATATCATCCCCTGCACCGAGGATGTTCCTATTCACACGCATGCGTGGACGCACATAATGTGCGTCGCCCCTATGGACGACGGTACGGAAGTAAGGGCATTGCAGGTAGACAATCCGCTGGACATAGCGCCGACCGACAGCCTGTTGCAACGGAACGGATGGACATTTATGCCATTGCGCCAATCTTATTTTCATCTGCCGGAAAACCTCTACCTCAAGGCCGGCAAATGTGCTGAGCTGCTATACTGGGATCAAAACACACGTTTTTGCGGCGTATGTGGAGCCCCAATGAAGATGTCGACCGACATATCCAAGCGATGCACACAATGTGGCAAAGAGGTGTGGCCTCAGCTTTCAACAGCAGTTATTGTACTCATACGAAAGGGCGACGAAGCTCTATTGGTACACGCACGCAATTTCGCGTCAGATTTCTACGGACTGATAGCCGGGTTCGTCGAGACAGGCGAAACGCTTGAGGAAGCCGTACAACGGGAAGTAATGGAAGAAACAGGATTGACTATCAAAAACATCACCTATTTCGGTTCGCAACCCTGGCCCTACCCTTCTGGCCTTATGGTGGGCTATATGGCCGACTACGATTCAGGCAACGTGCATCTGCAACAATCGGAGTTGTCCAAAGGCCGATGGTTCAGGTACGACCAGATGCCGCGCATCCCGCCGAAACTATCCATTGCCCGGCGCATCATCGATGCATGGCTTAGCAGTTACGGAGTCGTTTCGTCACAAGAATAACTTGATTTTTCTCATACGGGCGTGTCATTTGCGGCACGCCCTTTTTTATGCGCATCGTCTACATCTCGCGATCCAAGCGGTTGCGCCAAAGATACTTCCGCGTTTCATGAACCAGTATGCCATTTAAAAACAACAACGACAAGAGGTTCGGGATGGCCATCAACGCATTCATGCAGTCGGAGACATTCCACACGACATCAAGGCTGGCCACACTGCCCACATACACTGCAATAATGTAGAGCACCCTATAAGCCTTCATCCAGCGTTCACCTTTCAGGTACTCCACGGCACGTTCTCCGTAATAGCTCCACCCCAAGATGGTGCTGAAAGCAAATGTGAGAAGTCCGAAACTCAACAACGGAGCACCCACATACGGAATCTTTCCAAACGCCATTTTGGTGAGCACCGCCCCGTTGGTATACGAAATGTCGGGATAGGCCAACACGCTGCTTACCACCACAACCCCCGTGAGCGCACAAATCACAACCGTGTCCCAAAAGGTGCCTGTGCTTGACACCAAGGCTTGCCGTACAGGGTTTCGCGTTCGTGCTGCCGCTGCCACAATAGGAGCGGATCCCAGTCCCGACTCGTTTGAAAACAGTCCGCGCGCTATGCCATAGCGCGCAGCTAACATAACCGACGTGCCGGCAAATCCGCCTCCGGCAGCCTGTGGAGTGAAGGCCGACTCGACAATCAGCTTGATGGCAGGCCACACATACTCGCCATTGACAAACAATATATAGACGCAACCTACCGTATAGAACAATGCCATGAACGGGACGAGCAGACCGCATACTTTCGCTATGCTTTTTACGCCACCCAAGATGACCGCACCAACAAGCAGAGTGAGGACAAGCCCCACTATCATCGGTGACAAGCCGTAGGTGTTTTCGGCAATGGTCGAAATGGCATTGGCTTGTACCGTGTTGCCAATGCCGAACGAGGCACAGGCGGTAAACAACGCAAAAAGCACAGCCAGCCACTTCCAGCCCAACCCTTTCTCAAGGGCATACATCGGTCCCCCCAGCATTCGGCCATCGGGAGTCACCTGTCGATATTTGATGGCAAGCAAACCTTCAGCGTATTTGGTGGCAATGCCAAAGACACCTGTCAGCCAGCACCACAACACGGCACCCGGCCCGCCCAACGCCACGGCGGTTGCTACTCCGACAATATTACCAGTGCCTATAGTGGCTGCCAAAGCCGTTGCCAAAGCTCCGAACTGCGACACATCGCCAGTGGCATCCTTGTCGCGTTTC
Organism: Eggerthellaceae bacterium; assembly: GCA_963656105.1. Classification (GTDB taxonomy): domain Bacteria; phylum Bacteroidota; class Bacteroidia; order Bacteroidales; family Bacteroidaceae; genus Prevotella. The sequence continues at coordinate 12,227 of CAVKHW010000016.1, forward strand.
ACCGACAATTTGATGGCCGTGGGTATTTTCAGCTGCGGAAAACGGAGGCGTATGGTGAGAAACACGTGTGTTCCCAACAAGAGCACTATCATGGGCCATCCCCACAACAGGTTGCTGAGCGATGCGAAAAAGGTGTTCAGTGTATCCATGCGTTTGCGTTTAATTATTTTGGAAATCGTATTTTCGAGTACTTGTACCCCATAGACTTCAACATATTCTGGAATTGCGCCGTGGCGTTCAGTTGCGCATTGTGTATGTTTGCAGCCGTCAGGCAACGCCGTTTCATTGTCTCGTGGGCTTTGCGGGTCAGCGCAGCTCTGTCAGCCTCAGTCCATTTGCCGTCTTCATAGAATGTCCGGGTACGCGCTTCATCAAGAAAGTTGTCATCGAGCAACCGAATGGAAGGCAAGTTCACGACAACGGTGTCTTCATCCATCGTCAGCCACCCCTCGTCCGCGTCATGCAAGTCAATCCCCAATCGCAATGTGCCGTAATAGATGCGCGACAACTCGGAATCGCCCCAAAAACCATGACGCACCGTGTCTACCAGCTCCTCATCGGCTATAGAGAGAAACTCCCATTGCCCAATACTTTTTATTTGGGACACTTGGATAGGTGTGATTCCGATACGTTCGGTGTGCCCGACAGAGATATCGGTCTGCTTCAGAGACCTCACACTCACACCAATGACAATCATCACTGCAGTAAGGCAGACGACGAATAGCACCACTTTGGTGACAAGAGCCATACGAATTTGCTGTGATAGAAACTTCATCATTCGGTTTTCTTAATGAGACTTGAAATGTCGCCGAGCGTAAACCGCTTCCGGAAAGTGACCGTCACTTGGTCGGAGCCATACCCCATTTGCCCAACAATCGGGATAAGTTGTCGCGCCGCACTTTGGCGTGCATTCTCTATGATACCCAAGTTGGGCAACGACTTGATGATTTCATCCCTACCCTGCCGCTGTATGTGGGTAATCTCCTCGTCAGAAAAATTGCGCCGCAAGAACGCCACTTTCTGCCTCACGCCCTCATGATCCACCTCGGTGGCCGTGAGAACGATTTCGGGATCGGGCAACACTATCTCTATCTTATCACCGTGTTTTTTTACATTTTTATCCGAAAAATCGCTGAAGTCGACATAAGCTTTAACACTGGCGTTTACAGGAATGGCTATTCTCCGTTTTCCAAGAGGCAAGTCTATTCTTATGTTTTGATTGAGTATTTTCCCCTTAACAGACATGGTGTCGTCGTAAGTCACTATTTTGTGCAGCTTGTATTCAGAAGAGTATAGCCGCGAACATTTCTGTATCTGCATAACAAGCACTGGAATCGTATCCTCCAAATCATCTGTTGAGGACAAGACCGCATTCTTGTTTTCCCCTCCACAAGCAGTCATGAGCACCGCCATGACAAACGACATGAATACTTTACACTTGCTCATGTACTATTCTTAATTTAAAAGTTTTAAGGCCTGGACTTCTATCCCATCATCCGTTTCTGCAAGACATACACGAGAAACGCCTACGCCCGACTTACAGAATGTAACCTTTTAGATGCAAAGATAAGCATTTTATCAGATAAAACCGCAAACACTTCGCAAATAGATGTTAAAAGGTTGCGTAGCAAATAGCAAGCAATAGGTAAACTGATGATAGGCTCCACAAGCACATCATCATATCTTAACCCTTATTACATAACTCCGCTTTCGGAATTGCCAATTAGCGGGTGTCCCGTAGCGGACGTATATTCAAGTATAGATTCGTTATCCGAAACTTGAGTTACACAATTATCGCAAGCCAACAATTTTGCCTGCGAAAGTCAATTTTTATTCGACGCACATTCGCTGCATATTCCTTTGTAATGCAATTGCACTTCGTCGACTATATGACCTTCCACAACAAGCCGCTCATCGCACGTAGGGGCATTCTCACTCATTACATCAAACACTCTGCCACATTGGCGGCAATAGAAATGCACATGCGGACGAATGTCGCCGTCGTAACACACACGGTGATCGTCGATAGTCAGCATTTGGGCAGCATGGTGTTCGGAAAAGAGACGGAGCGTATTGTAAACCGTGGTACGGCTCAACGTGGGTATAGACGCCACTACCCCCTGATAGACTTCTTCCACCGTAGGATGGGTGCGATGGCTCTGCAGATAAGCCATAATTGCCACGCGTTGCGCCGACGGGCGCAAGCCGCATGCCACCAGGCGGTCGTAGGCCGCTTGATGGCTGTCGAATGTCTCTTCCGTTACATTTCTATTCATAACTCGTGCAAATATACTCAAATATTTCCGGATATTCAAACAAAGTTGGAAATAATACAAATCCAGCCGAGTTATTCACAGGCCGGGACAGCTGCGGTGCAACAAGAATAAATATTGACAAAAACTTTTCGCGTACTGAAAAACTTGACGCGTCAATCTTTCTGCGGCAAAAACAGGCACACTTGTGGATTTTCCCTAATTGCCTGACAATCTGACGGATACGATATTTAGGCATTATACTTGCTCTCAGTCGCAATATCCATGCTTGCCAAAGGTACTCCGTCGGAGGACGAAAGACCGTCTATCGCAAAACGAATCTTGCTGAATGGCGCATCCTGCAATGCTTAACCGCACTGCGAAACGGTATCAACCGCAAGGCAAACGACAACAAGTACGCGCGTTTTTATGTATCGGCAGCTTGTGGCGGGTACCGAAACAGCATGTCGGTACGCTGGAACGAGGAGCGCAGAGGAACGTTTTTTTTCAGAATATTCACAACACTTTTCCTACAGCATCTTAAGTCGGCTCACAACCGTGTTTGTTTGATGGCCGCCCCTCTCTCAAGCCGGGACTGATATTTATATTAAAGGTGCAAACTTCACAACGCATGTTATCGCACACAATTTGATGTGTAAAAAAAGTCATAAAGTTACAATTTCGTATGTTTTTAACAAAAAACAATAACGTTTTGTTTGTAATCTGCAATCTTTTCCATAACTTTGCCATCGAAAAGAAAATATTGAAAAATAATCTTTTCTGACAGCGGTCACAACGCCATAGTCATGCGCAAAGGCAAATACACAAGAACAACCAATAATAAAAATTATGAAAGCAACCGAAGTAGTAGACAAATTGCAGCAGCTTTATCCTGGCCAGCCCGAGTATATTCAGGCCGTAAGTCAGGTTTTGGGCACCATCGAGGAGGAGTACAACAAGCACCCCGAGTTTGACCGCGAGAACCTTATCGAGCGCCTGTGCATCCCCGACCGCATCATCAAGTTCCGTGTGAACTGGATTGACGACAAAGGCAACGTACAGACAAACAACGGCTACCGCGTGCAGCACTGCAACGCCATCGGCCCTTACAAGGGCGGCTTGCGTTTCCACGCTTCTGTCAACGAAAGCATTCTGAAGTTCCTGGCATTCGAGCAGACGTTCAAGAATTCGCTGACTACTCTGCCAATGGGTGGCGCAAAGGGCGGTTCCGATTTTTCGCCCCGAGGCAAGTCGAACGCTGAGGTGATGCGCTTCTGCCATGCGTTCATGAAGGAATTGTGGCACTATATCGGTCCCGACTGCGACGTGCCGGCAGGCGATATCGGTGTAGGCGGCCGCGAGGTAGGCTACATGTTCGGACAATACAAAGCCCTTACCCACCAGTTTGTGGGCATCCTGACTGGCAAGGGACAGGAATTTGGCGGTTCGCTGATCCGGCCCGAGGCCACCGGCTATGGCAACGTCTATTTCCTGGAAAACATGCTGAAGACGCGCGGCATTGGCCTCAAGGGCAAGACTGTCTTGGTTTCGGGAGCTGGTAATGTTGCCCAGTACACGCTGGAGAAGCTTTTGGAACTGGGTGCCAAACCGCTGACCTGTTCCGATTCGGATGGTTACATCTACGACCCCGACGGCATCGACGAAGAGAAACTGGCTTATATCATGGAGCTGAAGAACGTGGAGCGCGGACGCATCAAGGAGTACGTGGAAGAGTATCCGAATGCGAAATATGTGGCAGGAGCCAAGCCTTGGTTCGAGAAGGCTGACATTGCAACCCCATGCGCCACGCAAAACGAAATCAACGGTGAGGCAGCTGAGGCTTTGGTGAAAAACGGAGTCATTGCCGTGAGCGAGGGTGCCAACATGCCGTCAACCCCAGAAGCCATCAAAGTGTTTCAGGATGCCAAAATTCTCTATTGCCCAGGTAAGGCCAGCAACGCAGGCGGCGTAGCCGTATCGGGCTTGGAGATGACACAAAACTCCGAACGCTTGAAATGGACACGCGAGGAGGTCGATGCCAAACTACACAGCATCATGAACGAAATTCACGACGAATGCGTAAAGTATGGCACACAACCCGACGGTTATATCAACTATGTGAAGGGGGCAAACGTTGCCGGTTTCCTCAAAGTGGCAAAAGCCATCATGGCACAAGGCATCGTGTAACAAGCACCTGACATCCTGACATAGGTCATGCAAACTGACTTATGTCAACTGAGTAGGAGGTAAACGCTAATGGATATAAGCGTTTGCCTCCTACTTTTATATTTACCAATCATACGCACTACTGCGCGGGCGGTTTCTCATACGGCAATTCCTCATACGGCAATTCACATATTATGTTGCCGTCGATGCGAACTTCCATCGTGGCCGCACAACCCTTTTTGAGTATGTTCCCGTCAGCGATTTCTCAACGGATGGAATAAGCACCGCATCACTTTGCGCTAAGCGTGATTGTGTTTTGCAACTTGGCTTTATTGTCCTTCACTGTTACATGAATATCGCCAGCGGCATTTCCCGACTGCACCGTTATCACCAGTTTTCCGCTAAACAGGTGCATGTGGGGTTGCACGAATGATTCGAGAGACGTGGCATCACCGTTGCAAATGGCCTTGAACTGGCCTGCGCCAGTCACCTCCACATCAATGGCATCGGTGGCTGCGGACAACTCTGTGCCTTTGTCGTCAACAAGACTCACGGTTATATAACTCAAGTCATTGCCGTCGGCATGCAGCGTAGTGCGGTCGGCTTCCAACTTGATAGCGGTTGCCTTTCCAGCTGTTCTGACGGTCTGCTCAGCTGCCCGATTTCCATTTGCATCATAGGCCACAACCCGCACTTCGCCCGGTTCATAACGCACGTCATTCCACATAAGGCGATAGCGCTTGGCTCGCTCGACGGAAAGAGCAGGCGTAGAAACGCCATGATCGTCGGAGCTCGAAGCTACTACCTTCTTGCGGCGCCCCTGCGACTTACCGTTAATGAAAAGTTCGGCTTCCGGATAATCGGTGTAGACAAAAACCGGCGTCACTAATCCCTCGCGCCCTGGCCACGTCCAATGAGGCAATACATGAAGCGTATGCGACCGGGTGTTCCATACCGACCGATAAAGATAATAGCGATCCTTGGGCAAGCCCGCCAAATCGAGTATGCCAAAATAACTGCTACGACTGGGCCAATAGGTGTCATAAGGAGTCGGTTCGCCCAAATAGTCGTAACCCGTCCACACAAATTGACCTATGGTATAGGGACGGTCGTCATTCATCATGAAGTCTAACTCCGGGAGGTTACTCCACGAGCACCACTCCGTGTCGTAGCCCGACACTTGTCCGTCGCCCTCGTTCGAGGCCACCTTAAATTCTACAGGAAACTTATAGACACCGCGCGAACTGACCGTCGATGCTGTTTCGGAGCCTAAAAGAAAACCTTGTGGGAGCTGTGAAATACAGTCGTCGTAACGCTGAACACGATAATTGAACCCTGGAATGTCCATCAGCTGGGCAACGCCCGACTTCAAGGCGGCATCCACCCGATCCATACCCTGCGTAACTGGGCGTGTAGAGTCGAGCTGATGGCATAGGTTCTGCAGACGCTCAGCGTTTTCGAGACCTTGCCTGCTGCCCTGTTCGGGTATCTCGTTGCCGATGGAATACATCACCAGACTGGGATGATTGCGGTTGGAGAGGACAAGATGGGTGATATCACGCTCACTCCACTCGTTGAAATATTGTGCATAACCATTCTTGCATTTGGGATAAATCCACATGTCGAAGCTCTCGGCCATAACCATCATGCCTAACGAGTCGTAGACTTCCATCTGCATCTGCGAGGGCAAATTATGAGAGGTACGAATGGCATCGGCTCCCATATCCTTCAAAGCCTTTACCTGACGAACAAGAGCCGCCTTATTGAGCGCAGCGCCCAAAGGACCTAAATCGTGGTGCAGACAAACGCCCTTGAACTTTCGGGGCTGGCCATTGAGAACGAAGCCCCGCTCTTTGCTGACAGCAATGGTGCGTATGCCAGTCTTCATGTGCAGTTCGTCGACAGTGCGACCATTGTGGCTTAGCGTAACCACCACATCATAAAGACTGGGCGTTTCGGGCGACCATAGACGCGGTTTTCCTACAACCAAGTCCATGTGAACCTTCCCACCATCGCCCACCTGAGCATGGGCGGCTTTCTCCACCCAACCTTTGGGGTTGAGAAGTGCTACCTCTACCGCCAGACCTGATTGGTCTTGCCACCCCTCTAATTGGGTGTCGAACGACAAAGAAGCCGACACACTATCGGCTTTTGCGGTGTATAAGAATGTTTGCCAAGCGTCAAGCGATATCTTCGGAGCTACGACTAACTTCACCGGGCGATACAATCCGGCACCAGGATACCATCGGTTACTTTCCGGCTGATTATATAGACTCACGGCAATGGTGTTGCTTCCCGAGTGAAGAAATGGTGTGGCATCCACCCTGAACGGCGTGTAGCCATACGCCCAGCCGCCTGCTTTGCGGCCATTGATGTAAATGATTGGGGCAGACATGGCACCATCAAATTCGAGCGTGGCGCATTTTCCAGCTAAATCATCAATGGTCAACGACGTAACATAATAACCCTTACCGATCCAGGGAAGCGATCCCGACCGACCCGACTTTTCTGATTTATCCTTCTCGCCATTCTGCTCAATGGCCACCGTCTGCAAGTCCCACTGCTTGTCAAACGGACCGCTGATGGCCCAATCGTGGGGCACGCTGACTGGTTGCCAATGTATGCTATCGCGCGAGAATTGCCATGTACTTAGTGTTTGCTCACTGCGTACCTGAGCTAGGGCCGAGCTTGCAGCCGTAAGTAAAGTGAGGGTGGCATAAACAAATTTCATAGGCTCATGAGAGTTAGTTACAAGTGATTCTGTGGCAAAATTATGAAAAAAAGTCTGCCAAATGAATGTTTTTTAAGAAAAGTTCGCAAAAAATTTGGATTGTTAAAATATTGTGCTATCTTTGCAGATGTTATCCTGAAAACAATCTTTTTACCTTAAAAGGAAACTAATACCTATTGAAGATTTGGAGCGATTGCCTGTGAAGGCCATCGCTTTTTTATTTTTCATTGATTCGTTGGCTGTACGCACGCTCTGCGGAACAGCTAAACGCACTTTGCGGAACAACTGAACGCACTTTGCAGAACAACTAAACGCGCCTTGCAGAAAAGCTAAACGCATTTTGCGGAACAACAAAAAAGGATGGCCAACCGACCATCCTCATTTTTTCCAAAATCTGTTTGTTATGTCTTCAAACTCATCTGCGCCAACGCGTTTGAGCAAGCGCTGATTGGTGGTAGGTGACTTGAGGGCACCTAAATGACGTATATACGGCCCTAACTTTATGAAGTCGAAATTGCACTTTTCAATGTCGCGCGACAAACGAATGCGCCCACTATACCATGCTGTCTTTATCTCCGGATGTGCAGTGTGCATCCATTTGGCCAACCGATTGACTTCTGCCGGCTCGGCATCGCCCCCCATGAAACTGACGCACGTTATCATTCCATCGTTCGACTGGATGAAATGCTCAAGCACGTCGGTAGACAATGGTTCGCCGATATCGTCCCACAAGTAACTGCTATGACAACCCGGACAACGGCAAGGGCACCCCGATATATTAATGGCGAGGGTGGTCTCGTCAGGTATTTCCTGAAAGACCACCTCGGTATTCACATACTTTATCATTTTGTTTTGAAATGACAGCTGTGCCGGTTACTTGTTTTCCGCCTCGGTCTTTGCGCCAAGTGTAATCTTCGATGTTTGCGGAAGACGGTCTACACCTGCATAATATCTGCGGCCAGCCTCTTTCTGGCGTGCTTTGGAGAAATTGGAAACACGTTTCAGATAACCGATGATGCGTGTCAAATAGTCTACATTGTCCGAGTGGCACACTGGACATTCCTTAAGATACCGCTTGTCGATGTGCCCGCACTCGTTGCAGACCGTGTTGGGGATGTTGTATGTAAAATAGTTGCATCCCTCCTTTGCCGCAACGCGGAAGAGCTGTCGATACTGGGCCTGCGACAGGTGTTCTTCCAAATTCATGTGGAGAGCCGAACCGCCCGTGAGGTGCTCAATATAGGGAGCTCCATGCAACTTGAACTTGTCGATGATAGACAACGAGTCGTCTTCGACCACATAAAAATAGCTGTTGTAGCAATCGCGTGGAACGAAATATCCGTCTTCACGATCCCATTTTGCGTGCTTTACACCTACGTTCTCTGCCGGAATCATCTCGCAGTTGAACATCACCTCTTTTGAACGGTACTGCTTGTTGTATTTCTCCACGAGCGAGAGGATACTTTGTACAAAATGAAGATAATCGTCATTCGGTGTGATGTTGAGTCCCATGAATTCGGCAGCTTCCACCAATCCGTTAATACCTATAGTGAGATACTGGCGGTTGATATTGATGTATCCAGCGTCGAAAAGAGGCAACATGCCGTGTTTCTGGAGTTCCTTGAGGTTCTCGTTGTAAGCCAACTGCACCTTATGGCACAAATCAATGATGTATGCCAAATACTCCTTATAGTCTTTGTTGTGGTTGACTGCATATTGCACGCAACGGTTGAGGTTGATGGTCAGCACGCTCTTTGAGCCTGTTGAGACGCCTCCGGCACCCAGGGTGTAACTGAATCCGTTGTCCTGTATCTCATTACGGAGACGGCAACAGCTCGACAACGAGTCGGCATTGTCAGAAAGGTATGTGAAGAAGCTGTGTCCTTCGGCATACATCTCTGCAGCGTAATCGGCCCATTCTTTGTCCTTGCAGTCGCCATTCTCGGTAAGCATGGCCATCGTTTCGACCGGGAAAGTTAGCACGGCCTTATTGCGCTCCTGATTGAACCATTTCATGAAACGTTTCTGCAGCCAATCCACGCCTTCCCAATTGGGTTGCGATCCGTCGGGAAAGAAGAAATTGCCAAAGAGTGATTCGAAATAGTAGCGGTCATAATAGCTGATATTCCAGAACACGGCTTGATAGTTGCGGGCACCGGTAGGCTGGTTGAGCGAATAGACAATCTGCTCGAAACAGTCGGTAATTATCTTGTCGAGCGTGCGCTTCTTCATGCTGAGATCCACCACTTCATTGGCGCGTTTGTAGTAGTCCTTTCCATACTCTTTCTCGACAAAGTAGTTCATATACATCAAGAACTCGGGTGTGGCGCATGCCCCCGCGAGCATGGAACTGACCATGAACACCATATTAATGAAACCGCCACAGAACGACTTAAGATTGGTAGGTGCCGTTGAATTGCCGCCGATGCTCATCGTACCGCCAATAAGCCAGGGATACATGGTGATCGACGCACAATAATTGGCAAGGTTCGTCTCGTCGTTCTTATATATAAAATGGTGTGACAGTTTATCGAGATACTCATTTGCCAGCTCTTTCCCATACATCTTCTTTATGCGCTCTGTAAGCAGACGTCTGTTCAGGCGAATGAAACTGGACTTTGGAAGCTCGCCTACCAATGTGGCTATGTTTTTGTGTTCCACATTGGCATTGGCGTCAAATTTGGAGCCAGTTGCTGCATTTTCTGCCTCCATATAGTCGGACAGGAATTTCAGCTTGTCCAAAGTCTCTCTATCTTCTTGATGCTCCTGACGATAAAGGATAAATGACTTTGCAACCTTGTAATAACCTTCCTTCATCAACGACACCTCAACCTGGTTTTGGATATCCTCTACACGAACTCCATCCTGTATGTCAAGATGACTGAGTATCTTCGACACCGAACCCAAATCGATAGGCTCAGCACAAGCATTAAAAGCTTTAAGAACTGCGTTCATGATTTTGTCGAGAGAGAAACTATCTTTCGACCCATCGCGCTTGGTGATAGAAAAGTTCTTGATTTCCATGACTTTATATAATATCTCTTACGTTAAATGTTTCTCGTTTTGGATAACTTTTTTGATTTTCATTCTGGAAAAGTTTTCCAAAATGGACAACTTCAATTAGTTTTTGCGTTTGAAAATCTGCCGTTTTGGGCAAACTCATGTATTGCAAAGGTAATCAAATTCTGCAGAGTTTCGCACCAAATGCCACACATATTTTACATGAGTTTACATAATTTAATGACTGTTTTGCTACAAAAATCAGCACTTGAACTTGAGCCTTTTGCCATCTTATATTTGATTATCATAAGGTTATGTATCGCTCAAGCAAAAATGTTTATAGAACGTCGACATTTCGAAAATGATCATTCCGACTTTACAAAACGAGAAGCTTAAGCCAACGACCGGTAGCAATGTCATAAAGACATCTTTTTGAAACCGCATAAAAACGGTGCATGCTACACCTATTTAAATAAACAGGGGCATAAACGTTCGAAAACCAACTATTCATTGTTTTAGATGAAAACGCATGGTTTTTAGCATAAATTGTTTAACTTTGCAACAACTAAAACCATCGCGTAAATGAAGAACATTCTGTCGCTTTTCATCATATCCGCCGTTTTGGCAACAATCGCTGCTTGTTCCAAAAAGAAAACGCCGCAAGTCATCATCATAAAAAAACCCAAAACCGCGATAGCGGAACGACCACAGAAAATGGGCGACAATGCGTTGTCGACAACAATCAGCTGGATGGGAAACAGATATACCATTGAAACAAAACGTTGCGCCATCGACTCGTTGCCGCTCGCTACAGATGGCGTGAAACGATATTATGACAATAGCATAAATGTAAAAGTCACAAGGTCCGACGGCTCCGTTTTCTTCAATCACAAATTTTTCAAGAGTGATTTTAAAAACAATGTGGACAACAGTTATTACGAAAACGGTGCTTTATTAGGTATAGCATTCGAAAAGACGAAGGGAAACCTACTGCTGTTCGGAGCCAGCGTGGGCAGTCCCGACAAAGCCAGCGACGAATACATGCCACTCATCGTCAAGGTGGATAACTTTGGAAACTATTCGATTGAAAAAGACACTAAAGCCGACGTCAACTCCATGCGTGCCGAACCGGAAACCGAAGAAGAATAGCTCGCACACTTTCACAAAACCTCTATACGAAAACGACGCTTTGCGGTTGGGTATCTATTGGGATGCGATATATACTGAAACGCGATGCGAAACGACACTTATCATAACGCGATAAACCACTTATCGCACTGCAATAGGACAGTTATCGCAAAACCGCAGCACAACTACCGAACGAAAAAGGGAAAGAGGCGTACCGCTCCTTCATACCGCTATAGCCAATTATAAAAACGGATGCGGGCAGAAAGAATTGTCTTCTTTTTCTGCCCGCATCCGTTTTTGAGTCCAATCTCTTTAGCCCAAACTACATCGTTAGCGTTCCGGCCGCGTCAATTCGGCATAAGCTGAATCAAATGATTTTGGATGTATGCCCGTGAAACAGATGTTAACCAAGCAGTTGGCCAACACCTCCGCATCATTCAAATCAACGCCACGTTCGCGCGATACATCCTTACCCAAACACATTTCCCATGTGCATTTGAAATCGGAATCTTCTGCGCCCATATACGACTCGTTGTGTTTACCTGTCTGGATGAGCTTATATCGTATTGATTTCTTGGACGGAACAGGACGAAGCTGGGTCAGAATATCGTATGCTTTCTTCAATGGTTCACGATATTTTGCAGTGCCGGGGAACATATTGATAATCTCCGGCATTATCTCGTCAAAATCGTATGCTTGTATTAAATCGTATAATTTCATGATTGTATATACAAAAACGGTGACTGCTTACGAACTATTCATTCATGCGGTCACCGTTTCATCTATGTTTCTAAAACTTTGCCATTTTTATAGCATCAATAGCGCACTCATCACCTTTGTTGCCCAACTTGCCTCCGCTACGGTCTTTAGCCTGCTGCAAATCGTTGGTGGTAAGAAGACCATAAATAACTGGTATGTTCTGCACTGCATTGAGATGCGCTATGCCGTAAGTAACTCCCTGACAAATATAGTCGAAATGTGGAGTCTCTCCACGAATAACACTTCCGAGGATAATCACAGCATCAAAACCATCATCTTTGCACATCTGCTGTGCGCCATATATCAGTTCAAAACTGCCTGGAACTGACTTGATGTGAATATTCTCCTGCAACGCACCATGCTTCTCTAAGGTCTTGACAGCCCCGTCAAGCAATGCGCCTGTTATCTCGTTGTTCCATTCGGCAACCACAATGCCAAAACACATGTTGCTTGCGTCAGGAACTTTGTTGATATCGTAATCAGATAAATGGTGAAGGGCGGTTGCCATGACGTTTACTTTGTGGTGCGCTCAATGTATTTGTCAATCTCATTGCTCTGTACCAAAGCAGAGTTGACATATTTCTTTTTGATGTCTTGATAGATCTTCAGAGCCTCATCGGTCTTCTTCTGATATTCCAGCAATTCACCGGCCTGCAACAAGAAAGTGGGCGACAGACTGTTGTTGGCTCCATCCTTGGATTTGCTGTCAGCCCTGGATGCAGCTTCTTGCAATTTGCTCACAGCCTTATCCACCTGACCTGCGGCAGCGTAAGCATTTCCCAAAGCGGCCACTGCAGCCGGGCTAACCATAGCATCGCCAGATGGTGAATAATTCTCAAGGTATTTCACTGCCTCTTTGGCTTTACCCATTTGGTAGTAGCAGAGACCGGCGTAAAGGTTTGCCAGATTACCGGCATCGGTGTTGCCATAGTCACTGGCTATCTTTACAAAGCCCGCATAACCGGCGCCATCGCCATTAAGAGCCTTGTCGAACTGCTCCGCATTGAAATACTCTTGACCGCGAGCCAAAGCCGTACTTGCCTTATCCTCACGTGGACCGCCAACAAATGTATTGTAACAGATCCAGCCCGCAACAATCAAAATGATTGCAGCAATAACCGCCAAGATGACATTACGGTGCTTAGCGAAAAACACTTCTGACTTTCCTGCAGCATCGAATGTTGCATTTTCGTTTTTGTTTGCCATTATTTTATTGTTTTATTATATTCGGTAATTAGTCGCAAAATTACCACTTTTATCTTAGATATTGAAATTATATCTACTCTTTTTTCGTTTTTAATGTCCGAAACTCGTAACTTTGCATCAACAAGTGGTTCTGAAAAACAGAACCACTGCACCACCACACATAGCAACCAGCAATGATTCTTAGCCAAATATCCATCATTAATTATAAGAATATACGTGCGGCAAACTTAACGTTCTCGCCCAATGTTAATTGTCTGATAGGGCATAACGGAGAAGGGAAAACCAATCTTTTGGATGCCATATACTACCTATCGTTTTGCCATTCCAGTTTTACGAACATCGATAGCCAAGTCATCACGCATGATTTGGACTTCTTTGTTATTGAGGGTAAATATCTGACAGAAGACGGTGAACCCGAATCTGTATATGCTGGGATGAAACGAGGATCACGCAAACATTTCAGAAGAAACAAAAAAGATTACAAAAAATTTTCCGACCACATCGGCCTAATACCACTGATATTCGTCTCACCACACGACACATTACTGGTGGACGGCGGAGGTGAAGAACGCCGCAAGTTGATGGACATAGTCATCTCGCAGTACGACAAGCGTTATCTCGATGCACTTAATGAATACAACAAAGCATTGGCGCAACGCAACACGCTTTTAAAAATGGAACAAGAACCCGACCAAACACTTATGGAGATTTGGGAAAAAGAGATGGCCAACAAGGGGCAAATCGTGTACGAAAAACGCAACGCTTTCGTGGAAGAATTTGCCCCCGTGTTCCAAAGCATCTATCAAACGATATCAGGCGAAAAGGAAAAGGTATCATTACGCTATGTATCACACGGCCAACGAGGCGACCTACTAAGCGTAATTCAGCGCGACAGGATAAAAGACAGAGCCGTGGGATATAGTCTGCACGGCATCCACCGCGACGATTTGGAAATGCTGGTGAGCGGATACCCTATGAAACGGGAAGCCAGTCAAGGCCAAATCAAAACCTATGTCATGGCGTTAAAACTGGCTCAATTTGATTTCCTGCGACGCACATCGTCTAAAACCACACCCTTATTACTTCTCGATGACATATTCGACAAACTAGACGCAAGGCGCGTGGAAAATATAATCAATTTAGTGTCGGGAGGTAAATATGGGCAGATCTTCATCACGGATACCAATCGTGATCATTTAGACGAAATATTGCGGAAAAACGGAAAAGACTACCGCATCTATCAAGTTGAAAATGGTGAGATCGCAGAATTGTAAATGCATCCCAAACAGTAGGCTAAACATTTATATGTCAATGCAATGCAAACTGTTTGAAATACGCCCTAACAGGTTGTACAAAACCCTATATGTACAGAAACCAATCCGCATATTATACGACTTGATCATGAGTGGATTTCATGTAAACATGCGTTAAAACCACAACAAGCAACATGTTCAGAAAAGAAGTAAAAAACATTGGGAGTGTGTTGACAGAATACCTACGGGCTCAAGGGTTGGAAACTCCGTTATTGCAAACGCATCTCATCAATGCTTGGGATAGGGTCGTCGGGCCGTCTGTAGCACAATACACGCAGGAAAAATTCATACAGAATCAAATACTGTATGTAAAGATTGTTAATCCAGCCCTGCGCCAAGACTTGAGCATGATGCGCACCAAGCTCGTTCAAAAGCTAAACCAAGCAGCTGGCTCACAAATCATTACTGACATACGCATTTACTGACCGCCTTAAAGTTTCATAGCTTTTTCATCTTGGAAATCGCCCATATAGCCAACAAGAAACGGGATTTTACCAAGACGAAAAATGTGAAAAGGATAACGCCTTAGATAAAATCATCAAAAAGCGTAAGCTCGATTGAGCTTTTCGGTTTTGGTGGATCTGAAACCGAGACAATGTCATTATTATTCTGAAACGACATTTTTATGGCTTTTGCCTGTTTGCTCTTAGGGTTCAAGCGGTAAACGCCCCATGCAGGATGGTCTAAAATATCGTTTTTATTACGGCTGTTTTGTTGAAGAAATGTTAGCACACATTTCTTAACCTCATCCAAATCAGCCTTTTTGAAAAGGCTATTTTGGGAGTTGTAGACATGAAGTGTTATTTTGCGAACACGCAATCCTCCATGACCGGCTTCTGCAAGTATCTTCAGTATTTCTTCTTTCATGAAAAAAAGCCGTAACTCATACGCATGAGCTACGGCTCTTAATAGTTATTTAACCTTAGGCAAGAACGACCTTGCCTTCAGCACCTTTCACTTTACCTTCCTTAAGCAACCAGCCGATGCCCAGCAAGATTTCAGTCTCTGTCTTACCTGTGTTCTTTGCAAGCTCTTCGACGCTTTGAGCCTCGCCAGCAGCATCCAATGCATTGTAAACATCACCAGCGCGGAAGCCAGCATTGTCTGCATCAACAAACAACACTGCTTTCTTGGTTGTCTTCTTAGTGGCTGTCTTCTTGGGAGCAGCGGTCTTTGCAACGGCGGTTTTTGTTGTAGTTTTCTTCTCTGTCATAATTACGTAAATTTTAATTCCCTCAGTATAATAACTAACTGATTACTAACTTTCTCTACGCAAAATTAATACATTTATTCTGAACAAAGCCTTGTCATTTAAACTAATTCTTCGTCATATGTATTATTTAATGCAGAAAACCGCACTTTTTTGATTTACATCAAGACTTTTGATCGTTTAATCCACGTATTACAGGATTGTTTGTCGCTATGTGTAACTAAGAATCCCTCATAACGTATTATCCTATTCTTTGATAAACACTGTTTTAAGTTAAATGTTCCAAGGCAGCTACATCTATCAATCCACGATTTAATCGGAGCCATCCTCTGCGCTGCATTGCATTCAAACATCGCGAAACATTCAGCCTACTTTCATTGAGTTCATCGGCCAAGCGTTCCATTTTGAGTTTAAAGATCTTTCTTCCTGTAGGATGAATGCTGTGATCGACGAAGAATCGGACGATGCGACCCTCTAAAGAGCGGGGTGCTTGCCGCCATGTTTTGCTACGTTCTTTCTGCAAGGAAGTAGACAATATATTAATAAGGTTTAATCTGAATATAAGCGAATCTGAAGCTAACCGCAACGTTTCACTCTTATCAATGCTGATAAGATTACAGGCCGTTAGTGCTTGATAGCTATGAACAAACCGTTGTCGAAGGCCAAATGCACATTCAGGCTGGAGGATATGGCATCCTGTCTGTTCTTCAGCTACCGAGTAGCTATGGTCAGCAGAATGTGTCTCAACAAGCAAGCAGCCATCCAGCTGA
Organism: Eggerthellaceae bacterium; assembly: GCA_963656105.1. Classification (GTDB taxonomy): domain Bacteria; phylum Bacteroidota; class Bacteroidia; order Bacteroidales; family Bacteroidaceae; genus Prevotella. The sequence goes on from CAVKHW010000016.1 coordinate 28,762, forward strand.
AAAACAAGCCGTGCACAAATATCACCTTCACGAGCAACATAATTTCCCTTTTCGACTTTTCGGAAAAGAAATTTAGTCTTTTCCACGATTTGCTCCAGTTCCTTCTTGCTCATTCCAGTGAATAACGGAATCATCAAGAGTTTATCGTACAATCCGAGCTGTAGCATTTCAAGGTCGGGTTATTCGTTGTTCAATATTTTACTTTTCATGGAAGGAGAAAACCACACTCTATTATTACCTTGTTTGTCGGCATAAATGAAATAGACCAATAAGTCGGGATGTTTTTTAAGTATTTTCTGTGCTTTTTCTAATCCCATAACCATGAATGATGTAGCATAAGCATCGGCTTCAGCACAATTATCGGCAATCACCGTAGCCGACAAAATATTGTGTTGCACAGGATACCCGGTTTTGGGGTCAATGGTATGAGCGTATTTTTTACCTCCGTTATAATAAAAATTCCGGTAGTTGCCACTGGTTGCCATTGCCTTATCGGTGACATTAAGCACGGTCTGTATTTCTCTATTGGTCTGCGTCGAGTCATCGACTGGTTTAGTAACCCCAATTTTCCATGGCATACGTTGACTATTCACGCCACAAGTTACGACTTCGCCACCTATTTCGATTATAAAATTTTGCACACCTTTACGTTTCAGGTATTGTGCTACCACATCTGCTCCATACCCCTTGGCAATGGCCGAGCAATCGATCATGATGTTAGGATTGCGTTTGATGATGCGTCCGTTGGTCAGCGACACTTTGGTGTATCCCACAAGATTCCGTAGCGAGTCGATAACTTCGGGCGTTGGTGCAACGCCTTTTTTGAAGCCAAATCCCCACTCATTTACAAGCGGTGCGACGGTAATATCGAATGCGCCATCAGTTTCTTTGGATACGGATTGCGCCAATTTGAACACGGAGCAGAACATATCGTTGAGTGCTATCGGCTCATTGCGATTAACGTGTGATATGACCGAGTGTTTATTGAACACAGACAGAGCATCGTCTACTTTTTTCATTTCAGTTTCAATGCCTTGCTGCAAGTCCTCGTCCCACTGATATGTTACATGATAAACAGTGCCAAAAATAAAACCCTCATTTTTGCGGAAAGGCATATTTTGCTGTTGCCTTACGATTATCACTGTACCGATGACAAGTAGAATGAGGAAGGTTATCTGCCAAATGGTTTTACGTTTCGTGCTCATTGATATCAAAATTCGTAAATGACATTGAACGTTCCGCTGATACGCGATGCGCCTTGCTTGCCGTAGCCAGGCACATACCACACATTGCCCATTTCGCCATTGTCATAATGTACGCGGCGGCGGTAGCGAGCCGTCCATCCAAGTCGCAACGGCCCCGCAATCTTAGCGTCAACACCTGCGAGAAACTCCATCCAATGACAGTTTGCCTTAACGCCATGTGCCGAATATTTAATCTCATCGCCCCAAACAGGATCAGTGACGTCGGGATGGTCGATGTCGCATTTAAAATAGGTGCAAGCATAACGCACACCGAGATACACCCGGTAGTCATCATGTTTGTTTTTCAGCATATTGAAATCTATACCCAACTTGCCGTAGGGCGCAGCCGTGCTGTAACTTGTATGTGTTGCATCGTCGGTGTTGTCGGCTTTTCCATATCCTGCTTCCAACACCGGGAACCATTTATCCTTTAAATTCAGGCGCAAACCAGCCTCATACTGGCCGTAGGAAGAAACGGCCTTCTGTATAGGGCCAACGATGTCGACCATGAGCTGAACTCCGCGGAACAATGGTATGGAATCGTCTATCTGCTTAAGACGCATTTTTTCCATCGCAGCCTTGCTACGCGAGGATTGCGCCTGCACTGTGAGGGTCGTAACGACTAGGAATAGGCTAAAAACGATACTCCTTGAAATAAACGTAGAAATGCTTGTGTGTGGCATCATAATTAACCTCATGATGATTGATGACGATAGAGTCGATAACGTTTCGCGTATAACGCACGCTTTTAAGCGTATGGAAGTAGGCCACTCCACAATCGACCGACTCAAAGTGAGGGCTATTGGTCTTCTCTACCCAAATGGTGTCGATGATCGAGTTGGCCTTCAGGTAAAGCTCATCGACGTCATGGCCATAGCTCATGGGTAGAGAGAAACTATCGGTATTGACCTGTTGGTTGATAAGTACGGAGTCGGTACCATCGGCACGCGCGGTCGATATGGTTAGGGTGTCGGTCAATGTGGTTACGGTGCCCATCAGCTTATAGTTGGCATAAACAGTGTTGTTGAGCGGGCAATCGACTGAGGAGCAAGCCGTAACGACTAATCCGATGACCACAACGACTAACGCGTGTCGGACTTTCAATGGCCATTCATAGTCAGATTTCTTATGCGTGCGATTGTTGTGCATGGCTGGCAATTTCTATGAATGTCGGTCAGATGGTTTTCTCTATTTGGTAATCGTTCCGATTAGGACCTTGGCGGCTGATGAGATCGCCTAGGAAACCTGCAAGAAACAACTGCATGCCCAGAATCATGCCTACGAGAAAAACGAAGAACCATGCCGAATCGGCCAGCGGCCCATAAATATGATGGCTCAAGTCGATCATCTTGCCCACACCCATGAGGACGAGTGCAAGAAAACTGATGAAAAACATGATGCTGCCAAGAAAACCAAAGAAATGCATGGGCTTCTTGCCAAAGTTGGTAAGGAACCAAAGAGTCATCAAATCGAGATAACCATTGAAGAAACGGTTGATGCCAAACTTCGACTTTCCGAATTTCCGTGCTTGATGATGCACCACCTTCTCGCCAATCTTGCTAAAACCGGCGTTCTTGGCCAGATAGGGTATGTAACGGTGCATTTCGCCATATACCTCAATATTTTTCACAACCTCTCGGCGGTAAGCCTTCAGGCCGCAATTGAAATCGTGCAGATTGTGAATACCCGATATCTTGCGGGCCGTGGCGTTGAACAACTTGGTGGGAAGCGTCTTGGTGAGCGGGTCGTAGCGTTTCTGCTTATAACCTGATACCAAATCATAGTGTTCCTCGGTAATCATCTTGTAGAGCCCTGGGATCTCGTCGGGCGAATCCTGCAAGTCGGCATCCATGGTAATGACCACATCACCGCTGGCCTTCTCGAAACCGCAATAAAGCGCAGGACTTTTGCCGTAATTACGACGGAACTTGATGCCTTTCACATTTGGTTCCTGAGCCGACAGCTGCTCTATAACCTGCCAAGAGCGGTCGGTCGAACCATCGTTGACAAAAATAATCTCGTATGTGAAATGATTGTCCGTCATGACGCGCTTTATCCAGGCGTGCAACTCGGGCAATGACTCTTCTTCGTTAAACAGGGGTACTACTACAGATATGTCCATACTATATCAATGTTTTTTTTTGCATATAAGGGCTACTGGCACACTCAATACCACGCCGATTAATATATTTTGCATCATGAACATCAGCGCTAATTGGATGGGGGACATCTGCCCCATGATCGTCAGTCCGTTGTTGAGTTCCGCAACCGACACGCCTTGTTGTTTATAGATATCTTCGAGAATTTTCACGTTGGTGATCAATTGCGACATAAAAACGCCATGGTCAAGAAAACGAAAATAGACGTACTGCGCCAATGCGAAAATCATTGAGGCGTAGAAAAAAGTGAGGGCGCTGAAAGCGAACGAACGGCGAAACGAAATGACACCTTTCAAGGCGTAGTTGCGGAAACGCAACAACAGCCAACCCACAAAAAAGGGGGTGGCTATAGCAAGCATACTGCCCCATGATGACCTGGGACAAAACAACATAGCTGCAAAACTGGCAAGCCACAACAAAGCAAGGAGCACCCCACCCTGACGAGCAAATGCTTTCAACTGCACTACGGATATTGCGTCTATCATAATAGATGCAAAGTTAAGCAAAAATACTTGTAAACTGATGGTCTGTTAACAAAAAAGACGAACGGCACAATGTTAACGCATCTTAAAAAGACGTACACCCTTGCAAATATTCAGCGAAATGTGTTACCTTTGCATTCGCTTTTGAAGGTCAAGCGCAACGCATGATTTTCATAAGAACGAGAAATGGGCAAGTCTCTTACGGCCAGCTCCCTCGGAATCCCCCCAGAACGGGAACGTAGCAAGGGTACGAGGTTGTAGCGGCGCGATAAGAATCGCTTGCCCACCTTCGTTTTTATACATTTCCTTAATCCGCAACACTCTCCCCCACCCTATTGTCCACATTTATTGCGCAAAAACACATCAACTGAGGTGACGCAATTAGAAGCAAAAACAGGTGCTTTAGCATACTACAACCATTCTCAGAACGATTGACTATCGTCATTTCTGCCACTCTCTTAGTGCCATTAGGCATCTATGACAAGATCGAAAGACCACTATCAGTCGATGACAACACATGCACGATAGGTTGATTTGACACCTATCGAGCAGCGTTTTACCGTCAACGGCGACAGACTTGGCGAACGCGACAGACGAGCAAACACAGAAAAAGCATCAACCCTCTATCTTTCAGACAATTATGAAATTCAAAAAAGAGCGCGTATTTGCATACCGTCTAATAGACGATTGCAAATACGCGCTCTTTTTACAACCTATTTGTATGGATATTTCGCGTTATCCGTTAATCGACATAAGAAATTCGTAATTATCCTTGGCTGTGGTCAACGGATCGTGTATGGTACGCATGGCCTCAATAGGATTCATGTCGGCTATGAAGTTGCGTATGCCATGCATGCGTTGCTGCGTGATTTCGTCGTGCAAGAGGTCATCACGACGCGTGCTTGAAGCCACCAAATTGACCGCCGGGAAGATGCGCTTGTTCGACAGCGAACGGTCGAGCTGTAGTTCCATGTTACCCGTGCCCTTAAATTCCTCGAAAATCACTTCGTCCATCTTAGAACCCGTATCGATAAGGGAAGTTGCAATAATGGTTAATGAGCCACCGCCCTCTATGTTACGCGCTGCTCCAAAAAACCGTTTTGGCTTTTGCAAGGCATTAGCGTCCACACCACCTGTAAGTACCTTTCCACTTGCTGGACTGACCGTATTGTAGGCTCGTGCCAGACGAGTGATGGAGTCGAGGAAGATAACCACATCGTGACCGCACTCCACCATGCGCTTGGCTTTTTCGAGAACAATGCCAGCTATTTTGATATGCCGTTCGGCTGGTTCGTCGAATGTAGAGGCTATAACCTCTGCATTAACCGTGCGCGACATATCGGTCACCTCTTCTGGGCGCTCATCGATCAGCAACATCATCAGATATGCCTCAGGATGGTTGGCGGCAATGGCATTGGCAATATTCTTCATCAAGATGGTCTTACCCGTTTTCGGCTGGGCTACAATAAGCGCTCGCTGTCCCTTACCGATGGGAGAGAAAAGGTCTACAATGCGCGTAGACAAATTGGTGGTTGCCGGATCGCCACAAAGATTAAACTTCTCGTCGGGGAAGAGGGGTGTAAGATGTTCAAATGGTATACGGTCGCGTATTTCGGACGGTTCACGACCGTTAATCATATCTATGCTGGTGAGAGGGAAATATTTTTCTCCTTCGTGTGGGGGACGAACATGGCACAAAACAGCATCGCCTGTCTTCAAACCATAGCGCTTGACCTGCACGTTAGAAACATAGATGTCGTCGGGAGATGACAGATAATTGTAATCGCTGGAACGAAGAAATCCATAGCCATCGGGCATTATTTCAAGCACACCATTGGCTGTGATAAGGTCGGAAAAGTTGTAGTCGCCTTCTATTGTGGGTGCTGCATTGCGTGCTGGAGCAGCTTCTTCTTCGGGTTGGCGATACGATGTCGTTGGATTGTCGAACATATCGTAGTTGGGTACAGCCCCCTGATCTTCGATAGGTAAATCCATCACCGTTATAAAATCTGTTCCGTCGCCCGGGTCGCCTGCCCACACCTCGCCGTCTACTGGCTGCTGGAGACTCTCCTGCCGCTCGTTGTGTGCTTGAACCTTGGCTTGCAGCTCGGCTATCTTTGCAACGTCAGCATCTTGCTCCGCATTGTCGCCCGAGCTCTTGGAATAAACCTCTTCCGGAATAGCAGACTCCTGCGCTATAGGCTCTTCCTCAAAAGGGGTGTTGTCTGCGGCATCGCCAGCCTCGCCAGCCTCGGGCGAATGTATCTGAGCAGGTGCTTGTTTGGCCTGCGCTATGAGTTCCAACAATTCGCGTTCACGTTTGGTTTTCGGGCCGCGGTGTTTTGGCAACGAAGCAAGCTCCGACTCAAGCGTCTCTACATCCAACGATGGAATTTCTTCCTTGGCATCGTTTTTTTCTTGTGATTCTTTAAACAATCGTGGCTGTTCAACAACGGGACGCGCTTTCTTAGTGTCAAAATTTTCACCCGACTTGCCGTTTACCGAGTATACTTTGTCAGGCTCAGTCTTAGCTATGCGGATGCGCTTGCGTTTGGAACCCACCAACGGATTATTTCTACCTTCGTCTTCGGCCTGCTTATCCAGAATGGCATAGATGGTTTCATCGTTTCCTTGCCCTCCTACTGCTGTAATCCCAAGAGAATTGGCAATATCCGCAAGTTCAACCGAACTTTTAGATAATAAGTCTTCTTTGCTATACATATATAGTATAATGGATATTTATCTGAATGAATATGTTTCCAACCGGGAAACAAACAATGTATGTAAAACAATGCAAAGTTAATCAAAAATATAGCCAAAATCAAAAAACACGCAATTAAAAATATACATATTAACATATATTAATAACCTCGGGTGTCATTTGGGTTCGGCCAAAGATTGTATCCATGTGGCAGCACAGTCAATTAAGTTTCGACCGTGCTGCCCACATGTTATACTTATTATATGCTAACCTTTCCTTATATAAAAAAGGCTGAACAAAATAAAGCTATTCTGCTATTTGGATGGATACTCGAACTTGTTGCCTGTTGCTTCCACCAATTTCTTTCTGAAAGCCGAAGGATAACTGGGACGTTTTACGGCTGCACCAATGCCTTCGGGGGTGCGAAGGAACTTGCCGTCTTGTTCGGGTTTCACTGCCATATCATTGTATTTCACAATTAGATAAATGGCCAAATCGCGCCAACGAGCCAGCATTTGCTGTGCCTTGCCATTGCTGTACGATGTGAGGAATCTGACGGCTTCCTTCTCATCAGACTTGCACAACTCAACAGCTTTTGATTCTATCTCGCTTTGTTTTTCAAAATAGCTTGCTTCCAACGAGTCGCGCACTTGCTTTAGACTGGGGAACATCAGCGAGTAACGTGGATATACCATGTTGCTCACCCAATTGCATACCCAATAGGCGTTATCCATAGAAAACGTCACCGCGTCGGCACCAGGCGTATTGTAACATTCGGGCTGAACGGTATTGCCGCAATAAATCGGAGTGTAGGCCACCATGTTGCCGTCGTCGTTGCCAAACCACAACACACCGCCTACCTGTCTTGGCAACCACGAACGCATCTGCGAGACGTAAGAAAAACCTGTCTGTTGCGTGGAAGTGGGACGCTCGTTGAAATATTTCTTACCGTTCACCTCAAAAACCAATGGAGTGGGACGATAGGGCATCTGCCAAATGCCGCCACCCATATCTGTGGAGTCGAGCGCCATCGGCGTGCCTTCAAAATGATCGCGCATGGCAGCCTCAACGTCTTGAACGGATAGTTTCTTGTCGGGAACAACCCACAACGGCATATCCTCGGCATCCTTATCCTTGCCCAAAGCCCAAGGCAAATAACGGTCCATGCCTTTAACAAAACGATTGAAGAATGACCATACACGGGCATCGCAAATGCGACGGCCTGAAAAATCAGGGGTTGCATAGACCATCTTCCAAGAGAAGTCGGCATCCTTGCCGTTGTACCATCCTTGCTGACGGGCAAACTTGACTACATCTTTTGAGTACAAGACATTTTTCTTGTCCTTCATGTCAAACTTTCCAATGCGGCTTTGGTTGGCATGACCACATATTGCGTTGTCAGGTATGCGCAAGGCTACCCACACCACGCTCTTGGAACCCGGGCCCTTGCCCATCATTTCCATTATCCATGCCTCATTGGGGTCGCATATTGTAAATGTTTCGCCCTCAGAGCAGTAGCCATAGGTCTCAGCCAATGTAGTCATTACGCGGATAGCTTCGCGAGCGGTCTTGGAGCGTTGCAAAGCGATATAGATAAGCGAACCGTAATCAATACCGCCAGTAGGATCCACCATCTCCTCGCGGCCACCATAAGTGGTCTCGCCGATGGTTACCTGATACTCATTGATATTGCCTATTACATTGTATGTTTCTTCGGCTTCGGGTATCTGCCCGATGTAACGATGCGTATCCCAGTCAACCACGTTGCGCATCTCGCCTTTTGCGTGCTTGGCAGCCGGATAATGGGCCAAGCCAATAAACATTCCGTAATCATCGGCATTGTAAGTACAAATCACAGAGCCGTCGGCCGAGGCGTTTTTCCCTACTATAAAATTCGTGCATGCTGATGCATAATGAGCAGTCAAAAGCAATGCAATAATAACCAGTAACTTTCTCATAACTTTCAGTTAACAAGCCTTGAAACTCATGTCCAATCCCTTTACGCTATGCGTAAGAGCACCAACACTAATAAAATCGACGCCTTGCTCAGCATAGTCACGAATGGTGTCAAATGTAATGCCACCCGATGACTCCACCTCAAAACGATGCGCAATGATATCAACCGCCTTTTTAGTATCTGAAACGGAGAAGTTGTCAAGCATGATGCGTGTCACCCCTCCCTTTTCGAGAACTTGCTGAAGCTCATCGAAATTGCGCACTTCTATCTCAATTTTCAAATCAAGCCCCTTTTCCTGCAAATAACGATGACAACGATCGATAGCATTTCCTATGCCACCGGCAAAATCCACATGATTGTCCTTCAGCAAAATCATATCAAACAACCCAATGCGATGATTCATGCCGCCACCAATCTTCACTGCCTGCTTTTCAAGCATTCGCAGGCCGGGAGTGGTCTTGCGCGTGTCGAGCACGTGGGCTCCCGTACCTTCGAGTAGTTTCACATATTTGTTTGTCATGGTTGCTATGCCGCTCATTCGTTGCATAATATTAAGCATCAAACGTTCGGTCTGCAACAACGAGCGAATTTTGCCCGTAACAACAAAAGCTATGTCGCCTTTCTTTACCAGCGAACCATCCTCTATGAATACCTCCATCTGCATGGTGGGATCAAAGCGATGAAACACTTTGCGTGCCATATCCACACCAGCCAGCACCCCATCTTCTTTTATGAGAAGATGGCTTTTCCCCATAGCCTCTTCAGGGATACAACATAATGTGGTGTGATCTCCATCTCCTATATCTTCCGCAAAAGCCAAATCTATAAGAGCATCCTCAAGTTCATTTACTGATAACATAATATTCTGTTTTAGTATTTATAAATCATTGCAAAAGTTTATATTAAGCAAAATTAATATACAAACTTACGCATCGCCTATACCAACTTGCGACAATTTTTATAGTCAACCAATGACGCTATCTTAGTTTTCCTTTATCATGGACCTCCAATTTCAAGTTTGCATTTGGAACTATTTTTCTAACAGGAGCCACTCCGCTATTGGACGGAGAGGTATTTGGCGATTCTAATCCTTGATTACGAACTGTCTGATTCTGCAATTTGTTAGTATCAGGCAATTGTGCTGACTTTGTATTTTGAGATGTCGCAACTACTTTGCGGTGGCATCTGAGTAGATGTATCTTGTCAAAAGCTGCAAGTTGCAACGTTGTCAGCGACCCGTTTGCCTGATTGTTTCGATTGAGAAGAAAATAACCTCTTATACTCTTTACACCAAGGCTGTCGCCATCGGTCAACACTACTTGTTGGTCTCCCGACGATGACAAATGCATGACCCTTGTAGCAACACTGTCATTTGTATATACTAAACTCAAATTGACTAGACCGTCGCGCATACCATCTTGATAGATAAAATTGCTGTGCAGACACAATACAAAATCATCGCCCCTCTGCGCTTTTCCGTCTGGTTTGAAATGGAATGAATACAGATTATAAGGTTCATTGGGAATAAGCACCAATGAGTTTGGTCCCTTCCACAAGTCGATGGTGTCACCCGATGCCGTGTTGTAATCGCCATTTCCTGCACTAACGGAAGAGCCCACAGCGTTGGCTTCATCACCCATACGGTCGGCAATGTTTTCATACATGTCATGAAGCAGAGAAGCATGTCGCATATAATATATCATCGACGAATCGAACTCCGCTATGGTAACATCGTATTTTTTCAACACAGCCATATGGTAGCTGACAATATTTTGGTCATAGTCGCCTTTGGCTTGCCGTGCCATGGCATCAGCTATATGATAATCGTAAAGCAAATCCTCCATTACATCCGGTTGTATAATCCCAGATGGAGCAGACGGTTTGCACGAACTGACAAACAAAGCTACAGTCATCGCTAAAACTATGGCAACAGATACCAAATGCCTACTATCTCTCATGACCTCTTGTCTAAATTCTGACTGTCAGAAGGTTTTTTATCGTCATCATCTTTATGAAATGCGGTACGTAACGTCAGATCCATTTGTTCTAGATCTTTTCTGCAAAACAAAAGAAGACATATAACACCTATCGTAATACAAGAATCCGCAAAATTGAATACCGGTGAGAAAAAAACGAATTCGTCTCCACCCCATAATGGTACCCAAGAAGGCCAAGTAGCATGAAACAAAGGGAAATAGAACATATCTACCACTTTCCCCATCAATACATCTGCATAACCTGTACCAAATGGCACCCAATAGGCTACATAAAATGGAGATGAGGCACTGAAGACAAGCCCGTAAAACAAAGAATCGAAAATATTACCAGCTGCTCCCGACAAAATCATCGACAAAAACACAATATAACGAGTACGACCTTTTTGCCGTATTGTTTGCCAAATGAACCAACCTATAGCAGACACTGCGACAATGCGCAACAAACTCAGAAACAATTTATTAACAAATGTCATGCCCCAAGCCATGCCATTATTCTCTACAAAGGTAATGTAGAACCAATCGGTAACGTGAATCGACTCACCTAAAGTCATGGATGTCTTGACCGCTATCTTGATAACTTGATCAATAATAAGAATAGCTAAAATGATCAACCAAGCCATACGGCCATCCGTCATCCACTCATGTTTCTTTGTTCTTGCCATTTAGTGATTTCTAGAGTTTTTCGACGTTACGCTCAGTGTTGCATGCGGTACTAAGCGCAAACGTTCTTTAGGAATAAGTTCACCTGTCAGCCGATCTATACCATAAGTCTTATTCTCTATACGGACAAGAGCAGCTTCCAAGCCCTGAATAAACTTTTGCTGACGTTGCAACATCCGAATGACATTCTCTTTTTCCATTGCGTCAGTACCCTCTTCTAATACTTTATAAGTGGGTGCTGTGTCATTGTCAGAGTTGCTATCAGCATTCGTCAATTGGCGCATCATTTCTTGATAGCTATTTCGGGCAACAATCAACTTTCCATTTATGATTTGCCTGAATTCTTCTAGTTCTTCATCTGAATAACGTTTCATAATTATTGCTTTTAGAAACAAGCCACTGAATGATGGGCTATATAAAATTATTTTTGATTTTTATAGCCATGGCATGGCACCAACAAAATCAGCACCATGCCACGACATTCAATTAGCACAGTAGAGAACTGTAATTATTAAGCTTTCTCTACTTTGATATTAATCTTGAACAGATCAAAATCTACAGGCTGACCATCATTGGAAGCGACAATAATTTCATCAGCCAAAACCTGAGTCTTTACATAATCGCCAAAACCAGCAATGGCGGCAGCAATTTCATCTTGTGGTTCAACAGTGATTTTGATACGATCAGTGATTTCAAATCCACATTCCTTTCGCATATTCTGTATGCGGTTGATCAGTTCGCGAGCCATTCCTTCGTTTTTCAGCTCTGGCGTGAGTTCCACTTCCAATGCAACAGTTAAGTTGCCTTCGTTAGACACAAGCCATCCCGGCATATCTTCAGAAATGATTTCGACATCTGCAACATCAACTGTCACTTGCTGACCTTCGATTTCAAAGTCATACTTGCCCTGACATTCAAAGGCTGCAATCTCCTCTTGCGAAAGGTTGCTCATTGTGGCAGCTACGGCTTTCATAAGTTTGCCGAATTTCTTGCCCATCACACGGAAATTGCACTTTACTTTCTTTACAAGAATATTTTCGCCCTCCGCATAAGTCAGAGCTTTCACGTTGACTTCGTTGAGTATCAAGCTCTTGACGGCTTCTATATGCTCCTTTTGGGTACTATCGGTCACTGGCACCATGATTTGCGCTAGCGGTTGCCTTACCTTTATACTGACCTTTCGACGCAAAGCAAGAACCATGGATGTTATCTTTTGCGCCATTGTCATACGCGCTTCCAAATCCGTATTAACCCATGTTTCATCACTCTCGGGGAAACGCTCCAAATGTACCGACTCCAAATTGCCTTTCAAATCCTTGTACAATTGATCGGCAAAGAATGGCGCAAAGGGTGCCAACAACTTAGAAATCGTCATAAGACAAGTGTAGAGTACCCGATAAGCAGCGAGCTTGTCTGCACTCATTTCCTTGCCCCAGAACCGTTTGCGGTTAAGGCGGACGTACCAGTTGCTCAAATCATCGTTTACGAATGCGTCTATCAATCGACCAGCACGCGTAGGGTCATAATTCTCCAATTCACGTGAGACCCCTTTTACCAACGAGTTCAAACATGACAATATCCAGCAATCCACCTCTGTCAGTGCATCTTTGCTGTCGGCCAAGCTTCCATCTTCGGGATTGAAGCCGTCCACATTGGCATAAAGAGCGAAGAAACTATACGTATTATATAAGGTACCGAAGAACTTGCGACGGCATTCATCTACGCCATTCGGATCAAACTTCAAGTTGTCCCACGGCTCCGAGTTTGTAAGCATATAAAAACGGACGGGATCGGCTCCATACTTATCAAGCATGTCAAACGGATTAACCACGTTTCCCACATGCTTGCTCATCTTATTTCCTTTTGAGTCAAGTACGAGTCCCGAGCTGATAACATTCTTGAATGCCACTGAGTCAAACACCATTGTTGCAATGGCATGTAGGGTGAAGAACCAGCCACGTGTCTGGTCAACACCTTCATTGATGAAATCTGCAGGGAAGAAAGCCGGCTGCACGGGTGTACCCTCATAAGTGCTGTGTATCAGTTTATCGCGATAGTCGGATTCGCTTAGTCCCGTAGCTTTCAGACCTTCTTCGCAAATCTCTCCCTCAAACGGATAATGCAGTTGTGCATAAGGCATTGAGCCAGAATCGAACCACACATCTATCAAATCACTCTCGCGGTGCATTGGCTTACCTGTTTCGCTTACCAAGACTATGCGGTCGATATAAGGACGATGCAGGTCAACCTTGTCATAATTTTCCTGTGAGAAGTCATTGACTACGAATCCCAAATCTTTCAGTGGATTACTTTTCATAAATCCGGCATCCACTGATTTGTCAATCTCAGCATAGAGTTCTTCTATGGAACCTATACATTTCTCATTACGGTCTTCATCTCGCCAGATGGGGAGCGGTGTTCCCCAGAAACGCGACCGTGAAAGGTTCCAGTCGTTAAGATTCTCAAGCCAGTTGCCGAAACGTCCTGTTCCTGTGCTTTCGGGTTGCCAATGAATGGTTTTGTTATAAGCCACCATCTCCTGTTTCTTCGCAGTGTCGCGAATAAACCACGAGTCGAGCGGGTAATAGAGGATAGGCTTGTCTGTACGCCAGCTATGAGGATAGTTGTGTACCATCTTTTGGATTTTGAAGGCCGTGCCTTCCTGCTTCATCTCCATTGAGATGACGATGTTCAAATCTTCTGCCTTTGCAGATGCTTTCTTGTCCCAAACTCCATTAATATTGAACTTTGGATCATACGCATTCTTGACGTAATCACCTGCATGGTGCGCATAGGCTTCGACATCCACACAATGCTCTATGAAATTAGCATCTAGTTCGTCAAGGACGTAATACTTTCCCTGCAAATCGACCATAGGCCGTGTCTCGCCCTTCTTGGAGATGAGATATAGAGCTGGCACTCCTGCATCATTACAGACCTTTGCGTCGTCAGCTCCAAAGGTCGAAGCAGTGTGTACGATACCAGTACCATCTTCGGTAGTCACATAATCGCCTGGGATTACGCGGAACGCTTCGTCGGACATCTCCACAAACTGATCGCGGCCGTCAGCTCCTTTGAACACTTTCTCCGGATGTGCGGCTGCATAATCGTTGACATAAGCGTGGCTATACTGGCTAACCTTTTCGCAAGGCTTAACCCAAGGCATAAGCTGCTTGTAGTGTATGCCTACGAGATCAGCCCCTTTGATGTGGTCGACAATCTTCCATGGGCAACATTTAGCATCTTTGTCGAATGCGGGCAGGTCTCCTTCCTTCACCTCCTGGTCTGCCTCGAAGTAGGCTCCCAGCAGGTTTTCAGCCAAGACTGCCGTAATTGGCTCACCAGTATATGGATTGTATGTTTGCACAGCCACGTAGTCGATCTTTGGGCCTACACACAGTGCCACATTTGAGGGGAGAGTCCAAGGAGTGGTAGTCCAAGCCAGGAAATAAGGCTTCCCCCACTTTGTCCACTCGTCCTTTGGTTCTGTAATCAGGAATTGTGCAGTGACCGTAGTATCTTTTACATCCTGATAACATCCCGGCTGGTTGAGCTCGTGAGAGCTTAGCCCTGTTCCATCAGAAGGCGAATAGGGTTGTATCGTGTATCCTTTGTACAACAACCCTTTGTTGTAGAGTTGTTTAAGAAGCCACCAAAGAGTTTCGATATATTTGGTATCATAGGTGATGTAAGGGTGTTCCAAGTCGACGAAATATCCCATTCGCTTGGTCAGCTCATCCCACTCTTTGGTAAATTTCATGACATCCTGGTGGCAACGATGATTGTACTCCTCTACCGAAATTTTGTCGCCGATATCCTTTTTTGTGATGTGCAATTCTTTCTCCACATTAATCTCTACAGGCAGTCCATGGGTATCCCAACCAGCCTTGCGCTTCACTTGGAACCCTTGCATGGTCTTGTATCGATTAAAAGTATCCTTTATAGAGCGAGCAAGCACATGGTGAATACCCGGGTGACCATTGGCAGAAGGAGGGCCTTCAAAAAAGATAAACTTGGGACAACCTTCACGTTCTTCAATACTTTTGTGGAAAATGTCATTGCGTTCCCACTCAGCCAAAACGTCGGCATTGGTCTTGGTCAAATCCAGCCCATTATGTTCGGCAAATTTCTTAACCATAATCTTCGGTTCTTGCTTAACTTTTAAAGCGTGTTCATAAAGCCACGCACGATTAAACTTCTGTTTACTGACGGACTGGTCTTTATGTCTTTATGTTTTTATCCGTCATATTTTTCATTCTCTTTAGTTGTATAGTCCACTAAACATCGTCAAGAGGAAAGAAAAATCTTATCGGCTAAAGACAACAAATCCACAAAAAATAATTTTAGAGCCCGCCTTAATTATATATTTTCGGCAAAGTTAGCAAAAAAGTATCGAACAGACAAATTTTCATAATTTCTTTTCTTTAACGTCAACAAGTCGTCCGATTTTTGCTTTAAAGGCATGTTATAAAAGAATTTATTCGATACCTCGTTTGTTAAGTGCAGCTGCGTAGCGATGCGCATTATTCATGTGTTCCTGATAAGTAGTGGCAAAGTTGTGCGTACCGCTGAAATCTTCTTTGGCACACATATAGAGATAGTTGTGGTGAACCATGTTAAGCACGGCATCTATACCAGCCACACTTGCTATGCGGATAGGTCCTGGCGGGAGTCCCGGATTCACATACGTATTGTAGGGGCTGCGCACATGCAACATTTCATGGTATATGCGTCTGATTTCAAATCGTTTCAATGCGAACTTAATGGTAGGATCAGCTTGAAGGGGCATACCTGTAGGATATTCGTTGTTGCGGAGCTTGAGCCGATTGTAATACATGCCTGCAATCATAGGCTTTTCTTTATCATTTGCCGTTTCCTCGTCAACGATGCTGGCCAGTGTAGCCACTTCGATAGGCGACATATCCAGTTGTTTAGCCTTTGCCAAGCGCGCTTCGTTCCAAAACCGGCGGTTTTCTTTTTGCATACGCTTAAGCAAACCGCTAATCGATATATTCCAGTAAACATCATAGGTGTTGGGCACAAACAAGGCCGCTACCGTCGTTGTATCATAGCCATAGGCCTTACAGGTATCTTCGCAGCTGATTGCCTTAATAAAGGAAGCACTGTCGAGCATCAGTTTATTACCCAACACACCAGCAAGATCTTGCATCGTTCGCACAGAAGGGACAGTAAGGTTGACGGGAGACTGCATACCATTCTTTATATGCCTAAAAGCCGAGAATGTGCCTGTAGACGGCGTGATGGCGTAGCGGCCTGTACGCAAATGGCTAATGAGGCTACTGTGGCGCGATAAGATTTTAAAGGCGTGGTAGCCATGCACACTGGCTATGGGGCGTAGCTTCACAAGCAGGGAGTCGTAATTGTCATCCTCATCAACATAGACGTAGCATGTTTCGGATTTACCGGTAAACGAGCTGAAGAAATAGTAATACCCGATACCCATCAATACCAAGAGGCAAATGGTTGCTGGTATAAGATATTTTTTCTTACAATTTGTTTTCATTGTTTTCATCTCAATGTATCTATACTGCAAAGTTACAGGAATTGAATGTGTTGGCAAAATTTTTTCTTTTATAAGTTTATCCATTTAAAGGGAATTATATATCTTTGCATAAGATAAGCTGCACTCGGCAAATTGAAAACAAGTTTTCTTTGCA
>CAVKHW010000017.1:0-43385 GCA_963656105.1 Eggerthellaceae bacterium
AAAATGGGCTTGGGTGCCTTCAAAAAGCGAATAATCCTCATTCTCGGCCATCTTGCGAGAATCTCGCTCACGCCGCAAGGTTGTTGGGCGGAAATTAATTAGTGAACCCTAACTAAAAAGCACTCTCATGCCACCGTATAGCGAGTGCATGAGAGTGCTTAAACATGAATTCTGATGCAATTATCTTTAATATTCTTCCCAAGACTTAATGTCTACATCTTCCAAATTCAGAGTACAGAAAGCGTGAATGAAGGCTGATGCAAGACGACTATTAGTAATCAAAGGAACGTTCAGGTCGACTGCAGCACGGCGAATCTTGTAGCCATTAGTCAATTCATGGGGTGTTAAGTCTTTCGGAATATTGACTACCATGTCAATCTTTTTCTCATGAAGAAGTGACATGGCTTGCGGTTCCTTGTCTTCGTCTGACGGCCAATACACCTTTGTGTTGGGAATGTTATTTTCGGTGAGATATTTGCTAGTACCTCCTGTTGCATACAACTCATACCCATGATTGATAAGTTCTTTGGCCGCATCAAGCATCTCAGCCTTCTGCTTGGCACTACCAGTTGAAAGAAGAACAGTATGTTTGGGAATACGGTGACCTACTGACAACATGCTCTTCAATAACGCTTGGTTGGTGTCATCGCCCAAACATCCAACCTCGCCCGTCGAACTCATGTCGACACCCAATACAGGGTCGGCTTTCTGAAGACGATTGAAACTGAATTGTGATGCTTTGATACCTACGTAATCAAGGTCGAACAAATTCTTTTTGGGCTTTTCCACTGGTACTCCCAACATTACCTTTGTTGCCAAATCGATTAGATTAAGTTTCAGTACCTTGCTAACGAATGGGAATGAACGACTGGCGCGCAAGTTACACTCGATGACAAGGATATCATTTTCGCGTGCCATGAATTGACAGTTAAACGGGCCGGAAATGTGTAGCTCCTCAGCAATTTTACGAGCAACGCGCTTGATACGCCGAACTGTTTCGACATATAGTTTCTGCGGAGGGAACTGTATGGTAGCGTCTCCGGAATGCACGCCGGCAAACTCTATGTGCTCTGAAATGGCATAAGCCAACACCTCGCCATTGCGTGCAACTGCATCAAATTCTATCTCCTTTGCATTTTCAATGAATTTGGAAACAACAACAGGATGATCCTCACTTACGTTGGCTGCCAACTGGAGGAAACGCTCTAGTTCTTCTTTATTAGAACAGATATTCATGGCTGCGCCCGACAACACATAGCTTGGACGAACCAATACGGGAAAGCCTACACGGTCTACAAACTGGTCGATGTCCTGCATACTGGTCAAAGCGCTCCATTCTGGCTGATTGATACCATTGCGAGTCAGCATGCTAGAGAATTTTGCTCGGTCTTCAGCATTGTCAATATCCTTAGCCGAAGTACCAAGGATAGGCACATTCTCAGCATCGAGATGCATAGCCAGATTGTTAGGAATTTGTCCGCCTGTTGACACGATAACACCATGCGGATTCTCCAGTTCGATGATATCCATGACACGTTCAAAGGTCAGCTCATCAAAATAAAGCCGGTCGCACATGTCGTAGTCGGTAGATACCGTTTCTGGATTATAGTTGATCATGATGCTACGATAGCCCTGTTTGCGGATGGTATTGAGAGCTTGCACGCCACACCAGTCAAACTCTACTGACGAGCCTATACGGTAAGCGCCCGAACCTAGCACTATGACTGACTGACGGTCATTGGAGAATGAAATGTCGCTTTTTACTCCAGCATAAGTAACATACAGGTAATTGGTCTGCGCCGGGTACTCGGCAGCCAAGGTGTCAATCTGCTTGACCACAGGCACTATGCCAAACGATTTGCGTTGACGGCGTACTAAAAGCATAGCTTTGTGCATGTTGCCCATTTCGGTTTCTAGTCCTATGGCACGAGCTATCTGGAAATCAGTGAAGCCGTATACCTTGGCCTCGCAAAGCAAGTCGCGATCCAACGTATTGATGTTTTTGGTTTTCAGCTTTTCGTCAATGTCAATAATATGCTTCAGTTTATAAAGGAACCATTTATCGATCTTGGTCAAGTCATGTATTTGGTCTATCGTGTAGCCCTTATGCATGGCCTTTGAAATGACAAATACCCGTTTGTCGGTTGGTTCGCAAAGCGCTTCGTCGATATTTGGGATTTCCAGTTCTTTATTTTCCACATAGCCGTGCATACCTTGGCCTATCATGCGAAGTCCTTTTTGCAGAGCTTCTTCAAAATTGCGTCCTATAGCCATAACCTCGCCCACACTCTTCATTGATGAGCCGAGCTCCTTATCAACGCCTCGGAATTTACTCAAGTCCCACCTCGGAATTTTACAGACTACATAATCAAGAGCCGGTTCAAAGAAAGCACTTGTAGTTTTGGTTACCGAATTTTTCAATTCGAAAAGACCATATCCCATTCCCAATTTTGCAGCTACAAAAGCCAAGGGATAGCCTGTTGCCTTGGATGCAAGAGCCGAACTGCGGCTTAAACGAGCGTTGACTTCAATAACACGATAGTCTTCACTGTTGGGATCGAAAGCATACTGCACGTTACATTCGCCAACGATGCCAATGTGTCGGACTATTTTAATAGAGAGTTCGCGCAACTTGTGGTACTCCGAATTGGTAAGGGTCTGGGAAGGTGCGATGACAATACTCTCTCCTGTGTGGATGCCTAATGGGTCGAAGTTTTCCATGTTACAGACCGTTATGCAGTTGTCGAAACGGTCGCGCACCACTTCATACTCTATTTCCTTCCATCCTTTCAGGCTCTTTTCAACTAGCACCTGCGGTGAGAACGAAAAAGCTTTTTCGCAAATTTTATGCAGTTCAGCATCATTGTTGGCAAAGCCAGAACCTAAACCACCGAGGGCATAAGCAGCACGCACAATGACAGGATAGCCCAAGTCGTTGGCTGCTTTCTGTGCTTGCTCCATGTTCTCGCAAGCTTCGCTCTTGATGGTCTTCACTTCAATCTCATCGAGCTTTTCTACAAAAAGCTCACGATCTTCTGTATCCATGATGGCCTGTACTGGTGTACCAAGCACCTTAACACCATATTTCTCAAGAATGCCTTGTTCATAAAGTTGTACACCGCAGTTAAGTGCGGTTTGTCCGCCAAAACTCAAAAGAATACCGTCGGGTTTCTCCTTTTGTATGACTCGCTCTACAAAATAGGGTTGAACAGGCAAGAAATAGATATGGTCAGCTACTCCTTCAGATGTTTGCACCGTTGCAATATTAGGATTAATGAGAACCGTCTCTACACCTTCTTCGCGCAAGGCTTTCAGTGCCTGTGAACCAGAATAGTCGAATTCTCCAGCCTCACCAATCTTTAGGGCACCTGAACCCAAGAGGAGGACTTTCTTTATATTAGGATCTTTCATGAAATATCTCTTTTTTAGTTACTGCTCAAGCATTCAATTCTTTAATAAACCTGTCAAACATGAACATCGTATCTACAGGTCCGCTGCAAGCTTCGGGATGGAACTGCGATGTGAACCAAGGATTGGTCTTGTGGCGAATGCCTTCGTTGCTTCCATCGTTCATGTTGACAAACAACTCCGTCCATTCATTTCCCAGCGTTTTGCTATCCACGGCATAACCATGGTTTTGAGATGTGATGTAGCACTTGTCAGTACCCACCAGTCTTACTGGTTGGTTATGACTACGGTGACCGTATTTGAGCTTGTAAATGGTTGCACCCGCTGCTTTTCCTAACAATTGGTTACCCATACAGATGCCACAGATGGGCTTGCGGCTAATATTCATCTGTTTTTTTATAATATCCACGGCATCTTGACATGTGTCAGGGTCGCCAGGGCCATTGGCAAGGAACAATCCATCGAAATCCATGCCTGTATAATCGTAGTTCCAAGGAACGCGGATTACTTCTACGCCCCGTTCTATAAGACAACGGATAATATTAGCTTTCACGCCACAGTCTACCAATACTACTTTTTTACCTGCGCCTTCGTTGTAATGGATGATTTCTTTGCACGACACCTTGTCAACGAAGTTTACACCTTCGTAATTGGCTTCAGGCATCTCGGAATCATTGTCAAAGAGTATTTTACCCATCATTACACCATGTTCGCGGAGAACTTTGGTCAGTTCGCGTGTATCTATACCTGTTATGCCTGGCACATGCTCACGTTTCAGCCAGTCGGACAAGCTCTCTACAGCGTTCCAATGACTGAATTCCTCGCTATAGTCTGCACAAATCATAGCTGCAGCGTATATTTTGTCGCTCTCCATGAAATGTGGAAGCATATTGGCTTCAAAAGTGAAAGGAGGAACACCGTAATTACCTACCAAAGGATAGGTAAATGTCAATATTTGCCCAGCGTAAGAAGGGTCAGTGAGCGACTCGGGGTAGCCCATCATGGCTGTATTGAATACCACCTCGCCAGCGACAGGTTTCTCATAGCCGAACGATTTGCCATAGAAGCGTGTCCCATCTGACAGAACCAAAGTTACTTTTTTCATCTTCTATCGTTTGTTTATAATCAATTTTTCAAATTTATACGAACACATGCATTTCCAATGAAGGAAGTATCAAAAAGTTGCAAAATATTTATTTCCACACTCTTTCCACATAGTTGACAAATGCTTGATTGCATAACCGAGTGCCTCCAGGTGTGGGGAAATGACCAGTAAAGTACCAATCGCCCTTGTGGTTGGGGATGGCCGAGTGTAGACCGTCGATACTTTGGAAAACTATAGTGATGGGAGTGGTCATGCCCTCAGGGCGAAGCATCTCCACTATCTTTCCGTTTATTTCGTCGATGGTAAAAGGATCATAAACGTCGCGCACGCAGTTTCGCATCTCAGCTACGGGCTTTTTCAATTCAGCCTTGCAAGCCTCGTAGGTATCGCGGATTACATACTCCATGCCCTTGTCTTTCAGTAACGCCACGGTAGCCTGGAAAACGCAGAATTCCTCAAGGCGCGGCATGTCTATGCCGTAATAATCTGGATAACGTATTTGGGGGGCAGAGCTGACCATTACAATTTTCTTGGGGTGTAAACGGTCGAGGATATGCAGGATGCTTTCCTTTAGAGTGGTACCACGCACAATACTATCGTCGATAATCACCAGATTGTCGACATTAGGATTCAAACTGCCATAGGCTATGTCGTAGACGTGAGACGCCAGATCGTTGCGTGCATTTCCTTCAGTGATGAAGGTGCGCAATTTGATGTCTTTCCATGCCACTTTTTCGGAGCGAACGAAATCATTTAGGATTAGCTCTAGTTCATTGTGCGTGGGAATATGCCCCAGCTGCTCAATGCGCTTTATCTTCTCTTCGTTTACATAATGCTTAAACCCGTGCAGTAATCCATAAAAAGCCACTTCGGCCGTATTGGGTATGAATGAGAATACGGTATGAGCAACATCGTTGTCGATGGCTTTCAGCACTTGCGGTGTGAGTTGCTCACCAAGTTTTTTGCGTTCCTGATAGATCTCTTGGTCTGATCCACGTGAAAAATAGATGCGCTCAAACGAGCAGGCGCAATTTCCTTTCTGTTCGAGGATGCGTTTCACAATAGTTTCTCCATTACTGCGGACCAGCAATGCGCAACCTGGCTGAAGCTCTTGTATGTCCTCGTATTCCAAATCGAAAGTTGTTTGCAGGACGGGACGTTCGGAAGCTAATATAACAATGTCGTCGTCTTTGTAATAGTATGCCGGCCGGATGCCCCACGGGTCGCGCATAGAGAACATTTCTCCACTTCCTGTCAGTCCGCACACTACATATCCGCCGTCAAAATCAGCCATGGTGCTCTTCAGCACATTCTCCATCAAAACATGCTGGTCGATATATTCGGTTATAGCTTCGTCTTCAAGTCCTTGTCGTTGCGCTTCTACGAAATTGCGCTCCACCTCTCGGTCAAGCCTATGCCCCATGGCTTCCATCATAATGTAACTGTCGCTATAGATGCGCGGGCATTGGCCTTGACGGGTCAGTTTGCTGAACACATCTTCAACATTCGTCATGTTGTAGTTTCCGCATAAGCAAAGGTTTTTGGCCTTCCAATTATTGCGCCGCAGGAATGGGTGGACGTATTTCAATCCGCTCTTTCCGGTTGTGGAATAGCGCAAGTGTCCCATATAAAGTTCTCCGGCAAATGGAACCTCTTGATAGTCGAATTGGTCGTTGACACCATTGAGTTTACGCACCTCGTCGATCTGCTTGCGCGCTGAACCGAGAATTTCCGTAATGGCATTGGCACCCTCAGCACGTTCGCGGAACATATATTCGTGTCCAGGTTGCGTGTGGAGTTTTACTGAAGCCATACCCGCGCCTTCTTGTCCGCGGTTGTGCTGCTTTTCCATCATGAGGTACAGTTTGTTGAGCCCGTACATCCATGTGCCGTATTTTTGTTGGTAATAACTCAGCGGCTTTAGCAATCTGATCATGGCTACGCCACAATCCTCGTGAATATTCTTATCCATAAAAAATTACAATATCGAAACCTTTCCCTTTATTTACGAAAAAGATTGAAATACAAAGAAACCTTCCCAAAGGAAATCTTTATATTCCAATCTATCTTATTCATATCGTTAAAAACTTTCTTGCCTCTACTTTCTCAAGATATTGAACAACAACGACGTCAACGATGTTGCAATGCTGATGAACGAGAACCAAATTGTGGTGCTGCTTCCAATGGTTGAGTTTTGGGCCTTCGTCGCATTCGGTTGCACATAAATAATGTCGTTTTGCTGCAAATAATAGTAAGGAGAGTTGAAAATATTTGCATCGGTTAAATTCAAGCGATGGGCCTGTTTCTTTCCTGTTGCATCTTCGCGAATAAGAAGCACATTGTCGCGACGACCATACATGGTAAGATCACCAGCCTGAGCAATAGCTTCAATCACGCTCATCTTCTCTGTCGACACAGGCTTTACCCCCGGCGAATTTACCTCACCCGTCACGGTTACGCGGTAGCTTGCCATCCTCACCGTTACAATGGGGTTCTCCTTGTCGGAGAGATAAGGCTTAACCTTTTCCTTTACCAGATCCTCGCACTGATCTTTGGTTAGCCCACTAACATGCAACTCTCCGATAATAGGGAAATTGATGTTGCCTTCGTTGTTAACCAAGTAGCCCTGCAATGACCCCTCGCCACTTGACGACAACTGGCCGCTGGTGCCCACAGTGTTGCTCACCGTTAGGTTGAATGGCGCCGATGCAGCAGGATTTGTAGTCATTACTGTAATGGTAAGCATGTCCTTCGGCATGATGCGCGCATCGTAAAGACCTTGCGATCCCACTAAACTGAGCGTATCAATGTTCTGGAAATAAACAATCTTCTTAGTTGCAGAGCAACCGCCCATCAAAATGACCAAAGCCATTAAGACAAATGGGAGAAGTATTTTCTTCATATTAAATAGATGAGGATTAACCACTATGTTTTGTGCAAAATTACGATAATTTTTCGAAATCGACAAAACAATCGGATAAAAAACGGAAGGAAAGATGACTATCCTCTAATTATTTTTAATTTCAATCCATTTGAGAGGCGAGTTGCTCAAGAAAGATTATAGGTGGGTTCTATAAATTACTTAAGTTTCGGATTTGTCATTTAGCAGGTGTCTTCGAAGGGGGACGTATATTCAAGCATAAATTCCTAAATCCGAAACTTCAGTAAATTACTACCGTAACAAACAACAAAACAATATGGGTTACGTTTTGCTTGATTTTTATAGAATTCACCTTTACATATTTTGAACACCAAATAATGAAGTCTTTGAAAATTTCGCAAACGGTATAGACGAGCCGCTAGACATATTGATTCAGTATCACTTGAACTATTCAGCGATCCAATTAATACAAAAGTGAGAGAATTTAGGACGCAACCACAAATTTGTTGTGAATATTCTGAAAATAACGTTCCTCTACGCTCATCGTTCCAGCACAATGGCGGACACAGTCGTGATAGGAAAAGACAAGTAGACGCATAGAAAACGCACACCCGTACTGCTGTTTGCTTTGCGGCGGATACCGTTTCGCGGCGCGATTCAGTGCCGGAGCGTGCGCCGTTCGGCAAGAACCATTCTGCGGTAGATGCTCTTTCGCAATCCGATTGACCACCTTTGGCAAGCTGGACTATTAAAAAAATGCGCAGGCATCACGTCATCAACATGAAACTGCCTGTTTATCATACAATTAAGAAAACACTTCGTAATTCCGATTTTTTACGGCAGACGGACAAACAATGCCAGCGTTTCAATAGACGAAAAGTTTTTGTCAATACTTCTTGCTATTGCTGAATAGTTACGTATCACTTTGGGAATATCGTAAAAAACGCAAACCATTTTTGTTTTTTTTATGATAGAAAGTGATTCTATACATTTTTATTATTACCTTTGTATTGTTTATAAGAGAAAGGAATATTACATGCCGCTTAGACTCCCCGATAGGCTTCCAGCCATCGAACTGCTCAAGAAAGAAAATATTTTTGTCATGGATGAAAGTCGAGCCCACTCGCAAATGGTTCGTCCTCTTAAAATAGTTGTTCTTAACTTGATGCCTCTGAAAATCACAACAGAGACCGACCTTATCCGTCTGCTTTCGAACACGCCTTTGCAGATAGAGATAAATTTCATGAAGCTCAAGAACCATACGCCCAAGAATACCCCCATAGAACACATGATGATGTTCTATAAGGATTTCGATATCCTGAAGCAGCAGAAATGGGACGGCATGATTGTTACGGGAGCCCCCATTGAGTTGCTCAATTACGAGGATGTGGAGTATTGGGAGGAAATAAAGGGTATTTTTGATTGGGCGCGTACTCATGTGACTTCCACTCTCTACATTTGTTGGGCCGCTCAAGCTGGCCTTTACCATTTTTATGGTATTCCGAAACATCCTTTACCTAAGAAAATGTTTGGGGTTTTTCACCAACGTGTATTGGTGAACCATCTTCCCATTTTCCGCGGATTCGACGATGAATTCATGATGCCACACAGCCGCCACACTGAAGTGCGGCGCGACGAGATAGAACGTGTGCCGGCCTTAACGGTCTTGGCCGAATCGCCGGAGAGCGGAGTCAGTATGGTTATGGCGCGTAATGGCCGCGAATTTTTTATTACTGGACATTTGGAGTATGCTCCCGATACGCTCGACAAGGAATATCAACGCGACTTCGGTAAGCGTAACGATGTGGAGTTGCCAAAGAATTATTATCGCGATGACAAGCCTCAACAAGGCCCAGTCGTTACATGGCGCGCCCATGCCAATCTGCTTTTCAGCAACTGGATCAACTATTACGTTTACCAAGAGACTCCGTACAACATTAACGAAATACG
The DNA here is from genome assembly GCA_963656105.1 of Eggerthellaceae bacterium. Classification (GTDB taxonomy): domain Bacteria; phylum Bacteroidota; class Bacteroidia; order Bacteroidales; family Bacteroidaceae; genus Prevotella. The sequence continues at coordinate 9,345 of CAVKHW010000017.1, forward strand.
GTGATGCGCCCCACGCAAATACTGGAGAATGGCGCACAAGCCAAATCCGTCAATCCCCAAATAGCCAAGAATGAGAAAATTGGAACTACTGGCACCTGCCAAAGACCTTGAGTGCGGCCTTGCGGCCATCGACCACGGTGCTGACGCAGTGTACATAGGCGCCGAGAAGTTTGGAGCTCGGGTTGCAGCAGGCAATTCGCTTGACGACATCGGGCGTCTCGTCAATTACGCGCATCAGTTTGGTGTTAAGGTCTACGTAACGGTCAATACCATCGTCTATGAGCGCGAGCTGGCCGGAGCCGAACAGATCATTACCGATTTGTCGCGCATTGGCGTTGATGCCTTGTTGGTGCAAGACATGGGAACCATATCAATGCGAAAAGTGGCCATGCAAAAGGTGGGTCACGCCCCTCAGCTCCACGCGTCTACCCAATGCGACACACGGACGGCAGAGAAAGCTCGATGGTTGCGCAACTTGGGATTCAGCCGTGTGGTTTTAGCCCGCGAACTGTCGGTTGACGAGATAAGAGCCATACATCAGGAAGTGTCCGACGTAGAGCTTGAAGTGTTTGTACATGGTGCCTTATGCGTGAGCTATTCAGGCGTATGTTACGCCTCACAACATTGTTTTCATCGTTCGGCCAACCGGGGAGAATGCGCACAGTTTTGCCGGATGAAGTTTGACTTGCTCGACGCTGACGGGAATATGATCGAACAAGGGCGTCATCTCCTCTCCTTGAAAGATCTTTGTCAGATAAACCATTTGGAGGAGCTGGCTGACGCAGGAGCCTCGTCGTTTAAGATTGAAGGGCGTCTGAAAGACTCAAACTATGTAAAGAATGTAGTAGCTGCCTATAGCCAACGTCTTGACGAGTTGGTGCGGCATCGTCCGAACGACTATTGCCGTGCTTCGCATGGTGCTACATCCTGCAATTTTGAACCTTCGCTACAAAAGACGTTCAACCGAGGTTTCACCACATATTTTCTTCATGGCCGCCAACCCGACATAGCCTCTTTCGACACCCCTAAGGCTTTGGGCGAATATGTGGGTAAGGTGAAAGAAATACGCCGCGACTCGTTCAATGTTTCCACTACCGCTTCGTTTGCCAATGGAGATGGCCTTTGCTACCTGACACAAGACCGTGAACTCGAAGGATTTCGCGTAAACCGTGCTGTGGGCAATCGTCTGTTTCCATATAAGATGCCACATGGGCTAAGACCAGGCATGGCGCTATATCGCAACAACGATGTAGCTTTCGAGAAAATTCTTGCTGGTAAAACTGCCGAACGCAAGATAGCCATAACCATAAGCTTTGGCCTTAGTGCCAATGGATTTACCATTCAGCTGAGTGCCCCTTTCCTTAAAGACGTAGCCCAAGCAGAAATAGCATTCGCCCATCAGACCGCGCAAAAACAGCAAGGCGAAAATATCGTTCGACAATTATCCAAATTGGGCGAAACGCCTTATGTATGCCGTGACATCACTATTACAAACGATGCCGACCACTACTTCATTCCATCAAGTATACTCTCCGACCTTCGTCGCAAGGGTATTCTGGCACTCGATAGACTCGTTCAGTCCGGAGAGCTGCAGGGAAGACCACATTCTACAAACATTCCCAATTCGCAAACTACGGTACATGCGTGGCAACAAGAATATTTGCGATACCCTTACCTCTTCAATATTTCCAATACGATAGCCAAATCGTTCTATGAGGCGAACGAATTGAAGGATATTCACTCTGCATTTGAAATTGCTTCCCACGGAATAGACCAGCCGTTACTCATGCAATGTCGTCATTGTATCCGTTATGCGCTAGGTCGCTGCGTGCGCCGAGGGGGGATGCGTCCAACATGGCGTGAACCGTTGACCCTTCGTCTTGGTGACGGACGCCGTTTTAAGTTAGAGTTTGATTGCAAAGCTTGTCAAATGAATATCTATGGTGAGAAATAGCCACACATTACGGTATAGTATCAAGAGAGCGCGGTCTCATTCTTTGCTATTGTTCGCGGTATTGGTATTGACACAATTGTTGTCAGCGTGTTATGTGTCGCACCGTCGCTCACATGCCGCCTTTCAGTATAGCGAACGGCAAATTGACTCTCTGTCATTCTTCTCTTCCCACCATTACACCAACAATTACAATTTCACGGTAAAAGCAGATAGTTTTTCGTTGCTCCGCCAAATGCCCGAAGAATATTTGGAGGACATGCAAACCGACTCGTTCACTGTGCGAAAAGGCGACCACTTGGTAGTGGCCGATATCCGTATGGTGCCTTCCGACACCGTCGACTCCGTATGGGTGCAGTTGGCCAACGACAGTTCGGAGTTTGGATGGACACACGAAACACGTATGTTGCCATGCGTAATGCCCGATGATCCGATCTCGCAATTTATATCTGCTTTTTCAGACACGCATGTCATCGTATTTCTTGTTGTCATTGCCCTCATAGCTGCAGCCTACCTCTTTCGGAATATTTGCAAGCGCCAAGCCCACTTGGTTCACATCAACGATATCGACTCGTTTTATCCCACACTACTCTGTCTGATAGTGGCATCGTCGGCTGCTTTCTACGCCAGTCTGCAGACTTTCGCCCCACAGATGTGGGTGCATTTTTACTATCATCCAACACTCAATCCATTCTCTGTGCCTTTTGCATTGGGCATCTTTCTGGCCTCAATATGGTCTATGCTTATTGTGGCCATTGCTGCCATTGACGATGTGCGGCACCAGTTGCCTTTCGATGAAGCGATACTTTACATAGGTGGTCTATTGGCCATGTGCGCTATCGACTACATCGTATTCAGCGTGACATCACTTTATTACGTAGGATATTTTTTGCTGGCTGCTTACGTGTCGGTTACCGTTTGGCAACATTTCCGGCATAACCGAGCACGATATATTTGCGGAAACTGCGGCGCCAAGCTACGCAAGAAAGGACGGTGCCCACACTGCGGTGCAATCAACGAGTGACCGAAAACAACCGTCACTCACAATCTGCTACTCGCAAAAGAGGAGATGCTGCTCAGGACATCCGCGATTAACTGAAAAACAGGGAATCCTCACCACAACTCAACGACAACGGCGGAAAGAAGCATTTGCAATTTTCCGCCGTCACGGTGTTTTATAAATCTTATTACTCGAGCTTTCCTATGTTTCGGATTTAATGGTTGCAAATGCCACAACGGGAAACCCCAAATCCAGAACATGGGTAAATACTACATTGTCTGTTGGATGGTTTATGCTATTGTTCAGAAAGAAACGAGTTACTTTGCTTGCATGTTTGGCAAGTGGAACTCGTATATCTTGTCAAAGTAATCTTTCACCTTGTTAACTTCAAGGAAAGTGGTTCCCCCACCCTCTCCAAACGAGCCGGAGAGGTAGGCTATCTTGTCCTCCAACTTGATGTAGCCTTTCTGTTTAAGCATACGCAAGGCTGCAGTGAACATATAGTCAGGGCTAACATGTTCTTTTTGGAAGATAGGAATTACTCCATACGAAAGATTAAGCCATCGTTGAGTCTTCTCCTTATAGCAGATGGCCAAGACAGGCTTCGGCCCACGGAATGCAGCGAGATTACGAGCCGTTTCTCCCGACTCCGAGTCGGTTATGATGCCCGACACGCCAAGCAACCGTGTGGCATCGATTGCTGCGTGAGCCAAAAACTCGCGCTGCGAACAATGCTCGCTGAGCTGCACCTCTTCCTGATTGGCAAAGTTTGCTCGATCCCGTTCGGCCTGCTCGGCAATGGCTGCCATAGTCTGCACGGCCTCCAAAGGATACTTACCGCTGGCCGTTTCTCCGCTCAACATCAGAGCATCCGTGTTCGAATAGATGGCATTGGCTATGTCAGTAACCTCGGCACGCGTGGGGCGTGGGTTTTCTATCATGGTATGCAGCATTTGTGTGGCCACAATAACAGGTTTCTTCTGCTGCACACACTTGCGGATAATCATGCGTTGTATACCTGGAATCCGCTCAATAGGCACCTCTATACCCAAGTCGCCACGGGCAATCATCACACCATAGCTGGCAGCGATAATCTCATCGATATTGTCGACACCTTCTTGATTTTCAATCTTCGAGATAATCTTAATGTCAGAGTGATGCTCGTCCAAGATGTCCTGCACCGCTTTCACATCGGCAGCCGACCTCACAAAACTATGTGCTATGAAATCGATATCCTCATCAATGGCCAACAATATGTTACGCTTGTCCTTCTCGGTAAGCGCAGGCAAATCAATGTGTTCACCCGGAACGTTCACACTCTTGTGAGCGCCCAGCACACCATCGTTCTGCATGGTGGCATATACCGTTGGGCCAACAATGTCGATGACCAGCATGTCGAGCAATCCATCATCAATAAGAATGTGGTCGCCCACCTTCACATCGCGCGCAAAGTCTGCATAGTTCACATTGATGATGTCGTGCGTCGTTTCCATTTCCGGACGCCCAAAAATCTTCACTACATCGCCTGTCTTATAAGTGATTTTGTCCTTGACATCGGTGGTGCGCACCTCGGGACCTTTTGTGTCTATGAGAATGCCTATGTGTGGCGAAACCGTGCGCACATTCTTGATAATATTGCGAATACCATCTTGGGTGGCGTGGGCTGTGTTCATCCTGACTACATTCATACCTGCGAAGAAAAGCTTACGCAGAAAATCTACATCACAACGGCGATCACTAACGGAACATACAATCTTTGTCTGCTTCATAATTTTATCCTTATCGTATGCTGCAAAGTTACTATATTTTTTTCGATTAGTTGGAGCAATGACACCAATAAAATTATGAGCGTAAAGGTTTACGTACGATTTAACGTAAAAGAAGGGGAACCCTCAACAAATAATTACTAACTTTGCCTCAGCTTTTTCAAACTATGACATTATATCCCATTATGAAAGAACTGAAAGCACTGAACCGTCGCACCGCTCCAAAGAGTGCGATGCCCGAACGCATCATTCAATTTGGTGAAGGCAATTTCCTCCGAGCGTTTGTTGACTGGATTATTTTCAATATAGACCAGAAGACCGATTTCAATTCGAGTGTGGTCGTTGTACAGCCCATAGCCCACGGCATGGTGGACTGGCTCAATGGCCAAGACTGTTTGTACCACGTAAACCTGCAAGGCAAAGAAAACGGTGAACCAGTAGATACGCTTACCCGCATTGATGTCATCAGCAGGGCACTCAACCCCTATACGCAGTATCAGGCTTTCATGGCACTCGCCGAACAGCCAGAGATGCGCTTTATCATCTCGAACACTACCGAAGCCGGTATAACTTTCGACCCCGGCTGCAAGTTCACCGATGCGCCAGCCTCCAGCTATCCCGGCAAACTTGTGCAGCTGCTGTTCCACCGCTACCAGTATTTTAACGGAGATCCAACCAAGGGAATGATACTCATGCCTTGCGAGCTAATCTTCCTCAACGGACATCACCTAAAAGAGTGCATCTACCAATACATAGACTTGTGGAAAGACGATTTAGGCAATGACTACGAAGGGTTCAAACTGTGGTTTTCCCAGCATTGTTACGTTTGCGCCACACTCGTAGACCGCATCGTACCCGGTTTTCCGCGTGACACCATCCACGACATCCAGCAGAAGATATGCTACAAAGACAACCTCGTGGTGAAAGCGGAGAGTTTTCATCTGTGGGTCATCGAGAAGGCCGAGAATATGACCATTGAGCAGTTGAAAGAGGAATTTCCTGCAGAGAAAGCCGGCCTGCATGTGCTGATCACCGACAACGAAAAACCTTACCATGCTCGTAAGGTCACACTACTTAACGGTCCGCACACAGTATTGTCGCCAGTGGCTTTTCTCAGTGGTGTGAACATTGTGCGCGATGCTTGCGAACATCCGGTGATAGGCCGCTACATCCACAAAGTGCAGTTTGATGAGCTAATGCAAACACTTGACCTTCCAATCAATGAGTGCGAACAATTTGCCAACGATGTGCTGGAACGTTTCGAAAACCCCTTTGTCGACCATCAAGTTACGTCGATCATGCTCAACAGCTTTCCCAAGTACGAAACGCGCGACCTTCCTGGCGTAAAGACCTATCTCAAACGCAAAGGAAAACTTCCCGAAGGACTGGTATTCGGCCTTGCCGCCATCATTACTTATTATAAAGGAGGAAAGCGTGACGATGGAACAGCCATCACCCCCAACGACGATCCTAAAATCATGGAACGTCTAACGGAGCTTTGGGCCACAGGTGACACACAAGCCATAGCCGAAGGCGTATTGGCGTACGACTATGTGTGGCACGAGGATCTCAACCAGACGGTTTCGGGCTTATGCGCTATGGTGAAAAAATATCTCGACCTCATACAGGAGAAAGGCATGCTGGAAGCCGTGAAAACCATATTGTAAAGAATAGCACACATCATTGTTAGCGTCATGGTTACCTGTGTACGCGCATATTAAAAATCCGCAATGCTTGATACTCATGGGCATTGCGGATTTTCGCTTGATAGTCATCGCGTATGTTGTGATTGGCCGTTTTATTGCGCATCCAAATATTGGGCACACATATCGGCGCACCGTTCACCGTCAACTCCAGCCGAGACAATGCCACCGGCATATCCTGCACCCTCGCCACACGGGAAAAGGCCTTTTAGGCGTACATGTTGCAAAGTTTCACGCTCGCGGACGATGCGAAGTGGGCTTGATGTGCGTGTTTCCGTGGCAATGAGCACGGCTTCATTGGTCAAGAAACCATGCTTGTGCTTGCCAAAGTACCGAAATCCCTCCTGAAGCCGATGAGCCACAAAGGGCGGCAGCCAAAAATGAAGCGGCGAACTGATCAAACCAGGCGCATAACTACTTTTCGGAAGATCGTAGCTGAGACGATTGTTTACGAAATCAGCCATGCGCTGGGCTGGCGCTGTTTGTTGGCGATTGCCTTGCTGCCAACACGTCCTTTCCAATTGTTCTTGAAAATGCATCACACGCAGTATGCCGCTCTCTGAAGTCTGCTCTAGTTCCTTTTGAGACGGAAAGATACCTTGCAGGTCGTCGGGCTCCAACTGCACAACCATTCCTGAGTTGCTCCATTTCGTGCCCCGATTGCTTGGCGACATGCCGTTAACTACTATTTGTTCGTGGTCGGTGGCTGCAGGTATGACAAACCCACCGGGACACATACAGAACGAATAGACTCCACGGCCATCAACTTGGGTCACTACCGAGTATTCGGCTGCAGGCAAATAGGCTCCTCTACCCTGTTTAGAGTGATATTGTATTTGATCAATGAGTTGTGCCGGATGCTCCAGCCTTACGCCTACAGCTATACCTTTTGCTTCCATCTCGACATGCGCTTGGTGTAAATAACGGTATACATCGCGTGCACTATGTCCTGTGGCTAAGATGACTGGGCCATGGAAAACAAGCTCTTTCCCTGCAGCCATGTCTGTAGCCTCCACACCTACCACTCGGTCGCCTTCCATAAGCAGTGAGGTCATTTTGGTCTGAAAATAGACTTCTCCCCCACTCTTCAATATCTGCTGCCGCATATTCTCAATGACACGGGGCAACTTATCAGTTCCGATATGCGGATGAGCATCCGCCAGAATGGATGGTGAAGCACCAAATTGGCAGAATACATTCATGATCTTTTCCGTTGAGCCGCGTTTTTTGCTGCGCGTATAAAGTTTGCCATCGCTAAAAGCCCCAGCACCTCCCTCTCCAAAGCAATAATTGCTCTCGGGATTGACCCGTTGCGTCTTGGTAATCAGCGCCATATCTTTCTTTCGCTCATGCACGTCTTTACCACGTTCCAACACCACCGGACGCAACCCCAACTCCACAAGACGCAAAGCTGCAAACAAGCCTCCTGGCCCCATGCCAACAACAATGACGCGTGGGCGACTCGAAACATCATTATATATAGTGGGAATGTAAACATCGTCCTGCGGCAATTCGTTGATATAGGCACGTACCTGCAAATTCACAAAAATGGTGCGCTGCCGGGCATCAACACTACGCCGCAATACCCTTACCCGTTGTATGGTACGGGCATCGATACCCTTGTCGTGAGCCAAAAAACTAATGATATTCTGCTCGCTACACGCTACCTGAGGAAGCACTCTTATTTGATATTCATTTACCATGATTCGTCTTCTTTACGACAAAGTTACAACTAATTTCTGGCTCATCTCACATTTTGAGAGATGAAAATGCATACTATGGCTTGCCACATCCATCATGCACATAAACCTTTTGCATATAAGATACTCAAGTTTCTGATTTGGGATGTATACTTGAATATACGTCCCCGAAGGGGGCACCTACTAAATGACAAATCCGAAACTTGAGTAAGATATCTAACCGACAGGTAACTGAAGGTTATATATGCAAGGTGCATTCTAAAAGCGGAGCAGTGGAGAGAACTCTACATGAAAAATGCCGTAAACCATCAAGAAAAAACTAAAAATCATTAACTTTGCACCTCAAAAAGGTAAGAAGATATATGCAAAACCAATTTTCTCGCACTCAGCTCTTGCTGGGCAAGCCGGCTATCGACACGCTGAGTGGCTCGCATGTGGCTATATTCGGTGTAGGCGGCGTAGGCGGATACGTAGTGGAAGTGCTTGCCCGATCGGGTGTTGGCTATATGGACATTTGGGATGACGACCGAGTGTGCCTAACCAATTGCAACCGGCAAATACTTGCCACGATTTCCTCTGTGGGGAAACATAAGGTGGACGTAGCAGAGCAGCGCATACACGACATCAATCCGCGTTGCATCGTGCGCAAGCACCAGTGTTTCTACTTGCCCAGCAATGCCGATCAATTTGACCTTTCCCAATACGACTATGTTGTGGATTGCATCGACACCGTCACGGCAAAGCTTGACATCATACGCCGTTGCCATGACCTCGGCATACCACTCATCTCATGTATGGGTGCCGCCTATAAACTCGATGCTACACGGTGGCAAGTCACCGATATCTTCAAGACCATCAATGATCCATTGGCAAAAGTGATTCGCAAGAAATTGCGCAAGACCAACATCAAGCATCTCAAGGTGGTATACAGCCCTGAAGAACCTATCGCAAGCATCGAACAAGAGGATATCAGTTGCCGATTTCACTGCATTTGCCCTGCTAAGGACATGCGCTCTTGTACGGAGCGGCATACCATCCCCAGTTCTGCTGTATGGGTGGTAGGCACAGCAGGTCTCATCTGTGGAGGCGAAGTGGTAAAGGATCTTATCAACCGCGCCCACACAATGCGGATTGACCTAAAAGCTGAACCTGACAACGCCTACGCGCAAGCAGCGGCAGAAAAAGCAGCAGCGCATCTGAAAGACTATCACAAGGAGGTGATGGAAAGGGAAAAAGGTTCTTTTGCGCTTGCTGACAAGTAAGAGTACGCCGACGCCGACGCAAGCGACACATGACCCTTGCTGTGATTTATTGGAGTAAGGGGAAATTGTGCTAAGTCGCCTCGCAAATAGCACATGTAGAGGAGGGAAAGGAAAAGTTGCTAATGGCGAGCCAAGATTTTTGCACCCAATTGCAAGTTGCAGAGGGGCGGATCTCTATAAAGTGAAGTTATAGCAATGATCTGTCTATCAGTAGATTGAGCGAATGCTCATCAAACTATTGCTCATGCTATGAAAGATATCAAATTGGGAAAGCATAGCTATGGCGATGCGATAGTTATGCTTTCGCATCTCGATAGCTAAGCTTTCGCATCTCGATAGCTAAGCTTTCATGGTGCGATAGCTATGCTTTCGCACCACACCCTTAGCCTACCTTCAATGGTTAGAGCTATTCTGGCACGTATATAATTTGTCCGTTGTCCAGCTGGTAGGCAGTGCCGAGCCGTTTTCCCTGTTTGCCGTTTTCATTGGTACTTTGGCCCGATGCCTTGTATGTATTTATTTCCTTTCCTTCCTTGGTTATGATTTCCATATTGTCCTTACCGGGATTTTTCACGATAGTGTAATCGTCTTTACCGAATACTTCTGTCATGTTCATGTGCATTACCATAGCCACCATTAGCGACACGGCAAACACCATGGCTACATCAAACAGATTGACGACAACGCTCAACGGATCACCATCGTCCTCACCGAGGAAATTGCCTCTACGCTTTCGTCTGCTCATGCTTGTACCTCCTTGTTTTGTGTATCGTTCGACTTATCGACATTATTGACAACGCGGCAAACACGGTCGAGGTTGTTCACGTCGTTTGCATACCAACGTTGTTTGAGCTGACATGTGGTCAAGCCAACAGCACTGATTACCAGGCCTACTACCGTTGACGCGAACACCACTTGCATGTTGTAAGCCATGCCCGAAATGTCGCCCGTTGACAATCCGACAAGAGCTGGCGACATGGAGATGAGTGTACCGACGAGACCCAGCACGGGACCCAGTTTGGTAAGCAATCTCGACAGGTTTATATCCTTTTGCACTTCGGTCTCGTAGCGAGTGAGAATATAGTCGGAGTAATCTTCCGAGTTGTTGTTGCGGAGGATATCTGCCAGATAGAATGTGAATGCGGAGTTGTGTTTCTCCGGAAGCAGCGATTTCAGTTCGGCGAGTCCTGCAGGAGAGAGCGACTTGATTTTCTCGTCGAACAGGCGCGCGTTCTTTCGGCGTACCATGAATTTATTGTATGTGCCGCCTACCAAAATGAGGGCACGGAAAAAGAATACGATGAGGAGAACTACGTCCGGTATGAGTAGCGAGTTGGCTATGCCGAACAGGGCTTTTGAAATTATTTCCATTTGTTTTAATTTGTTATCGTTTTATTCTGAATTTTATTCGGTCTATTATTATACCCAAGGCAAACAGCAGCGCAAACACCGCAACGGCAAGCGCAATCATGTGCCAGTTGGTAGGTGCTTCCTGTATCTTGTACACCATTTTGCCGCTTTCTGTAGAAATGAGTCCGAGTACGCAAACAAAGCAACCCGACAAAAGTTGCATCTCCACACGTCCGTCGCGTTCAGGCACAAGCCATTTGCAACTTTCTGCAATAAGCGGTAGTCCAGCCAGACAGGCAATGGCTACCGCATACGTTGTGGTAGAGAAATCCACTCCCACTGCAACAAACAGTGTCTGTGTGAATGCATAGAACGTTACGGGAAACATCAGCAATGATGGATACCATTTTAGGATATTGAGCCACCATTTGCTTCGTTTTGGCGGGTCTTCGTACATGTCCTGGAAGTAACAGAATGCGTAGGCGAAACAAAACACGGTGTCGATGGTCACCACTACCGCCATGTTCTGTAAAGCTACGCTGTTTGCAAGATAGTCGGAAAGTTGCGTTTTTGATTGCAGCACGGCATACTGCTCGCTCCAAAGCACAAAGGCTGCAAGCGATGCGCTGAACGCTATCCGCGAAATCCATCCCCACTGGCTGAGTTTAAAAGCGCAGCTTACGAGGATGAATACGATGAGTGTGTAAATAAGTATTTCCATATCAAACTATAGGATTGGGTTGAGGAAAGCTCCGCTTACCCGATTACAGCTTCTTGCGTTTGTTGCGTATGATGATGGCGAGGATTACAAATATTGCCAGCACGACGGCTACGACATACAGTCCGTTGAAGCCAGTCTTCTCCATCTGTTCGTCGTTTTGCATCGTCTGCTTCTTCATTACCATGCCTTTTTGATTTTGATCGGCAGATGCTTGCTGTTGTTGGCGCATGTCCTGACGGTAAGCCTTGGCATCATTGGCATCAGCTTTGCTTGCAATATAGTCTTGCAGCTTATGGTTGCCGCCCTCGAACGACGACCCGCTTGCACCATACTTCTTGGTGAATGTAGTGTGTAACTTTGCGATTTCTTTGAGTTGTTCGGCGGTAGCCTTCCAGTAGCCCTTGCGCGCTGTCTCCATCATCGTGGCTGTTATCTCTTGCATGGCAACGGGATTGGTGGCTCCCAGCTTCTCGTGTACGCCAAGGTTATACTTGTCCTTTACATACACGTCGTAAATCTCGTCCCACATATCCTTTGATATAGCCTGGGGCTTCATTACATTCCAGCCATACGTGTTGCGCACCATTTCGGCAAGCGCGTCGGTTGATGTCGATCCGCCTTTTAGGGCTTCTCTGACATACTTGTCGTTGAACAGTTTTGTGCGAGCTTCAACGGCAATGGCTTCCTTTGAATCCTGCACCCGGTAGTCGTTGCGGTTGCGGTAGTCGGCGAAATAAGCGTCGGGATCTTTACCTGTAACCTGTCTGACGGCCAGGTTCATGCCGCCCATAAACTCATACACGTGATCAAGGCTAAGTGCTCCCCATGTATTGTTCTGTCGTGGCTGCATCACCACATCGGTACGCGTCAGCGCAGCACCGAAGGCCTCGTCGGCGTAGGTCTCCCAATGTTCCTGATCGCCATAGAATGCGCCCATATTCTTGATATACTGGTCGGCGATTTGTTTGTCGCTTTCCCATGCGTCGCCTTTCTCTACCATGGTTTGTATACCTGTGCCATAGCCGCCTTGCACTCCGCCGAACACACGGTACCTCGAAATTTCGCGCGCATCGGCTGGCGGAACACCCTTGTCGATGAGATAACGCTCTGACTCATCAACGCCATCTTTCACCATGTTGCCGTATTTGTCGCCAGAGGCTGAAGCAGCCATTTGTACAGCGCGATTGACGAGGAACAGACGCGAGGCTGCAAGGTCGCGCAGCTGGCCGGAGGTCTGCACCACCACGTCGATGCGCGGACGGCCAAGCTCATTCGATGGAATAAGCTTCAGGTCGTTTACGCGGCCATAACGATCGCGCACAGGTTCCACACCGAGCATGTAGAGTACCTGAGCAATTGTGGCGCCTCCTGTCTGTATGAATTCGCCCGACCAAAGTGTGTAGCTCACTTTGCGTGGATAGTTTCCTTTGTGCGCTTTCTGATAGTCGGCAATGGTAGCCTTAGCAAGCTCCACGCCCTTTTCCCAAGCATCTTCGGTAGGGGTTTCTTCGGCATTGATAGCAAAGAGATTGCGGCCAGTGGGCAGGGTGTTGGGGTTTGCTATCGGGTCGCCGCCGGGCGATGGAGCGATGTAGCCTCCATTCAGCGCATTACTGATTGAGGTTAGCTCGGCTTGCGGACAGTGGCGCAGCATATCACGATATGAGCTCACATTCTTCAGTGCCGTCTCCACCTGGTTTATAGCCTCTGCCATCTCCACCTCCTTGCGGCTGTATTTAGGCTTCGTTTCTGCACCCGTCGTGCCGCCTGTTTTTTTCTTGGTCATTGCGGCACTCATCTTCTTGAGAGCCTCTTCCGATGCGCCCATCTTGCGTGCTACCTCAATCATCTGCGAAGGATCGCCCTTGGCAAGCATTTTCCGCATTTGGTAACGCATGAACTTTGCGATGGGGTTGTTCTTGGCTTCAGGTACATCATTCGATGCTTTTGCCATCTTGCCCATCATCTCTGCCATGCCGCCCTTCTTGCCCTTTTTAGCGTCTTTGTTGTTTTTCGACATAGCCATCATCATGGCCAGCATGCCCTTGGGTGCATTTTTCCATTCCACCACTTCGTGCGACTTTTGCAGTTCAGCCTCACTGATTCCAGCAATGTTGCAAATCATGGGGTCGCTCACATCCGTCGCGCTGCCGTAAAGGTTGGCCACGGTCTTCTTGGCCGCTGCAAGATAGCGGTCGTTGAAGGCCGCCTTGCTGAGCTTTCCCACGCGTCCTTTCATGCGGTCGAGGTTATAGCGACAGTAGGCTATGGGGTCGGTGGCCATGGCGTATACCGATGTGCGTATGTCTTCATCGGCGTATGGCACACCCATCGTGTAGGGGGTGCCAGTCACTTTCTCGTTGGTTATCTCTTCGGCGTAATTCTCTATTTGCATCATCTCCTCGTCGGTCAGGGGTTTTGACAGGTTAGCGTCAAGATGCAAGTCCTTGCAAAGACCGAGTTTTATACCCAGAGCCTTGATCTCCCTGCGCAACTGTTTCTTGTCGCCTTTGCTCGCGTCGAAGTCGCGCGTCTTCTTGGATAGCTGCTGGTAGGTGTCACGTAGACCGCTCTCGTGAAATGGCGGAGTGAGATAACTGATTATGTCTGCGTAGGAACGGCGCTTGGCAATCATGCCCTCTCCCACGTTGTCGATGGTGTAAATATAAAAATGCGGCAAAGCGCCCACTAGACGGTCGGGCCAATCTTCGTTCGACAAAGCTACTTGTTTGCGTGGCGTGAACTCCAATGAACCGTGTGTACCGAAATGAATCATGGCATCAGCTTTGAATCCGTGTTGAATCCACAAGTATGGAGCAATATAGGAATGGGGGGGACATTTATCGGTGCCATGTACTATCTTGAACTCATCCTTGCCCTCACCAGCCATCGGTTGGGGAAGCAACGCCACGTTGCCGTATTGGATGCAAGCGAAAGCAAGTCGGCCGTCGGCTGTCTTAAGTAGGTTGTCGTCGCCCGGGAATGCGCCAAACGCCTTGTCTACTTCTGCAGCCTTGTCTTTGCGTACCGATGACTGCGCCATCCATGCATCATACTGGCTCTTGCTGACGAGTTGCGGATGTCCTGTTTTCATGAACTTTTCTGCATCGCCTGCTGCAAACGAGTTGAATAACATACCTCGCAGTTTTATCTGTGCAGCGAAATCCGAAACAGTAGCTGGAAGTCCTGCAACATTGTATCCTTCGGCTTTGAGCTTGTTCAGCATGTTATAGAGCGAAGGCACAACATCCATGCCACTTGCCACAAGTGATGCTTGACCGGGGCCTTTGAAGTATACCACAGCAATGCGTTTGTCGGCATTGGGCTTAGTGCGCAGTGCCATATAGTGGTCGAGTGTCTGCAGGAAAGTGGTGAGCCGCTCGGGAATGGCATAAGGTTGTAGCAACCCGTTCTTGTCCTTTCGCTGAGCAAAAAGGGCGGTCGTGCGTATGGCACCGTCAATCTCAGGCATCACGACACTCTGCGACATAAATCCGCCAGCCATGCCGAGCTTGTCCGCTTCCCAGTTTTCCTTAAGGTCGTTTATTGTGAGAGGGTCGAAAAGCAGTGTGTTGGTCTGCTTGAGCCATGCCACCATGTCGTCGCCCAAACGCCCGTGGGCAAGATTGATAATGGCCGCAGGACGTATAATCTCAGCATATTCCTGTAGCATAGTCATTGAGGCTATGGGGTAAACATTGTACTTGCCCGTCTTGGCAAGTGCAATGATAAGGTCCGACGGATCTGTTATCTGCCCCGTAACGATAATTTTGGGTGCTCCATTATGCCATAGTCCATGTGTGTGCATAAACTTTTCATAATCAGCTATCGTAAGAAATTCATTCTCGTCATCACTACCATTTTCGGACGGATAGTACAAGTAGTCGTTGGGCTTGCTCTGAGGTTTTTCGGCTATTCCCGTAAAGATTATCTTTCCATCAATGTTGTGGCGTATGAAGGACAACAATGATCGGTAATTCTTCTTGCCGCCATACATCAGGTACTCCTGCACCATAACGAGTTCGTTGGTGGTGAGGTTGGAGATGTTGTTGTCGGGATTGGTAGCCATCGTCGTATAAACAGGCTTCCCCTTCTCGGCGAGTTGTCTTATATATTGGCGTTGTTCGGCGGTGATATTGAGCCCCATTCCATTTACGAATATGATGTCGAAACCATCGAGCTGTTCTATATCCTTCGTTGATACGTCATTAAGTGATATCATGGGGTTGTTGTTGGCCTGCGAGAATCCTTGTAACGCAATGGGCTGGAAATTAACGAAGGCTATCTTCGTACGACTAAGCCAAATGGAGTAGAACTCAGCTATGCACAACACGACCAGAGCACAACCAATGGCTCCTAATACACGATGGCGTGTCCATTGCAAAGATTTGAGTTTGCAGATAATGTCATTAGCTTTCATTGATGTTCGAATTTATTTTTTCTTGAAAATCTGTTCCACGTCAACCGATGCCCCTATAGAGAACGATGTGCCGCCATTGAGGGGCGAATTGTAGGCATATTGCTGCGGACGATAGTTAAAGAGATTGTCTACAGACATGATGAGTTTCCAAGCTTGGAAGAAGCGTTGTGTGAGTGTAAACTTCCAAATGGAGTAAGCAGGCGACGATGCCTCAACATAGGTGTCGTATTGGCCGGACTCCAACTCGTGATAGTAGGTAGATGAAAGATATCGGCCAGTAATGGCGGCATCAATCTCGTAGTTGCGCAGCGTCTTGTGATAGTCAAGGCGTACTGTTAGAGAATGGGGGCGTGTGTCGGATGTGTTGGGCTTCCCGCCACGTGTATATTCATGGAAATATGAGTAACTCAATTT
The DNA here is from genome assembly GCA_963656105.1 of Eggerthellaceae bacterium. Lineage (GTDB taxonomy): Bacteria > Bacteroidota > Bacteroidia > Bacteroidales > Bacteroidaceae > Prevotella. The sequence goes on from CAVKHW010000017.1 coordinate 25,632, forward strand.
CCCACCTATTCCGCACGGATAGCGTGCCATGAGCGACACGTCGACACCCAGGAGATTACGCCCTTCGATGTTTTGGTAGACCATTGCTCCTTTTCCGCTCTCTAAGCTTTTGTCCCAAATTGTGGTTATCTCATTATTCACGATATTGTAGTAGCCTGTAGCCGTAAACGAATAGCGGCTCTTGGCATATTCTGCAGATAGTGCGAACGAGTGTGAATTCTCGGATCCGAGATTGGGATTGCCGTAGATATTGAAGATGTTGGCCATATTGAAGTCCATGTACATCTCCTTAAGCGTAGGTGCGCGGAATCCTCCCGAGTATGAGCCACGAAGGTTAAGATGCCCAGTGCGATACATAGCTGCGATTTTCGGGGTTACTTTCCAGCCCGTTTTTGAGAAATAGTCAGCCCGCGCTCCTGCAACGATATTCCAGTTGTTCGATAACACCCAGTCAGCCTGTGCAAAGGCGTCGGCTGTATACTGTTTACGGTTGCCGTCATCGGTAAACTGGTAAGTCATCAGATAATCGATCATTCCATCGCCTCCAATAGTCAGTGCAAGGTTATCATGTAGATGATGAGTGTAAAGAGCGCGCAGCGAGTTTTGTACGTTTTTGTAGTCGATAAAATCCTTTTTTATCTCCTTGTAGTAGTCACTTTTGTCGTATCGGTCGAACGAGTAGCTTATGTCGAGTTGGTTCTTGCCAGCGAGAGTGGTAAGGAAACGAAGTCCAGCACTGAAGTCGCGTGCGCGGTCGTTGGCTATGGCCGACGAGTTGCGCTCGTGGAAATAGTAGCCTGCACGTCCAGTGAACGAAGTGTGGTCGTTGAGTTGGTAGATTAGTTTCTCTTTGAAGTTCCACTGACGTGTTCCGTATACGGTCATCATGTCGCCATCCTGTTTTCCATTGAGCGTATAAGTATTTGTACCGTCTGTCTGTACATTAGTGAGCGAGTTCCACTTGCCGGACTTTATCCCCAGAGACCCACCATGCCGTTGTTCGTTATATTTCGATCCGAAATGGGTGTTGAGGTTGAGCGACCAAGGTTCACTGGCTTTTTTTGTGATAATGTTTATCACGGCTCCAACTGAGTTGGAGCCATAGAGTGCCGATGCGGCACCTTTGACAATTTCTATGCGTTCGATGTTGTCGGTCGATATGCGCTGAAAATCGATGTTGTCGAGCGTTTCGCCCGCCATGCGTTCACCATCAATAAGAAAAAGAATAGCCATACCGCCGAGTCCTTGCATATTGAGCGATACTTGTTGGTTCATCGAGAGCGTAAATTCCAATCCGGGAAGTTCTGTCAGTAGCACATCCTTTATATTGGTGGCATCGGTCTTTGCTATGTCTTTTGCAGAGATTACCTGTGTCACTACTGGTGTATTCTCGAGTAGTTTTGGCGTGCGTGTTCCCGTCACGGTTACAGTTTGCAGGTTTATCATGTCCTCAGTGAGCGAGAAGTCAACTTTTGAGTCGGCAGTCGCCTTTATCTGTTTGGACATAGATTGATAACCAAGCAGATTGGCTTTAAGTTCGTATTGTCCCTCAGGCAGTTGCAGCAAGTAATATCCGTCCTTGTCGGCTTGAGTGGCGTATTGCTTGCCTTCTACTCGAACATACGCATAAGGCAGTGCCTGACCATTGGTTGTGGTCACCCGGCCGCTGATAGTATAGGGTAAGGCGTTAGCTGAAGACACGGCCCAAACCATGAGTGCAGTAAAGAATAGTTTGTTCATGGAAAATCAGTTTATCTTACTATATTCAAAAGAGATATAACCTTTAGTGTTGCTTTGGTAAGGGTTAGAATAGCCTGTGAACTGTATGGCGTACACGTTGCCTTCCTTGGTGCGTACTAAATATACATTACTGTCCATGGTGTAATTAGGCGGCATTGACGATGTGTCCACATTGAGCCACATTCCCATAACCTTATTTATATTTGCATCAGCATAGTCGATGTACCCATCCATCATGTGCGACATATCGATGGTAATTTTCGCCGGTTCGTCTGTGGTGAATTCTGATTCGTCCGGCATAGTGAATGTTCCCTTTTTAACTACCGTCTTCACCTCGTCGATTGATGTATAGCTGGTGCGAAAGGCACTTCCTGAGTTTGTTTTTATATCGTAGCGGTGGAGGGCAATGGTCCATTCGGAAGGAATATCGTCAGTGTTGTTGTATTCGAGTGTTGTCTGCGAACCATCAGTAAGGTTTAGATACACCCATGTGGTGTACGATGTAGCGTCAATGTTGGTATAGCTATTCTCCTTATCGTTGTCCGAAGGCATCTCGGACGGATCATCGTAAATATTGTCGCATGAAGAAAAGGATAATAACAACAAAGCCGTTATGCCAAAATTTTTAGAATGTCTGGCAATACAATGTAATCGTGAAAACATAGATTTAGCGAATAAAAGCAACGGAGGTTATAAGCCTCCGTATAGCCTAATTAATATGGTGAACTATTGGATAATCCAATAATTATTAGATGACGAATACATTGGCAGTGCAGGCGTAAAGCCTACACTGCCAATGCCCCGTTGTTTTAATCTTCGCTTGGTGCCTCACCTTGTGCAAAGGTGATGTTCAGTCCGCCCATTACGGCTGGCAAATTGAACACGAGGCTATAGGTTTCCTTGTCGGATGAAATTGTGCCACTGAGTTTGCAGTCGTAGTCTGTTTTACTGTCGCCCATACCCATAGAGAACTTTCCCGAACCGCTGAGTGTGTATCCGTCTGTAGTCTTTTCGGCCTTTACAGTTGTGATGGTTGTCTCGCCCCACATCTGCGATGTAAGTTTCACATCGACGGTTCCGTCGTCATTGCTGCTTATCGTTAGTTTCTCGTCGTTCTGTGTTCGGTTTTGGAAATACTGGCAGTCGCCTTTGGTCCATCCGCTATACGAGCCAGCCACCAGTTTTGCTACAGGAGCTTCACCGAGTGTGAAGACAACGGTTGTGCCGCCCATTACTGCAGGATAGGTAAGGGTGATGCTTACGGTCTTTTTGTCCTTGCTAACGATGCCATCCAGAGTGCAGTCATATTGTTTGGCTTCCGATCCATGCATGCCGAGCGTTGCCGAACCTGTGCCTGTGAGCTTATAGCTATTGCCTTGCTCAGCGATTGTCACATCGTTTACCGTGGCTGTTCCCCATTGGTTTGAAGCGAGTTGAAGACTCATCTTTCCGTTGCTTACGGCAAAAGTGATTTTCTCATTGTCGGTGGCTATTGGCGTTGATGAATACTTGAATGCAGCGCTTGTCCAGCCCGTGTATTCTCCAGCAAGGCTCTCCCATGCGGGTGTATTGTCGTCGTCGTTGCTGCACGAGAAAGTGGCGAAAATAGTAAGCATCATCATAAGGATGCCAAGATTCTTTAAGATTTTGTTCATAATTATAGAATGTGTGATTTGTGATTTGAAATATTATCTGAAAAGCGAATGCAAAGTTACCTTAATGCAGCAAATAACACAATACCTAAAAATCGTGATTTTCTTGATGGTTAATATGGGATGGGCCGTTCTCGAAGAGGGCGAACTTCCCGTGCGAAGATGCCCAGTGGGAGCGTTCGCCCTCTTCGAGGACGGTCACAGATTTACCCTTTCAAGTCCACAGGTTCCGCTCGCTACGCTCACTCCACCAGCGGTTATGCAGAGTTAGCCCCCTTCGGGGACATCTGGCAAATGACAAATCAGAAACTTGAGTAATTGAGCGTTCTATCTGCAGGTTTCCTTCAGTCACCAGCGGTTATGCAAAGTTTGCCCCCTTCGGGGACAGAAATTAAAGCATCAGTCCCTAATGCGAAATTTGAACAGCAACTTGCCTACTCACACCCCAAGCGATATGAATGAGGCGCAATGCCAATTCCTAACAAATGAGGATTGTGCATAACACACAATAGCCGTAACTTTGCATCGTAGAAAAACGGAGAAGAGAAATGCGGAGAACCTTGCGACAGACATCCTGCTGGCCACAAGGAAAATCGACCATATATAGAACATTACATGAATAAGATGAAAATTATGGTTCTTGCCATCGTTGCGGCAAGCACCATTTCAGCAGAGGCTGTTATCGTTAATCCCACTGACACATCTTTAGTACGCGACCTCGATGACGTGGTAGTTGTCAGCCAGCCAAAGGAACAATACCGTATGCGCATGCAGCCTGTCAGTTCATCGATGATTTCCGGCTTGCAGGCCGATGCGGCAGGAGCTTCCGACTTACGGCAGTTGTCAGCATATATACCCAATTTCACCATGCCTAATTATGGCTCTCGTTACACCTCATCGATGTATGTACGGGGCATCGGGTCGCGCATCAATTCGCCTGCAGTAGGCATTTATGTCGATGGTATGCCGTTGATGAGTAAGTCGGCCTTTAACCACCATTTCTACGAGCTTGCACGTGTCGATGTGTTGCGAGGGCCGCAATCTACTTTATATGGCCTAAACAGCGAAGGCGGTTTGGTTCGCATTTATACCAAAAGCCCCATGGACTACCAAGGAACCGACATAAAACTCGGCATAGGCACCCATTGGCAGCGTAATGCCGAAGTTAACCATTATAATAAGGTGAACGAAAATTTTGCCTTTTCCCTTTCAGCTTTCTATGACGGCCAAAACGGATTCTACAAGAATACCACTATTGGTTCGCGAGCCGACAAGAGCAATGAGACCGGTGGTCGTCTGAAACTGGTATATCGTCCCACAGAGCGGTTTGATATCAGCTATGTGGCAGATTATCAGTATGTGCGTCAAAACGCTTTTCCTTATGGCCAGCTCGATACTAACGGGCATACGGCCCAGCCCAGCACCAACAGGCAAAACAACTATCGACGTAATCAGTTCAATACCGCCCTCAACATTTGTTTCCACGCCAACAACTTCGACTTTACGTCGACGACGAGCTACCAATATCTCAAAGACTATATGCTGATGGATATCGACTATCTGCCTGTGGACTATATGCATATGGATGAACGTCAATTTCAAAATGCGTTCACCCAAGAGATTGCATTGAAAAGCCGGCGACCCGTGGGAGGAGTATGGAACTGGATGCTTGGTGCCTTCGGCAGTTTCTCGTGGCTGAAAACAGGTAGCACCGTGCATTTCGACCCGGACATGGACACGTTCTTGGGCAACATAGTGCAACAATCGATGTATAGCGCCATGGTACAATCCATGGCCAACCGATTCATAGCTGGGGGTATGACCACGGCCGATGCCACCGCCATGGCTAAAACCACGATAGAACGGGCCGGTGGAGTGCAAGTAACCGCCGACATGGGCGATGTTCCAGGCATTTACCATACACCCATGTGCAATCTTGGTGTCTTTCACGAGACCAACCTTGCTCTGACATCCCGTCTTACGGCAACCCTTGGTTTGCGCTACGACTGGAGCGCTGTCTCCATCGACTACGACACCCACGCCGCTATTTCGATGATTGTCAACGTGATGGGGCACAGTGCTGCAGCCAATATTACTTCGCGACTGAGCGATGAGCGCCATGATCAGTTTGGCAAGTTGTTGCCCAAGGTTGGCTTGACATATCGTTTGGCCAACAATGGAAGCAATGTTTATGCCGTAGTCAGTAAGGGTTATCGTGCTGGCGGATACAACATACAGATGTTCTCAGACATTCTGCAGTCGGAGCTGCAGTCTAACAGTTCACAACGTGCCGATTATGACATTCCTCATAGTCGCACCGATTATGACTGTATAGATCATTCCATCGCGTTCAAACCCGAGACTAGTTGGAACTATGAGGCTGGTTGCCATCTCAATCTCTTCGGAAGCAGCGTGCGGCTGGATTTCTCCGCCTTCTACATGCGCATACGCAACCAGCAGATTTCGGTTATGGCCAGTCGCTATGGTTTCGGACGTACGATGACCAATGCAGGCAAGAGCAACAGTTGTGGCGTGGAGGCCACGCTCGCCGGATCAGCTCTCAACAACCGACTTACATGGTCGGCCAGTTACGGCTATACACACGCTGTCTTCAAGGAATACAAAGACAGTCTGGGCACTGACGGCACCGAAAACGTGGTCGACTACAAGGGCAAACGGATACCCTTTGTACCCGAGCACATGCTGTCGGCCATGGTCGACTACCACATCGCCGTTAACCAGCCTGTGCTGCAGCGTATCACAATCGGAGCAGATGTGAATGGACAGGGACGAGCCTTTTGGGACGAAGCCAATACCCGAAGCCAACGGTTCTATGCAGTGGTGGGTGCCCATCTCGTTTTCGATATGGGGCTCGTACATCTTAATGTGTGGGGACGAAACCTTACAAACAATCGTCATCAGGTCTTTGCGGTTAACAGCAGTGCCACGGGTAGCAGTTTTTGGTTTGCACAACGGGCTAATCCCATACAGGTCGGAGTTGATGTCAAGGTGAGTTTTTAACCTTCTATTGCGGTTGCTGGGCGCACCATCTCCATTAGCGCGTTGTGCAGCATATCTTGCGTCCTGCGTTAATGTTGCAGTGCTTTCGATAACTGGGAAATGAAAAGTCGGCCTGTTCCTGTAAGTACTGATAATCAGATGGATGCAAGATGTCGTAAAACTAATGCTTTTATGCCTGTTTCGTGTGTTTGCGATAGGTGGTGTATGGCGTTGCGATAGATACCAAACCGCAACGCGATAAGTGCTAAACCGCGATGCGATAGATACCGAATGGAAAAGCCATACGGCATCTATCGCAAATCAAGCAGAAAATGAACTCCTAACCCGCACCTCCATCATGGCGTTGCGTGCGTCAGGATAACATCGCCTTCGACGCTTGGCGTGCGCGGTTCGTCAGACAAAAGGAAAGAAGGAACTTCTGAAAATCAAAAACGGTCAAACACCGTATTTAAAGCCATCCTTTAGCTTTTTTAGTTCGTTATGTCGGATTGTTTCGGCATTTTTTTATAAATTTGCAACTATATGAAGAATCGAACGTCTATAATGGGTATGAAGTATATTGCATACACCGGGCTCTTGGCACTGGCGCTGACGCTTAGCGGTTGTGGCAATGGGGCAAAGAAAGAATTCAACAAGCTTCTGGTGGAGCTGGCCAACGACGATCAGACAATCGACGGCAACGACTGGCAGCAAATAGCTGATTATTTGGATCGTAACAAAGCTCAGTTCAAGGAATTCTTTGATAAAGGCCAACTCGATGTTGACGATGTCAAAGACTATATTAAAGACTTGTTTGAACATCGGCGTCCGAGCAAGAACATCACTTTTGTAGGCATTGGTGGCAAGCAGCCTAAGTTCCACATCTACTTGGAACGAAGCGGGTCGATGACACCCTACGACAGTAAGGATGGCGACGGATCGTTTCGTGCGGCAGTCATGGCTTTGCAAAACAATCTGCCAGGCAAGTCGACCATCGACAGTGTAGGCGAGAAAGGCTATACCGATTTCCGTCAGATATTCGACCACATTCTCAACCGCACCTCCGACGACCAGGTGAGCATCCTCATCACCGACCTCATCTATTCGGTGAAAGACATGCAGGGGGTCAACCCGCAGCGTGTGTTCAGCGAGATAGAGGGCATGACCAATGCCGTATTCAAACACGAAGTGAAGCGCAAGTCGCTACTCGTAGTGCGCATGACCGGATCGTATAATGGCTTCTACTACAGCTATGACAACAGCGTAAAGCCGTTCACGGGTCGCAGACCCTACTACATCATCATTGTAGCCTCCAACGAAAATATGGTAAGGCTGACGCATGATGCCACCCTTCGCACTTTTGCCGACATGGAGCGCATGCGCGGATACGACAACATGTGTCTCATGACGGCCGAAGATCTATATAAACCCTACTACTCTTTCCTTCTGAGCAATGCCGATATACGCGGACGGTTTCGTCCCGATCGCGGACAGGACAGCCAGATACGCAGCCTCAAAGACATTCAGCCCGACCGCAATTCGGGCGATGTGCAGTTGGCCTTGGCCGTAGACCTCGGCCATCTGCTTGTCGACCAACGTTACCTGACCGATGTACACAATTATGCCGTTGAGGCCGACGATGATGTGCGCATCAAGGAAATAAGAAAAATAGAAAAGCGCGACATCACACCGGCTGAGAAGAAATACCTTGGCACAGCCACGCATATCTTTGTGCTGCAAACCCCATCGGTGACCCATGGTCAGGAGGTGGAGATAAAGCTTTTAAACCATATGCCGAAATGGATAGCCGAGTCGTCGACCGACAACGACATCACCCCCGACGGCACCACAACCTTCGGTCTGAAATATCTTTTAGGAGGTATATTCGACAGCTACCAACGCAATGCCGATGACGACCACGCTTATTTTGAACTCGATATAGAACTTGACAAATGAAGAATGCATTGTGCTTGGGCATAGGAGTGCTGATAACACTGCTTTTCCTGCTTTTCCCCTCATCGGTTTTCGAAATGGGGTATTACGAGACAGAGTTTTCCAACGAGATGTACAACGAAAGTCTGTACCTTGTCGTGGCTGTAGTTACTATTGCCCTGTCTTGGGGTGCAGCAGCCCTGTTCTATTACGTCATCAATAGCGTCAGCTTTAGCCGTTGGTATCACTGGTTGCTCACGCTTGGCGTGACAGCACTACTGACAGCAGTTATCAACTACCTTTACCCTAATGGACTGTTCTCCGATATGGGTTACGATTTCTCATCGCAGTTGTTCGGTTTCTGTGTCATCGACTTTGTCGTGTCAGCGTGTTTCTTTGTAGTGGCCAGTTTTTCCATGCGTTGGTGGAGCTCCAATTGCCGCCACACCCCCATCCCCGAATAGGGATGGCATTCACAATCCGTAACTAACGAAAGAGCCATAATTTATGCGACTGTTTCTTTTCCTTGTAGGCGGCACTGGCTCGCGTGTCATGCGCCCCTTGATAATGCAGTTTGCCGCTGGCATTCATCCCATTGACGAAGGCGGCACCCCCATGCCTTTGGAGGTCATTCCCATCATCGTTGACCCACACAAAGCCAACGAAGACCTCAAGCGCACAGAAAATCTGCTGCGATGGTATCGGTCTATCAGAAACGCTCTCTATGGGGCGAAGCCTGATGTAACGAAAGGTTTCTTCTCGGTCAAGATTTCCACCTTGAGCGACATCATCCCCTCGGGGACAGCCTTGAGCGATACGTTCCTTTTCAATCTCGGCACGGTCGAATCGAAGAAATTTCAGGATTTCATCTCCTACAGCACCCTTGATACGGCCAACCAGGCACTATGCTCAATGATGTTTTCGAGCGATCAGCTGCAGACCAAGATGGACATCGGTTTTGTGGGGTCGCCCAACATAGGGTCGGTAGCCCTCAACCAGTTTAAGGACAGCGAGGAATTCAAACAGTTTTCAAATGTTTTTCAGAAGTCCGACCGTATATTCGTCGTGTCGTCGATCTTCGGCGGAACAGGCGCGGCCGGCTATCCCATCATAGTGAAAAACATACGCAATGCTGCCAGCAATGCCGCCATCAACAACCGTGGCGACCTGCGCGATGCCAGAATAGGCGCACTGACCGTGTTGCCCTATTTCAATGTGCAACAAGACAAGAACAGCCCCATCTCGCGCGCTGATTTCATCTCGAAAACAAAATCGGCTCTTTTCTATTACCACGACAACCTCACCGGGTTGAGACAGGGCGGTGTCGACATGCCCATGTCGAAGATCAACGCTTGTTACTATTTGGGCGACGAAGTGCCGTCCACGCCCTATTTCAACGACCCCGGCGGCAACGGCCAGCGCAACGACGCACATGTGGTGGAATATGTGGGCGCACTTGCCATTGTCGATTTCCTTTGCATTCCCGACGACCAGCTGGTGACACGTGGCGGAAATGCCTTGAACCCTATTTACAAGGAGTATGGTTTGGCAGCCGACCGACAAACACTGACCTTAAAAGATTTCGGTGTCGGAACGCGGCTTCTCGTCAACAAGAATATGGCCAAGTTCTTTTTGGCTTACCAGTATATAACCAATCAGTTTGGCAAAGATGTGGGACGCGGTTACACACAGGACAAGCCCGAAATCACGCGGGCGTTTCTTTCCACCAGTTTCTTCAACACGCTAACTGCCGATTTCTTAGTGTCCTATCGCACATGGCTGAGGGAATTGGCCGGCAACCAACGCAGTTTTCAACCTTTCAACCTGTTAACCTCGCAGATTGCCGATGCCATCAATGGCGTGGCGGCCAAGAAGGGATTCTTCAGCGGAGAGATTAATTACAAGTCTCTTCTCAGTTCGCTTAACAAAGCATCGCAGACCGCATCCAAGACCGGGCGTTTTCAGGCCAACGAAACGGCTCTGCGTTTCTTCACATTGCTCGACGAAGCTCTCGACAGCTTGGTCGAAGAAAAGTATAATGGTTTAGTATAGTCATGAGCAAAATTCTTTCATACAACAAGAAGACCTCGGGCGAGGGATGGATTTCGCTCACCAACCAATACAGTGCCGATGAGATAAACATGATTGATGACCCGAACGCTGGTCTCTCGGTCAAGCCCCGCACGGCCATTCCGTCACCGTTTGCCCAAATGGATTTGGTAAAAAACGCTTTCCGCCGATTGGCGATGGATCCGCATGTCAACGGCGAACTGATGGATGAACGACTGGTGGGTAATGCGCTGGATGTGGCGCAGTTATTCTTCAATCTGCCTGAACTGGCAAGCGTGTTGCACGTTGTGGAATGGAACAAGACCGCAGCCTTGCAGCAATTGGCGTCCGATCCGCGGCATCAGTTGCTCGGCGACACCTTGTCTATGTTTTTGGAACAAGACAAGGAGGCATTCAATTTCGACTGCATGGACAAACTCTACTTTCTGGTTTACGGCAATAACGTTGTAGGCGCAACGTCGCCGGTAACTCTCTTTATGGCCACGCCCAATGCCCAAGCCGGATTGTGCGATATTCCCGTAGAGCAAAATGTAGGTCTCTTTGAGCTCACGAGACCCCTCTATATGCGCGAGCCTAAGTTTGTGAAATGCCTTTACGCGCTTTTCACGGCCTATCCCGAACTGAAGAATCTTTGCGGCGAGGTCAACGCCTACCTCATCACCTGTTTCGACCTTCTCTCACCACAGATGCAAAGGGAAATATTGACAGATATAGGAACGCCTACGGCCATGGATTTAAGCAGCCAAGACCGCGCCCTGCAGTATTTGGCCAACAATTATACGCCAGCCGACAACGGCATGCAGGTGCTCGGCAAACCGCTTTATTGTGCTCGGCAAACCGATATTCTGGAAGCCATACAGAAGAGCGATTTCCTTATTAACCCGACCATCCGACCCACAGGCGAACGGTTGCCGTTGGTATTGCAGAACCATCTGAACGCTCCACAGGGCGACCCGTTCCGGTATATCACTGCCAACTGGGACGACATGATTACAATAAAGCCAACCGACTATGCTGAGGAGCCCGAGAAACGCATTCTGCCTGCCACCTCGCATCAGTATCCTTGGCTTACCGCTGCCGACTTCTTCCAGCCGGCGCTCATCAAGCTCGATTACACCATGGATCGCGACTGCTTCTTCGACGGCAACCTGTCGTTGGGAAGCAGAGAGACTGACACCTGCGATTTCCTGCTGCCACTGAGTAAGACATTCTTCAAGTATTTCACCACTCAGGACCTCATGGGAACCATTGCCGGACGCCCACGGTTCGAACTGGTGCATACCCAAAACGGACAACAAGAGCAGGTCAAAGCCATTCTCCGGGTGCCTATAAGCAAACAGGGAAGCTACATTACCCTCGAACGAAACTATGTGCCAGCCACTGGGGTCGACTTGCGCTATGATAGCGATAACGACAGAGGCTATTTCATTACCGTTCCTTTCTCGCTCAGCATCTTCCCCTTCGTAAGAACTACCAATCTGAAGCAATACAATGTGCAGCTGGTAGACCGGGCACTGGGGCTTTTGGAAAATTACCGTCTGCAGTTAACATTCCACCAATGCGACGAGACTGCGGCGACGGCGGTACAGCTTGGGACAGTGAAACGGTCGAGGTCGCTAAAAAGCGAAAAACGGGTCGGAGCCGACTATTACCGTGTGACAGGACTTTTCGATTACGCGTCCGTTTCGCTCTCCGATGAGCGTCAAACCATGGTTTGCGAAGGCATAGTGTGCCCACGTTGGCCTGTTTATGTAGACGGTCACGACGCGTACAGCTTTGCGGTGGACTTCGGCACAACCAACACACATGTGGAATGTATGCGGCAAGGGCAGATGCCTGAACCGCTCAGCATAGGATCGGAAGCTAAGGAACGGCTTTTGGCTACGCTCTATAACGGGGAGCATGTCCTCTATGATGTTATCATGAAACAAGAGTTCTTGCCGAAGAATTTGGGTGGCAACTATGGTTTTCCGCAACGCACAGTCTTGTCGGAGAGCGAACGCCTCGATGCTGACAACGTGGATGAGATAGTGGCGCTGGGCGATGCCAACATCCCGTTCACATACGAAAAAGAGTCGATAGGATATGGAAACCGCGTGATGCCCAACTTGAAATGGTCCACGGAAATAGCCGCGTCGAAACGTGTGCGTGCCTATCTCACAGAGCTGGCAATGCTCATGCGCACCAAGTTGCTAATGGAAAGTGCCGACATTCGGAAAACCCGATTGGTGTGGTTCTATCCGTTGGCTATGAAAGTGGGCAATGTGCGAAAAATGGGTGAGATGTGGCATAAGACCTTCAGCGAGGTTTTTGGCTTCGAACCCGACGAACACAACCTTGTGCAAATGCCTGAGTCGGTAGCTCCATATTATTTTTACAGGGCAAGCAGCCAGTTCCGCGGCTCGGCCTCAACAGTGGCTTCTATCGACATTGGTGGCGGTTCGAGCGATGTAGCGATTTTTGAATCCAACGCCCAGCAGCCCACAGTCCTCACGTCTTTCCGATTTGCGGCTAACGTGCTCTTTGGCGACGGATTCTCCGAGGTGCCGCATGGAGACTCCAACCCCATGCTAATAAAATATGTGGATTATTTCCGCAGGCTCTTCGATGCCGACGATGACCGTTACGGCGAACTGAACGGCATACTGGATGATATCACAGCCAAACGAAAGAGTGAAGATATCAACGCTTTTCTTTTCTCCGTAATCAATAACAAGGCCGTAGCAGGAAACGATGTATTCTCATACAACTTGCGGCTGAATGAAGACGGACGTCTGAAGGTGGTGTTCATCTATTTTTATGCCGCGCTTATCTATTATGTGGCGTGCTTGATGCACCATCGGCATTTTAACAAGCCGCGGTCGGTAATGTTCTCGGGTACAGGATCAAAGGTGCTCGATATCGTGGGCGGCAAGCGCGACCTCGACTTGATTTCCCAAGCTATCTTTGAACGCGTTTATGATGAGCACTATGATAACGATGGCTTTTCGGTGGTCATGGAACGCAAGGAACCTAAACAGATAACCTGTCGGGGGGCACTTATGCAGGTGCGCGATGCAAGTGGTTGCGCAAATGTGGAGCAACTCAACAGGATGATGGACGGCATTGATAATCGCATAAAATACAACTACTCAGTTGTCGACAAGGAAGATCTTACCTATGCAGACATGGAGAATCCTGTGGTGCGGCAAAGCATTGTGGAGGCAGTGCGGCATTTCAACGATTTCTTCTGTCAATTGTGCGACGATTTGCGTGTAACCGACCGATTTCTGGTGGACAATCAGAGTCTTGCCAAATTCAAATTGTTAGTAAACAAAGACTTGGAGCATCATTTGGTCAATGGTTGGAACTTTGTGAACAAGAACGATACGGATCATAATGGAACCGACAAGATTGAGGATACCGTATTCTTCTATCCCATCATTGGCAGCATACGCGACAATCTAATAGAAAATCTGTAAATATGTTTGGAAACAAAGATTATATAACCGAGGAACAAGTGGCAGAGCTGGTCAAACCTTTATCGGAACGCCTCGAACGGTTGGCAGAGCTTGTTGACCGTCAGTCAGCAGCATTACTGCAGCTTTCTGATACGGTCGATGCTTTAAGAAATAAGTTGGACGGACAACCCGTTGTTAGCCAGACAGACGACTCTTGCTCGATTGATACTGGCTTGGCTGAGGACGGCGGCGCTCAAAAGGAGACAGGAACGTTCTCCGCCAGATATTTCTCAATGCCTTCGCCTGATGGTGTTTTTACGGAGAGCACCGATCAGGAAGTGGTAGGAAAGAGCATCTATCTAATGCACACAGAAGATGGAACGAATGGACATTTTGTCATGTTGTCTACGTCTGACGCTATTGCCACAGCGATGATTAGCGTGAGCCAGTTCGTAAAGCCGGTATGCCGCATAGAGGGCAACACCCACAGGATGCCCCAATTCATAATGACTCTCAAAGAGGGCGTGGTCCAACGGCAGGGTGATATATGGAAAGTGGTTAAAAAAGCCACGGTGCAGTTCCTTTAGACTATTCATCAATATGCGGTTTGGGATCTTCTGTTTCATGTCGTTAGTATAACCCAACACCATTCGTTTAAAGAAATATTGCCATGTTAGTGAAATGTCCAAAATGCAGATACTGTTTCGATTCCCCATTTACTCCAGGAATGACCGTGCTGCAATGTTTTTGCCCGCGTTGTGGTCAGCCGTTCTCGTATGATTTGAACCTGATAACCGGGCTACAGGAAGGCCAGTCATTACTGGGCATGCCGACAATGCAGGAAGGTGTGTCACCAGACTCTTCCGCTCAAGACAATGACGACCAATCGACATGCAAGAGAGATGAAGAAAAGCAGCAGGATAACTCAGAAAGCTTAAAAGGGGTGGACGTAACTGCTGATGGAGCAGGGAAAAGCTATAAAACAACGCACAGGAGCGAAATCTATAAGAGAGGCGACTGGATGCCAACTGACGGCGTAGTGCCACGAGGAACCGACAAACAGGGATGTATCCAACAGATACTTGTGGTAATCTTCTGCTGTATCGCGTTTTTTTTCGTGTGGTCTCATTGCTCTAAACCGCAGAACCATTACACTGTCCAAGATATAGGATCTTCAAAAGAGCCTCTCCAACAAGGAACCGCCCAACACTTTTCAGAGTCTGAGGAGGAAGAGGATAAGACTGACACGGTTTTCAACGATATTAATTCTTCCAATGAGGAAGCACCCAACTGGATAGAGGGTACTTGGCATGCTGATACAGAATATGGAGGCATTGATGTTTCCATCAGCGGTCAATCCATCAGCGAGACGACAGATGGCGAGACTAGCAAGGGCACATTCCGTTATCATGATGACGCTCTCTACTGCGATTTTGGGGATAATACGCTTTTAGAATATAAACTTGATTCTGACAGACACCTCATCGATGCTGGCAGGGGCGTTTATATGGAGAAAGTAAAGTAGAATCCCACAACAGTCCACGAACGATTAATAGTTTTACGGTAAGCGAGTTATGTGATTATGGCTTTCTCACTTTTGACAGCCATTGACAGAATTCGGCTTCATACCCGTTGAATACATTGATGTCGACAGTGCCGTGAATACCAGCAACATATCCGTCGGGCGCGAGTTGCCATATCCATAATTTCAGGTCGGGTTTGTACTCTCCATAACGCGCAATCCATACGTGATAGGTGTGCTTAATGTCGGGAGCGGTGTCGAGGTATCTGTTGACAAACGACTGGCTGACATAGAGAATAGGTTGCACACCTGTTCGTTTTTCCACTATCTGCAACCAGGAGCGCACCTGCTTCCACATGCCAGTAGGTCCGCCCATCTTTTCTATCTGCGAAGGATAGGGTTCCAAATCGAGCACTGGAGGCAAGTCTCCCTTCTTTACATACGTGTGGCTGAGAAAATACTGAGCCTGTTGGGCTCCAGTCGACCTGTGTGAAAAGAAATGATAGGAACCTACTGGATAACCGCTGTTTCGTGCTTCACGATAATCGGTTTGGTAGTAGGGATTAGTTATAGAGATGCCTTCGGTTGATTTAATGAATACAAATGAAACCTTATAATTGATTTCCCCTTGAACATTTTTCTTGGACAATGTGCCTAGATGTGTGATACGCAATCGCTTCCAGTCTATGGCGTGGCACTTCTTTCCCGTTCCATGCTGATATTTCGAGATATCAATTCCATAAATGCGTGCAGATGTAAAACTAAGGCGCTCACCTTTATACACATTGCGTTTCCATTCACCAACCCTAAAGTATCGCTGCTGTGATGAAAAGCCAAAACCATTTCGTTGGTCATCTTTCCATTGGCCTTCGTAGTAAGTCCCGTTGTCGTCGCGGTACGAACCATAGCCATTGGCCTGCAGGTTTTGGTTGAAAGCTCCGCAGTATACGCCTGCCGAGTCGTAGCGTATGCCAGATATGATGCTATCGTGATTCCACACCCCGTTGATGTTGCGCCCCTGTGAGTCGGATGCCAGCCCTTGTCCGTTCCGTAACCCGTTCTGCCACTGGCCGCTGTATAGAAGCGAGTCGCCTGCCATCAGAACCCCTATGCCGTGTGGTTTGCCATTGATTGCTTGTCCCCAATATGTGGCGTTGCCCTTCTTGATGACTACAACATCAGTGCTTCGGATTTCACAACCGCATAAAGCGAGAAAAGCGAGGCCGAAACTGACAAATATGAACATCTTGCGATACATAATCTTATCTGTATGTTTTATTATTCGAAACGGCACACGATATTGTTTGAAACCAATCCGATAAAATATCCATATTTGTTAAAAACAGGACTTCCGTCGGATGCAAATAGCCGTGGTAGGTTATGTTTACCATTCGTCATACAATTTCCTTCCAACAAAAGGGTTGAGCAAATGGTGTCGTTTGCTATCGCTTTCACCGTGATAATCTTTTGCTCACTGTTGTATGTCCAAGGTAAACATCGCACAGCATGGAGATTCTTCGGTTTCGAATGATTGACTGTTTGGATAATGATAGGTTTACCCACTTGCCCGATAGGGATGATAGATGGCTCGCATTCAATACTGAACAAATGTCCATTGTTGTCATGCCAAGTCACTGTATAATGGCCGATTCTAAGCAAACGCATGGTTTGCTTAAGGCGGCTGGAGCTAAGTGTTTTGTAAATATAGGTTAGCGAATCGGTCTCATGGGCTTGTACACGGGCATATTCGGCTATACGCAAGAAACCTTCGTCTTGTACACCATGACACCGCAAATAATACTGTAACTCCTTTCGCTCTGTGTTTTTGCGTTGCAATAATGCGCCCAAACTATCTATCTGTGCGGCAATAAGGTTGGGTAAACTGTCGGGAATGAGCCATGAACCCTGTTCGGTGTAAAGCCTTCCTTGCAGAATGGTCATCACATTGCCTTTGCAACTAGGTCGCCACCAATGTTTGTCGAACCATACTCCCTGTTCATTCGCAGTGTCAGACATTACAATAATGGTATCTTTTCCTGTTACGACACACAAGTCGGTATGGCCATTGACGAGACATACCGATGATCGTATGTCTTGTTCGCTTGCGGGCATGACTCTTATGCCTAACCATAATACTACTATGACATGCAAAAGAATGACAAGCGTCATTTTCCAATGTCGTACCACAAAGCATGTTGGCAATAAAGGCTGAGACTGGTGGTTGGCTTTCATCCTGAGTATCCGTTAATGGTTGATTATCAATATTTTGATAGTGATACGATAGAAGAGTGATAAAGATTCTTTTAGCCTGAATAATTCATAGAGATAAAAAAGAAGCGTTGTTTTTTTGCCACATTGACAAAAAATGAGTACCTTTATACTGCTGAAAAACAAGGCA
>CAVKHW010000018.1:0-42969 GCA_963656105.1 Eggerthellaceae bacterium
TAGGATACAAGATTCTCAATCTTGGCATAGGGGTTCGATTCCCCTATCCACTACAAAGAATGATAACTCTGACTGGTAGTCAGAGTTATTTTATTTTTGCATGTGTTGTCCGTTGAAAAATACAGAAATACATGTCTTGCTTTTCTCCACCTCGATTAAAGCCTGCATGCCAAGTGGGAAACGTTAGGCTTCAGATGAGTCCTTTGTCTGAATGTCGTGAAAGGCAATTCAGAAAAGCGAGTTATTAACCTTCGTTTGCATCATTTACCGTTTTGATGCTTGGTATCTCCTCAATAACATCGTACCTTTGCAATGATTAAATGATAAATTAAATAGGAAAACGGGTAGGTTCTTTTCTCCAACTCACGCTTATCTCGTCTTTCACTTGAAATTAATTAATAATCTTGCATGTAAAAAAGCAATTGAACAACTAAAATGAAAAAGAAAATCGACACATCTCGCGACAGGATCGATTTCGGATCGGGCAAGATTGGGCCGTTATTCCGAAAAATGTTTTTCCCCACACTTGTTGGCATGATATTCATGTCGGCACAAACCATCATTGACGGCATTCTTGTAGGTAGGGGCGTGGGTGCCGAAGGCATAGCTGCCGTCAACATTGTGGCACCCGTATGGACCGTGGTGACAGGCATCGGGCTGATGTTTGGCATCGGAGCCTCTGTTGTTGCAAGTATGCACCTTGCCAATGACAACAAAAAGGCTGCTCGCATAATCCTTACCCAAGCTTTCGGTGTAGGGTTCATTATTATAGCTATACTTGTCATGCTTTGTCTGCTGATGCCGCGAGACGTTGTCTATGGCCTAGGATGCAGTGTGCGGCTTGAGCATTACGCTCTCGACTACCTTCTATGGCTTCTGCCTGGCACGATATTTCTGCTATGGCAGTGCGTGGGCATGATGATGGTGCGGCTCGACGGCTCGCCACGTTATGCCATGTGGATGCAAGTAATGGGGGCTATCGTTAATTTGGTTCTCGATTGGCTTTTCATTTTCCCCATGGGAATGGCTGTGAAAGGAGCTGCTATAGCCACATCAATTGCCTGCATTGTAGGTGGAGTGATGAGTATTATCTATTTCTTGTGGTTCTCCGAAACGCTTAAATTCTATCGTCTAAAGGCGAGTGTCACATCGTTCATGCTCACCTTGCGCAATACGGGCTATATGATGCAGGTCGGGTCAGCCACGTTTCTCACCGAGATAGCCATGAGCATCACTATGATATCTGGCAACTACATGTTCATGTCAATGCTTCAAGAACAAGGCGTGGCGGCCTTTGCCATTGTGTGCTATCTTTTCCCCGTCATTTTCTCGGTCAATAATGCTGTGGCACAGTCGGCACAACCCATCATCAGCTACAACTATGGTGCGGGCGAGGAATGGCGCGTGAGCCGTGCTCTGCGGATATCGCTCTATGCTGCAGTGATGTGTGGCGTGGGCGTTTTATCGACCCTGGTATTGGGCGATCACCTTATAGTCAGTGCATTCCTTAGCTCTAATGAGCCTTCCTACGAATTGGCCATCAATGGTCTTCCTTGGTTTGCTTCCTGTTCTTTGTTCTTTGCTCTTAACGTTGCCTTTGTGGGCTATTACCAAAGCATCACGAAAGCCAAGCGAGCTATGATCTACACCATATTAAGGGGCATCGTGTTCTCTGTATTGGGATTCCTTACGCTCCCGCGACTATTTGGAACCATTGGACTTTGGACAGCAATACCTACTGCAGAGTTGCTTACACTCATCATCATATTGGGAGGATATGGATTGGCGAAAAATAAAACTGTATCGAGAGATTCGAAAGGATAAAAACAATCTGGTAATTTTCCACATAAATATTTGTAGTTTTCGAAGAATTCAATTAATTTTGAAAACACAAAATACATCTTATTAAATATGGCCTTAACTAAAAAAATTATCGAATGCGTGCCAAACTTCAGTGAGGGGCGCGACAAACAGAAGATTGACTCGATTGTGGATGCCGTAAAAAGCGTGAAGGACGTAATGTTGCTTAATGTGGATCCAGGAGAAGCGACCAATCGCACAGTGGTAACCTTTGTAGGCAATCCTGAGGCTGTTTGCGAAGCTGCGTTTAGAGCCGTAGCCCAAGCTGCTCGCGTTATCGATATGCGGACGCACCACGGAGCCCATCCCCGCATTGGCGCTACTGACGTGTTGCCGTTGGTACCTGTCAGTGGGGTGACACTCGAGGAGTGTGCCGAACTGTCGCGCAAGTTGGCCGAGCGCATAGCCAAAGAACTATACATACCCTGTTACTGCTATGAGGCGGCGGCATACAAACCCGAACGGAGAAATCTTGCTGTATGTCGGAAAGGTGAATACGAAGCGTTGCCTGAGCGTATGGCGATTCCCGACGAAGCTCCTGATTTTGGAGCTCGCCCTTGGGATGAAAATGTGGCCAAGACAGGAGCCACGGTGGTAGGCGCACGCGATTTTCTCATAGCTGTAAACTTTAACCTCAACACCACATCAACACGCAGAGCCAACGCCATAGCTTTCGATGTAAGAGAGAAAGGACGGCCGGCGCGCGAGGGTGGCAAGTTAACCGGAAAGCCGCTGAAAGATGCCTGCGGAAAGACCATCATGTTGCCTGGAACACTGAAAGGGACGAAGGCCATTGGATGGTATATTGACGAATATGGCATAGCGCAGGTGTCAATGAATATCACGAACATCAATGAAACTCCTCTACACAAAGCCTTCGATGAGGTGTGCCGTGCTGCAGCCGAACGTGGCGTACGTGTTACGGGTACAGAAATTGTAGGTCTGATACCCCAAAGAGTTCTTTTGGAAGCTGGTAGCTACTATCTGGAGAAACAGCAACGTTCGGTAGGGATACCCGAAGACGACTTGGTAAACATCGCCATTAAATCGATGAGCCTGAACGACCTCAAGCCATTTAATCCTCGCGAAAAAGTCATTGAATATTTGCTGGAAGACGCAACCCCAACTAAACGACTGGCCGACATGACGGTTAAGGCTTTTGTTGAAGAGACATCACGTGAAAGCCCCGCGCCTGGTGGCGGAACCATTGCTGCTGCAATGGGGGCGCTCGGCGCTGCGTTAGGCACCATGGTGGCAAACCTGTCTGCTCATAAGCGCGGTTGGGACGACCGGTGGAACGAGTTTAGTATAATGGCTAGTCGCGGGCAACAACTCATTGACCGGCTCATGCACTTAATTGACGAAGATACGGATGCTTTCAACCAGATTATGGCAGCATTCTCATTGCCCAAGGCCACAGACGACGAAAAAGCCGCACGCAGCGCAGCCATACAGTCGGCGACGCAGCGGGCAGCAGAAGTGCCGCTGGAAACGGTCAAGCAGGCGTCTGAAGTGTTCGACCTCTGCAAAGCCATGGCACAACAGGGCAACCCTGCCAGCGTCAGCGATGCCGGCGTTGGGGCTTTAGCAGCCCGAGCAGCCGTGCGTGGAGCTGCGCTGAACGTAAGAATCAACGCCGCGTCGCTAACCGACAAAACTGTGGCCGATGCTTTAATTAGCGAGGCTGCCGCCTACGAAGAGCAAGCAGAACTGAAGGAAAAGGAAATCTTGGCTATCGTAAACGAAAAGATAGGCGTTTAAAACGCGCTGGCGAGAAACCTTTATCATGGGATTTCTTCGCTTTTAAGAAACGACAAGAACTAACAGAAGGGTAGGGGACTTTCCCCTGCACACATTATCACATAACAACTTCTTATGACTATCGATGAATTCAAAGCAGAAATACGAGTCGGCATCCCCGACACACTGCCCGATTTGCAAGACTACGACTTTTCCATTAACCATGCGCCCAAACGCAAGGACATACTAACTCGCCAAGAAAAACAACTGGCCTTGCGCAACGCGCTGCGCTATTTTCCCAAGCATCTGCACGCTGCGCTGGCACCCGAGTTCGCAGAAGAACTGAGCAAGTACGGCCGCATTTATATGTACCGTTTTCGTCCCACTTATGAGATGAAGGCTCGGCCTCTCAATGAGTATCCACACCGTTCGGAACAAGCTGCGGCTATCATGTTGATGATACAGAACAATTTGGATCCAAATGTTGCTCAACATCCGCACGAACTTATTATATATGGTGGCAATGGAGCTATCTTCCAAAACTGGGCTCAATATCGGTTAACGATGAAATACTTGTCGGAGATGACCGACGAACAAACACTCGTTATGTATTCGGGACATCCCATGGGGCTGTTCCCTTCGCACAAGCGTGCACCAAGGGTGGTTGTAACCAACGGAATGGTCATTCCTAACTACTCAAAGCCAGACGATTGGGAACGGCTCAATGCATTGGGGGTCAGCCAGTATGGTCAGATGACTGCTGGGTCATATATGTACATCGGTCCACAAGGCATCGTGCACGGAACCACTATCACGGTGCTCAATGCAGCCCGAAGAGTGATGCACAACCCACACCATCTTGCCACAAACCCCATACCTCTTTTTGTTTCAAGCGGTTTGGGAGGCATGAGCGGTGCACAACCTAAAGCTGGAAACATAGCCCATGTGGTGAGCGTTGTAGCTGAAATCAATCCGAAGGCAGCCCAAAAACGTTATGAGCAGGGATGGGTAGACGAATTGCATTATAGTCTCGATGAACTCATGAACGCTGTGCGGCAGTCGATTGCCGAAAAAAGGGTGGTGTCGATGGCATACGTCGGCAATGTGGTTGACTTGTGGGAACGACTTGCCAACGAAAATATAGAAGTAAACTTAGGATCTGACCAAACATCACTTCACAATCCTTGGGCAGGTGGATACTACCCAGTAGGTATGACACTCGATGAAAGCAAACGTATGATGGCAGCCGAACCAGTAGAATTCAAGAAAAGGGTAGAGCAGTCGTTACGCCGTCAGGTTGCGGCTATCAACAAACTGGCCGACCGTGGTATGTACTTCTTCGACTATGGAAACGCGTTTCTCTTGCAGTCGAGCCGAGCTGGAGCCGATATCAAGAATGCCGATGGAACCTTCAGATATCCATCGTATGTGCAAGACATCATGGGTCCCATGTTCTTCGACTACGGTTTCGGACCATTCCGATGGGTCTGCACCTCATGCGATTCAGCTGATTTGGCGCTTACCGACCAATTGGCTATCGATGTACTCGAAGCAGAGCGTGACCATGCTCCTGAGAACATAAAACACCAGCTTGATGACAACATACATTGGATACGCGAAGCTGGAAAGAATCGTCTCGTCGTCGGTTCGCAAGCCCGTATCCTCTATGCTGATTGTGAAGGAAGAACCCTAATAGCACTAGCCTTCAATCAGGCTGTGCGTGACGGAAGGCTAAAAGCTCCCGTGGTTTTGGGACGTGACCACCATGATGTAAGCGGCACCGATTCGCCTTTCCGCGAGACCAGCAATATTTATGACGGATCTCAGCTATGTGCCGACATGGCCGTCCAAAACGTCATAGGCGACTCTTTCCGCGGTGCCACATGGGTAAGCTTACACAATGGAGGTGGAGTAGGCTGGGGCGAAGTGGTTAACGGCGGTTTTGGAATGGTTGTTGACGGTAGTGACGAAAGCGACACCAATATTCGCCAAATGCTCTTTTGGGATGTAAACAATGGTATTGCCAGACGATCTTGGGCACGCAACAGCGGCTCGATGGAGGCCATACGCCGCCAGATGAATCTCACCCCCGAGCTCAGCGTTACCATGCCCAATCTTGTCGATGACGACATCATCAATCAAGCTTTTTAATATTTCAAACAATTACTATGGCTAATATCCATGAAATCAGCGCCGGACACCTCACCCTCGACAAGGTGTGGGAAATATTACGCGGCAATTATAAACTAAAACTCGGCGATGATTCGCGTAACCGCATAGTGCGTTGTCGAGAATATTTGGACAAAAAAATAGCCGCCTCGGAAACGCCAATCTATGGCGTGACCACTGGATTCGGTTCATTATACAATATATCAATTGGCGAAGATCAACTCTCGCAACTGCAAATCAACTTGATGGTGAGCCATGCCTGCGGTATAGGCGAACGTGTTCCCAACGAGATTGTAAAACTGATGATTCTGCTGAAAATACAATCTCTTTCCTATGGATATTCAGGGTGCAAACTAGATACAGTCGAGCGTCTCATTGATTTTTTCAATAATGACATCTATCCCATAGTCTACATGCAAGGCTCTGTAGGCTCTTCGGGCGATTTGGTGCCGTTGGCGCACCTCTGTCTTCCTCTTGTCGGATTAGGCGAAGTGGAATATCAGGGCAAACGCATGGGCAGTGCAGAACTTTTGCAAGCCATGGGGTGGTCCCCCATCAAACTGGCCTCGAAAGAAGGATTGGCTTTGCTCAATGGCACGCAAAACATGGGAGCATTCTGTTGCTGGGGCATCATTCAAGCCACAAAACTATCGAACTGGGCTGATTATATTGCCGCCATGTCGCTCGATGCCTACGATGGCCGCATCGAACCGTTTCACCGTGCAGTACATGTGGTACGCCCACACCGCGGACAACTGGACACAGCTGAACACATCTCACACATCCTAGAGGGTAGCGAGCTTATCCGCCAGCCCAAACACCATGTGCAAGACCCCTATTCGTTCAGATGTATTCCACAGGTGCATGGAGCTGTTAAAGATACTGTGCACTATGTGCAACAGGTAACAGATGTGGAAATCAACGCCACGACCGACAACCCGACCGTTGTACCTGATGAAGATATGGTCATATCCGCAGGTAATTTCCATGGCGAGCCCATAGCGCTTCCAATGGACTTTTTGGCAATCGCTATGTCCGAACTGGCCAACATATCGGAGCGCCGCATTTACAAATTGGTATCCGGAACGCGGGGATTGCCCAGTTTCCTTGTAGCCAATCCCGGTGTGAACAGTGGATTTATGATTACCCAATACACAGCAGCCAGCATAGTAAGCCAAAGCAAAACACTCTGCATGCCATCATCGGTCGACAGCATTCCCACATCGCAAGGACAGGAAGACCATGTTAGCATGGGAGCCAACGCAGGCACAAAACTCTACAAGGTTATCCTCAACACCGAACGGGTGCTGGCTATTGAGCTGTTCAACGCTGCACAGGCATTGGAGTTTAGGCGCCCGTTGAAGTCGTCGCCCATTGTCGAGAAAATCTACAACGACTACCGCAAAGTGGTTCCTTTCATCGACAAAGACCGCGTGATGTACCCGCTCATAGCTAAATCGGTGGATTTCTTGAAAAACGAAACGCTGGAATAAACCGTTACGTTCATGCGCACACTCATTACCCATATCAAAACCATTTATGGCCTGCGACCCAGTTCATGTCTGCGCCTACAAGGCACAGACATGAACAACGCCTACGCTCTCAACAACGCTTGGCTATCCTTAAACAACCATATAGTGGACGACTATGGCACCATGGATACTGTACCGCAAAACGAGCGTTTCGATGAGACAATCAATGCCCATGGCGGATTGCTGCTTCCAGCTTTCTGCGACAGTCACACCCACATCGTATATGCTGGTAGCCGCGAACGCGAATGGGAAGATAAAATACGTGGCCTCAGCTATGCAGAAGTGGCTAAGCGCGGCGGAGGCATACTGAACTCGGCCGATTTGTTGCACCATACGTCAGAGGAAGATTTGTACCAACAGGCTATGGAACGCGTGAAAGAAATAATGGACAAGGGTACAGGGTGCGTAGAAATAAAAAGTGGATACGGACTGAATACTGCAGACGAACTGAAGATGCTGCATGTAATAAGGCGCATCGGCGAGAGCGTTCCCATTCGGGTTGTGAGCACCTTTTTAGGGGCACATGCGGTGGCGAGAAACTATCTTGGCAGACAAGCCGAATATGTGGACTTGATAATCAAAGAAATGCTACCCGAAGTGGCAAAAGAAAAATTGGCTGATTTCATCGATGTGTTTTGCGACAGGGGGTTCTTTACACCCGAAGAAACGGATCGTATGCTTACCGCCGCTGAAAAATACGGACTGAAGCCCAAAATTCATGTGGATGAGCTGGAATCATGTGGCGGCTTGCAAGTCAGCCTGCAACATAAAGCAATATCGGTAGATCATTTGGAGAACATGAGTGAAAACGACATTCCTTTACTCAAGGCGAGTGATACAATACCCACATTATTACCAGGAACATCGTTTTTCTCGAATATGCCTTATGCAAAGGGACGCACACTGATAGACAGCGGTTTAGCCATCGCCTTGGCCAGTGACTATAATCCAGGTTCCACGCCATCAGGCGACATGCGTTTCGTTATGACGTTGGCTTGCCTGAAAATGCGCCTTTTCCCCGAAGAGGCTTTGAACGCAGCAACTATTAACGGAGCAGCGGCCATAGGCTTGTCCGGGACCTACGGGAGCATACGGCGAGGTGTGCGATCAGGCATCATACTTACGACAAAAATCCCAAATTTGGCATTTTTGCCATATGCTTACTCAACTCCTTATATAGCAAGAACATTCTTCTGACAGCGAGCCTCATGAAATTTTAGTTGTTGTGTTGCTCAAACCATGAGTAGCGCAACATTGTTGCACATTGGTTGCGAGGTATCATATAGCAGATGAAACTCAAGCCAACACTTGATAAACATGACAACATTAAGCGCTAAAAACTTTTTTCCGCTGTCTATAACACCGAGGCTATAACCGACGTTATGATAAATAAGGTGTGGTAAAGTTCGTGCTTTATACGGATTATCGCTCAAGTGGTCAAAAAACACAGGTAAATAGAGAGTCTTCCAACATTTTAATATTACCTTTGCAATAAAACCAACATTATGAATATCCTCAATTCTCAATTTGTAATATCTGCACCCAATATCAGCATTTGTCCGAAAGACAATAAGCCAGAGTTCGCATTCATCGGCCGCAGTAATGTGGGCAAATCGTCGCTCATCAATATGCTTTGCAACCATAAGGGACTTGCAAAAACCAGTTCGACACCAGGAAAAACCCTGCTTATCAACCATTTCCTTATCAATAAAGAATGGTATTTGGTAGACCTGCCTGGATATGGATTTGCCAAACGGTCGAAAAAGACACAAGAGCAAATCGAACGCATGATTCGTTCGTACATTCTGCAACGCGAACAATTGATCAATCTCTTTGTACTCATCGACATCAGACACGATCCGCAGATGATAGACCGTGAATTCATCGACTGGCTGGGACTCTCGCAGATTCCCTTCTCTATTATCTTCACCAAAGCTGACAAGTTAAGCGGTGGACGGGCCAAAAGCAACGCAAAGGCATGGATAGACTCTTTGCTCGACACGTGGGAGACACCGCCTCCTTATTTTATTACCAGTGCGGAAAACAAAACAGGGCGTCAAGAAGTGCTCGATTATATTGAAGAAATAATGAAGAAGCTATGACTCCCTATCTGGATATCCAAAATCTGACAAAACGTTTCGGAGCTCGTGTTTTGTTTGAAAACATTTCGTTCTCAATAGCAGAAGGACAAAAAGTAGGACTTATTGCCCAAAATGGTACAGGAAAATCAACCCTCATGTCTATTCTTACGGGACATGAAGGCTACGAGAGTGGTTCTGTCATTTGGCGTAATGACCTACGGATGGGTTATTTGGAACAATCGCCCAAGTTTGACCCTGACGAATCGGTGCTCGATGCATGCTTCAACCATCAAGGCAATGCCGAGAAGGTGTTGCGGGCAAAGCAAATTCTTACTCAGTTGCATATCAACGATTTGCAACAACCCATGGGACAGCTTAGCGGCGGACAGCAAAAACGAGTGGCACTGGCCAACGCACTGCTTAACGACCCGGATTTTCTTATTCTCGATGAGCCGACCAACCACCTTGACCTTGAGATGATCGTGTGGCTGGAAGGCTATTTGGCTCGCACCAATCTCACCCTGCTCATGGTGACACACGACCGCTATTTCCTCGACCATGTATGCAACATCATTTTGGAGCTTGCCGACAAAAGCATATACACCTATCGGGGCAACTATAGTTACTATTTGGAAAAGCGACAAGCACGAATCGACAACCAAAGGGCTGAAATAGCCAGAGCCAACAACTTGTATCGCACCGAATTGGAGTGGATGAGACGCATGCCTCAGGCTCGAGGCCACAAGGCACGTTACCGTGAAGAAGCCTTCTATGAGTTGGAAGCGAAAGCCAAACAACGTATAGAAGACCGGCAAATGCGCTTAAAAGCAAGCAATGTGTATATCGGTTCAAAAATATTCGAGTGCCAATATGTTTCCAAGAAATTTGAAAACAATGGCCAAGCAAAGGTTATCCTCGACAATTTCTACTACAATTTTGCCCGCTATGAAAAGATGGGGATTGTAGGAAACAACGGAACTGGAAAATCCACATTTGTCAAGATGCTCTTGGGCATTGTGCAACCCGACTCGGGGAAATTCGACATTGGCGAGACTGTGCGGTTCGGATATTTCTCGCAAGAGGGGTTGAAATTCGACGAAAACGAAAAGGTAATTGACGTGATTACCGATATAGCCGACTACATTGATTTCGGAGGTGGGCGTAAAATGACAGCATCGCAATTTCTCAATTACTTTATGATTCCGCCAGAGGAACAACACAACTATGTCTACAAGTTGAGCGGAGGTGAGCGACGCAAGCTCTATTTATGCACCGTACTGATGCGTAACCCCAATTTTTTGGTACTCGACGAGCCGACCAACGATCTCGATATTCAGACTCTGCAGGTACTCGAAGAATATCTGCAGGACTTTCCTGGTTGCGTCATCATCATCAGCCACGACCGCTATTTCATGGACAAGGTGGTAGACCACTTGCTGGTTTTCAAAGGCGATGCCGTGGTGAACGACTTCCCTGGCAACTATACGCAGTACCGTGAATGGAAATCGTTGAAATCAAAGGAGGAAGAAAATGCCAAATTGGTCAAGTCGGCCAACACGCAGATATCTAAAAAGAAAGATTATCATCATGATGACCGACGGCGAATGTCGTATAAGGAGAAACGCGAGTTTGAACAGCTGGAGAAGGATATAAAAGCATTGGAAGCAGAAAAGGCATGCATAGAAGAGGCGTTGAGCTCGGGTGCACTCTCTGTTGACGAAATAACGGAAAAAAGCAAACGCCTCCCTCTTGTCAACGACGAGTTGGATGAGAAAGAGATGCGTTGGCTCGAGTTGGACGAGTTGGCTCGTTAAAAACAAGGTGTCAGGTGAGGCGAGGAGGACAGCATGATCAAGGATACAAACTGGTCTACGGTTTTGCAGCAAAGTGTGAGAATTGCCTTCATGCTTATCCTTCCAGCGTTTTTAAGCACCCAAGTTGTGAATGGTCGCAACCTGTCGACCCGTCCCGTTGATGTGTTGGTTTCTGCAAACCAAAAACAAGAACAACACGACTATGCTAAACAACACTCCGACTATTTCCGGCTTCAAAAGGTGTATGAATATGCCATGTGGCTGGATACTGTTCCCATGGCGCTGGACAGTTGCTATGCATATACCAAATTCTATCTGCGCATAGACCGAAAAAACCCGACGCTATTGTTGGTGCCATCAGTTTATTCTATTGCACACAGGGAAGAACGCGAATATGTGGGGGAATCGTACGACAAATTGTTTGGGAAAGCAACACAACAGATTGAAAGCGAAAATATTGTCAATATAACGACTGTTCCCCACAAACGAAGCACATTCAACGTGATGTTGAAATACCTTACCCCTAAGATTTACAACGAGACTTTAATAGACAATACCATCATATCGCCCTTCCACCCCTCCAACCATCGTTTTTATAAGTATAAAACGAGTATCCTTACTAAGGACAGGGTGTTGCTGACCATCACGCCAAAACGCAAAAACACGCAATTAGTGATAGGGACTGCCATTATAGATGCTCATAGCGGGCGTGTCGTATCCTGCGATTTGACTGGCGAATACGACATGACCCGTTTCAAAATGCATATTGACATGGGGAAGGACGACACGGCTACGCCCATTCCGTCAAGGTGTGAAGTGGCTGTCACGTTCCGGTTTCTACACAGTAAAGTCACAGGAAGATACGTGGCACGTTACGGTCTCCCCTACTCCACACCATGTGTTCCCGCCCTCTCCGACTACGAAAAAATATGCCAACTACGCCCAGAGCCGCTTAGCAAACAAGAACAGACAGTATATGATAAATTACTTATACAGAGCACGATTAACGACTCTATTACATCTAAAACCACAAACAAGAGAAAGACAGAAAAGATACAACGCTTTGCCAAAGATGTATTATGGAATATGGTAGGCGATAACGTGTTCAATCGCATCAAGACACATTTCGGCCTCAACAACCAAGGATATATACGTCTTAATCCAGTGTTGAATCCGCTTTACATGGGGTACGACCACCGGCGAGGATTTACCTATAAGCTGGATTTACGCGCTAGCTACCAAACGACACTTAACTCCGAAATTTCCATTTGTTTCAAGGCAGGATATGCCTTCAAACAACACCAGTTTTTTTTCAGGTTCCCCGTCTACTATTATTTCAACAAACAACGCAACGGCTATCTAAAAATAGAATGGAATAACGGCAATCATATAAGCAACGCTTGGGTAAGGCGAAACATTGAGAAACAGCAACCCGACTCCACATTATACGATTATGATCGGCTAAATGAGTTCAAACAGACGGAAATAAGAGCAATCTTTAACTATGACCTTTCTGACAAATGGAGCATACAGCTGGGCTCACTCTTTCAGATAAAAAGAGCTGTGTATAAAATCGATTTCGAAAAATTCGGATGGAAAAAAGAATACAGGTCATTTGCTCCTGTGGCTGAAATACAATACCGGCCCATAGGGTGGGCCGGACCTGTTGTGACTCTCGATTACGATCGAGGAATAACTAGATTTGCCAAGTCCAACAATGCTTATGAACGATGGGAAATCAATGCCAATTACATATACCGAGTCAATCAGCTGCAATCGTGGAGAATGCGAGTGGGAACAGGATTCTACACGATGAAAGGGCATAATGCGTATTTCTTAAATTACGAGAATTTCAAGGAAAACAATCTTCCCGACGGATGGAATGACAACACGAGTTGCGACTTCGAATTGTTGAGAAGCGACACATACAACACTTCCGAATACTATATCCGTGCAAATCTCACCTATGAGAGTCCGTTGCTCATGTTGAGCTGGCTTCCGTGGATAGGGCATTATATCGAAATGGAAAGGGTATATTTGTCGACGCTCGACGTACGACAAGTGCATCCCTATGTGGAAGTGGGTTACGGTTTCAGTTGCCGTGTCATGTCACTGGGATTTTTTGCCAGTAACGGACATGGTAACCGATATTTTGGTGTGACATTCGGATTTGGATTGTTTCGCCATTGGTGAGAATTGATGGTAACGCGAAAACTTAGTTATCGCACTGCGGAAGCACATCTACCGCACCGCCATAGCATACCTATCGCATTGCCATAGCATACCTGTCGCATTGCCACAGCTATGCAATCCCAACATCGCCCTCCTGACACATGCCAGCAACCGCCTGTCGCTACGCTAGGCATGACGGTTTGTACCATCTGGTGAATAGCCAAAGGCCACATCATGCGCTAGGCAATCTCCAATGAGAACCTGCGCTAGGCAGAATGCGTCACTGCGGAATACAGAGTAGTAGCGAACCTTTATTTCTTGATTTATATCAGCCGTTCGTAAAAATAAGGTTTATTTACATATATTCGATAAAACACAAATCATAAACAAGTATTTGCATCATATCGAAACTATAGAAAAACACCAAATTAACGACATATTGTCATTATATAACCCCTTTATCCTCGTTCTATACTATTTTATGGTGAAACATTGTTAGTTAACCCCTCTGTTTTTTTGTTTTTCAAAAATGCAATGAACCGTTTAACTTACAGTTTTTATAATCTAAAAAATAATTATAAAATAGTGTTAAAAAATGATTGGCGATAGATATTTTTTGTATATCTTTGCGGTAGAATTTAAAACCAAAACTTAAAAACACAGGAGACAAGAAATGAAAAAACTCGCTTTAATTTCGATGATGTTACTCGTGACCGCAGCTAGTTTCGGCCACAAGCGCATAAGCAATGATGCCGTGGTAGTGGCAGATACCATTTACTATTCTTCCGACTTCAAAAGTGTAACCCAAGCCGAACAAGCAAGTTACTACCGCTTGCTGATGACTCAAGGTACAGGTGCCAACAAAGAAGATGTCTTCAAGGACTTTTATATGGATGGCACGCTAAAGGCGGAAGGTGGATATAACTTTGTTGATCTTGGTAATGATAAGAATACCATACTTAACGGCGATGTAATTACCTACTACGCCAACGGAAAAGAGAAACTCCACGGTAAATACGTTGACGGAAAGCGCAACGGTTACTTTACTCTGCAACTACGCGAAGGAGGTGTAGCGGTGGTGAAATATGCCAATGGCCGCTCGGTCTTTGACCATTTCATGGTTACCCGTCCTGACGGAAGTCAAGAAGAACGTCCTCTTTCTGAAATAAGCTCTCTCTTACAATAATAACGTATAAGCAATCAGAATGTCAAAGGCTTATGGTCGTGAGACCACAAGCCTTTTTTAGGTTTTTCCTTAAATGCGTAAATAACGCACTTGTAGATGTGTTCACAGTCATTACAATCTCTTCAGCCAATTAATTATCGTGTCAAGTACCTCGGGGGCGATAGTTTCTTCTATCTGTTGGTACTCAACAACCGATCCTGTTGAACAATGTTGAAAAAGATGGTTCAAACCCTCAAATGTCTTAATCTCATGTTCACAACCAGACAATCCGTAGCGCAAGGCCTGTAGATTGGTTGCACAATTCACCTGCATATCCTTGGTACCATTGAGAGCCAATACTGGACATTTTATTTTGCCTAGAGATTTACTGACATCAAGATTTAAGAGATATACGAAATAAGGCGTTTCGCACTGTCGTACAGATTTCTCTATAACAGGTTTCAGTTCGCTTGGAACCTCATTTAAAGACAGCTCGTCATATTTTTTCCCGGCGGCCAATTCGGCCAGTATCTTATTCACCACTTTGCAATAATTATCGACCATAGTTGTAGAAAGTCCCATAGAAGACATTGCAATTTGGTTTTGATTGACGAGTGTTTGTAGTCCCGAAACCGCCATTCCCGCCAACGACACAACAAAGTCGGGTTTGCCTTCGGCGGCCATCATGAGTGCAATGGTTCCTCCCTCACTGTGTCCCAATACACCCACCTTCGAAAATCTGTCTCTCAACAAGTTCATGGCAGCCTCAGCATCGCTCTTGAAATCAGCAGTGGTGAAAGCATCCATTTGATAGCCTTCAGTAGCATATCCGCGGTCATCATAGCGTAGTGAGGCAATACCTTGACGAGCCAACGCGTCGGCTATGACGGCAAACGGCTTGTGGTCGAATATCTCCTCGTCGCGATTTTGCAGCCCACTGCCAGTCACCATCAACACCACAGGAGTTGCCTTGGTGCAATTGGCTGGTAACGTCAGAGTACCGCCAAAGGTAAACCCTTGGTTGGTAAAAACGACCTTTTCCTCTTGATAAGGGAATGGAGGAACAGGAGTTTGCGGTCGGTTGATCTTTTGAGTGCCAGGCGATAGTACCAGAGGAAGACTAAAACCATTTTGGGAGAAAGTTCCTTTGATAACATTTCCTTCCTTCTTTCCTATATACTTAGCACCAATGGCTGACACCACCACCTGAATAGAACTGTCGGATGCCATACTCTTTTCGACTGGGATATTCGTAACTCCTTGTGCCGGCGAATCCATTGTAGATCCATTCGGAGAGAAATGGAACACTAGAGGAAGTTTTGTGCCCTGCAAGTCGAGTTCACCCGTCCATGCGCCTTCCTGCGCATGGGCTGTTGTACCAAGGCAAGTCAAGAATATGGCTGTCAATAATTTTGTTACCATCATTTTTATCTAATCAGAAATATAACAAAATGGCCATTTCTTATAAAGCCTTCTGCAGCAAGTCTTTTTATGGAGTTGCTGCCAGGTCTACAATAAGAAATGGCCACAAAGCATTCGTTAATGGATGCTGAAGTAATTAGTCGAGCAACGCCTTGAACTTGTCGTTAAGAACAGACTTAGGAGCTGCGCCTACAAACTTGTCGACCAACTGTCCGCCCTTGAAGAACAGAATAGTGGGAATGTTGCGCACGCCAAATTCGGATGCCACCTCACCATTTTCCTCCACATCACACTTTCCTACGACAATCTGCCCGTCATAATCCTGTGCCAACTCCGAAATAACGGGGGCCACCATACGACAAGGTCCACACCATGTGGCCCACAAGTCAACAACCAAAGGCAATTCTCCGTTCTTATAAGTTTCAAAATTCTCGTTCGTAATCTGTACTTCCATTGAATATAATCGTTAAATGGTTAATAATTATCTATTTGAATACGACTGGTGTAGTTCAGGCAATAAAGTTTATTAGCTTAAAACTCGACCGTTCTCGTCCCATCATCCTGTTCGGCTATAGTTACCTTTATGGCATCGCCTGGCAAGATATCCTCTATAAGTTCTGGCCATTCCAAGAAACAGGGTGCGCCACAATAGAAATAATCTTCATATCCCATATCATAAACCTCTTCAAGTTTTTTGATACGATAAAAATCGAAATGGTAAATAGCTCCTCCTGTCACAGTAGACTGATACTCATTGACGATGGCAAATGTAGGAGATGTAATAACGTCTTCTACACCAAGTTCTTCGCAGACAGCTTTGATAAAGGTGGTTTTACCTGCCCCCATTTTCCCATAAAAGGCAAAGACATGAGCTTTTCCCATATTGGCAACAAATTCGCGAGCAGTGTCACGAATTGTATCTAATGTTCGGATTATCAATTTCATTTTATGATCTATTTATCAATTTACTGTTTGGATATACCTATTATTAATTGACCGAATAACTTAGTTTTTCATGCCGTTCCACAAAGTCCACCAATTCCTTGCTTACCTCTATTTGGCGGCTCGTTGATCTGAGAAGAACATTGGTATTGTTTTCTTCATCCTTGATATTGAAATACAATTCCGTCTTCCCAGCCTTATCTCCAATGGTTGTCAGGATATCATTGACCATAGTTGAATCAACATCACTACTACTCATGCTAACCGTGAAACGGTTTACTCGCTCAGTTCTTACAGTTTGCAGATATTCCACATTATTGACATTCAAGTAAAAGTTAGAACTGGTGGCATAACGCTTTTCGCACTTTCCTGTAATAAAGACCGAGCAGTTCTCACGCAGCACCCCACTCCACTTTCCCCAGTCCTCGCCAAACAATGCAATCTCTCCGGAACCTTCAAAGTCCTCAATCGTAACTATACCAAATGGTTTGCCCTGTTTGTTGAACCGTTGGTTGACATTGGTGACAATACCTCCAAAGGTAATTTCCTCGCGCTCAGACAATGCTTCATAATTGTCTTTTACTACTTCTTTACATAGCGTATTGCACATTTTGTGCAATACCAATGAGTAGTCGTCCAATGGATGTGCAGAGAGATAGATGCCAACAAGCTCTTTCTCCTTGTTCAGACGGTCGATACTGCTCCATGGCTCAGCGTCGGGGATGGAAGGTGTGGCAATTTCGACATCATCGGACATGCCAAAGAGAGAATTGGCTGCAGTGGTTCTAAACTGCTGGTACTGCTTCCCGAAACGCACCAAGGCATCAAGAAATATTTCGCCCTTATTGTTGGCTGCAACATATTGCTCGCGCATCAAACCGAAACAATCGAAGGCTCCGCTCAATGCCAGGCTCTCAAATGACTTACGGTTGACATCCTTCAAGTTGACCCGTTCGGCAAAGTCGAAAATATCCTTAAAGGGTCCGTTGCTCAACCTCTCTTTCACAATCACGTCGGCTGCACTGCTTCCCATGCCATTGATGGCAGAAAGCCCAAACCGTATGAATCCCTTGCTATTGACACCAAAGCCCACATACGATTCATTGACATCTGGCCCCAGTGTTTCTACGC
Organism: Eggerthellaceae bacterium; assembly: GCA_963656105.1. Lineage (GTDB taxonomy): Bacteria > Bacteroidota > Bacteroidia > Bacteroidales > Bacteroidaceae > Prevotella. The sequence goes on from CAVKHW010000018.1 coordinate 18,029, forward strand.
CCAACGATTTGCACTCTTCCATAAGTTTAGCAATCTCCGTGCGCACTGCAAAGCGGCGTGTCATCAAAGCCGCCATGTATTCAGCTGGATAATGAGCCTTTAGGTATCCCGTCTGGTAGGCCACCCAAGAATAGCATGTGGCGTGAGATTTGTTGAAAGCATAAGATGCAAATTTCTCCCAATCAGACCAAATCTTGTCAAGCACTTTGGGATCATGGCCATTCTTTTTACCTCCCTCTATAAACAAGGGATGCATCTGGTCAACAATAGCCTTTTTCTTTTTTCCCATGGCCTTACGCAAAGCATCACTTTGGCCTCGTGTAAATCCTGCAAGTTGCCGACTTAGCAACATTACCTGTTCTTGATAGACCGTAATGCCATAAGTGTCCTTCAAATATTTCTCCATGCAGGGAATATCGTAAGTGACAAGGCTGGGATCATGTTTACGCCGAATGAAATCGGGTATATAATCCATAGGACCAGGCCGATAGAGAGCATTCATGGCTATGAGATCCTCAAACACTGTGGGATGCAACTCACGCAAATACTTCTGCATTCCAGGCGACTCAAACTGAAAGGTCCCTATAGTTCGCCCCTCTTGATAGAGCTTGTAAGTAAGTTCGTCGTCAATGGGTATATTGTCTATATCGATATCCTTTCCTGTAGTTTGCTTGATGACTTTACAGGCTTCTTTCAGTTCTGAAAGTGTTTTCAAACCCAAAAAGTCCATCTTGATCAGCCCCGTACTTTCGATAACATGGCCATCGTATTGCGTAACCGAACACTTCAAGTCGGGAAAATCAGGGTCGTCGGCCGTAGAGATAGGAACCCAATCACTAATAGGGTTTCGGCAAATTATGAAACCGCAAGCATGGATACCCACGCCGCGTATGGTACCCTCAAGTTGCTTGGCGTACTTTATGGTGTTGCGTTCCTTGGGATTGGTCGATACTTCTGCGTCGCGCAATTCAGGTGTACATTTAATAGCATTTGCCAAATTCATTTTCATACCATCAGGCAAACGCTCAGGTATAGCCTTTTTCAAGGCGTTGGTCTGATCGAGAGGCAACTCCTCAACACGCGCCACATCGGCAATCGAGTTTTTGGTTGCCATACTTGCATAAGTAATGATATGCGCACAATTCTCATGTCCGTACTTGTCCATTACCCAGCGGAGCAACTTGCCGCGTCCATCATCATCGAAATCGGTATCTATATCTGGGAGATTTACACGGTCCGGGTTCAGAAAACGCTCAAACAGCAAATCGTATTTTAGGGGATCTATCCGTGTTATTCCCAAACAATAGGCTACGACAGACCCCGCTGCCGATCCGCGTCCAGGGCCTACCCACACGCCCAAATCATTGCGTGCAGCATTGATAAAATCCTGAACGATAAGGAAATATCCAGGAAATCCCATCGTTTTCATGGTATGCAGTTCAAACTTTATATGTTCGCACACATGGTCGGGCAATGGATCTCCATATAAACGTTTGGCTCCCTCGTAAGCCAACTTTGCCAAATAATCAGCTTCAAACTTGATGCGGTAAATCTTATCTATACCGCCAAGTTCTTCTATTTTCTTTTTCGCCACTTCGGCAGGCAATGGGTTTTCGCCATTTTCATCAGTGGTGAACTCCTTATATAATTCTTCCTCAGAAATTTTCTTTCGCCACAATTCCTCTGTTCCGAAACTCTCGGGGATTGGGAAAAAAGGCATAATGGGGCTATGGTCTATGCTATATAGCTCCACCTTATTTAATATTTCTAGCGTATTGGACAGAGCTTCAGGAACATCAGAGAACACTTCGTTCATTTCAGCTCGCGTCTTAAACCATTCTTGCTTCGTATAGAGCATTCGCCCTGGGTCATCAAGCTTTTTATTTGTAGACAAACAAAGCAGATGGTCATGTGCTTCCGCTGTATCACGATCCTCAAAGTGGCAATCGTTGGTACAAACGACCTTAATTCCATATTCTTTAGCCAACTCCAGAATAACCTTGTTGGCCTGTTGTTGCAAAGGGAATGTTTCGCGGTTTGCACGTTGGTTTGGATCTTTTACCTCATGACGTTGAATCTCCAAATAATAATCATCGCCAAATACATGACGATACCATTCTATTGCCTCTCGCGCGCCCGCAATGTCTCCATTCAATATTTTGGCAGGCACTTCGCCTGCAATACAAGCAGAACTCACAATAAGGCCTTCGTGATACTTTTCCAGATCAGCACGATCTGTCCTGGGTTTAAAATAGAAACCATCTACCCAAGCACGACTTACTAATTTGATCAAGTTCTTGTATCCTTGGTAGTTCTTTGCGAGAACTATCAAGTGATAGCGAGACTTATCTCCTTCACTTGCACTCTTGTTCTCCTTGCTATGATGAGCAACGTACATCTCGCATCCGAAAACAGGTTTGAACGGTTCAAGCCCCTCTGCCTTCCGTTTTTTGTTTAGACGTGCACAATAGTCGGCAAATTCTTTGATTCCATACATGACACCATGGTCGGTAATGGCCATACCCTTCATACCATCCTTGATAGCCTTATCCACCAAATGGGGTATTTTAGATTGGCCATCAAGAATTGAATAGTGAGTATGAACGTGTAAATGTACGAAATCTTCCATGAACTTGCCTGTTTTGAGCCGTAAAGTTACCATTTAATGTCGAGATGACCAAAAGAAGCCTATTAAAATTTGCCACATAAATAAAAAACACTTACCTTTGCAAGAAATAGCCAACACCTACCAACCATGGGTAAAAGAATTAAAAAACTTAAGAAAGTTCGCATACATCGTGAAGGTACCGACACCCTTCTTTATAGTCTTTTATTAATCATCGCCATAGCCTTAGGTCTTTGGTATGGTTTTGATACAAAATGGCCTTTTACTATATTCCTTGTTCTGTTTGGTATCGCATACGGCATTGTAGTCAATTTCTACCAATGTCCCATCCGTTACCTTAACATGGAGAATACCGACAAAGTGGTAGTCGCTCCTGCTGACGGAAAGGTGGTAGTCATTGAAGAAGTGGAGGAAAATCAATATTTTCATGACAAGCGTTTGATGGTTAGCATTTTCATGAGTTTATTTAATGTTCACGCCAATTGGTTCCCTGTTGACGGAAAAGTCAAGTTTGTGCACCATCAGGATGGCAATTTTCATAAAGCTTGGCTTCCTAAGGCCAGTGAGGAAAACGAGCGCGCAGACATCATGATAACCACTGATGACGGCACCGACATATTATGCCGACAGATAGCAGGAGCGGTCGCACGGCGAATAGTCACATACGCCAAGGAAGGAGAAGACTGTTTCATCGACGAGCATCTTGGCTTCATCAAACTAGGCAGCCGCGTTGATGTATTCCTCCCAATAGGCACGGAAGTTTGCGTCAAAATGGGTCAAAAGACGATTGGTGACCAAACCATTATAGCAAAATTAAAATAAAGTCATCTCTTTGGCTCAAATAAATAACGGATTGATTATGAGCATCAAAAAGCATATCCCCAATAGTATTACTTGCTGCAATTTGATTTCGGGTTGCATTGCCACTTGCTTTGCCTTTTTCCATGAGCCCGAGATAGCCATGCTTTGGATTATTATCGGTGCGGTGTTTGACTTTTTCGATGGCATGAGTGCCCGTGCGCTCCATGTTTCCTCACCAATAGGTAAAGAGCTCGATTCATTGGCCGACGATGTCACCTTTGGTGTTGCACCATCTACTATTTTATTTTCCCAGTTATTGGTAATGGACTTGCCCGCCGCCTTTGAATCAGTTTCATCCATTTTACCTTTCATAGCATACCTCATGGCGGCTTTCTCAGCCTTGCGTCTAGCCAAATTTAATCTTGACGAAAGACAGTCCATGGGTTTTATCGGCCTTCCCACGCCAGCCAACGCTCTGTTTTGGGGTTCGTTCATCATTTGTTGTAGCGATTGGCTTGAAAGCTTTCGTTTTGCTTATGCGTTACTCATCATGTTGATGCTGGCCAGTTGTTGGCTTCTCATATCTGAAATTCCCATGTTTGCTTTGAAATTCAAACATTGGGGGTGGAAAGGCAACGAATTGCGCTATTGCTTCATTGGCCTTTCTGCAGCATTGCTTTTTGCTAGCATTGTCGTTTCGGGTCCAACGGGTATCTTGAAAATATGGTGGGCTGTCATTGCACTTTATATTCTCGTTTCGCTGCTCAACAACAAAAAATCGGTAACAAGCGCAAAGAATTAAAAGGTAGTCCCTTCACATTCAGGACAAACAACGCAGTCAAATTCTCGACAGCATCATCTTTCTTATTCTTTTGCTTTTTATGATTGTTACACAGATAACGCCACTATACACATTACAACTTATCAGTTGTTTGGTTACCACGATACTGGCATTGACACTTGTGCTGTCGCGTTTCCAGATGCGTTGGCTTTATCGGCGCTATGAAGAGTCACGCTGGATAATTTTCTCTTCGATGTTGTTTTTATCCTTGCATTTTGTTTTGCAAATGTTTTTGGGAATAAGAGAAGAGAGCGATGAAGTTGGAGCCATTGTCAACATCCTATTTTATACACCCGTAGCCATTGCCGTTTCGTATGCCACGTTTAATGTAATCTGTTTCCGTGAGGGACGACGCAAGTACCGCCTTGTCGGGCTTTGTGGTTACGCGTTGATTCTAATGGTCTTTCTTATAGGGTTGCTTGTATTCAGGAGCATACACATAGGATGGTTGTTGTATGTGATGTTGGGATTGTTTTTAGCTTGCATGATTTTCTGTGTAAGGATGACAGCTGGCGAAATTCGGCACCACCGTAAAATCATGGAGGAAGAGTCGGCTACTGATCTGCTACCCTACGACCATTACACATGGGCATGTTACCTACTAATGACGTTGGCGGTAATCATCTTTTCGGGCGGCATTCTTTTTCGCAATTTTTTGTATTTAATAGGCCCGTTGATGTTGCTGTCACTTTTTGTATTTGTAATGAGCTTTGTCGGATACGGTTTCTATATAGTGCCTATGGACATAACCATGCATGAGGAAGATGCGGAAGACGAGAAGAAATGTCTTCCAGATAACGGCTCCACAGCCAATCAATACAAGGATGACACGGGATTATCCAGCGAACGTGCTCTTTTAATCAAACAAAAGCTCGAAGAATGGTGTGAGGCAGGCGGTTTCAGGGACAGCACAGTGAACATGGCCATGCTTTCAAACCGCATAGCAATCTCTCGAGCCGAATTGAGCCAATACTTCGAGCAATGTCTGAATAGTTCGTTTAGGGTTTGGCTAAGCGATATTCGGTTTCAGGAGGCGCAGCGTTTGCTTTGCGAGAAACCGCACTACAACAACGATGCAATTTCTTCGGAATGTGGGTTTTCGTCCCATGCGCACTTGTATAAGATTTTTAAAATAAAAACAGGGCTTACCCCCAGCCAATGGAAGGAAAAGGTGTTTCATTCATAGAAATGAAACACCTTTTTGGCATAAATGAAACCAGCTGGATACAAATGAAACGGCTGCAATGAAACAAATGTATTATCTTTGTCTTTGTAAAAACGAATAATTAGGTATCAAGCAGAACAAATATTCTCTCTAAACCTATTAACCTGATGATGGAGTATTAGCAATTACTCGCTTTATTTATCCGTAATACATAACGATTATTCTGGGACTATACGAAAACCTCCAGGGGGGGGGAGCGGATAGTCCCTATTATTTTTCTTGGTGTTCAGCATTTTTATATGATGTTGTGAAGGTGTTTAAAGGGCAGCATCATGTTACTGGGCACCAATAATTTACTCAAGTTTAGCATTTAGGCTTTATGCTTTGAATAACAGTCCCCCTTCTTGGGCATAAGCTAAAAAGATAATCCGAAGAATAAGACCATCTTTCCAACTACGGCATTTTCCCTCTTGCCTGTTGGAAGATGGCCTTAAAAAAAAGACGAAGAGCTTAATGATCAATACACCAATGTGCCGATTTCTTCTCCTTCGAGCACTTTCTTCAAGTTTCCTACTACGTCCATATTGAACACGTAAATGGGCAGATGATTGTCCTGACACATGCATATCGCTGTGAGATCCATCACTTTTAGTCCACGCTTCAGAACCTCTTGATAGGTTATCTTGTCAAATTTCACGGCCTCGGGATCTGTTTCCGGATCAGCGGTATACACACCGTCTACACGTGTGCCCTTCAACATCACGTCCGCCTCTATCTCTACACCACGCAATGAGCTTCCAGTGTCTGTAGTGAAGTAAGGACTACCTGTGCCTGCCGAGAAAATGCAGACATAGCCAGCCTCAAGAGCCTCAATGGCTTTCCACTTGTTGTAGAACTCGCCAATTGGTTCCATCCGTATGGCGGTCATCACCTTGTTCTTTACTCCGATGGCTCCCAAAGCCGAGCTGAGAGCCAGCGAGTTGATGACCGTGGCGCACATACCCATCTGGTCGCCTTTCACACGGTCGAACCCTTTTTGCGCACCACTTAGGCCGCGAAATATGTTTCCGCCGCCAATGACGATTCCCACTTGTATTCCCATATCGTGGATTTCCTTCACTTGACGTGCGTAGTCGGCCAAACGCCCCGGATCTATGCCATAACTCTGTTCTCCCATTAGGCTCTCGCCTGACAACTTGAGAAGTATACGATTGAATCTTGCCATGATTGAATATTGATAATTGTTTGATTGTTTTTGTTTCAAATTACAAATTCTATATCCTTGAAGGTGTATTCACGGATATGTCCTTCCCTATCGCGCAAAACCAGCTGCCCATTGTCTTCCACTTCGACGATGGCTGCTTCGAATATACCTTCCCGGTCGCGGTATGTATGGAAACCTTGTTTTCGATAAAGTGCCGCGTGATAAAGTGCTGAAATATCGGCATAAGCTCCCTCTTCTATCAGCTTGAAATGTTTGACAAACGAGGCCATGATTGCTTCCAATAGTTGTTCCCGGTCTACATCGTGACCAACTATTTGGCATAGCGATACAGGATTGGGTAACGTTTCTGAAAAAGTTTTCTGGTTGACATTAAGGCCTATACCAAACACGCAATCTTTGATATGGCCTCCTGAAAGCGACGTTTCGATAAGTGTGCCGCTTATCTTTTTGTCGTTCCAATAAATATCGTTTGGCCATTTTAACGAGACGCCCTCAACACCATAGGTTTCCAGCGTTTCTTTCAATGCCAGTGCCCCAGCCATGGACAACAAGAACTGCCTTTGCACTGGAACCATAGATGGATGTGTAAGAACGGAGAACAACAGATTTTTCCCATTCTCGCTTTCCCAGGAATTGGTTCCTTGGCCACGCCCAGCCGTTTGATATTCAGTTGCCAGCACTACCATAGCAGGCTTTTTTTGTTGCTGCCCTTGCATATTGGCAAGCATCATTTCGCGTATACGCCGATTGGTGCTGTCGGTCTCATCTACATGGAACAACACATAAGGAGGCAGGCCGCCTTTCCCGACAAGTTTCTTATACCAAGAGTGGATTGAAAGCATTTTCGATGTGATTGATTTGAATATCTTTGCTGTCTTTGTGTCCAATAATTGTAAAAATGTCGAAACGCAGATCTTCCACAATATTGTACATCTTCACATAGTTGTCTGCCGCGCGTCCTATATGCCGCACTTTCCTGATGTTTACAGCATCTTCGGGGGCAAGGATTTGCTCGCTGGCACGCGTCTTCACTTCCACGAATACCACGGTTCTCAAGTCGGGCGTTTTGCAGATGATGTCGATATCACTCTTGCTGCGTCCGTATCTCCAGTCGCGATCCATAATGATGTATCCGTTTTTCTGCAGGTAAACGGCAGCATACTCCTCGCCCCATTTTCCCAAGTCATTGTGTTCGGCCATTTTGACAATGATGATTTTCATGCAAAAATAGCAAAAAGCCTCAACTCTTCAAAATAATATTCGTACTTTTGCTCAAAATTCACAATCATGTCTGTTGCCATACAACAACAAACCGACGAACACTACATGCGTTTGGCCTTGCAGGAAGCCGTTCTCGCCCTTGAGGAAGGCGAAGTGCCCATTGGAGCCATTATTGTGGCTCGCGGAAAAATTGTGGCTCGCGCCCACAATCTCACCGAGATGCTACACGATGTCACAGCTCATGCCGAGATGCAAGCCATCACCGCCGCCGCCAATCAGCTTGGTGGTAAATACCTTCCCGACTGCACGTTGTATGTCACTGTAGAGCCTTGCGCCATGTGTGCCGGAGCCATCGGCTGGGCACAAATCAAGCGTGTGGTTTATGGAGCACCCGATGAAAAAAGAGGATTTCGCCAATTGGCTCCTCATGCCTTTCATCCCAAATGCAAAGTATTGCCGGGAGTTCTCGAAGATGACTGCCGCAACTTAATGCAACAATTTTTCAAGTTGAAACGTTGATGTTTCCAGCCTATTTCACCATAATCACCAAATACTTGCTGGCACTCCAAAATTGTTGCGGATTGGTTATCCTAAGTTCAAATTGTCTGTTGGCATCACGTTGTAGTATGTAGCTACCAGCAGGATGACTGGTCAACAGACGGGCCGATTTGGAATAAAGTTTTAATTCCTTGGTGACGCGAATGTCAATCTTGGTGAAATAATTGAGATTGTAAGCATTCGACTGTAACACCTTTCCGTCGACAACGATGCGCTGTTCCCTCAGTTCCTTTTTTGTTCCAAACACAAACCATGCTGTGTTAAGTTGTTTTTCCTGATTATTGATAGTCAGTGTCTTTTCCTCGGTTTCGTTTTTCAAGTCCGACACATTATTGTTCAAGTTGTTAATGGTTTCGTCCAATTCGGATATGTGAATATCTTTCGCATCGAGCTCTGCGCGCAGATGTTGCAGTTGTTGATCCTTATCACCAAGCTGTTTCAGCATGTTGCTTATAGTTCTCTTCAGCTCGTCGCCAGTAAAGCTGCTGGCTCTCAGTTGGTTCTGCAATTTCTTGATCAACGCCCTGTTTTCATCCATCCGGCTCGATATAAACTTTATATTCTCGCGGATGAGCTGCTTTTTGTCTACCCCTTCGCCATCCTTGGCTAGATTCACCTTGTCCTCCGCCTCGTTGATTTCACGAAAACCTTCCTGAATATCGTTCAGCGTTGCCATCATGTCGTTTATCTCGTTGTCGCGCTGCGCTATAATCTTCTCCAACGAGTCGTTGGTAGCCACTCTTCGATAGGTGGTTTGCTGTGGACGCTTACCACCACAACCAGACAAGGTCGCACACGCCAAAGCAACAAGGGTCATCATCAACAAATATCTCATAACAATGGGTTTTAAGCGTTATGGGGCAATTATTGTTTCCTCTTTCCGTAGAGCAACTCATGCAAGAGTTCATCATTGCTTTTCTTTTGCTCAACGGTCGAGTTTTCTTTCTGCCGTCGGGTGCCATCTGCCACAAGGCCATTGCCTGCCAGCACGACTACTATTTCGCCTTTCGGATCCGTAGTTTCAAAATGAGCTATCACTTCGTTGAGTGTTCCCCGAACATGTTCCTCATGTATCTTCGACACTTCTCGTGCCACACTCACTTGTCGCTCTCCACCAAAAACCACGGCAAATTGTTTAAGGGTTTTCAGCAATCTGTAAGGCGATTCGTAGAAAATCATGGTGCGTTCTTCGTCTTTCAGCCTTTCAAGGTGAGTCTGTCTGCCCTTTTTCTGCGGCAAAAAGCCCTCGAAACAAAATCTGTCGCAAGGCAGCCCCGACGACACCAAGGCTGGAATGCAAGCCGTGGCGCCAGGCAAGGTCTGCACTGTGACACCGGCCTTTACTGCCTCGCGGGCAAGATAAAATCCCGGATCGCTAATACCCGGAGTGCCGGCATCGCTGACCAATGCTATGGTTTCGCCCGCCAACAAGCGGTTCACGACGGCCGATGAAGTGCCATGCTCGTTAAACTTGTGGTGCGACATCAGCCGATTGTGTATATCAAAATGATTGAGCAGAACACTCGACGTGCGCGTGTCCTCGGCCAAAACCAGATCAGCTTCCTTTAATATGCGAATAGCACGAAGGGTCATGTCCTCCATATTGCCCACAGGTGTGGGTACGATATATAATACGCCCATAATTATGGACAAATATAATGAAATATGTTATATCCTCAAAAGGAAACCATTGTTTCTTTGCAATTTTTAAGATAAAAAACCGTCACCTAAACCAATGCCCATCCTTCCTTCTCCATAACAAGCAAGAAAAATCAGCGCAACAAGCAACCTTCTGTAAATCAGCACATTATAAACCGGAGAAAAATAATAGCTTAAATCTCGAAAATTTAAGCTATTATTTTCGAAATTTAAGCTATTATTTTACGCCGTTAGATACCTTTCAGAACAAGCACGACTAATCTCAGCTTCTTCGTTGCACATCCTTGTCATGCAAGGCCATCCCAAAAGGCTCTATCCTTAGCGATTTGGAGCAGTCGAAAGCAATTTCAGTACGTCTCACTCTAGGCTTTGACGATATTTCCGTTGGTCAATCTTGTTTGTAGGCAACAACGCCTGTCAACTTGTCGTCTAGATAAAATGTCTGTTTGATGGTATCGTTCCCTATAGCATATTTCACATTTAAGTAGAGCAATTTCGGCGAATACTTTGCATATTTTGCTTTGACCTTTTGTGGAGTGTTGCGTTGCATGACATGCACCATCGAGTCGGAAACAAAAAAAGTAGAGTCAAGTCGGCTCCACGCTATTACGTCGTAATCTCCTACGCCCATTTCGTTGGCCATAAACTCTTTGACCATTTTCTTGGCATCATGACCCTGTCCGCAGCCCATAAAGAGGGCTGCCAACAGAGCCATTGTGACTAAACGCACTTTTCTCATGCCTTTGCAGGGATGTTCTTCAGTATCTCGAGCAAGTGATCCCACACCATTTGTACGGTCGGAATGAGCAAGCATTCGTCTGGTGTATGTACGTTGCGGAGTGTGGGGCCAAACGACACCATGTCGAGATTCGGATATTTCTCAGAGAAAAGGCCACATTCCAAACCAGCATGAATACCTTTTACGATTGGATCTTTGCCAAAGAGTTTCTTGTAAGCCTCAACCGTAATCTCTACCAATTTCGACTTGGGATTCATCTTCCAGGCCGGATAGCCGTCGTTCTGCTTCACCTCAGCACCAGCCAACTGGAGAACAGCCTTCACCGTGTTGGCCATATTTTTAAGGTTGCTCATTACGTTAGAACGCTGGCTGCTTACTATTTTGACTTCGTTCTCGCAACTCTGCACGCTGGCGATGTTACTCGATGTTTCGACCATCCAAGCCAATGCCTCGTCTTGACACATAGTCAGCACGCCATTGTCAACGGCCTGTACGGCGAGTATAAGGTTTCTGCTTACCGTCTTCGGCATGACAGCCTGGGCTTCTGTGCTACCCAACGACCATTCCATGTTGGTGTCTGTCACATGGAACTCGTCCTCAACATCTTTTTGGAAATTATTCCAGTCGGCCTTCACTTCCTCTTTCTTGTCGGCGGGAACGGCAAACACTATTTTGCCATCGCGCGGAATGGCATTGTGCATCTTACCCGAGTTCCATTGTGCCAAACGCAAATCGGTTTTCTCTTGCTCGTTGTACAGGAATCTGGCCAGCACTTTGATGGCATTGGCGCGTTTCTTCTCAATATCGTCGCCCGAGTGCCCGCCATTGAGCCCTTTCAGCGAACCTTCCATAAAGAAATAGCCTTTGGGAGCCTCTTCACGGTCGAAGGTGAATGAGGCCGATGTATTGATGCCACCTGCGCACGACACGAACATCTGCCCCTCGTCCTCCGAGTCGAGGTTGATGAGGTAGCTTCCTGTCATAAAACCACTCTTCATGCCAAAGGCACCCGTCAGTCCAGTCTCCTCGTCGCGTGTAAACACACACTCGATGGGGCCGTGCTCTATATCGTCGGAATCAAGGATGGCCAACTCTATGGCATCGCCAATACCGTCATCGGCACCCAGCGTTGTGCCCTTGGCACGCATCCAATCACCGTCAACGTAAGTCTGAATGGCATCCTTGTGGAAGTCGAAATCCACATCGACAAGCTTGTCGCATACCATATCCATGTGGCTTTGGAGTATGGTGGTCGCACGATCCTCATAGCCCTTGGAAGCTGGTTTGCGAATGAGCACATTACCAGTTTCGTCGACCAGGGTCTCAAGGCCACGATCTTCTCCAAACTTCTTGAGGTAAGCTATCATCTCCTCTTCATGTTTTGAAGGGCGGGGAATCTGATTGATTTTTGCAAATTGCTCGAAAACACGAGCTGGTTTCAATTCTGCCATGATGCTTGAATTTTATAAAGGTTTATCAATATTTTCTTTGCATTCTCCACTTTTTGCCTTAACTTTGCAACATTAATGTGCAAATTGCACTGCAAAAGTAACAAAAATGACGGACACTTTGCTATTTAGCGTGTTAATTATTGCTATCGCCGTAGGGTTGTTGTCGGTAAAAGTGATATTCAAAAAAAATGGTCGCTTCGAGTCACAACACATCCACGATAGTAAGGCCATGCGGGATCGTGGCATTCACTGCGTTATCGATCAAGATAGAGAAGCCCAGTCGCGGAAATCGTTGCTTTCATAACCCGAAATATCACAAAACACATATTTGAGAAATGAAGAAGAACATCATTCTTGCAATGGCTCTTGCAGCCGTGATGACACTTGGTCTTGCTTCCTGCGACAAGAGTAGCCCTAAAATGGACGAGAAGACAGCATCCACTACCACAAAAACGGGCGAAAGCACCAAGATCGCCTATGTGGAGGTCGACTCCATCATGACGCAGTATAAATTCTGCAAAGAGTATAGCAAGATTTTGGAAACTAAAGGGAACAACATCCAAAAGACGCTGGCATCCAAGCAACAACAACTGCAGGCTGCTGCTGCCAATTTCCAACAGAAAATTCAGCAGAACGCCTACACGCGCGAGCAGGCCGAAGCCATACAGGCCGGCTTACAGAAGCAGAACAACGATCTGCAGGTGCTCAACCAGCGCTTAAGCGCCGAGTTCCAAACCGAGACGGAGAATTTCAACAAAGCTCTCCACGACTCTCTGCAACACTATTTGGCTCTCTACAACAAGGACAAGAAGTATAGCCTCATTTTCTCCAAGCAAGGCGACAATCTGCTTTATGCAGACAAAGCTTACGACATTACCAACGAGGTTGTAGCTGGGTTAAACAAAGCATACAAGGGCAAAGCCACCGCTACCGATAAGGCAAAAAAATAAGCAGCACTATCGCCAACCATCGTCGGACGAAACTTAGGTTTCGTCAATGACTATCTGATGGCATGCAAAAGCCGCTTTAAAGCATAGGAATATCCCGCAAGCCCGTGTTTGTTCAAGGGGCTGGCGGGATATTTCGTTAACAAGCCTCAAACGAAACAACTCCACTACTTTAACTCTCCACCATGAAACGATTACTCTTGCAAGCCGCATTCACCTCAACCTTGGCCATCTCTACATCAGCAGCGCAGAACGAGACTGAAGCCCTTGCTTTTCTATACAAAAACATGCCCACTCCCGATAGTGTAGACTACCCGAAAGCCTATTGGTTGCGACAAGTGAAGATGGCTTTGAAAGCACGTACAACGATGCCATGGGGAACGAGCGTACCCCAATGGGTTTTCAACAATTTCGTACTTCCCGTCCGCGTGAACAACGAGGCTTTGGACGAGGCACGCACCGTGATATACAAGGAATTAGCTCCACGAGTCAAGAACCTAACCATGGAACAGGCCGCACTCGAAGTGAATCACTGGTGTCATGAAAAAGTCAGCTATCGGCCGAGCGACGGGCGTACCTCCTCGCCACTGGCAACCATGCGCAATAGCATAGGACGTTGTGGCGAAGAAAGCACTTTTACCGTTTCCGCATTGCGTGCATTGGGCATCCCCGCCCGTCAGGTCTATTGTCCGCGTTGGGCTCACACCGACGACAACCACGCCTGGGTTGAGGTGTGGGTAGATGGCCGATGGCGTTTCATGGGAGCATGCGAGCCCGAAGCCACCCTGGACAAGGGGTGGTTCAATTGGGCGGCCAGCAGAGCCATGCTTGTCCGGGCATTCGATTACGAAGGCAACGAGATACCGACCACGAAAACCTATGCCCCTATCAAAACCTTAAAAGTCAGGGTGGTGGACGATAACGGCACCCCCATCAGCAACGCCATTGTGGACTTCCGGCTTTACAACTACTCGGAATTTTATCCGCTGCAAACCATAAAGACCGACACAAGCGGTTACGCCTCGTTTAACACAGGCTTTGGCGATTTGCAAGTGTGGGTGAGTTTCAATGGAAAATATGGCGTAAAGAAAGCCGATGCCTACACCACGGAGATGACTATTACACCTTATTATAAAGCAGGAAGTGCATGGACTGACCAATACGACTGGCATGTACCGGTCAGCTCTCTCGAAGAACCCGACCGTAGCGTTGTCGATAGTATCAGCGAAAACGGACAGCGACTGATTGCCGAAGACCATTTACGCACAGCCTATCAAAAAGACTGTTTCTACCATGGCGATAACGAAATCTTAAAAAAAGCACGCAGCAACTGGAAAACCATCAAGAAATTCTTGGATGAAAAACGCCCACAGACCGACCTCGTATTACAGGGTTTAAGCGAGAAAGACCTACGCGATGTCACCATCGAGGTTTTGCACGATGCGTGCCTCATGAACAACGATGCTTTGCGCAGCGGCGGCATACGTGTATCCACCGAACACCTCCGGCCCTTTGTTGCTCACTTGCAAAAACACCTACCTAAGATGAGCGCACGTGAATGGATAACCTGGGTAGAACAGAATATCAAAGTAGACTACTCTAACAATCCCAAACAGCTCTACGTATCGGTAGTTGGCATCTTCAACACTCGCAAATGCGATGCACGCAACCGCGAATTCTTTGCCGTGGCTGGCGCTCGCGCCTTGGGCCTGCGCGCTTGCCTCGACCCACTTGGAAAGGCAATGATTGACGATGGAGAAGATTGGTTGCGACTCAGCGAAAACGCCAAGGACAAACCACTGGACGCACTTGCCACACTCAAGCTCGATGTTTCACCCGAGATAATGTACTATCATGGTTACACCATCTCTCAAATGGTCGACGGACGGCCTATACCACTCGATTACGCCGACGACGACCCAACTGTAACCGAGAAGTTTCGTAAGGGTCTTTCTCTTCCCGCAGGCGACTATTTATTAACTACCGGAACACGTCTGAAAGATGGTGATGTTCTTACTCAAAGCGTGATGTTCACGTTAAAAGCTGGTGAGACTAAGGATGTACCCGTACGTTTCCGAACAAGTTCGCGTAGTGTGAAGAGTGACCTGCAACTGGATGACAGCGAGAAAAACGCAAGCGCAACATCATTCCAAAGTGCGCAATAATGGAATTAAGCCATCCCCCCGCCTCATTGTTTCATAACTGGAAAGACCTAAACAAAAACCGTTAAAAATGATTCTGGAAGTCTGCTGCGAAAACATAGAGAGCGTAAAAGCGGCCATTGTCGGTGGTGCCGACCGCATCGAGCTGTGCCGTGATTTGGACTTGGATGGCCTCACGCCCAGTCGGGAAATGATCGGAACAGCCGTTTCGCTCTGCCATTCCGCAGGTCTGTTGGTGCATGTGCTAATCCGCTTGCGCCAAGGAAACTTTGTTTATACCGATGCCGAAATTTCCCAAATGGCCGAAGATCTACGCATGGCTATTGACGAAGGTGCTGACGGAGTGGTAATCGGCGCGCTCGACACAAATGGCGACATTGATGTCAAAGCATGCCAAACTTTGTTGCATGTCTTGCATCAGCACAATGGGAAGTCACACTATAACGTAACGTTTCATCGTGCCTTTGATGTCTGCCGCCATCCGCTTGAGGCTTTGGAGCAGATAGCGCAATTAGGTTGCAATCGCATTCTTACCTCAGGCCAGCAACCAACGGCCGAAAAAGGAATTCCGCTTCTAAAACGACTTGTTGAGAAGACAAGCGAACTTTCGGAAAGAACAGGGAAACCATTAACCATCCTTTGTGGTGCAGGAGTAACTCCAGAAAACGCTGCGCACATATTAATCGCCACGAGAGCCACCGAAATCCACGGTTCCCTTCGCACAGGGCGTGTGTCGGATGTGCAGAAAATCAAACAAGTAAAACGTTCGTTCTGATTAGGACGCATCAAGATATCCGATTCGCGGAACTTATCTCTTGATAGCGATTACATAGTCGGGGACGATTCTGTTTGAGGGCGGCACCAATCGAACTTCTTTATTTTGGTAGACAAAATTCAATTTCTCGCCACTTTGGAAGTCGGTTACTTTTCGAGGTTTCTTTTCCATCGGAATGGAGATGTTCTTAGGAACACTGCCATCCTTCGCAGGGCAGATATGCACATACACCACCCCGTCCTTCTCTGTCGTAGCACCCCACTCAGAAGGCTTCACTGGCCCAGCCTTGCTGCCATAGAGCGTTTTTCCATACACTTTCATCCATTCGCCCAACGCCTCAAGCCGTTCGAGAGCAAGCGCAGGCAGTTCGCCATTGGGCTGTGGGCCGATATTAAGCAAGAGATTTGCACCTTTTCCCGAAGTATTGATGAGCAATCGTATGATTTCGTCGGTTGACTTGTAGTTTTGGTCAGTGACCTTATACCCCCACATACCATTCATGGTTTGGCAGGTTTCCAATGGAAGTTTGCTCACCTGTGCGGCCTTATCGACAAATCCCGCATTGTTTTCGCCTGGCAGGTCGCGCTCGAAAATCTGCATATCTTCGCCTTCAAAAGGTTCCATGTGATGGTTGTTTCCTATCAGACATGCTGGTTGTAGATTGTGGATCAAGGCATATTGCTCTTGCAAATGCCAATCAAAGGGTACTGAGTCTTGATCGTGATCCCACCAACCATCGAACCATATTGCCCCTATTTTCCCGTAACGAGTCAGCAACTCGGTCAGTTGTGCGTTCATGAAATTGAAATAGTGTGGCCAGTCGCCTGCCGTACTATCTTTTCCGCAATGCCGACCGGTACGTCCCATCGGATAATCTTCGCGCATCCAGTCGATGTGACTATAGTAGAGGTGGAGACGTATGCCCTCGTCGTGGCACGCATCGGCAAGTTCCTTAAGCACATCGCGCTTGAAGGGAGTGGCATTTACTATGTTGTAGTTGCTTTGCCGGGTATCCCACATAGAGAACCCGTCGTGATGGCGTGTTGTGAAACAGATGTATTTGGCTCCAGCCGCCTTGATAGCCCGCACCCATTGTCTGGCATCGAAGCGATGTGGATAGAAGGCATCGGCAGCCTTGGCATATTCGTTGCGGTCAGGCACATAGTTCTGCAGATACCATTCGCCTTGGGCAAAAGTACTATAAATGCCCCAGTGAAGGAAAATACCCAACTTGGCATTGTTAAAGTCCTCGCGCTCAGCTAGATTTTCCGCTGTTGGAACGTATGACTGTGCCATGACGCTGAGGGCAACTAACGACAGTGCTGCTAAAGACAATATTTTTCTCATGTATATGCTGCTTTTTAATGATGCTACAAGGTTTTGGAGGCATATCTGATTATATGACTCATATTACCTACGGCCACATTATATAAGAGTAATCGCTTCGTCCTGTTTGTTTAGATGCGTTGCACTTGTTTCACGCCCTTTACCGTCCTCAGCTTTTTAATGAGCGATTGCAGGCGTGTGGTATCTTCCAGTTGCACCACAAGGTTTCCAGAGAACAGTCCGTCGTGGCTATCAATATTGATGGAACGCATGAGGATTTTCTCTTCTTTGGAAATGATGTTGGAAATGTTGGAGATGATACCAATATCGTCGTTTCCTATCACATGGAGTGTTATGGCATATTGCGATGAGCCTTTTCCGCTCCAGCGTGCGCGCACAACGCGGTAGCCGAATCGCCGGCGCATCTCCGGCGCATTGGGACAGTCGGTGCGGTGTATCTTGATGCCTCCACCGGCAGTAACAAAACCGAAGATTTTGTCGCCGTAGATAGGCCGGCAACAGGATGCCAGCTGATAGTCGATGCCTTTTAGGTTACGGTCGATGGTCAGCACATCATCGCTTTGGTGGGTAAACTCCTCCTCTGGACTCTCGTACTCGAAATCCTCGGCCGATCGAGCCTCATGGTCTTTGCCGTGGTTTTCCTGATGGTTGCGCAGCTCAAGGTACTTGTCGATGATGTCGTTGGGGTCGAGTTTGCCATCGGCCACTTGCCTGTAGAAGTCGGACACCTCCTTATAGCCCATCTTTTTGACAAGATGCCCCATGATGCTTTCATCCACTTCCACCTTTTTGTTTTTGAAGCGTCGTTCCAACATTTCCTTGGCAAACAAACCATCCTTGGCCTGTGTTTCTTTCAGTGCCAAGCGTATCTTGGCCCTTGCCTTAGGCGTGTTGGCAATGTTGAGCCAGTCGCGTTTGGGCGTTTGGTTGTTTTGGGTGATGATTTCTACGCTATCGCCCGAGTGTAGTTCCTCGCGCATCGATACCACCTTGCCATTGACGCGTCCGCCCACACATGTGTTGCCAATCTTCGAATGGATGCGGTAGGCAAAGTCGAGCACTGTGGCTCCGGCTGGAAATTTGAACAGGTCGCCTTTCGGCGTAAACACATACACTTCCTCGGGAGCCAGCGCCATCTTGAAATGATCCATAACGCCCATATTGTCGCCTGCTTCCAAGGCTGCCCGTATGTTGGCCAACCATTCGTCCATCTGCCCGCCTGCCTTGATGCCCTTGTAGCGCCAGTGGGCAGCCAGTCCGTGCTCGGCAATGTCGTCCATGCGTTCGGTTCTGATTTGCACCTCTACCCACTTGTTTTCCGGTCCAAGAACAGTGATATGCAGACTCTCATAGCCGTTCGACTTAGGTACCGACAGCCAGTCGCGCAGACGCTTGGGGTTAGGCTGATACATGTCCGTGACGATGGAGTAGACTTGCCAACAATGCTGTTTCTCCATGTCAAGGGGCGAGTCGAGTATAATGCGTATGGCGAAAAGGTCGTAGATACCTTCGAATCCGCATTTCTGTTTCTTCATCTTTTGCCAGATGGAGTGTATGGACTTGGTTCTCCCCTTCATGTGGAATTTCAGTCCTGCAGCTACAAGTTTTTCCTGTATAGGGCCGATAAACCGCTCTATATAAGCATCGCGCGAACGTTTGGTGGCATTCAGCTTGTTCTTTATCATGTAGTAAGCATCGTGCTCCAAATATTTAAGCGACAAGTCTTCCAGCTCGCTTTTCAACGTGTAAAGCCCAAGCTTGTGAGCCAAAGGAGCGTAGAGATAGCTGGCTTCCTCGGCTACCTCATGCCGTGCGTCGTCCTGTTTGGAATCGCGTATCTGCCGCATAATGTTCACACGGTCGGCTATCATGATGAGTATGACACGCATGTCCTCCGCAAAACTCAAAAGCAGATTTCGGAAATTCTCGCTCTCGATGACAGGATTCTTCTCGTAGAGTTTTTGTATCTTGGCCAGTCCTTTCACAATGCGAGCCACACCCTCGCCAAACATATAGTCCAACTGCTCGTGGTCGGTGTCGGCCGCCACACTGCCATATAATAAGGTGGCGATTACTCCGTCGCGGCGCAATCCTATCTCGTCGGCCGCTATCGTGGCTGTCTGCAACGCTGTAAGCACAGGGTTAAGGCCGAATGTGTCGCGGTGAACATTTCCGTTGAGTATGGCCTGACGAATATACTGGTGGACGTTCTGCTCGTCGTGGCTTTCCAAGGTATTACCAATGGCTTGACGCAGATGCTGAATGACCGTAACGGCTGTTCGGGCTTCCTGAGGAGTGAATACAAATTTCTCTTCCATGGGCTTTTTACTTATTTGTTGCAATAATGTCAGTCTCTTACTATGCAAAGTTATGAAAAATTGAAGATGCGGAGAAATGGAAGTGACAAAAAAATGTTAACTTTGCATCAGCTACAACCCTTGGTTTCGGCCAGTTTCGGCAGAAGAACAAAGGGAAAATTGAGTGCTGTCAAAACGAAAAGAAAAATAACGGTCATTTTTTTATTAGTTAAAAATCATGGGAAAAATAGCATTGATAACAGGCGCTACGAGCGGAATAGGCGAAGCTTGCGCACGCCGCTTTGCACAAGGAGGATACAACTTGATACTTACAGCCCGAAGAGAGGACAAGCTCCGGGAAATACAGCAGCAACTGGCACATGGACAGACACAAGTGGTCATCTTGGCTTTTGATGTGCGCGACCGCGAGGCTGCACGCCGTGCATGGAACAATTTGCCGGTCGAATGGAAAAACATTGACGTGCTGGTGAACAATGCCGGATTGGCCAAAGGACTGGAGCCCGAATATGAAGGCTGCTGCGAAGAGTGGGATCAAATGATTGATACCAATATCAAAGGACTGCTTACCATGACACGACTGGTGGTTCCGGGTATGGTGGAGCGCAACCACGGACATGTGGTCAATATCGGGTCGGTGGCTGGCGATGCCGCCTATGCCGGCGGAAACGTGTATTGCGCCACAAAAGCAGCTGTAAAAGCCCTCACCGACGGATTGCGCATTGATGTGGCCGACAGTTGTGTGCGTGTCACCAACATTAAACCAGGACTGGTGGAAACCAATTTCTCCAACATTCGCTTCCATGGCGATACACAACGGGCAGCCCATGTGTACGAAGGCATCAAGCCACTGACAGGCGACGACATTGCCGACGTTTGCTTCTACGCCGCCAGTGCCCCACCCCATGTGCAGATAGCCGAAGTGCTGGTGTTGGCAACACACCAAGCCAGCGGTTCCGTTATCAAACGACACAATTAAAACCAAGTTCCACCACACCTTTTGTTCCGCACAACGTGGCGCCGCACACACTGCAAGCACTGCGCACGATGCCATATATGACAAACGGAATAAAATAATAGCTTAAATTTTGAAAATAATAGCTTAAATTTTCGGAATTTAAGCTATTATTTTGCCACTTTTGTAACTGATTAGATTACAGGCAGTTATTTGTATCTATCAGACAAGCCCCCTGCTTTGTCATCGTAGCAGTCGGACAAGATGGAAAAATACCAATAACAAACTCCCCCAATCCACAGTATCACTACTCTGATTGGGGGTTCTTTAACCTTTTAAAAACTAACCTTAACCTATTGAAATGAATCAATGTTGCAAAAATATATTATTTCCGCGAACATCGTGTAAAATATTCGGTAAATTTTCAAAAAATCTTTGACGCATCTTCTGATGGCACACCTTCCACCATTTGTGGCACACCTTTTGCAAAGTATAAGGCAAAAGACACATAAAACATCCATATTATGCAAAAAGGCAATATCGGGGTTACAACCGAGAACATATTCCCCGTTATCAAAAAGTTTCTCTATTCAGATCATGAGATTTTTCTCCGCGAAATGATCAGCAACGCTGTAGATGCCACACAGAAACTGAAAACTCTGTCGCAGAAGGGCGATTTCAAAGGCGAGCTGGGCGACCTTACAATACACGTGTCGTTGGACAAGGAAGCTAAAACCCTGACCATCAGCGACCATGGCATCGGCATGACAGCCGAAGAAATCGACAAGTACATCAACCAGATCGCATTTTCGGGCGTTACCGATTTCCTCGACAAGTATAAAGATGAGGCAAATGCCATCATCGGTCATTTCGGTTTAGGTTTCTATTCTTCATTCATGGTGAGCGACAAGGTGGAAATTGTAACCCGGAGCTATCAGGACGGCGCCAAGGCCATCCGATGGAGTTGCGACGGTTCACCATCGTTCACCATCGACGATGCCGAGAAAGAGGAACGCGGATCAGACATCATCCTGCACATCTCCGACGACTGCAAGGACTTTTTGGAGAAGGCGCGCATCGAGCAACTGCTCAACAAGTACTGCAAATTCATGCCCGTACCCGTGGCCTTCGGAAAGAAGACCGAATGGAAAGACGGAAAGCAGGTCGATACCGACGAGGACAACATCATCAACGGCGTGGAGCCGCTATGGACAAAGACACCATCTACGCTGAAGGACGACGACTACAAAGAATTCTACCGCACGCTCTATCCCATGCAGGACGAGCCTCTGTTCTGGATACACCTCAACGTGGACTATCCGTTCCACTTGACGGGTATACTCTATTTCCCTCGCACCCACAGCAACATAGACCTGCAGCGCAACAAGATCCAGCTATATTGCAACCAAGTGTTTGTGACCGACCAAGTGGAAGGCATCGTGCCCGATTTCCTTACCCTGTTACATGGTGTCATCGACTCGCCCGACATTCCGCTCAACGTGAGCCGCAGTTATCTGCAGAGCGATGCTAACGTGAAGAAGATTTCCACCTACATCACCAAGAAAGTGGCCGACCGGTTGCAGCAAACCTTCAAAGACGACAGAAAGGACTACGAAAACAAGTGGGACGACCTGAAAATCTTCATCCATTACGGCATGCTCTCGCAGGACGACTTCTACGAGCGCGCCAAAGATTTTGCCCTGCTCAAGGATGTGGAAGGCAAGTGCTTTACATTCGACGAATACAAAACACTCATCAAGGACAACCAAACCGACAAGAACGGCGAACTCGTTTACCTATATACCACCAACAAAGACGACCAATACTCATACATCAAGTCGGCCGAGGATAAGGGGTACAGCGTGCTTCTGTTAGACGGGCAGCTCGATGTGCCAATGGTGTCCATGTTGGAACAGAAATTCGAAAAAAGTCACTTTGCGCGTGTCGATGCCGACATCATCGACCGCCTCATTGTCAAGGAAGACAAGAAGGATGGTGCCATCAAGGACGATGACCGTGACAATTTGTCAGAGGTGTTCAACTCACAGATGCCAAAGATTGACAAGGCGCAATTCAATGTAGATATCGAGTCGCTCGGCGAGAACGCACAACCCGTTATCATCACCGAAAGCGAATACATGCGGCGAATGAAAGAAATGAGCCAGTTCCAGCCAGGAATGAGCTTCTACGGACAGATGCCCGACACATACACCATTGTGCTCAACGCCGACCATATATTGGTAAAACAGGTGCTCGACGATACCAACAAGGCAACCGAAGAGGCACTCAAGCCCGTGGTAAGCGAACTGAAAGGTCTGACGGCACGACTGGCAGCTTTGCATCAAGCCCAAAGCGGCAAAAAATCCGAGGAAATAACACAGGAGGAAAAGGACGACTTGCAGAACACACAAAAGGCAGCCGACGAACAGCGCGACAAGAAAAAACAGATTCTCAGCGACTATGCCAAAGGCAACAATGTGGTGCATCAACTCATTGACCTGGCACTGCTGCAAAACGGCATGCTCAAAGGCGAGGCACTCGACAAGTTCCTCAAGCGGTCGGTTGACATGATCAAATGACAAGGAGCGAACGCTACGGGATAGTGCTCGACACGTTCAGGGCACAACAACCACACGTGACGACTGAGTTGCTGTTTGCTTCGGCATTTCAGCTACTCGTCGCCACGGTGTTGTCAGCGCAATGCACCGACAAACGCGTCAACCAGATAACTCCCGAACTCTTCAGCCATTACCCCGATGCACGCACCATGGCAAAGGCTGAAGCCGAAGATGTGCTGACGTACATCCAGTCGGTGAGCTATCCCAACGCCAAAGCACGCCATTTGGTGGACATGGCACGAATGTTGGTCGACAACTACAAAGGCGAGGTACCCGAAAACCACAACGAACTGGTAAAACTGCCTGGCGTGGGTCAGAAAACTGCCAACGTCGTGGAGGCCGTTTGGTTCGGACACGCCACCATAGCTGTCGACACGCATGTCTTCCGCGTAGCCCACCGTTTGGGGCTCGTACCCAAAGACGCCAACACACCACTAAAAGTTGAACACTACCTCATGCGCCATATCCCCCAAGAGGACATTTCCAATGCGCATCACTGGTTGCTGCTGCACGGACGGTACACATGCAAAAGCGCAAAGCCGCTCTGTGAAAAATGTCCTTTTGACCATTTCTGCCCTAAACGGCTCGAAGGTAGCAAGTTGTAGGGCAACACACTCAACAAGAACATGAACACACAACTCATACTGAATTTCCTGCAAGCACTTGCAGCAAACAACAATACCACTTGGTTTCATGAGCACAAGGCGGAATACCTAAAAGCCAGAAAAGAGTTTGAAGAGGGTGTGGAAAAGGCCATCAAACGTATCGCCCTATTTGACCCCACCATTGCCCACCTCACTCCCAAAGACTGCTGCTTCAGATTCAACCGTGACATCCGATTCTCGCAAGACAAAAGCCCCTATAAGCGGCACTTTGGCGCATACATATCAGCACATGGAAAGAAAGGACTTCATGGCGGCTATTACATCCATCTGCAGCCCGGACACTGCCTGTTGGCAACGGGTTCCTACTGGCTACCCACCAATATCCTAACCGCCATGCGCAACGAGATAATGGGAAACATCGACGAGTGGCGAGCTTGCGTAGAAAGCAAAGCGTTCAACGAGACCTACGGAAGGGTCAACGAAGGATTTTGGGACAACGACGAACACATGTCGGACAAAGGATTCGGCATTACACGTCTCAAAAAAGCACCACGCGACTTTCCTGCCGATTACGAATACATAGGCTACTTGAAAATGAAAGACTATTGCTGTTGGAGAAAAGTCGACGATACCTTTTTCGACCAGACCGACTGGACTGATATAATGGCTCATTACCTACAAGCGGCAAAACCCATGATGGATTTCACGAATAGCGTCATTGACGATTACGAATAGCCTTTCACACCAACAAGAAATGGCGAAATGGCATGGAAAAGCCGTCAAAACACAATAAAATCACCATAAAACAAAAAATACACCAAAAAAATTTGGTAGTTACAATAATTAGCGCTACCTTTGCACTCGCTTAAACAAAGAGGCTCCGTAGCTCAACTGAATAGAGCATCTGACTACGGATCAGAAGGTTCCGGGT
>CAVKHW010000019.1:0-41078 GCA_963656105.1 Eggerthellaceae bacterium
TTCACGGGCACGAACATGAAGAGCTACTGGGTGGAGGTGGCGGAAGCGGACTCGGAAAGCGTCATGGTGCTGAAGAGCGAGTTTGGCACATCATTGCCCGAAGTGGGCGACGAGTGCGTGCTGATGGGAAGCACCACGGAGAAGGAGAGGCAGAACCTCGTGCTGATAAGCGCCACGGAGGACGGACACCCGAGGGTGGACGTGATGGACGGCGTGAGCGGCAAGACATTCGACAACACGCTCCGCGCCCGACTCGGCAACCTCGATGACATCAGCGACGACGCTTTCCCCAAGGGCAAGCAACCGCAGGGCAACGGCCTATACTCCGACAACGCCTACCTGCGCGGCACATTCCTGCTCTCGACGGGCGAGGACATCAAGACCAAATTTGAGATAACCGAGGGAAAGATAGACAGTGCGGTGGAAGGACTGCGGCAGGACTTCGCCTCGGACAAGGGCTACCTGAGCAACCCGTCGTTTGCCGACGGCATGGACAAATGGGCGACGGAGAACGAGACCGTGTTTTTCCTTGCCGGCAACAAATGGATATGGACCAACGGCGCGGCACTGGCAAAGAAGGGCGACTGCGCAAGCGTGACAAAGGACATGGGGCGCACGGTGGTGAGGATCAAGAACAAATACATCAGCCAAAAGAACGCCAACCTGCAGACCATCCCCACGATGGGGACGAACGCCGTGGGCGAGAAAGAGGCGATACCCGTGTACTTGGCCTTCTTCTACCGCTGCGCCACGGCGGGCACGCTGACGGTGGACTTCGAGAATGTGGACAAGACGGGCTTTGCCGACTTCAACTCACTGCACGTGGAAGAGGAACTGGCGGTGACCGACGGCTACAAGCAATACACCTGCAGCGGACTGTGGAACGGCACGGGCGACTTCAAACTCTCGTTTACGGGTGACATCTACCTCTACATGCTCATACTGAGCACAGACAAGGTGGAGAGCCTGGCATACAAATACAAGACGCTGTTTGAGCAGAGCGAGCGGCTGGTAAAAATCAGCGCAGCCGTGTTTGACAAGGACGAGAACGCCATGCAGGAGACCGGACTGATGGTGCAACCCGAAGGTACGGGTATCTACGTGAAGGACGCCAACGGCAAGCTCGCCTTGATAGGTGTGGGCGTGGAAGAGACCGATGCCGACGGCAACGCCAAGACCGTGATCAAGTTGACGGCGGACAACATCAAGCTGGAGGGACTGGTAACGGCGAACGGATATTTTAAGGTGAAGGAGGACGGCAGCATAGAAGCAACGAACGGCACGTTCAAAGGAGCTATCTATGCAGACCAAGGCGCAATAGGTGGTTTTTCGATAGGTAGCGGCCACATCGGCACGGCTTCGGTAACGACCGACGAGGACGGCAAGACCACGGTAGAGCAAAGCGAGGATGGCCTGTTTCTCTATAACGACGAGATAGGTTTCAACGCAAAAGGCAGGCAAGCCATCTTCGGCACATGGAACACATTGGGGCAACCCATGCTGTGTCGCCTTGTAGATACGGCCAAAGACAGCGGCTTGGACTTTTCCCTACTGCCCAAATACGGAATTGTGTTTGACATAGAGAACTCGTCCAGCGGCAACTTTGCCTTTGTTGGCAAGGGCAGTGGTGTGTTGAACGGTATGATGGACGGTTACGCCTACCGCAAGATAACCCTTGACTCGGAGAATGTAGTGTACAACGGATATATGGACATGAAGATTGCCAACCGCTTTCTGGTAAAGGCGACAGCCACGAAGAGCGTGGCGACGCTGCCTTTGCTGTCGAACGTGAGGGATGCGCTGGGTGTCGGTTCTTCCACGCCTTTCTGTGTAAGGGTAACGGTGGTGGCCGACATTGGTTCGCAGAACTTCCATGTTTGCGGCAGATACAGTCAAAAGAGCAGCGACGACACATACCCGTGGAACACGGAGAACTATCCTGTGCTTGTGCATTGGAACGGCGGGCATTACGAGACATTCGAAATGGGCGCAGGCGACTCGCTTGAGGTGCTGCTGGTGTATGACCCCGACAGCACGGCAACCCTGAATAACTGGCCGACAAAATACACGGCACGCATCATCAATAAATTATCATAAAACAACATACGACTATGGCACTGACAACAGAAGAAAAGCAAGAACTGATCAACGCGATGAAGAGCGAGTCGCAAGGTGTGGACGAACTGGAGCAGGTTACGACCCTTGACGGCATCACCTCGCTGCCCGCCATGAGGGGCGAGGAGGTGGTGAGCGCGCCCATATCGCTACTGTCGAAACCGGCAACGGACGCTGCTGCACAAGCCGCTGCAGCCACCACACTCGCCACCAACGCCGCAGGAAAAGCCGACACCGCGACGGCTAACGCCAACAGCGCGGCATCCTCGGCCACATCCGCCATGAGCGAGACGAGGGCAGCCACGGCAGACGCACAGGTGGTGGTAACAAAAGGCTACGCCATGATGGACGAGTACAAGGACACAACGGAAGCCGCCCTTGACGGAGCGACGGCAAGGTTTGACGGTTTTGTGGAAGGCGTAGACATCAAGATGCAGTCGTACTCGAAGGTGGACGGCGTGTATTGGGACACGGAAAACAAGGTGTTCTGCGGAAAGAGCGGCACCGTGTACTGCAACAACTGGGCGGCAGGCGACACGGCGGAGAGCGCCGACCTCTTCATGGACGAGAACCGCAAGAACCCGAAGAAGAACAAGGTGTATATCTGCGGCGATGCCCTCTACATATGGAGCGACGAGGAAGGCAACCTCGTGGAGACCAGCGGTACGGGCGGCGGCAACACCTACAACGTGACCGAAGAGGTACCCTTGGAGAGTGGTTACTATACGTTGGAGACCGCCATCAAGGCTGTGGAGGAGAAGCAGAGAGCCAAGGGACGCTGCGTGACCTACGAGACGGCGCAGGGCAAATGGGAGACCAAACAGTTCATCGGTACCAACATAGAGAGTTGGGAACAGACGGCAAGCTGGGAGGACTTCGGCGGAGCCGGCACGGTGAAGAGCATCACTGTGAACGGCGTGAAGCAGTCGCCCGACAGCACCGGCAACGTGAGCGTGACCATAAAGGAGACCGAGGTGGACGAGAGCCTCGACGCCGCATCCACCAATCCCGTGCAGAACTCCGCCGTGACCGCCAAACTGAGCGAGGTGGAAGCCAACACCGTGTTCGGCATGAGCGCGGAGGAGAGTGAAGACGGCGGCACCGTGCGCTTGGCACTGACCAACAAGAGTGGAGCGGAGATAACATCGGTGGACATACCTGCCGGAAGCGGAGGTGGAGGCGACACCAGCGCCACCAAGATCGTGCTGACGGCGAGTGTGGACAACACCATCATCAAAGAAGGCGGTGAGGCACGGCTGACCTATACCTATGACCACCAATACACCAGCGGCGACGAGAAAGGCGAGAGCACGGGACAGAAAGCCACCATCACCATAGAAGCCAAACGCGGAAGTACGCTGATGTATAGCGACACACTGAGCGAGGTGAGCAAGGGCACATACAGCGTGGACTTGACGCAATATCTGAGCGTGGGCACGACCGACATCTATGTGCGCGCCACGACCACCGACCCCACCACAGGCAAGAGCCAGACGAAGCAAGCCTATGTGAGCGTGAAAGCCGTTACGCTAGCGTTGACCAGCTCGTTCAACATCGCCGAGAGTCTGGGCACGGGCGGATATGCTGCCGGCGAGGCAGTGAGCATACCCTACGCCGTGGGCGGAAGCGGCACGAAGACCGTAACTCTCTATCTGAACGGCACACAATGGGACTCGCAGACCGTGACGAGAAGCGGCACGACCAACGGCAGTTTCAAGGTGGCTTTGACAGGACTGACCACAGGGCGACACACCGTGCAGCTCGTGGCAGAGATGGAAGCCAGCGCAGAACTGACACTGAAGAGCGACAGTATCTATATGGACATACTGAAAGCCGGGAGCAGCGCGCCCTACATCGGCACGATGCTCACCTTCAAGGACGGGCGCATCTTCACCACCGACCACCTGACCCCGACGCTGGAGGCAGGGCAATACGAGCAGGTGAAGTTCGACTTCGTGGCCTACGACCCGAGCGCAACCCCCGCCACGGTGGAGGTGCTGAAAGACGGTGTGAGGACGCAGACGGTGAGTGTGCCGAGAACGGCGCAGACCTACACCAACCGTTTTCTGGAGCAGGGCAAGGTGGCGATGACCTTCCGTTGTGGTACGACCGACTACCTATTCTATATAGACGTGAGCGCAAGCAGCATCGACCTGAGCGAAGCCACAAGCGGACTGCAACTGAAACTGACGGCAGCGGGCAGAAGCAACTCGGAGAGCAACCCGGCAGAATGGAGTTATAACGACGTTCAAACGGCGTTTGAAGGCTTTGACTGGCAGAGCAACGGCTGGACAGGCGACGCCTTGAAACTGACCAATGGAGCGAGCGTGGAGATAGGCTACAAACCTTTCAAGACCGATGCCGCCACGACAGGCGCTACATACGAAATGGAACTGACCTGCACGAATGTTACCGACCGCAGCGGTACGGTGGTGGACTGTATGTCTGGCAACGTAGGCTTCCGTCTGACCACCCAAGAAGCCCTGATGCGCACGGGCGCAGGAAGCGAGGTGGGCACCAAGTTCGCCAGCGGCATGACGGTGAAGATAGCCTTCGTCATCCAGCAGAAGAGCGGCACAAGGCTAATGGAACTCTACGTGAACGGCATTCTCTGCGGAGCGAAGCAATACGCCGCGACCGACTCGCTATTGCAGGAAACGCCGGCGAACATCGCCATTACGAGCGACAGCGCCGACGTGGAGGTGAGAAACCTGCGCATCTACAACCGTGCGCTGGGCGACGACGAGGAATTGGCCAACTACATGGTGGACCGCGAGACGAGCGAGGAGATGGTGGTGCTCTTTGAGAAGAACCAGGTGATGGACGACGAGGGCACGGACGTGGACATGGACAAACTCAGGGCCAAGGGCAAGAGCGTGATGCGCATCGTGGGCGACGTCAACCTGGTGAACCAGACCAACAACAAGAAATACGAACAGGCGGTGGACATCTATTTCTACTCGGCCTACGGCAAGGAGTATGACTTCATCATCTACCAGTGCGGACTGCGCATACAGGGTACGTCATCGACCACCTATCCGAGAAAGAACTACCGCCTGTACTTCAACCGTGCGAGCAAGTACGGCACGAAGCTCTACGTGAACGGCTTGGAGGTTAGCGACTTCAAATACGCCTTCAAGCCCGGGGCAAGACCGATAGACATCTTCTGTCTGAAGGCCGACTTCTCCGACTCTTCATCAACGCACAACACCGGAGCGGTGCGCATCGTGAACGACATCTGGAAGAAGTGCAACTGGCTCACGCCTCCGCAGAAAGCCTACACGGGCAACTACGACGTGCGCATCGGCGTGGACGGTTTCCCTATAGACCTCTTCTACGACAACGAGGGCACGGGCGAGAATGTCTATCTGGGTAAATACAACTTCAACAACGAGAAGAGCGGAAGCGGACAGATATACGGTTTTGAGGGCATCGAAGGCTATAATGACGAGGCGACGCTGAACGGCGAGCGCAACAAGTGCATCTGTCTGGAATTCCTCAACAACTCCGAGACGCTGTGCCTCTTCGGTACGGGCGAGATGGACACGTTTGACGACGCGCTGGAGTTTCGCTTCAAGTCCGACGAGACGTGGGCTACCGCTCATGAGGACGACAAGGCTGCCGTGACGCGACTGTGGACGTGGATAAAGGCGTGCGAGGGCGACTCGGCCAAGTTTCTTGCGGAATACGAGGAATATTTCGACAACGACTCGCCCTTTGCTTGGTACTTGATCACCGACTACTTCATGGCGGTGGACAACCGGGCGAAGAACATGATGCTCGTGACGTGGGACGGACTGAAATGGCAGTTCATCCCCTACGACATGGACACCATCTTCGGCGAGCGCAACGACTCGGTGCTGAAATACGACTACACCATCACGTGGGAGACGATGGACGAGAGCATCGGTTCGTATGCCTTCGCCGGACACGACTCTGTGCTGTGGGAACTGGTGAGAGGTTGTCCCGACAAACTGCGTGAGGTGGCTGACAAACTGAGAAGTACGATGTCGCTGGAGTATGTGCTGAAGGTGTTCAACGAGGAGCAGATGGGCAACTGGTGCGAGCGCATCTACAACAAGGACGGCATCTACAAATACATCACTCCGCTGACCGAGGGCGTGACCACCGCAGACGGCACGACGACCCACTACGACTACCTCTACGCATTGCAGGGTAGCCGTTACGCGCACCGCACGTTTACCGTGCAGAACCGCTTCGCGTTGCTCGACAGCCAGTATGTGTGCGGAACGTACCGCAAGGACAGTTTCGCGGCTTACTTCGGCTACAAGTTTGGCACGGACAACCGTAAAATCAAGATTACAGCGAGCGAACGCTACTACTTTGGCTACGGCTACACGAGCGGTACGCCCCATCAGAGCGCGGTATTGGCGGAGGACACGGGAAGCACGGTGCAGCTGACGCTCGACACCGACCTCATCGTGAACGACCCGCAGTATGTGTATGGTGCGAGCCGCATCATGGAACTCGACCTTACTGACGTGAGCCACGCCATACTGCAGACGCTCAACCTGAACAACTGCACGGCACTGCGCACGCTCAACCTCAACTGCACGCAGACGCAGAGCACGCTCAACGCCCTGCTCGTGAACGGATGTAAGAACCTCAGGGAACTGCATATGCGAGGAATGAAGAGCACGTCGTTCACAGGCATCGACCTAAGCGACAACACCAAACTGGAGACCTTCGACGCAGGGCAGAGCGCGCTGACCGGCGTGAGCTTCGCCCAGGGCGCACCGCTGACTGACGTAACGCTGCCCGCCACATTGCAGACCCTCGAACTGCGCTATCTCAGCAAACTGCAGACGAGTGGACTGACGCTGGAGGGCACGGCTAACGTGACGCGCTTGGTGGTGGACAACTGCCCGGGCGTGGACTGGCAAACATTGCTGAACCGATGTACAGGCACGAAATACCTGCGTGTGACGGGCATCGACATGGAGGGCGACGGCACATTGCTCACCTCGCTGCTGACAATGGGCGGCGTGGACGAGAACGGCGGCAACACCGACACGTGCCGACTGACGGGCACATACCGACTGACCAACTACAAGGACGATGCGGAATACGAGAAACTGAAGGCCCACTTCCCCGAACTGAACATAGAGCAGCCGGAATACACGATGATAGAGTTTGACGAGACGGTGGCGGACGATGCCAACATCTCGAACCTCGACAACGGGACGGGCTACAAATACGGCACGGACTACACGCCGAGCGGACACATCAACGCCATCTTGAAGCAACGCCACCGAGTGCTTGCCAAGGTGACGAAGAAGGCGACGACGAGAAACGTGACCATAGCCGGGGTGGACACGGTGGTGAACAACCTGGACGGGGAGATGACCTACTGCCAGCTGGACGACACGGACAGCCAGAAATATACCGACGGCACGGAAGCGAAGCTGGACGGCACGGAGGGCGACTGGATGATGCTGGAGCCATTCTACTGGAGCAAGGGCGTGAACGACTACTTGAACGGCAAGAACTACAGTTGCTTCAGTTCGAACGACGCCGACCACATGCCGGCCACGCCCGAGGCTGCCGTGCTGACGCTGGACGACCTGAAGAAGACGCAGGGCGGATACTTGAGTGGACGGAAGGTGATGAGCGGAAGAGACACCATCACGAACGCCTATAGCACGGACTCGTCTTACTCCGTCTGCATGGTGCCGGTGAAGGGCTACAAGAAGGTGAGATGGCCGAGCGTGAAGGGCACAAATCTAGTGGGTAGCGTGTTTGTGGACTCGACGGGCGCGGTGGTGAAAGACGTGGTGGTATCTACGCTGGGCTGCAAGTTTGAGGACGGCATGTACTTGATAAGCGATGTGCCGGACGAGGCAGTGGCATTGCACTTCTCTGTGCTGAACACGGCAGAGTTTGACAAGGTGGTGCTGAGCAACAGCGACAAGATAGAAGACATGGAGCCGAACTGGGTGGCCAATGACGAGCACCTCTGCGGCGTGGTGGGCAGTTCGGTTGTTGGCACGAAACTGCGGGCCTGCATCACGGGCGGCAGCACGACGGCGAGCATGACGTGGACGGATTTTCACTATTACTCGGTGCAGAGGGGTATGCAGCAGATAGACGCGCTGATGCACTGGCGTATAGCGAACCTCTTCTACGCCAAGTATGGCCGCAGGGACTCTCAGAACCAGTGTGGCGGTGGTCAACATACGAATATGCGTACGACGGGCGGCACGGCCTCGATGGGTATGAAGGACACGATAGGTTATGACGCAGCAAAGGAAATCAACTCCAACGTAACGAACTCAATCATCGACAATGTTGTGCATCAACATGCCTGGTATGTAGAGACGGATGACTATGGCTCAGCGAGGGTAACGCAGGTGAACAACACGTGTTGCCTGGGTTACGAGGACATCTACGGCAACAAATATGACATGATGGACGGTGTGGATTTGCCTAACGACACGGGGAGCCAGGGCAAATGGCGCATTTGGCTGCCCGATGGCAGCACGATGATGGTGAAAGGCCGAACAGATTCCAACTGGACATCAGCGGTAGCACACGGCAAATACATGGCTGTAGTGCCCGTCGGTGCAATCATAGGTTCATCGAGCACCTACTATACCGACTATTATTGGATAAGCACATCAGCAGGCCGTGTGGTCTATCGCGGGTGCAACTATGCGAGCGCGAGTGGCGGCGTCTCGGGTGCGAGTGCGAATTACGATGCCTCGCATGCGTGTGCGAATGTCGGCTCGCGTCTAGCCTTCCGCGGAAAAATCGTCAAAGCGCAAAGCGTGGCAGCGTATAAGGCGCTGAGCGAGGAAGCATAAGCGAAAAGCGAAGCGCGCCAAAGCGGGAGCGAAGCGACAAAACGAAAAGAACGGGGTTCGGATGATGTCCGGACTCCGTTCAAATTATGTCCACACACCGGCGAAGCCGGTCGAAAAAATTTGGGAAAATGGGGGCTCCCCACGATACGCTTCGTTTTACGAAAATATACGCTTCGTTTTGGGAAACCGATACGCTTCGTTTTGCGGATTATACACCGGTGGTGGCCATCGTGCTGGCTCTGAAAACCAAAGAGGTTTATTCATCGCTCTTCATCGGCATCGTCTTGGGCGCAGCGCAATACAGCTTTTCCATGGGAACAGGCTTCGAAGGATTCATTGCACACCTGCTCAACGACACGGCGCACAGCAACGGCGACACCCACCATTACGGACTGATACAGTGTCTGTCAGACCCTTGGAACGTGGGCATCCTCGTCTTTCTCGTCGTGCTGGGAGCCATCGTGTCGCTGATGAACAAAGCGGGCGGATCGGCGGCCTTCGGACAATGGGCATCCAAACACGTCAGAACCAAGCGCGGCGCACAGGTGGCCACCATCCTGCTGGGCATCCTTATTTTCATCGACGACTATTTCAACTGCCTCACCGTAGGGTCGGTGATGCGACCCATCACACAACGCCACGGGGTGACCAAAGAGAAACTGGCCTACCTCATCGACTCCACAGCGGCACCCGTCTGCGTCATCTCGCCCATCTCGAGCTGGGCGGCGGCGGTGTCGGGCTTTGTTACTGCCGATGAAAACGGACTTGCACTCTTCTGCAAAGCCATACCGTTCAACTTCTACGCACTGTTTACCATCGTGTTCATGATTGCCATTGTGGTCGTGGGATTCGACTTCAAGGCCATGAGCAAGTACGACGCCCGGTGGCGCGAATGGTACGACCGCACCGACGGCGGAAAGCTCGACGACGTGAGCGGCACGAAGCTCCACCTGGCGGAACATGGCGTAGGCGCCACACACTACGGTACTGCCGCCAACCGGGGAACGGTGTGCGACCTTGTCATCCCTATCATCCTGCTAATCGTGCTGTGTACGGTTGGCATGGTCTACTCGGGCGGTTTCTTCGACATGTCGGGCGCAAACTACCACGATTTCGTGGCCGCTTTCGCAGCCAGCGATGCCTCATCGGGACTGGTCATCGGTTCGCTGGCAGCACTGGTGCTGACCATAGCCATGTTCACCACACGCCACACATTGCCCTTCGACGAAACCATGAGTTGTCTGATCAAGGGATTCGAGGCCATGGTTCCGGCCATACTCATCCTTACTTTGGCATGGACGCTGAAAAGCATGACCGATTCGCTTGGGGCAGCCGAATACGTATCGGGACTGGTGGCACACAGCGCCGCCCAGCTGCAAGCCCTTCTGCCTGCCATCATCTTTGTCATTGCAGCCCTTCTGGCCTTTGCCACAGGCACCTCGTGGGGCACATTCGGCATACTCATTCCTATCTGCGTGGCCGTTTTCCCGGTCGCTGCGCCGTTGCGCGTCATCTCAATCTCGGCCTGCATGGCAGGTGCCGTGTGCGGCGACCACATATCGCCCATATCCGACACAACCATCATGGCCAGCGCCGGAGCATCGTGCAAGCACGTACACCACGTGTCGTCGCAACTGCCTTACGCGCTGACCGTGGCCGGAGTATCGTTCGTTTCGTTTGTTGTGGCAGGCCTCAGCCAAGGCATGGGCTTCATCTCCGCTGCCGTCGTGTCGTGGGCAGCCGGACTGGCAACATTAGCCATCGTGCTGACATTGCTAAAAAAAGGTCAGCACGAAAAACACCCGTCCGCTAAAAAGGCCATATCAACGGAAGCACGAAAGTCATCACCACACCAATGATTATCTGCAGCGGCAAGCCCACCTTCACATAATCCATAAACGTATAGTGACCGGCTTTCATCACCAAGGCATTGGGTGGGGTGGAGAAAGGCGACGCAAAACACATGCTGGCACCTAACGTCACGCCCATGAGGAAAGCGTAGGGCGACACGCCCGTCTGCTGCGCCGCCACCATGGCAATGGGCGCCATGAGCACGGCCGTAGCCGTGTTGCTGATAAACATGGTCATGATCGAGGTGGTGAAATAGATGCCGGCCAACAAGGCATAAGGCCCTACGGCTCCAAGAGTCGACACGAGTTGCTGTGAAACCATGGCCGAGACACCCGTCTTTTCCAGAGCGGTCGACATGGGCATCATGGCCGCTATAAGAACGATGCTTTCCCAGTTGATGGTCTTATAGGCATCTTCCGTCTTTCGGAAACATCCCGTCAGCACCGTGAGCAGACCAGCAATGATGACCGCCGTGACGGGGGCTGTCCACCCCATAACCATCAGCACAACCATAAATACCATAATGGCCGCCGCTACAGGAACCTTGTAATCGAGCGTCACCTTCTTCAAAGTCTTGTCGGGTTGGCCAAGTACCACCCAGTCGTTGCTATCGCTATTGAGGTTGAGCAGGTCGTCCCACTGCGCCTGAACCAGCAGCACATCGCCGCCGGTAAGACGCTTGTCGCCCAGCGAGTCGCTGATATACTCGTGGTCGCGGCGTATGCCCAGCACATTCACCTTGTATTTCTCCCTAAGGCGCGACTCGCGAATGGGCGTACCGACGAGCTTCGATGAGGGCAAAACCACAATCTCGGCCAGTCCGAGGTCATAGAAATCGAGCGACACACCACGAAGACGCTCCAGCCGATAGGTGTCGGCCAGTTGCGCCATGCCATCCTTTCCGCCCATAAGATAGAGAATATCGCCCTCGGCAATGACCGTCTTTCCCGACACCATATTCTGCCGTACGTCGCGCACCACACCCAAGGCCGTCCGCTGCTCGTCGCGTATCTCGACAAGCGTTATGCCGAAGCGGTTTTTCAGATCGAGGCTGGCCACATCGCCACCGATGATCGAACTGCCCTTGGGTACTCGGTAACGATACAGATTGTCGAGCAGTTGGTACTCCTCGACAAGGTCGTCGAGCGACTTGCCCACTTGTTCGCCCTTGCGTTCTTTCTGCCGTTTCACCAGCAGCTTACTGGCAGGCAACAGGAACAGCACGCCGATAACGATGACCGTCACGCCCACGGGCAGAAAGGAGAAGAAGCTCAACCCCTCGTAGCCTGCACTGGTGAGCTGCTCGTCGATGACAAGGTTGGGCGGTGTTCCGATAAGCGTCAGCATGCCGCCCAAGCTGCCGGCAAAGGCCAGCGGCATAAGCATGCGCGAGCTGCTGAACCCCGCCTGCGCCGCCATACTCACAATGATGGGCATCATCAGAGCCACGGTGCCTGTGTTGCTCACGAACGCACCAATCACCGATGTGGTGACCATCACCAGCAGGTAAGCGCGCGTCTCGTTGCCTTTGGCCAAAGCCATCATGCGGCTGCCTGCTTCACGGGCCAGTCCTGTTTGGAGAATGGCACCGCCCACTACGAAAAGGCCGACCATCATGACGACCACCGTCGACGAAAATCCGGCCAAAGCCTCAGTGGGAGTCAGCACACCAGTAAGGATAAGCACTACCAGAGCCGTCAGCGCAACGACATCGCTGCGAAGACGTCCCCATATAAACATCACGATTGTTAGAGCAAGTACGATAAGTGTTGTAGTCATTACGACAAAGATAATCAGTTTCCGACGTATGGCAAAGGCCATTACGTTTCTTTATGAATTTCTAACAAAATGTGGGAAGTGCCATTCACTTTTTGCGCAAACAACGGGCATTTCTTCTCAAATTATTGTTACCTTTGCACTGTTACGAAATAATTACATGAAGGATATTTGCAGTATCGGGCACATCACCCGCGACAAGATCATAACCCCCAAAAGCACCGTCTATATGGCGGGCGGCACCTCCTATTACATGTCACAGGGCATCAACGCATTGCCCAAGAAGATAAGCTACCAACTGGTAACAAAGGTTGGCGAAGGCCAGAAAGGCGAAGTTGAGAAGCTGCGTCAGGTCGGTGTGGATGCCATTTGTTACCCGAGCCGCCACACCGTGTACTTTGAGAACAAATACGGCTGCAACTCCAACAACCGCACACAGCGCGTATTGGCCAAGGCCGACCCGTACACCATCGACGAGATGCGGCCTTTGGAGGCTCGCGTGTTCCATTTAGGCACATTGCTGGCCGACGATTTTTCGCCCGAGGTGGTGAAATATCTGTCCACGAAAGGTTTGGTATCTATCGACGTGCAAGGCTATCTGCGCGAGGTGGTAGGCGAGGAAGTGCGTGCCACGGCTTGGCAAAACCAAAAGGAAATACTGGCTTGCACCAGCATTTTGAAACTCAACGAGCACGAGATGGAAGTGGTAGCCAACTCGAAAGACCCGCGCACCGTGGCGCAACAACTGGCTCAACAGGGTGTGAAGGAAGTGGTCATAACCTTTGGCAGCTATGGTTCGCTGATTTATGCCGACGGTCATTTCTACGAGATACCCGCCTACGAGCCTACCGAAGTAGTGGATGCCACGGGTTGTGGCGACACCTATTCCACAGGCTATCTTTACTGCCGTCTGCAAGGCATGGGTTACGCCGAGGCAGGGCGCTTTGCCGCTGCGATGTGCACCCTTAAGCTGGCTCACAACGGTCCCTTCGACGGCACGATAGCCGATGTGGAGCGTGTGATGGGCTAATCGAGCATACGGTCGAGGCGTTGCTGCAATTTGTTTTTGTCTACATCCTCAAGTCCATTGCCGAAAGTTATCAAGCGGTCGGCCAGATGCAGGGCCAAGTGGAG
This sequence comes from Eggerthellaceae bacterium, assembly GCA_963656105.1. Lineage (GTDB taxonomy): Bacteria > Bacteroidota > Bacteroidia > Bacteroidales > Bacteroidaceae > Prevotella. Next base: position 13,701 of record CAVKHW010000019.1, read on the forward strand.
GTCGTGTGTGGAAAGAACGATTATCTTTCCCGTGTCGTGTGCCAACCGCACCAGTAGTTTCATGGTTTCCACCTTACTGGGATAGTCGAGAAAAGCCGTCGGCTCGTCGAGCAGCATGACAGGCGTTTGCTGAGCCAACGCCTTTGCTATCATCATTTTTTGTCGCTCACCATCGCTCAGCGTGTTAACAGCGCGCTGAGCCAACGGGGTGAGTCCGGTCGTTTGCAGTGCCTCGGCCACAAGCCGCTGGTCGTCGTCGACCAGACGGCCGAAGTATCCGGTATAGGGCATACGGCCGAATCCCACCACCTGCTCCACGGTGAGCCGATCCACCTCCACCCTATCGGTAAGCACCACACTGATCCATCGCGCCAGATCGCTGCGTCCAAGGCGTTCAACCCTACGCTCCACGTTGTCGGCAACCAGCCGCACCGTTCCATCCAAAGGTTTCTGCACCCCAGCCATGGTGCGCAGCAAGGTGGATTTTCCCATTCCGTTTGATCCGACCAAGGCCGTCAGCGTTCCACCCTGAAGATGCGCAGTGAGTCCCGAAGCGACAATGTGTTTCGCGTAGCCCACCGCCAGATGGTCGATTATCATCTCGTTCATGTCACAAGGTATTTCCGGACATTGCGCTACCGCAAGCCCCACATGTCGTTGAGCAGCGCGATGGCCGACGGCGATTGGAACACATGATCGCGAAACGAGATGACGGCTTTTGTGGAGAGCTGATCCTCGAACGAGTTGACCAGGAAGTCGGCTTCGAGCAGGATGCGGTGGTCTTGCTCCGTCACATCGGTATAAGTATGGTGGTGGGCTATGAGCCAACAGATGCGGTCTGTCTGTTCGGAGGTGAATCCGTCGATCTCGGCCAGCACTTTCCGCGCCTCGCCAGGCCCCAGTTCCTCCTGGTGCTTGCCACCGCAGTTGCCATACTTGGCCTCAGCGGCATGTATGCCCACGTCGTGCAGGATGGCAGCTGCCTCGAGCACGAAACGGTCGTCTTCATCCATCGCCTCGGCCAAGGCGATGGTGCGTGCAAAGTCGTGCACCTTCACAAAGTGTTGTATGCGCGGCACGTCGCCACTGTCGTATCTCACCATGGCCTGCATGAGCAGCGCCAGCATAGTTAGCTTATCGTTCATCTCAGGGTGTTGTTTTAAACATGATGTAAGTTTGCGTAGCATTTCTTTGCGCACTTACAAGTGCAGCTTTCCTACCACATGGTCTTCGGCATACTGCAGGTCGCGCTCGTCGTCGATCTCATACCAGTGCACGTCGTGTGCATTGAGCACATAGACCGGGTTGCCGTTCTGCGACATGTGTAGCAGTTGGTACTCGTAGCCCAGCTTGGGCTTTTCGGCGGCTATGGCTGCATAGTCGCTGCACATCTTCTGATAGAACGCACCCGACAGCTTATGTATGCCCACCAGTTCGCCCTTGGCATCGATGGCCGACCGGTCGGTAGAGCATCGTGTCAGCGTGCCTTCGGCGTTGTATTCCACGTAGTATTGGTCTTGAAACTTGGTTACCGGCGTAATGAGCATGATGTCGGGGTGCGGGTCGGCAATAAGCTCCGTGATGGCGTTACGGCTATAAATGATGTCCGACTCGAGCAGCAGGAAAGGGTCTGTACCGATGGCCTTACGGCAGTTCCACAGGGTGTACATGCTGTTGGTTTCGGCGTAGCGTGGCGAAAAGACGCACTCTATCTGTGGAAACCGTGCTTGCAGCTGCTCGTAGGCTTCGCGCTTGTATCCAGTGCCGACGACGATGCGCTCGACGCCACAGCCGAGCAGCGTTTCGATAGACCTCACCACCATTGGTTTTCCGCCACACTCTATAAATCCCTTGGGCATGGTTTCGGTCATCTGCCCGAAGCGGCTGCCCAGACCGGCAGCCATGATAACAGCAGTTTTAATCATTGTAGCGTACTGGTATTTGTATGTTGTTATGCTCCAGCGCCTCTTTCAGCACCCCGAAGAAGGCTTCGATGTCGGGCACATCGATGGTGCCGAGCGAGCAGAGCCGGAAGGTGTTGGTGGTCGAGATTTTGCCCGGATAGATGGTGAATCCATGGTCGTAGCAGTAGTCGTGCACGCGGTCAAAGTTCCAGTTGGGGTCGTCGGGATACCTCACCGACACCACCAGCCCCGACTGTATGTCGCGCCGTATGACATCGCGGAAGCCCAACGTTTCGAGCCCTTGGTGTATGGCTTCGAAGGTGCGGTGGTGACGTGCAAACTTGGCTGTCTCGCCTTCGGTCCAATACTCCTTGAAAGCCTGTATGGCGGCATAGACCGTTTGCACGGGAGGCGTGAAGTGCATTTCGCCCGTTTTCTCGAAGAAGCTGTACTGCAGATAGAGGTTGCAGTAGTAGGAGCGCTTGGGATACTGCGCCGACCGTTCGATGAGGGCTCGGCTGCCCACGATGAAGCTCAGTCCGGACATGGCCATCAGTCCCTTCTGAGCTGATGCCATACAGAAATCCACATGGTCGCGGTGGAGGTCGAAGGGCACCATGCCAAGGCTCGACGTGGTGTCGACCACGAACGTGGCACCGTGGCTGTGAGCCAGCTCACCTATTTGACGAATGGGGTTGAGTATGCCCGTTCCCGTTTCGTGGTGGGTGGTGTAGACCAGTGCGATGTCGGGGTTCTCCTGCAGCGTGCGCTCCACGTCGGCGATCACCGGCTGTTCGAACACCGACGACCGGAGGTCGATATGCGGCAAGCCATAGTATTGGCATACCTCTACGGCCCGCGTCGAGTAGGCACCATTGTTGACCACGAGCACGCGCTTGCCTTCGGGCAGCAGCGAGTTGAGGCAGATGTCGATATTGATGGTTCCCGATCCGCAGAACAGCACAGCTGTGTCGGTCTCCGGGTTGCCGTGCGCCATCTTCACACAGTTGACCCGCAGGTCATTCATCAGGCTGGCAAAGTCTTTCTCGCGCGGACAGATGTCGGGCACCACCTGTGCCATCTTCACGGTGTCGGTGGTGGTGGCCGGTCCGGGGTTCAGCAGTATGTTGCGTTTTATGTTTGTCATGGTGGGTAAAGTTGTATGTTGGTCGGTGGGTGTTAATGTTTCAGGAATTGCATGAGCGCCTGCTTGTTTTCCTCGGGTGTGGTGGTGGGCCGTCCCAGATCGGCGCGTGCGCCTTTCTTCACCTTTATCTCGAGGAAGAGGGGAGCCTCGTTGTCGGTCAGATCCTGCAGCACATTGGCCAGGTCGTCAGCGTTGTCCACGCTGACGACGGTCTTGTAGCCGCTGGCAGCTGCTATCTCGGGCAGGTCAATCTTGTAGCCCACGGTGGGCTGTCCGCCCACGGAGTCGTGCACGCCGTTGTTGAAGAGTATGTGATAGAAATTGCGGGGCTGCAGGCTTCCGCCGATGGCCAGCGCGCCCATGTGCATGATGACCGCCCCGTCGCCGTCGAAGCAATAGACCGGACGTTCGGGCTGGTGGAGGGCTATGCCGAGGGCTATCTGCGAGGCGTGGCCCATCGACCCCACGGTGAGGAAGTCGCGCTCGTGACCCTGCTGTCCGGCCTCGCGGTACTCGAAGAGCTCGCGGCTGATCTTGCCTGTGGTCGACACCGCCACGGCACGGCTGTCCATGGCTTCGGCCACCATCTGTATGGCCTGTTCGCGCGTCAGTTGCGACTCGTCGGCCACGGTGGTCTGCAGGCGGTAGTCGGCAAAGGTGCCCTTGCGTATGACCAGCGCATAGGCCTGGCCCGTGGCACGCATGTGGGCAGCGGCCTGTGCCACCTGGCGTGAGGCTTCCTGCTCGTCGGCCGAGAGAGTGGCATGCGCTATGCCCATGGCATCGAGCAGCGGCAGGGTCACCTTGCCCTGTTTCACGTGTTGTGGTTCGTCGTGTACACCCGGCTCGCCGCGCCAACCGATGATCAGGAGCACAGGAATGTGGTACACTTCGGGGTCGGTGAGCGACAGCAGGGGGTTGACGGCGTTGCCTTCGCCCGAGTTTTGCATATACACGGCGGGTATGCGCCCTGTGGCCAGATGGTAGCCGGCGGCCAGCCCTATGGCTCCGCCCTCGTTGGCCGCGATGATGTTGTTGCGCGGCTCGGCGTGGTCGGTGATATAGGCACAGAGGTTTTTGAGCAACGAGTCGGGCACACCGGCATAGAAGGTGATGTTCTCGCTGGCGAGTGCCTGGTAGAATTTTTCGGGTTGTATCATGGTGAATGATTGCTATGTTACGGTTGTGAGGGTTATTTCTTTCGTCCGGTCAGCTTGCGGAAGAGCCGCAGGGGAGCTGACAGGCGGTAGAGCTGCCGCACCTCGGGCAGCACTTCGCGGTAGCTGCGCTGGGTGTCGAAGATGAGTTGTCCGTGCACGTTGGGTGCCTGAATGGGGGTCATGTAGTTGTCGCCAAACTCGGCGCGCAGCACACTGTCGGTGTCTTTGGGCGCAGGCACCATGATGTTCTCGAAGGGCAGCCACACAGTCTCGTCGAACAGGCTGCGGTCCCATTGCAGCCGCGGCCCCATGTTGACCACCTCGCCCACGCGTCGTCCGGGCAGGTCGGCCAGCTGCCGCATGGCATCGTCGGCCTGTTCGTAGTAGTAGAGCCAGCCGTGCCGCTTGACGCAGAGGCGCGCCTTGATTTTTCGGAACACGAGGGTCAGCCGGCCCGAGGCCAGACAGTGGGTGTTCTTGGCCTTGAGAAACTTCAGCGTCTTCAGTGCCCGGCGGTAGGCCGCATGGAGTGCCTCCTGGTCGTCGGGTACGGCATCGAGCGGAAAGATGTCGATGAATATGCCTTGGTTGAACGGTTGGAAACAGTCGGAGGGGCGTATGGCCGCCGTGTCGCTGCGCCGGAACTGGGCGTGGCCGCGGTGGTAGTCCACATCGGAGTAGGCGGTCTGCAAGAAGTAGGGTGCATCAACGCCCTGGTTGCCGATGTCCTGGCACATGCGGTCGTAGTCGGCCCGCGGCATCATGAGGTCCACATCGTCGTCCCAGGGTATGAATCCCTTGTGGCGCACGGCACCCAACAATGTGCCGCCCTCGGCCCAGCAGCGCAGGCCGTGGGCTTGGCAATAGTCGAGAAAGTGGCTCAGCAGGTCGAGCTCCACGGCCCACACCTGCTTCATCGCGGCACTCACGGTGTAGCCGCAGCGCACCTCGCTCTCAGTGTTGAATGACTTTGAAGACGGATTGGTCATCTTTCACATTATTCAGGTGGGTTCTATAAATTAGCTTTGTCGGATTTTGAGACTATTTCCAAGTGCATATCGTCAGCGAGTAAGGGGATAATGCGGGCATTACGACCGAGCGAGGTGGCGATATGAACCAAAAAGAGTCCAAAAGACGGCAAAACGAAACCCATATTGTTTTTGTTGTTCGTTACGGTGGTAATTTATAGAACCCACCTTAATAGCATTGGCAAAATTACGCAATTATTGTGGCACCACACACAGAATGGCCACATTTCTCGCCCCTGCCCCTGTTTCGCACTGCCGCTTGCAGGGGAGTGGGCAGGAGCACCGGCCGTCAGAAGCGGAAGCCGAAGAACATGCGCAGACGCCACTTGTTGCGCCGCAGCTGCAGATGGTCGGGGTCGCCGGCCACCGAGTAGTTGTAGACTGCCGTGGCTCCGGCAAACTTGTTGCGCCAGGAGTAGAGCGCAGCACCGCGGCCAGTGACGATGGCCGATGGGAAATGGTACTGCATGCTGGTGCGCCGCGTGGTGGGCTCAGCGCCGCTGAGGTCGGTAGTCAGGGTATAGTCGTGCGAGTAGACAGTGAGGGTGGGCAGGGCCGAGAGGTGAAACAGCCAGTGGCGCCCGGCCACGAGGTTGTAGCCATAGCCTGCACCTACGGCCAGCTCGTTGAGGCGCACGGTCATGGGCTGCAGGTAGGAGTGGTCGGTGTCGGTGGTCACGGTGCTCTTCGACCCGTCGAAACTGGCACCAATCATCCAGCTGCCTGCGCTGTGCCGCTGTATGTAGCTCTGGCTGAACGCCGCCGGGAAGGAGAACCGCCGGTGATTGAACACATAGTAGAAATTGAGGTTGAGCGCATTCTGCGACACCAGCCCCTTGTCTATGTCGTGGGACACGCCAGCCGTGTTTTGCCGCCCGCGGAAGGTGTTGGAGGAGAGGTACACCACGTCGAAACCGTAGCGGTTGCTGTAGGAGTTGAGGTTGAACTCGAAATCCTTGCACTTGCCGGCCCACTTGGCCGGATTGACGGCCACGCCGGCCGCCAGTCCGCGGTAGGCCACGGCCACGCTGATTGTGCCGCGCAGGTCAGACTGCAGGTGCGTGGTGGTTTCAGTCTGAGTGGCATCGATGGCCGATGTGCGGATGTCGGCTCCCGACAAGTTGCCGCGAAACTTGATGGTCCACCGCGCCACGGGACGGGTGATGTAGGCCGTGTCGTAGGACACCTTATTGTAGCGTGCCGCCAAAATGGAGTCGCCCTGAAACAACTTGCGGTCGTAGCGCCCCAAGCGGCTTTGCAGTTTCATCAGGCGGCGCATGATGCGGGCCTTGCGCTTTGCGCCCATCTTGACTTGCCCAAGCTGGTCTATCAGCATCGAGTCGACCCACTGGAGCATGCGGCCACTGTCGGCCGACTGCCTCAACTGCAGACGCAGACTGTCGGCGGTCTGCAGCAGGGTGCGCAGTGTCTTGCGCTCCTTTTTCGACTGCGCCGAGGCACAGGGCGAAAGCAACAACAGGCACAGCGTCAGTGTGGCGATGCGGACAGAAGGGAAAAATATTCGGGGTGGGAAAAAGTATTTGATATTCATCGGTCGCGTTTCTTTACAACAAAGGTATACGTTTTCTGCTGAAGGCACAAATATTATGTAAAGAAATTGCCCGACCGCCGCACCCGTGGTTTGCGATAGATGGCTTGCGGCGGTGCGAAAGACGGCAAACGGCGCTGCGATAGCTTATCTATCGCAGCGCCGTTGGGCACGTATGGCAATGCCATTGGGCAGCTATGGCAAACCACGGAATCGGCGGACGGGCTATCCGAGGTCGACCACGGTGATGCCGGCGCCGCCAAACTGCACATGCTCGTCGCGCGCACCGGTCACGTTGGGCTCGGCCGACAGGTATTGGCGGATGAGCTGACGGAGGATGCCGTTGCCCTTGCCGTGCAGGATGCGCACACGGGGCATGCCCACGAGGATGGCATCGTCGATGAAATACTGTACGGCTTGCAGGGCCTCATCGCCACGCATGCCGCGCACGTCAAGGTCTTGCTTGAAATTCTTGCGGTGGTTGTCGATGGTGTCCTGCGTCATATGCGACATCTTGTAGCTCTGCAGCCCTTCGCGCAGCTCGTCCATCTTGGTGGTCGGCGCAGCTGTGGGCGTGGTGCCGTCGGCGGCCTGCGGCGCGTCGGAAAGCAACAGGCGTTCCACGGGCAGCTTGGTGCGCATGCCGCCAAAGATCACCGTGGCCATCTTGCCGCTGATGCTTTCCACCCTACCCTCGCTCTTCGATCCGCGCAGCCGCACGTTGTCGCCCACGGCAATGACATTGTCGCGCACCTTCTGCTGGCGCACGGCGGCTGTGCGCAGTGCCTCGGCAGCGCGTTGCTCGTCGTCTTTCTTCTTTTTGCGGCGCTCTTCGTGGCGCGCCTTACGGGCTTTGATCTGTTCTATCTTACGCGCTATCTTGTCGTCCTCGGCCTTGGTGTCGAACGTTTCCACGTCCTGCTTGAATTCCTCCAGCTCCTGCCGTATGCGGCGCGTCGACTCGCGTTCGGCCTGCTGCTCGCGTATCTCGCGTATGGTGTTTTCTATCTTGCGGTTGCTCTCCTTCAGCAGGTCTTCGGCTTCCTGCTTGGCCTTGGCCAGCACGTCGCGGCGGTCGCGCTCCACGGCGTTGATGTCGTGCTCGTAGCGGTCGATTTGTTCCTGCAAGCGTTTCTCCTGCTGATGGATGGTCTGCCGCTTCTGCTCCCAGTAGCGTTTGTCGCGCACGATGTCCTGCAGATACTTGTCGCTCTGTATGTAGTCGGAACCCACTATGGCGGCGGCCTCGCTGATCACCTCCTCGGGTATGCCCGTCTTTCGGGCTATCTCGATGGCAAACGAGCTGCCGGGCTGGCCGATGGCCAACTGGAAGAGGGGTCGCATCTCGTGGCGGTCGTAGAGCATGGCTCCATTCACTATGCCCTCGTGCGAGTCGGCATAGTGCTTGAGGTTCTGGTAGTGGGTGGTGATGACGCCCCAGGCCTGCTTGCGCACAAACTGGTTGAGCACCGCCTCGGCCATGGCACCGCCAATCTGCGGCTCTGTGCCTGTGCCAAACTCGTCGATGAGCAGCAAGGTGAGGTCGTTGGCCTGACGCATCATGATCTTCATGTTGAGCAGGTGCGACGAGTAGGTGGAGAGGTCGTTCTCGATGCTCTGCTCGTCGCCGATGTCAATCATCAGGTTCTGAAACACGCCCACGTGCGACCGCTCGCTCATGGGTACCGACAGACCGCACTGCACCATGTACTGCAACAGTCCGACGGTCTTGAGGCACACCGACTTGCCGCCGGCGTTGGGCCCGGATATGATGAGGATGCGGCGGTGCGGCGTGAGGGTCACGTCGAGCGGCACCACGGCCTTGTCCTGCTTCTGCAGCGACAGCCACAACAACGGGTGGCGCGACTGTATCCAGTCGATCACGGGAGCGGCCTCCACCTCGGGCTCCATGGCACCCATAAGGGCTGCCAGCTCGGCGCGGGCGCGGATAAAGTCGACCTCGGCCAAAAGCTGGTAGGCATAGGCCAGCTCGGCAACGTGCGGGCGCACCAGCTTAGTGAAGTCCACGAGGATGCGCACCACTTCGCGGCGTTCCTCGGCCTCAAGCTCGCGTATGCGGTTGTTGGCCTCCACCACCTCGGCCGGCTCCACAAAGACGGTCTTGCCCGTCGACGACTCGTCGTGCACAATTCCCTTGATCCTACGTTTCAGACCGGGCGCAACGGGCACCACAAGCCTACCGTCGCGCAGCGTGGGGGTGGCGTCCTTATCGACAAGGCCTTCGCTCTGCGCAGCACGCAGTATGCTGTTGAGCGTGCGCGACACGCTGCCCTCCGACCGGCGCAGCTCGGCGCGTATGTCGACCAGCTTGGCCGAGGCCGTGTCCTTAATGCGGCCGTACTTGTCGAGTATCTGGTCGATGCGGCGCACCACGTCGGGGAAGGTCAGCACACCGTCGGTGAGATCGTGGAGCGTGGGGTAGAAATATTCGCCCTCGTCGCTGTCGCGGTTCAGATAAGCCACGATGGCAGCTATGGTCTCAAGCGAACGCCGCAGGTCGAACAACTCGTTCTCCTCAAGATGAGTGCCCTCCAGCCGGATGCGCTTGATGGCCTGGCGCATGTCGAAGAAATATTGCAGCGGAAAATCGTCGGCTTCGGCTTGCAGACGACGGAACTCGCGGGTCTGGCCGAGCAGGGTGTTGACGGTGTCTGCCTGATCGTGGAAGGTCATCTGGTCCACCTTGTCCTTGCCGAGCTGACTGAGGCAACGTGCCTTGAGCAACGTGCGTATCTCGCCAAACTGTATCTTGTTCTCGAAATTGCTGGGATAAATCATACTGCAAAGTTACGAAAAAATGCGAGCCATGCAGAGATTGTGCATCAGAATTGTTACTTTTGCGGCATGTTACAACGAAAAAACACGCACACTCATGCACACCTACGACATACGGCCCGCCGTGGTAGCTGATGCTCCGCGATTGGCCGAAATCTACAACCACTACATCGCCCACTCCACGGCTACCTTCGAAACGGTGCCACTCTCGGCAGAGGAGATGGCACAACGCATAGCCGACATTGCGCAGAGTTTTCCCTATTTTGTCAGCCTGTGCGACGGCCGCATCACCGGCTACGCCTACGCACACCCGTGGAACACACGGGCAGCATGCAGCGGCCACAGCCTGGAGACCACGGTCTATGTGGCTCCCGACATGATGCACAAGGGCGTCGGCACCGACCTGATGAACCATCTCATCGGCCACTGCCGACACGAGGGCTACCACGCACTGATAGCCATCATAACCGACGACAACCAGCAGAGCATAGCGATGCACAGGAAACTGGGCTTCGAGCCTGTGGGCCATTACCGCGAAGTGGCGCAAAAGTTCGGCCGCTGGCTGGGCGTGGCGGCACTGGAACTGATGATTTGAGACGCCACTGGAACCTACTGCATTGCACAAACATAGCGTCCCCACATTCCAATCCGACAGGTTTCGGACTGGAATGTGGGGACGCTATGTTTAGATCCTACCGTTCAGCGCACCGTGTAGGGCGCAGCCAGCTCGGACACCTCGTCCTGATTGAGCGCACGGTTCCACAGCTGCAGGGCGGCGCTGAGCGCACCGCGTTTCACGCCTTTGAGACGCAGCCCCTCGCAGGGCACGCACAGCTCGAGCATTTCGTTGCGGTAGAGCCGCAGCGTGGAGCCGTCGTAGGTAGCGGTGACCACGGCATCGGTGATGGCCGACAAGTGGTTGTCGCCATTGGTGCCATTCGAATAGATGGCCCAGTTGTCGGACACGCTGAAGAGGTTGCCACTGGTCACAGTGGTGGATTGTTTGCCTTGTCGGGCAGTAACCGACAGATGGTTGTCGGCCGTAAGACCCACCGTAAGGTTGGCGCTGGCAAACAGGGTGGCAGCTGCCGTGCGGTCGGTGGTCACGGTGTCACGGAGCGTGGCCGACACGGAGAACTCGGTGTTGTTCTTGGCCTTCGTCAGGCGGCCGTCGGCAAGGTTCACCGTTTGGCGAGGCAGGTCGCAGTCAACAACGATGCCTGTGGGATAGGCTTTCGGATAATGCTTGTTGACCATCCAGTAATAATAGTCGCCATACATCCATGCCAAACGGAGCGGGCTGTTCTTCGAACCGGGCAGGATGAAGGGGCGCGCGTTGTTTTTGGCCGAGTGGCTGGTCACCTGTTCGGTGGAGGCTACCTTGCCGTCGTCGCCGAGGGTGTATTTCCAGATTTCATACACGCCGTCCTTGTCGTAAGCACCGTTGGCGGTGGGGATCGAAAGGTACAGATCGTGGATGTTGTCGGGGTCGAGCGCCATGCCACCAGTGTAGCAACGCTCGGTGCGGTTCCAGTTTTGATGGAACGCATGTCCGGCATGCTGCACCCACGTGTCGGTCCACGCCTCGCCCGTCCAGCGACCGTAGTGGTAGGCATGGCTGGTCTTGGCGTTGTCGATGTGTGTGTAAGCTATGACGGGATTCTCGTTTGTGTCGAGTGCTATCTGCCAGACCCAGTTGCGCACACCTGCCGTGTGATCCACCACGGTGTAGGGATATTGGGCGAGATAGTCGTCCGACTTGTTCACGCGGAACACGCCGTCGGCCACCGTTTTGAGCGTGTTGCCTTTGATATCCTTGAGGATGGGACCATTGCCCTTATTGATATCCACAACGTTGAAATACAGCCAGTTGGGCATCTCGTTGTCGGGATGACCGGTGGTATAGGCCAGATAAATCTTGTCTTTGCCGTTGCTGAGATACTTGGCATAGGGCCGCGCACCCGTCGACTGCACGAGCTGCCGGGGGCCAAAGTCCACGGTCACGTTGTCGTGGGCGTCGGGCATGGTGATGCGTGCCAGCGTGGGATGCCAGCTGATGCCGCGCCAACACAGATAGATGTGCGTGGGGTCGTCGCTGAGGATAAAGGGCGAAGGGTATGTGGTGTTGTTTTCCACACTGATAAACTTCTCCTCGCCCAGTTGCGAGATGTCGCCCGGACGAACCGACACACGGTACCATATCTTGGGCTCGTCGGTGTGGCGGGTGTAGAATATCATCACACGCTCGTCGGGCAGCACCACAAAGGTGGGGTTGTTGTGGTCGTCGGGCTGGAAAGCCGAACGGATGAGCACCTCGGTACGGCGGTTGTGGAGGAAGTCCACTTGGGTGGCCTTGATGTTGCCGTGTACGTCGATGTAACCCAGGTAACTGGCATTGATGGTGCCGGAGGCGTTTTCGTAGTGAAGGGCACGGGGATCGGCAAACCAGCACCATGCGCCCTCGTGGGTGACGGTGTGCGAGGCTCGGACTCCTACAAGGGCGACCAAAGCCAAGACAAGGGATAGAAAGATACGTTTCATACGATTATTTGATTTTTAATGTTGTTTTTCAGATGTCGGTAGAGCAGCCAATAGGCCGGAACGAGAAACAGGTCGGCAGCCATCCATGCCACTGGATCGCCCAGACAAACGCCCGTGAAGGCCAGCGCCGGAACGAGCCACAGGCTGACACCGCAGCGCGCGATCATCTCCATTACGCCCGAGAGCATGGAGAGGTTGCTGTAGCCCAAGCCCTGAATGGAATAGCGCAGAATAGTGAGCAAACCAAGAAACGGATAGAAATAGTTGGCCACACGCATGAAGAGGGCGGCGTTGTGGATGACGGCCTGCTCGGAACGGTCTACAAACAAGGCCATCATGTAGTCGGCGAAAGGATAGATAAGCAGGAAGGTAACCACAAAATAGAGCAACATGATGCCCACAGCATCCTTCACGCCACGCCGGATGCGGTCGACCTTTTGCGCACCGATGTTCTGTCCGCAATAGGTGGCCATGGCCACGCCTATGTTCTCGAACACGCAGGTGAAGAGGTACTTGATGCGCATGGCAGCGGTGAACGATGCCACATAGACTGTGCCGAGGGCGTTGTTGGCACTCTGAAGCATGATGATGCCTATGCCCGTGATAGAGAACTGCAGACCCATCGGCACACCATTGTTGAGCAGGATGGAGATGCGCTTGTTGTCATATCGGCGCTCGTCGGCTTGGGGAATAAGGATGTTCATCTTGCGGCGGATGAACACATAGCACAGCACCGACGAGAAAGCCTGTGCCAACAACGTGGCTACTCCGGCTCCCTCCACGCCCATGCCAAGCACAAGGATGAGCACCACATCGAGCGCGATATTGAACAAAGACGAGAATATAAGGAAATAGAACGGATGCTTGCTGTCGCCCAAGGCACGTATGAAACCAGCCTGCAAGTTGTAGGCAATGGTGAAAGGAATGGCAAGAAACTGCAGGAAAAGGAACGTCCAAGCATCGCGGAACACTTCGCCGGGGGTGTTGACTATATGCAGAATGCGCGAACAGAACGCGCAGCTGAGCAGCGTTATGACCACGGCAAACACCACACCGATGCGTACCGCATTGCTGACATAGGAGCGCATCTTGCCATAGTCCTTGGCTCCAAAGGCCTGGGCCACAGGGATGGCAAATCCGGCACACGAACCGTTGCAGAAGCCCATGACAAGAAACATGACGCTGGCCGACGCTCCCACTGCCGCCAAAGCATTCACGCCAATCCACCGCCCCACAATAGCGGCATCAATCACCTGGTACATCTGTTGCAGGATGTAGCCCAACACCAACGGCACCGCGAAACGGAGTATGCCGCGTGCAGGCGACCCAACGGTCATGTCGCTCATGCCGCCTGCCGAGGCCGGGGAGTGTAAGGGGCGTGCATTGTCTGTCATAAGAGTCAGATTATGATGTCATAAGGATTAGATTATGATGTCGTCGAGATTGAGGTCGGTGCCCAGCTGCGCCTTGATGGCACTCATCCTCGCCTTGCGTGTGAGCGAAAAGTCGAGGCTGTGACTGTCTACATAGCTGAAAATCAGAAACGACTTTTCAAGTAGCATATCACGCAACGGTTTCTGTTTGTAGCTGCCCTCCACATAGAGCAGCTCGGCCAGCATCTCGAGTTTTTGCACCCGGCGGTCGTCGGGCCACTGGTCGCGGGCATAAAGGAGGGCATCGCGCGCCGACAGGTTGCGCAGGGTGTCGTAGTCGCCCACATACTGACGGTAGAGATCGCGCAGGTCGTCGTCGGTGCGCTTGTCGATATCTTTTTCCAGAAAACGGCTTACGGCGGCCATGAATTCTTCTATGATGCGTATGAAATAGTCGCGTTGTAACATGACGGGGACTTATTTTTCAGTTTCCTCACAAGGCTGCGCCGTAGGCGAGTCGTGCCGCAGAGCCTCAATGTAGTCGAACAGTTGTCGGTAGAAAGGATGACGGGTCATGGTGGAGGCGTCGCCAAGGATGATGAGTTTCATGCGGGCACGGGTCATGGCCACGTTCATGCGGCGCAGGTCGCGCAGAAATCCGATCTGCCCGTCGGCGTTGGCACGCACGAGCGATATAAGGATGATGTCGCGCTCCTGACCCTGAAAGCCATCGACCGTGTTGACGGAGATGAGGTGGCGATAGGGCTTGAAGAACTCGCGACGCTTGACGAGCCCGCGCAGATACTGCACCTGGGCGCGGTAGGGCGATATGACACCCACATCGATGCGCTCGTCGAGGATGCGGCTCTTGCCGATCTTGGAGAAATAGTGCTGCAGGGTATCGAGCGTCAGTTCGGCCTCGCCTTTGTTGACACGCCCATAACTCTCGCCCACAAACTGCTCTTTAAAGTTGGGTTCGTCGGGGCCTACCTCCATCTGCGAGGTGTCGATCCACGACAGGGGATAATCAAGGTCGAGTATGCTGCGATGGCTTACTTGCGGTGCCGTAGTGACCTTGCCGCCATAGAAATAGCGGGAACTGAACCGCATGATGTCGTCGTTCATGCGATACTGCATCTGCAGGAGGGTGACGCACTCAGGTTTCCGCTCCACGATGCGCTCCATAAGCGTCTTGCCCAAACCGGCCTTGAGGGCGGCCACGCTCTTCACGGTGGGCGGCAACTGGCAGTGATCGCCAGCCAATACCACACGGCCTGCCCGGCGTATGGCTATCCAGCACGCTGCTTCGAGGGCTTGGGCGGCCTCGTCGATGAACAATGTGGAGAAGCGTTGCCCGTCGAGCAAACGGCCGGCAGCTCCCACCAGAGTGCAGGCTATGACGCGCGCTTGGCCAAACAGCTCGGTACGTATGCGTATCTCGAGTTCGGTGGCGCGTGCGTTGAGCCGTTCCACTTTCTGATGATAGGCCGTGTCGCGTCCCTTGCGCTTTTGGCGCAGTTCGCGTAGGGCCTTGCGTATGGCCCACAGCTGCGGATAGTCGGCATGCGCCTCAAATTGCCGCTCGTAGGTGAAACCCAGCATTTTGTCGTTCACACGGGTGGGATTGCCTATGCGCAGCACGGCAATGCCGCGGTCCACAAGTTTCTCGGATATCCAATCCACGGCCATGTTGCTCTGTGCGCATACCAACACTTGGCTCTCGCGCATCAGCGTCTCGTTGATAGCCTCAACCAGCGTGGTGGTCTTGCCTGTTCCAGGAGGACCATGCACCACAGCCACATCCTTGGCGCGCAGCACCTCGTTGACGGCTCGTTCCTGCGTGGCATTGAGCCATGGGAAACGCATGGGGTCGAACGACAACACCTGAGGACGCATGGCGGTATAAAAGAGATCGCGCAGATAGGCCAGCCGGCCTGTCTTGGCATTGATGACACGGTCGAGAGCGTCGAACATACAACGGTAGCTGGTCTCGTCGAAGAACAACTGCACGCCTATGGGCTGGTCGCACGCCTGCAGGTCGAAAGCGTGGCCTTCGGGGATGGCTACCACCATACGGTCGCCGTCGACAAACGACACGGTGCCTGTGAAACTGAAATAGCGGATGGTGCCCGCGGTGGCGACGGATGGTGTGTCGACACGCCAGAAGACCACCGGTTTGCCAAATTCGAAATTGTGGTCAATGTCCTGATTGGCAGTGCGCGTCAGTTCGATGCAATACTGGTTGAGCGAATTGTAATAGGTGCGCCCCGTGGTTATGGGATACCAAGCATCGCCACGCCGCACCTTGCGACCGAGGCCTATGCTCTCGGTCTGCTTGCGAAACGCTTCTTTCTCGGCCTGATACTCCAACTGGAGCAACAGGCGCTGTTGTTGCAATGCCTGAAGGGGCGACACGGTATTCATAACTGCAAAGTTAATAAAAAGCAGGCAATAACCACGCAGACTAATACCACACTTCGGTATTTTTTCTTCCATCGGTGCAGCACAACCATACAGCGCACCGCCTGACAAAACCATGCAGATTGGTTTGAATCGCCCTATCTGCAGTCGGCCGCCCCACGGCAACAACGGCAGAACATCTGAAAACGCGAACACCCTCCACGACAGTCGTAGAGGGTGGCTTAGGGTCTGTTCGCTGCAATGCGTTCAGTCCACGAATTTTATTTTCGCATCGTCGCGCGGCTTGGCTTCGGGACTTTCATCCGGGTAGCCTACGGCCAGGATGTAGCACACCTCGTAGCCTTCGGGCAGCTGCAACTGTTCGAGATATGGTTTGCAGGCATCGGTGGTGTTGAGAAAACGCACGGGGCCGCCGAGGCAGCATGTGCCAAGTCCCATCGACTGGGCGGCCAACATGATGTTTTCGCCCAGCATGCCGGCATCGACCGAGGCATCGCCTGCGGGCGTAGCCACACAGATGATGTTGGGTGCATTGCGAAACATGTTCTTGAAATTCGGATCGCGCCGCACCATGTCGGGGTTGGCCTTCTTGAACAGTTCGTTCAGTCCGTCCATCCACTGCCGGTTTTCCACCACACGCACAGCCCATTGCTGGCTGTTCATGCCGCTTGGAGCTTTTATGCCGCACTGAGCCAAGAGCGCGAGCTTGTCGTGTTCTACGGGTCGGTCGAGATAGCGGCGCACCGACCGGCGTGCATCGATGGCGCGCGTCACGTTGTTGGCGGATCCCACGACCTTGGGTGTCCAGGCTTTGAAAAAGCGCATGGTTTTGTCCTTGCTGTATCCTTGCCCTTCCTCAAGGAAGCTGGAGTCTTGTATGTGCAGCACGTTACCGCCCTGATCGAGCACCACAAACACCGGGAAGCCGAACCGCTGGGGGTTGCCCAGCCGGGCCATGAGTGCAGCGGCACGGCCGTCGCTGTCCTTGCGTGGATTATAGTTCACGTGCAGATAGGCAAAATTGTCGGCCACAAGTTTCGACAATTCGGCATCGCGCTCCACGAAATCGGCAAAACGCAGGCACCAAGGGCACCAGTTGCCGCCCACCTGACACATCACCAAACGACCCGACGCATCGCTGCGCACGGCAGCCAGCGCACTGTCTATCTGAGCCATGGGGTCGGCAGTTTCGTTGTACACTTTCTTCAATGCACTCTGCGCACAAGCCAACGTAGCAGCGAGTGCGAACAATAAGGATAATGCGGTTTTCTTCATGGTCTATGGTCTATCATTTTGTTGTCGCCAAGCCGACGGTCGAGTATCGGCCGATGGTTGGTTTGCCGTCGGGCCTGTGCTGGGCGAATGGTTGTCGGCCAAGGGGTTAGAGCGATTTGAGCTGGGCGATGCGCTGCTCGGGATGGTCGGCGCGGAACACGTAGCTGCCACTCACCAGCACATCGGCACCGGCCTGAGCCAGCAGGGGTGCCGTGTCGCCGTTCACGCCACCATCGATCTCTATCAAGGCGTGCGATCCGCTTTCGGCAATGAGCTTGCGCAGACGGGCTATCTTGGCGTAGGTGTTCTCTATGAACTGCTGCCCGCCAAAGCCTGGGTTCACACTCATGAGCAGCACCATGTCGACATCGCCTATCACATCTTCGAGCATGGCCACGGGTGTGGAGGGGTTGAGCGTCACGCCGGCCTTCATGCCGGCCTCGTGAATCTCGTGTACGGTGCGGTTCAGGTGGGTCACGGCCTCAAGGTGCACGTTCATCATCATGGCACCGATGCGGGCGGTCTGGTCGATGTACCGTTCGGGATGCACAATCATGAGATGCACATCGAGGGGTTTGCGGCAAATCTTGCCCACGGCCTCGAGCACGGGAAAGCCAAACGAGATGTTGGGCACAAACACGCCGTCCATCACATCGCAGTGGAGCCAGTCGGCTCCGCTGCGGTTTATCATTTCTATTTCGCCTCGCAGGTTGGTGAAATCGGCAGCCAACAGGGAGGGCGACACTATCGTTCCCATCAGTTCATGCAATAATTAGTGGGACGGCCTGTGCGTTTCGACACACGATAGGTGTAGGCTATCTGGCGAATCAGCATAAGCGAATAGGCTGACGGCCGCGTTTCTTCAGGGGTAGAATTTTTCATAGGCGTAAAACGTTAGAGAGTAATCATTGACCTTTCTAAATTGTTAACGCCAAGAAATGCGCTTTATTGCCACGGGCCGTAAAAAAATATACGTTGTTTCTCTGTTGCGGAGTCAAGATCCGGCACTTACGGTTTCAGCAACTGGGTGGCCTCTGGGGTAAGATAGGGCTTCAGGTCGTCGGCTGCGATATTGAAGCCTATCACTCCCACGGCATACGAGGCTATCTCGTACTGCTGATAGACGAAGTGCAGACTGTCGTTCTGTAGCCACGGGCTGTGGACCGGCAGGGGCACAAGTCCGTCGTCGGGCAGTATCAGGTAGTTGGTGAGCGTGGCGTCGGTCACATCGCTGACACCGCTATCCTTGAGGCTCTGCAGCACATGCTTGCGCAACAGGGGCTGCAACTTGCTGAGTTGGCCGGCATCGACCATGTGGTCTACGGGCTGGTGGGTTGTGCGGCTGATGGTGGTGCTGTAAGCCGTGTAGCTGGGGTGGGCACCGCCCAGATAGCTGTCGTCCACCACGCGGTAGGTGAGGTAGGCCGGTGTGGCCTCCTCGAGGCGCACCGTGAGTTTCTCCGACATGGGTGGCAACGGGTACTCTTGGCTCAGCCGCTCGTCCTTCAGTGTCTGACGCATGCCGCACAGATAGCGCATCACGCCATTGCCGTAATGGTCTACGAGCTTCTGTCCATCGGAGATGTTTCCGTTGTAAACGGGATACTGAGCCAGCTGCGCACTGTCATCGGCGTTGTTCACCGGCAAGTACAATGCGGCCAGCTCGCGGGCTATATAGTTTCTGACGCCGACGGCAAGGCTGTCGTCGCCCTTCGGATAGTCTACCACAATGGTACAGGTGATGTCGGAGTCTTTCACGGAGGTGAAGGTCATGCTGTCTACGGCAAACGCATTGGCGTCATTGGCCGATGGTGTGGGCTTGCATCCGGTGGCACAAGCCATAACGGCCACAACGGCCATGGCTGCAAATTGCAATTTCTTCATGATTTATATTTAAGGTGTTTAAGTTCAAATTAGTACCGTTTCAAAGCTTTGCTTTCGGGCAACACGTCTTTACCTGCAGACCGAATGCACAGGCGGGCCTTGCCGCAGCCTTTCGACGGACACGCGACAAAAGTAATACTAATTTCCGAAACTCAAAGCAATCGGGACGAAAAATCTGCTCAGTTTAAAACTTCCGTGGCAAACGAGGCGTTCATTTAGGGTGGATTGGTATGTCGCAGGGGGACAAATAACACAGCGCAGAGGACTTGCCCCTGCGCTGTCAAAAGGTCATCGTCACGGCAACTTGCCAGAGACGATGGATTCCTCTAACACCTATTGTTTTACAAATCTGACGTTGTTGCCGTATTTCTTGTCTATGCGCAGCAAGATCATCGGCACGGTGGAGTAGGATCTGGGCTGTCCGCTTTGCCGCACCTCGTAGGTCACAGTCAGTTGGCCATGGTCTGTCTTCACCGACTTCACCTTGATGTCGGTGTCGATGTTGGTCTGCGGCTCGATGAGTGCCACAACATTGTGCTTGTCGAAATCGATTTCGGTAGGCAGCCCGTCGTTTCCCATCACGGCTGCCGCGCCGAAATATCGTTCGAACTCGGCGCGCGTCTGTATGAGGCGGGGCGAATGGTCGGGTGCATCGTTGCGCACGAAGTAGTGGTTGGCTTCCTTGTAGGCCACTGTTGTCTGGCTTGTGCCGCACGAAGCCATGGCGAGGATGGCGCAGGCGGCAATCGCCCAGGCCGTTATTTGTTTTTTCATGATGTTGTTTGCTTTTTATTTTCTGTTGTTTGCAATGGTTCTATTTGAACGAGTATCTTACGCCCACACCGAGGCTGAAATTGAACGGTGTGTCCTTGTAGATGTTGGTGATGTGGCTATGGTTGTTGAAATGGTAGCTGATGCCCGGCTCCAGATAGAAGCCGATGTGTTCGTTGGCGTTGACCTGCAGTCCGGCGGCTGCGTTGACCGAGTACTGCAGGCGGTTTTCGCCCAGACAGTCGTGCTGTGTGCTCTGCACCTTGGCATCCACCACATAGTCGGTCTCTGACCGTCCCTTCACACATTTCTCGGCCATGGCTCCTCCGGTGGCGTAGACGTTCCAGCGCTTGCGCTGCCAGAGGGTGTAGCTCAGTTGTATCGGAACGCCCACATACTGCAGTTGCTGGCGGGTGGTATAGTTGTAGTTGTCGGTTCCCGACACGAGGTCGGACGACAGGTAGCTGTACACCACGCCCGTGCCTACCGATAGACGCTGCGTGAGGCGATAGTTGACCGAAAGACCAATCTTCACGGGCTGGCGGTGCTTCTTCTTCGTGTAGACGTCGTTGCCCTTGTTGCCCAGAATGACCTCGTTCATGGCATCGCTGGCACTGGGCGCATCATCGTCGTTGCCTTCGTTGTCGTCCTTCCAGATGGTGCCGGCCACGAGCTCGCCGTAACCGTTCTGCTGATTGGAAGCGTTGAGGAAATTGGCGGCTGCCAGCGTCAAGCTGAACCGGTTGTTGTCCGTGTGGTGGGTAGCGGTGGGTGTGTAGTCGTTCCACAGGGACGGCGTGTCGGCTCTGTGGCCGCTGTGACGCGGCGCGCTACTGGAGCCATTGCCGTCGGGTTGCCGTTGCGGATTGTCGTGTGGCTGGGCTGCTTCGCTTTCGGCGACCGACGGGGCGGCCTCGGCGAGGCGGCTTTCGGGATTGGCGTGACCGGGCAGCACCGTTGTGGCAGCGATTGGAAGGGCGGCTGGTGCGTGTTGGGGAAGGTCGGCTACGGCCAGGAGCGTGGGGCTCGAGGCGGCTGTAGGCTGGGCGGCCTCGGCCTCGTGCAACGAGGAAACGGACGAAACGTGTTGGCCTTGAGCCACTGACGCTATGGGGGGGGTGTGGCCGCCGGGTTGCATGGCGTACCACAGGCTGCCACCAGTCACCGCCGCGACGGCCACCGCTGCTGCCGCTGCCCACCGCGCCGTGCGGCTGCGGTGCCGGGCTGCCGGGCCTGCAGCGCTGCGATGTGCCAGCGACTGCTCGATATCCTCCCAAAGCCGTTCGGGCGGTGGCGTCTCGTAACCGGCCATCTTGCGGTCAATGTCGTTCGTGAACTTCTGTTTATCCATAGTTCCTCAATTTGTAGTCGTTGATAAATCGGGCCAGCAACACCTTGGCCTTGTGCAGTTGCGAGGCCGAAGTGTCTGCCTTGATGTCGAGAAGCGAGGCTATCTCCTTGTGGCTCTTGTGTTCGAAGACGTAAAGACAGAAAACGGTGCGGTAGCCTTTCGGCAGGCGCTGCACCATCTCCTGTATCACGCTGGGCGAAATGTCGGCAATGTCGGGCGATTCCTCTTCGGGCAGGTCGGGCAGTTCCTGTTCGGGATAGACCACCTCCATACGGTTGCTGCGTTTCAGGAAGGCCAGCGACTCGTTCACCACCACCCTTGTGAGCCATGCCCGCACCGACCCTTTGCCCCGGTACTCGAACCGGTTGACGGATGTGAAAATCTTGATGAAACTTTCCTGCAGCACATCCTTCACATCGTCTTCCTGCACAACGTAGCGGGAACAGACGGCTGTGAGATAGCCTATATGACGGTCATACAGACTTCTCATGGCCGAAGCGTTGCCCTGCTTGACAAGAATAATCTCGCGTTCTTCCTTGTCTCTGTTCCAGCTCAGTAACATCGTTTGTATAGAGAGTAAGTTGCTTACTTAGTGACGGTGACGGTGACGGTGCCCGTGGCTTGGTTCTTGTCGACAACAGTGAGCGTCGTCGTGCCGGCGGCCACACCCTTCACAGTGATGACGGCATCTTTCACGGTAGCGGTGGCCACCTTCGTGTCCTTCACCACGACGGTGTAGGGAGCGGTGCCCGACTTCACGGTGACGGTGCCCTCCTTGGTGGCGGCAACCGACAGGGCTTTGGTGTCGAACGAGAGCATCTGCTTCACGTTCACGCTGAGCGTGGCTGTCTGCTTGTTGGCGTCGGTCACCACGATGCTGGCCGCACCGGCCTTCACGCCTTTCACGGTGAGTGTGGTCTTGTCCACGCTGACCGTGGCAATCTTCTCGTCGCTCGACTTGGCAGTGAGCGGAGTGGTGCAGTTGGCCACGGCCACAGCCTGTGTCGAGTCTACACCCATCTCAATCTTCGACGCGCTCAGTTTCATACTCTTGTTGTCCTCGTCGTCGCTGCACGAAGCGAAAGCCACTGTACCGAGGCAGGCCACTGCCATTGCCGTTGTCTTGAAAACTGTCTTGATTTCCATTTTTCTTTTCGTTTTTTTGTTTTTGTTTTCTTAATCGTTTATTCAACTTTACTCAAGAAACATGGGTTGCGCGCCGACCCTTTTCTTTTGTTCGTCTGTCTCTTAAATAGCAGAAAAGCGAAAACTTGCCCGGAATTATTGTTAAAGGATGTTAATATGTGATTGAACACGAATTCTACATAGTTTCGGCAAACATGAACAAAGGGCAGACCGACAAATATCACATCACGACAGAGGGGGCTGCCCGACACCGCAACACGATGTCACGGCAACATACACAGTAAGACGCGCTTGGCCTGATGCCAACATATAAGGCTATTGCAAACTCTTGGTCTTCAACGCCTTAAAACACATAATAGAAATCTCACCACCCATCAACGAACCAATAAACTTGGCCCGCAAAACCAGCCATGCCTCGAAACGTGTCGTATCGCGGTGCGACAGATATGCCATCGCGGTGCGGCAAGTGCCTAACGGCAAGGCGATATCTACCGTTCCGCACTGCGACAGAGGGTCTTTCGCCCAGTCGCTTTCCGGCTCTTCATGAAAAGTATAGCAGTTCACTCAATATTATTGGTGTCCGGTAAAAACTTAGCAACAGGAAAGTCCCGTAGGGACGACATATTATAGCGTAGGGGTTCACCCCTACGGATGTTCGCGTGCAGCAGGATTATTGCCCCTGTAGGGGGCGCATAATTCATTGTGACGTTAAAATATACGCCTCCTTCAGGGGCAATGGATAACAAACCACGCTATGTAAAGTAAGCCACGAGTTATCCAAAACCTTATAAATACCATTCAGCGTTTTACTGTGTTAGACCGATATTTTACCAGACACCATTACTTGTAAAATCTGTACTCTTGGTATAGGTTCAAGTCAACGCACATAGTCCATCTTGACCACGATAACCTTCACATGCTCGCCCACCTTGCCCGTCTTGACCTTGGCTACGTGCCAATCGCAGGGAAACATGATGTTGAATGTGCCGGGGATGGACTCGAAACGCTTCAGACGGGCAGCGTCGAAACGGTAGTGCTCCACATCGGGCCGATAATCACCGATCGGCTCCGACGAGTCGTGGTCGAGCAGGGCGAAGCCTTCCACACCGTCGACCACCATCATGAAATCGATCTTCTCGCGGTGCGACTCCGAGCCTTTGCCGTTCTTCAGATCCGACTCGCTGCACCAGTTGGTGCCGTCCTCCACCGATGCCGTGAGCCCCGTGGTGCCGATGGCGATGCGGCCGGGAGCCAATGCCTTCAGGTCGTTGGCCTGCAACCAGGCAAACAGCGCATTCCACTGATTGGGGTTGCGGTTATACTGTATGCAAAACTCGGTGGCGTTGACCGTCGGTGCCGGAACGGCCTTGGTGAACGTTCCTTTCCAACTGCCTTGCTTCACCCATCGCGATGCCGCTTTTTCCACAGCCTTGGGGTAAGTGTGGGTGTAGGTCTGCGCCGTCATGCCGACAACGCCCAGCAACAGAGCCGTCATGGCCGTTGCCAAATTCTTTATAGCCTGTTTCATAACTTGTAATTAGATGGTTGCTTTCTTCGTGGTTAGCTCTCTGAGGCCGATCACCGGGGGCGGGCTATGCGGATTCCGATTTGCGACGGATGGCTGGCCATATAAGCCGAAAGGAGCTTGGGCTCCTCCACCACCTTGTGGTGCACCGATGAGGCATTGAGCATGTGCAAACCGTCGGAATGCCACACGGCAATGCCGATATGACTGGTGTCAAGCCCTTTCTTCGACGTAAGTATCACGATGATGTCGCCGTCGTGTATGGTCTGCCGCAGCAGCGGCGTGTCGGCAAGCTGGTTTTTCGGAATGTAACGGAATGTGCGCCCTGTAATCGAATCTTCCATCTGGCGTATGCGGCTCACACGGTCGGCGCGGTGCTGCAGCATGGGGTAAGCATCGGTATGCGTGGTCATGTAATTGGCACGCACAGTCTGACGGGCCGTGAAAGGCGGCGTGGGACCTTGTATGTCTTCCACGACACCCTGACGCTTGTTCTCCTCTATCCAACTGGTAAAATAGTGCAGCCGATTGACATAATCCACCACGCCGTCGCGATAGCGTATGTGGCGCAGCTCGGTGCAGAAGTCGGCAAACGTGCGCTTGTTGCGGATGGTGCAACGAGCAAGGGCAAGCACGGTCTCCACATAGGTGGTGCAGTCAAACTGGCGCAGGTTGACCACCAGACGCTCGTCGTCGTTCTTTTCGAGCGTTTTGGCCACATAGGGCAGGCCGCACAGCTGACGCGCAAACCAGGTCATACGGTCGCTGTCGGCAGGCTGACGCGCCGCCTGCGACAAAAGGCGCACTACCTTTACTGAGTCGCTGCGCCAATAGTCGGCTGAAGCGGCAAGCACGCTCAACGAACCGAGAAGGTGGAGGATGAACAGTACAATAGCTTTTCTCATAACTCAAGGGGAGGACAGGATTATCGCCGGCCAAAATTATAACCAAAATAAAGGTTTACCGAACCGAAAATGTTATTGGTCTTGAACTGATCCTTGCGATAATTGTAAGCATGGAAGATGGAACTGAAGCCGGCATACCAGCGCGTATTGTTCCACACGACACCCAGACGGAGCACTCCGTCGAGATTGATATTCTTGAAATCAAAGTCGCGGAAAAAGTCTTTCGACTTCTGCTGCACATCGCTCGTCGACCGCTTGTAGCTCAGCGATCCCATCAAAGTGGCGTTGAAAAGCCAATTGTACGCAAACACCCAGTTGTAGCCGTAACCCAACGAGATGGAATAGTCGGTATATTTTACCTTCGAAAACATGAGCGTGGAGTCGATGCTCGCACCGTCGAAAGCCGAACCCACACGCGACTCGACCAACGCGCTCAGCTTCTCCCAGTCCACCTCAAGCGAGTGGCGCGTGTAGCCTATGCCAAGCATCGGACTGCCTGCCGAACGACGCTGCACCGTGCTCTGACTGTAGGCCGCTGGATAAGAAAACTTACGGTGATTGAAGATGTAATAAAGGTTGCCGCCCGTGATGCTCGAATGGAAACCGTCGAACGATGCGCCGCGTATGGGACTGGTGTCGTAGGCATCGCCAAGATTCATCTTCGAAATCGTGTAGTCGTTGCCCGACTTGCGGTAAAACAAATCCACACCAATCTGATTGCTGTACAGACTGAGATTCAAATCCTGTTTCTTGTCATCGCTGCCAAGGTGCGTAAGGTCGACCGTATAACCCAAAAACACCCACCGCCAGCCCACATAAGGACCAATCTTCACCGACGGCTTGGGCGTAAACACAATTTCCTGACCCGACTTGTTGGCCAGATGATAAACTTCATACGTATTGGTGTTCTGCAACATTACAGTGAAATTGTAATGCTGGGGCTCTACATAATGCGTGTCGACACGCGAAAATTCTTTCACAAATTGATAGGCCGCATTGAGTATGGGATTGCGCAACTGCTTGCCACTGTACTCGCGACGCGTCTTCTTGACTACCCTGACGCTGTCCTCGCGGGCTTGGCACACCAACGCCAACAACATTGCTATAAGCAGCAACACACTCCTCATCACTCAGAATTTGCCTAAAATACGATCCATCACCCAATTGGTGGGCGTAGCACTAACACTCGTCGATTCGCATACACCGATGCCTTGCAAATGCTCCACCACCGAACGGATAAGGGGCAACTGAACATGCACGGGATTGGGAATAATAAAGCTCTGGTTGCCATCAGACGTAAACACGCGAATGGGGTCGTAATTGTAAACCGAGAAAACCATCGTACCTTTATCGCCAACAATAGCTATGCGGTCTTCTTTGGCACTCTCGTGACCCACAAAACACCACGAAGCACTGCCCGGTATGCCCGACTGGAATATAAACGAGGCACTAATCGTATCCTCGGCTTGATACAAATGTGCACGATTGGCGGGATAACCATGCGCCCGAACGATGACACCAAACAACTGCTGCAACAAGTCCAACTGATGGGGTGCCAAATCATAAAAATAACCGCCTCCGGCTATGTCGGGCTGCAAACGCCACGGCTGATTGCTGCCGCGCTCATAGTCCAACTCACGAGGCGGTACGGAAAAACGTATCTGAACATTCAGTATCTTGCCAAGCGTACCATCGTCCACCATTTCCTTCACCTTGCGGAAATAAGGCAAATAACGGCGATAATAAGCCACAAAACAAGGAACGCCCGTCTGCTCCGAAATGCGGTTGATACGAAGACAATCCTCATAACTTGCCGCCAACGGCTTCTCCACATAGCAAGGCTTACCCGAACGCATAGACATGATAGCAAAAGTGGCATGGCTCGAAGGAGGAGTGGCTATATAAACAGCATCCACATCAGGATCATCGATAAGCTCCTGAGCATCGGTATACCATTTGCGAATATAATGACGCTCAGCATAATCACGGGCTTTAGCGGCGTTACGGCTCATCACTGCTACAACATTCGAACCCGGAACCTCGCAAAAAGCAGGACCCGACTTCTTCTCCGTAACCTCACCACAACCAATGAACCCCCAATTGATTCTCTTCATGTTAGAACAATTATAATTTGCGAAGCAACCACAGCTTATTCGTCGGCATGCTACGCAACACTCATGACCGCACAACAAGGTTAACGTACATTAGCAATGCACAAAATATAACCCACAATGCAATCAAATAATATCCAATTGCAAAGATAAGAAAAATTATCGGATTCGATAATAAGCATCAAAAGAAAACAAATTACCCAACATTCATAACATAATCAAAAAAATATGGGCAACTCGCAAATAGCATAATTTACACAATAGCATCGAAACCATTTCTTACATACGAGCCTATTATGCCTAAAATGCCTATTATGCCTAATAAGCCTATTATGCCTATTATGCCTAATAAGCCTATTATGCCTAATAAGCCTATTATGCCTAAAATCATAAAAGCCCGAAGACTCTATTCGAATCTCCGGGCTTCGCTCGTTTAAAAGAAGGCGGCTTCCTACTCTCCCGCATTGCATTGCAGTACCATCGGCGCCACT
>CAVKHW010000020.1:0-40823 GCA_963656105.1 Eggerthellaceae bacterium
GTGCGTACGAGATTCGAACTCGTGACCTCCTGCGTGACAGGCAGGCATTCTAACCAACTGAACTAACGCACCTTAACATATATTTTAGATAAATACTAACCAGCGGTGCGTACGAGACTCGAACTCGTGACCTCCTGCGTGACAGGCAGGCATTCTAACCAACTGAACTAACGCACCTTCCTAATGGTGTTTTACTGAGATAGACGAGCGGTGCGGTGCGTACGAGATTCGAACTCGTGACCTCCTGCGTGACAGGCAGGCATTCTAACCTACTGAACTAACGCACCTTGATGTGTGTCCTGTTCCTTATTTGCGAGTGCAAAGGTACTTATTTTATTTGTAACCTCCAAAAGATATCGGTGTTTTTTTTCAAAAAAGTGCAATCATACGTTTGTAAGGTCTGTTTGGCCTGAAAACGATCCGGGTTTAAGCAACTGTATATCCGCGTGTAAGAAGTCGCTTGTTGCGTATGGATTCATTTTTTTATGTCCCGGCTTACGGGTATGCAGTGCGAGTCTTTTATCTCGCCAATGACGATGATGCTATGCAGGCTACCTATGCAGTTGATATTTCCAAGCGTATTGAGCATGAAATCCTGATAGTCCTTCATGTCTTTGGCATATACTTTTATCTGGAAATCGTAGTCGCCAGTGGTATTGTAACATTCGGTTATCTGTTCTATCTGCTGCACGGTGTCCATGAACTGTTGTATCAGGTCATGTGTGTGCTGTTTCAGTCGGATGTTGCACAACACGATGACGTTGTTGCCCAGTTTGTGGTGGTCCACCACTGCCGAATACCCTGTTATGTAACCCTCGCGTTCCAGCCTTTTCTGTCGTTCAAAGGTGGGGGAGGGGGACAGATGCACGCGGGCGGCAAGTTCCTTGACGGTCATGTGCGAGTTTTGCTGCAGCAGTTTTAGAATTTTGATATCTACTTTGTCAAGCGTTTCTTGGTTTGCCATAATCTGTAATGTTTCTATTTTAAAGGATAAAATTCTGTATAAACGACAATTTATCAGCAAAGATAGGAAATATTTCCGAAAGAAAGAGAAAATTTGGCGGATAAATTTTTGCTTAATACCTTTGCGACCGGAAATAAGAAACCAATAAAAACAATAAGCATCATGAGCAACAAGAATTATCGTTTTGATGCCGTAGGCAGCTACTTGCGCCCGGCAGAGTTGAAAGCAGCAAGAGAACAGTTTGCTTCGGGTAACCTTTCGGCAGCAGAGCTCCGTAAGATAGAAGACCGCCTTATAGAAGATGTGGTGAAGAAGCAGAAAGCCCACGGTTTGCATTACATCACCGACGGTGAGTTCCGCCGTAGCTATTGGCACCTCGATTTTATGTGGGGACTGGGTGGTGTGGAACACATCGAGCTGGATCATGGCTATCAGTTCCACGGCGAGGAAACCACGAAGGGATCACTTCGCCTTACAGGCAAGATCACAGGCGAGAACCATCCTTTCATTCAGGATTACCTTTTTGTGAAGCAGTTTGAGGAGGAGGGTGTCGAGGCCAAACAGACCGTTCCGGCTCCCGCTCAGTTCCTTGCCGAACTGTTCCGTGGCGATAACGCCAAGAACACGCGCTCTGTTTATCCCAACACGCAGGAACTTATTGAGGATATCGCCAAAGCCTATTGTACCTTCTTCCGCGAGATTCATGCCGCTGGATGCAACACCGTGCAGCTTGACGACTGTACATGGGGCATGATCGTGGACGACGACTTCTGGAAGTCGATGGCAGGCACAGGCTTCACCCTTGAGCATGAGGCTCTGCAATACCTTACGGTGAACAATCTGGCCATTGCCGAAAAGCCCGATGGACTGACTATCAATACGCACGTATGCCGCGGTAACTACCACTCGTGCTACGCCACCAAAGGTGCATACGACCCTGTGGCTCCCTATCTCTTTGAGAAAGAGAACGTGGCTATGTATTATTTGGAATACGACGACGAGCGTTCCGGCAGTTTTGAGCCGTTGAAGTATGTGTCGGGCGAGAAGCGTGTAGTGCTTGGACTTGTCACCACCAAATCACCTGTGCTTGAGGACAAGGCCACGGTGATAGCCCGCATCCGCGAGGCATCAAAGTATGTGCCGCTCGACCGTTTGAGCCTCAGCCCACAGTGTGGTTTCGCCTCTTGTGAGATAGGTAACAAGCTGACCGAAGAGGAGCAGTGGGCCAAGCTCGACCTCGTGAGAGAAATTTCAGAAGAGGTTTGGGGATAACTCATGTAAAGGAATAATAAAGGTGGGTCTCGGGAAATCTCACCTTAAAGGAAATATTTCATGTAAAAGAAGCAGAGCGTTTCCTCTCTACCGCCAAAATTTCCAGTTATGACAATCGTGTGCGGGAAATTTTGGCGGATTGTTTTTACTCGTATTTCTTGTGGAATGTATAGAGCAGTACGAAGCCGATTATAACGAAAGGAAAACCCACCATGGCTGGCCAGGCATAGCTCATGCCCCAGCTGATAGGCAGCCCGCCCAGAAAAGCCCCTGCAGCATTGCCGAAATTGAAGGCAATCTGAATGCAGCAACCGCCCAGCATTTCGCCGCCTTTGGAATGCTCGATGATGAGCAGTTGTTCGGGGGTGCCCATGCCGAACAAACAACCGCAGCACACAAACATCAGTGCCAGATGCGCATAGCCGTTTGCTACGGTGAAGAAGACGATAAGTAGCGTGATGCCTGCTACAGCCTGCAGAACTGATGCCGTGAGCCCCGCCTTGTACTTGTCGGACATCCAACCACTGAATAGGTCCCCGATGACCATGCCTAGTCCGGCTAACGCCATGTAGACAGGAAGCAAGGAGCCGGGTAGCCCGCCCTCGTTGACTAAGGCAGGCGAAATGTAGCTGTACCAGGCCAGTATGCCACCGTTCCCGAACATGGTGGCCAAAATGATGAGCCACGGGTCGAGATGGCGCAGGAAGCGAAACTGTCCCTTATAGCCTGTGTCGGGCAGAGGATCGAGGTTGGGAATGAAACGTGCCACCAGTACCAATGCCACCACACTGCCTACGGCAATGACGGCAAATGCCAATCGCCATGAGAGTTCGCCCGATAGCAGTGTAGCCACAGGGTTGCCCAACAGATTGGCAAACGTCATGCCTGCACACATAATCGATACCGCACGTGTCCTGTGGTGTTCGTCGGCCAGCCGGTAGGCAACGATGGTGCCCACGCCATAGTAGGCTCCGTGGGGAAGTCCGCTGATAAAACGAGCAACCATGAGCCACAAAAAGTTTTGCGCAGTAACCGACAGTAGGGCACCGACGAAGATGAGGGTTACCAAGCCCAAGATGATGTGTTTGGGACGCAGTTTGTGCAGTGCTATAAGAAATGTAGCCCCTATGCATACGCCAAGGGCGTAGATGGAGATGGCATGTCCCGCTTCGGGGATGCTGATGTTTAGATCGTGTGCCAAGTCGGGCAGGATGCCTTCCATCACAAACTCGGCCATGCCCAACAGAAATGTTCCTACAGCCAGCACCAGTAGGCTGCCCAATCCTTTTACCATAATAATTGTTGTTGTGTGATATCCCAAAAATGCAACTGCAAAGTTACTTAATTTATGTCGAATCATGCACTTGCACCGATAGTTTTCTTAGCGCAAAGCATGTAGCAGCATTGTGGTATGCGGGTGAATGCTTGGTGGATTTTTTCGCTTTTTTGTCACAAATCTTTGGGCG
Organism: Eggerthellaceae bacterium; assembly: GCA_963656105.1. Classification (GTDB taxonomy): domain Bacteria; phylum Bacteroidota; class Bacteroidia; order Bacteroidales; family Bacteroidaceae; genus Prevotella. The sequence continues at coordinate 3,703 of CAVKHW010000020.1, forward strand.
AGACCCAAAGATTTAGTAATTTTGCCTAAAATCATTCTTTCTTATATACATGACACGAGAAGAAGATATCCGCAATGCCGTCCGCGTGCTCCGCGAGGGCGGTGTCATTCTTTATCCGACCGACACGGTGTGGGGCATCGGTTGCGATGCCACCAATGCTGATGCTGTGGCAAAGGTTTACCGCATGAAACAACGTGACGACTCAAAGGCTCTTATTTGTCTTGTTGATAGCGACGCTCGGCTGCAGCGCTATGTTAAGCAAGTACCGTCTGTGGCTTGGGATTTGCTCGATGCCGCCGTTGATCCTATGACCGTTATCCTCGACGGAGCTATCAATTTGGCTCCCAATCTCATAGCCGATGATGGCAGCATTGCCCTGCGCATTACCAAGGAACCTTTTTCGCACGAGTTGTGCTACCGATTCCAAAAGGCTTTGGTGTCCACCAGCGTGAATATCAGCGGACAGCCGGCTGCACAAAACTATGGTGACATTGCGCCCGAACTGCTTGAACAAGCCGACTACGTGTGCTTTGCACGCCGTCAGGAACACAAACCCCATAAACCCAGTTCGATAGTAAAGCTTGGTGCCGATGGTGAAGTGACAATAATCAGAAAATGACAGACGACGCAACATCAATATCCCCGTCCACGGAAAGTGTGTTGGACAGAGTGATTGCTTGGAGGCAACGCAATCTTACCGATAAGCAAACAACACAGGTGCTGGCTTTTTTTGTTGGCATACTTGCTGCCTTGGCCGCCTATTTGCTGCATTGGATTATCCATCTCATACAGCATCTGCTCACCAACGGCTTTGATACGCATACGCCCAACTGGCTTTTTTTGCTCTTTCCTGTGGTGGGTATTTGGTTAACGTCGCTCTTTATAAAATATGTAGTGCGAGATAATATTTCGCACGGTATCACGCGTGTGCTTTACGCCATTTCCACCAAGCGGTCGCGACTGAGAAAGCATAACTGCTGGACATCGGTTGTGGCATCGGCCATCACTATTGGCTTTGGAGGATCGGTGGGTGCTGAGGCACCCATCGTGCTTACCGGGTCGGCCATAGGTAGTAGTCTCGGCCAGCTCTTTAAACTTGACAATCGGCAGCTCATGTTGTTGGTGGGATGTGGTGCAGCAGCGGCCGTAGCAGGAATCTACAAGGCACCCATTGCCGGTATGGTATTCACGCTTGAGGTGTTAATGATCGACATGACCATGGCCTCGATAGTACCCATCATGATATCTACCATCACGGCTAATGTGGCCAGTTATATGCTTGTGGGCGATAAGTCGATGTTTTCCTTTTCGCTCGACTCGGCGTGGAGCATAGAGCGTTTGCCAGCCACTGTGTTGCTCGGCGTATTTGGCGGATTTGTCAGTCTTTATTTCATGCGCGGCATGACGTGGTGCGAGAGTGTTTTTGCACGTCTGCGGCGTCATCCCTACCGTAAGTTGGTGTTAGGAGGATTGGTATTGAGTACGCTCATTTTCTTTTTCCCGTCGCTTTACGGCGAGGGGTGGAGCAGTTTGGGCATCCTCTTGAACGGTAAGACGCAGGCCGATTGGGATCAAGTGATGAACGGATCCCTCTTCTACGGACATTCCGAACTGCTTGTAGCTTATGTGGCATTGGTGCTGATTACAAAGATTGTAGCCACATCGTCTACAAATGGTGCTGGTGGATGTGGTGGAACGTTTGCTCCTTCGCTCTTCGTTGGCGGTTTTGCAGGTTTCCTTTTTGCAAGGTTATGGAACATCGAGCAAATAGGAGTCTACATTCCCGAGAAAAACTTTGCATTGCTGGGTATGGCGGCCGTTATGGCTGGTGTGATGCACGCCCCCCTAACGGGCATCTTTCTCATTGCCGAGATAACGGGCGGCTACAAACTCTTTGTGCCATTGCTTATCGTGAGTGTAGTGAGTGTCATGGTGATAAGTATTTTTGAACCACATAGCATCTATGCTATGCGACTGGCACGTGAAGGTAAGCTCGTAACCCACCATACCGATCATAGCGTACTGACTCTGATGAGCATGGAGGCCATCATCGAGAAAGATGCTGTTAGCGTGAGCCCAGACATGCCGTTGGGTCGTGTTATCAATGTGTTGAGCAATAGCGATAGCGACTTTTTGCCTGTACTTGACAATAGTGGTCGGTTGTTGGGCGAAATTAGCCTTACGAAGATTCGTAACATCGTGTTTCGCCCCGAATTGTATCAGAAACTACGGGCTAGCCAAATCATGACCCCAGTGCCAGCGATACTCTACCGCAACGAGCCGATGACTGACGTAATGCGTAAGTTCGATACTACCAATGCCAATGCACTGCCGGTGGTTGATATCAACAATGTGCTGCAAGGATACATCACCCGTACCCGTCTTTACCGCACATACCGTAAGGTGGTGGCCGATTTTTCTACCGAGTAATGGCATTCTATTGACAGCTAAAGGCCAAAACATTTGCGCGTTACAATAAAAAAGAGTAATTTTGCAGGCTGAATGATGCCATTACAAATACACATCGACTTGCTTGAGCTTATTCTAAAGGGTATGCTCATCGGGATAATCGCCTCCGCGCCGATGGGGCCGGTAGGCATATTGTGCATACAACGCACCCTGAAGAAAGGGCGATGGTATGGTTTTGTGACGGGTATCGGTGCTTCGGTGAGCGATATCATATACGCCCTATTTACTGGATTTGGCATGAGCTTCGTCATGGATCTCATTACCAACCCTACCAACAAGTTTTGGTTGCAGATATCGGGCAGCGTCATACTCATGTTCTTCGGCATCTATTGCTGGCGCAGCAAGGCTACGCGCAACATGGGGCATACGGGTCAGAAAAAGAAAGGCTCGCTATTTCACAACGGTGTGACGGCTTTTCTCGTCACCTTTTCCAATCCGCTCATTATTTTTCTCTTCATGGCAGCCTTCGCACAGTTTGCTTTTGTCATACCCAACCATCCTGTTGAGATGGCTTGCGGATACCTCAGCATCGTGGCCGGAGCATTGCTTTGGTGGTACGGATTGACGTGGATAGTAGGCAAAGTGGGCAACCGGTTCGATGAGACGGGCATACTCATCATTAATAAAGTCATTGGTTCCATTGTTATAATATTTTCGCTTGTGGTACTCATCGGAACTGTGTTCAACCTCTATACCTTTCATTATTAGTGAATGTTTCACGATAATCCAGTAAGCCCAATGAACGATGGGACATCATGCCATATTGGGATTTATTGCCCTATTTGTTCCTCAAAAACATAACTACCATGTTTATAGCACAAGAAATCCGAAAGAAATCGATTGTCGAGTATCTGCTTTATATGTGGCAGATAGAAGATCTTATACGCGCCTATGGATGTTCGCTCAGCCGACTGCGCCGCGAATATATAGAGCAGTTTGATTATAATGAGGAACAAAAAGATGACGAAACCGACTGGTTTGGTAACCTTATCCGTATGATGAACGAGGAGGGACGTCGTGAAGAAGGTCATCTGCAAATCAACAGTGTGGTTCTGAAAGACTTGAACGACCTGCACAATCAGTTGTTGCAGTCGGGCAAGTTCCCCTTTTACAATGCCGAGTATTATAAGGTATTGCCTTTTATAGTAGAACTACGCAACCGAGGCGACAAGGATGTCAGCGAGATAGAGACTTGTCTTAATGCTCTTTACGGCGTTATGCTGCTGCGCCTGCAGCAGAAAACGGTGTCTGCCGAGACAGAGAGTGCTATCAAGGAAATCACTACATTTGTAGGAATGCTAAGTGACTATTACATCAAAGATCGCACCGAGGGGCTTGATTTTGGCGATGATTAAGCACGATATCCCCTCGTTTTGCATAAATAACATTCTATAAAAAGATGAATATACTTGTAACAGGAGCCAACGGACAATTAGGCAACGAGATGCAGCTGGTCAGCAAACACTCCGAAAACGACAATTACATCTTTACAGACGTGTGCGACGGTTATACTAAACTTGATATCACCAGTCTTGATGATATACGCCGCACTGTAGCCGAACAAAACGTCAAATGCATCATCAATTGTGCAGCTTGGACCAATGTGGACAAGGCTGAGACTGCTGGAGCCATCGTGGAGACGCTCAACGCCACAGCGCCAGGATACTTGGCACAGGCCATGAAAGAAGTCGGAGGATTGCTCGTTCATGTGAGTACCGACTATGTGTTTGGCGGTGAGCCGTACAACACACCTTGTAACGAGGATCAGAAAGGCACACCAACCGGTGTCTACGGATTGACAAAGCTACATGGCGAGCAGCTGATACAAGCCTCAGGAGCCAACCATATTATCATACGCACGGCGTGGCTCTATTCCGAATTTGGGCATAATTTCGTAAAGACCATGTTGCACCTTACTGCTACCAAACCCCAACTAAAAGTGGTGTTTGACCAAACAGGAACGCCCACTTATGCCGGCGATTTGGCTAAAGCTATTTTTGATATTGTAGAACATCGCCTATATGAAGGGCATTCGGGCATCTACCATTTCTCCAATGAGGGCGTAACCTCTTGGTACGATTTCACCAAGAAGATAGCCGACTTGGCTGGTCATACCCATTGCGACATACAACCCTGTCACAGTGACGAGTTTCCCTCGCCGGTGAAGCGGCCAGCATATAGCGTGCTCGACAAAACAAAAATCAAACACACTTTCGGCGTGAGCGTACCTTATTGGGAAGAGAGTCTCAAGAAATGTGTGGCAACGCTGACAGCGCAACAATAACACTACCACTATTTAAAAGTCAATGGCAACCATAGCAAACGAAATCAAGCGGCGACGCACGTTCGCCATCATATCGCACCCAGATGCCGGTAAGACCACCCTCACCGAAAAGTTCCTACTCTTCGGAGGACAAATACAGGTGGCTGGTGCAGTGAAAAGCAACAAGATACGAAAGACGGCTACATCCGACTGGATGGACATCGAGAAGCAGCGTGGAATCTCTGTGTCTACCTCGGTCATGGAATTTGACTATCTTCCTGAGGGACAGGAAGGTGAACCATATAAGGTGAATATCCTTGACACACCGGGTCACCAGGACTTTGCGGAAGACACCTACCGCACACTCACTGCCGTCGATTCGGCCATCATCGTTGTTGACTCGGCCAAGGGTGTTGAGGCTCAAACGCGTAAGTTGATGGAGGTGTGTCGCATGCGCAATACGCCTGTCATCATATTCATCAACAAGATGGACCGCGAAGGTCGCGATCCTTTCGACTTGCTCGATGAGTTGGAACAAGAATTGCAGATACATGTCAGGCCTTTGTCATGGCCCATCGGACAGGGCGCCAAATTTAAGGGCGTGTACAATATCTATGAGCAGCAACTCAACCTTTTTACTCCCAACAAACAACGCGTTACGGAGAAAGTGGCCGTTGATATCAGCAGCTCTGATCTTGACCAACAAGTGGGCGAACATGAGGCTCAACATCTGCGCGATGATTTGGAACTTATCGACGGTGTTTATCCAGAGTTCAATACCGACGACTACCTCCATGCTGAGGTAGCACCTGTATTCTTTGGATCGGCACTCAATAATTTTGGAGTGCAGGAGTTGCTCGATTGCTTTGTGGAGATAGCACCCAGCCCACGTTCAACGCAGGCCGAAGAACGTGTGGTTGAACCTGTCGACAACAAGTTTACGGGTTTCATCTTCAAGATTACGGCGAATATCGACCCCAATCATCGTTCGTGCATTGCCTTCTGTAAGGTATGCTCAGGCAAGTTTGTACGCAATGCACCCTACAAACACGTGCGTCTTGACAAAACGGTGCGATTCTCATCGCCAACACAGTTTATGGCTCAACGCAAGAGCACTGTCGACGAGGCTTATCCCGGCGATATCGTGGGTCTGCCCGACAATGGTATTTTCAAGATAGGCGACACGTTGACCGAGGGTGAAGAGTTGCATTTCCGTGGGCTGCCCTCTTTCTCGCCCGAACTGTTCAAATACATCGAGAACGACGATCCCATGAAAGCCAAGCAGTTCCAAAAGGGCGTTGAGCAGTTGATGAACGAAGGTGTGGCACAGATGTTTGTCAACCAGTTCAACAACCGCCGTATCATTGGTACTGTAGGACAGTTGCAGTTTGAGGTTATACAGTACCGTTTGGAGCATGAATACAATGCCAAATGCCGTTGGGAACCCGTGCATCTCTACAAGGCCTGTTGGGTGGAAAGCGACGATGCTGCCGAGCTTGAAAACTTCAAGAAGCGCAAATACCAGTACATGGCCAAAGATATTGAGGGTCGCGATGTGTTTCTTGCCGACTCCAGCTATGTGCTTTCCATGGCTCAGCAGGATTTTTCGCACATCCGTTTCCATTTTACCAGCGAGTTCTGATTTGACGGAGCAAGTCCGATTGGTTTGCCGCCTTGTTCGGTTGAACTTATACACTTTATCTCCTTTGCGAAAGGCCTTGCGACGCGAAATGTCGCCAGGCCTTTCGCGTTGTTTGAGCTGACGATTGGCCCGAAAATCTTAGAAATGAACTTTAGTGTACGGTTTTTTTTGCACATTTTTGCTTGTGTTTGTGCAAAAAACCGTAACTTTGCAGCGTCAAATGCAGTGGGATTGTATCAGGAAGATCCTTTTTCCCGGTTTTCAACGTTAAGGAAGAAGCCGTCCCCCTTCATATAAATTTTATTTTTTATATCATTATAGAGAACATTATGTCTTTTAATTTGTTGAAAGGAAAGCGCGGTATAATTTTCGGCGCATTGAATGACGCATCGATTGCGTGGAAAGTTGCCGAACGTGTAGTTGAAGAAGGCGCTCAGATTGTTTTGACCAATACCGCTGTGGCCTGTCGCATGGGAACCATCGACGAATTGGCCAAGAAAACAGGTGCGACCATCATACCGGCTGATGCCACGTCAGTGGACGACTTGACCAGTCTGTTTGAGAAAGCCCAGGAGGCACTGGGCGGAAAGATAGATTTCGTGCTTCATTCGTGTGCCATGAGCGTGAACATGCGAAAAAAACGAACCTACGACGATCTCGACTACTCTTTCCTTAGCAAGACGCTTGACATTTCAGCCATCTCGTTTCACAAGATGCTTCAAGTTGCCAAAAAGCTCGATGCGCTGAACGAAAACGCCTCGGTATTGGCACTAACGTATGTTGCTTCGCACCGCACCTTCTTTGGCTACAACGATATGGCCGATGCCAAGTCGTTGCTCGAATCGATAGCCCGTAGCTTCGGATATATCTATGGCCGCGAGAAAGGCGTTCGCATCAACACCATATCGCAGTCGCCCACCTTTACGACCGCTGGTAGTGGCATCAAGGGTTTCGATGGCCTTTACGACTTTTCTGATCGCATGTCGCCCCTTGGCAATGCCACTGCCGACGAGTGCGCCGATTACTGTGTGGTCATGTTCTCCGACCTCACCAAGAAGGTCACTATGCAGACACTCTTTCATGATGGAGGGTTCTCAAACATGGGTATGTCGCTGCGTGGCATGACTCAGTACAACAAGTCGTTTGTCGACGAGAACCGCGACGAGAACGGAAAGATTATCTACGGATAAACTTTTACGCTCTCTCTTCATAAATATCTTCCCGACGGAGAAGAAACCGTGCCCTGCAATCGAGCTTTTGCCCGATTGCAGGGCATTAGCGTTGTTGGGTTCTTGATGGGTATCTGCCAGCTCGGAAAACATGGATGTTGAATTATTGTAACAAACAGGGACTGAAAAACGGGCGCAAACGTAACTGTGTGATGCTTTTGCTGCAAAAACGCGATTTTTTGGCAGTTTTATAAATAGCAGAGTGCCAGTGTGTTATGCAAATCATTAAAGAAACCACGGCTTTACGAAGCCAGTTGGCTTCGCGATATTTGTCCTTTCGCCTTGCGATAGGTGCCGAACGGCCTTGCGATAGGGTAGCGATGGAGTAGTCGGAGATGCTTAACCGCAGTACCGTTAAGTGTCTTTGGCAAGTAGTAGTAACCGCAATGCACTTTTCTATGGCGCTTTCAGATGCGTTTCTGCCACTTTCATTGCCATAGCGCACGCTATAATCATTCATTTCGAAGGATGTTTATTTTCAGATTTTACTTTACAGGGCAGAGGTTTCCGATAAAGTTTACTAACTTTGCAGTCGATACGTACTGGAACGTTATAATCCCTTAGTGTTCCATTCACTACTGTGTGGGAATATCGTTTTTAGCCATTTACGTTGCGAACCAACAGCAATTATACAGAACTAAAATTTAAATATGCTATGAAAAGATTGTCAAGATTTGTCTTTCTGTTTTTGGTTGTCGCATTGCCGATGTTTGCGGCATGCGACTCGCAGAATTCTTCATCGATAGCATCCATTTCGTGGAGCAATGACAGTGCATGGTATCAGGCCAAAGATACAGCCGACCCTGATAAACCCGATTTGATATACCTTGTTTCTACCAATGTGGTGTCGGCCCAAAACAACGATGGTTCCGAGGCATATCGGGCGCAGCTAACCACAAGCGACAAACAGGTTCTTGATGCTGAACTTGCTTATATCGAGGAAAACATAGGACAGCATGACTTCAACTACACGGCTCCCTATTACCACCAGTTTACCTTCAATGCCATCAGCTTGCCTGCCGACCAGTTCAATACAGAATACAAAGCCGTGGTGAAGGAAGTTTGCGAGGCGTTCGACTACTATATGAAGTACAAGAACCACGGCCGCAAGTTTGCACTGGTGGGATTCTCGCAGGGTGGTATGCTCGTGCTCGACTTACTGAAGCACATGACCGACGGGCAGTATGACCAGATGATTGCCGCTTATGCCATGGGCTACCGCATATCGGCCGACGACGAAAAGAACAGGCACATTGTGCCTGCCACTGACGAGACTACGCCGGGAGTAACCGTCTCCTTCAATTCGGTGCTCAACACCGACGGCATTTGGCCGTTTGTAGCCGCTGACGCAACTGCAAGCATCAACCCCGTGAACTGGAAGACCGATGCCACACCGGCCACCTTTACGTATGAAGGAGCCCAGCACACCGTGTATCTCGATCCGTCGACCCGTCTGCTTGTAGTGGAAACCGACAAGGCCAGCGAATATCGCAATTGGAACAACAACCCCGTCTTCCAAAGTGCTGGCATAAGCCTTGATTGTCTACACCATTGGGACTTGCTGTTCTACACCGATTATATACACGACAACATTCTGAAGAGAGCCGCAACCTCACGGTAGGCACGTTCGTGGCAGTGTGTCGGGAAATGCTTTCCCTTGTCGGCTCATTTTCTCTCGTCGACGGGAACCGGCTTCAGTGCCGTCCTGCCGCTTTCGTCCATGGGCGCAAAGTGGGGTCTGTAGCCGCGCAACATGAGGAGCCTTCGTTCCGTTTCCGCCGTTTCCATGGCATAAACGAAGCTATCGGGCCGCCGCTATATCGAGGCCTGATGGCGTACTTTATAGTCAAAACTCTACTCTTGCAGTTTCCCCATAAGGCGATATATCACTTTTTATCACCAAAGAGTGAATAGTTCAGAGTTTTTATGCTACTTTTGCAATAGTAGAAATATATGTGCGATTTGCACTTTCCGAGCCATAATCATTATGGCATGCCGGAATGCAAGGATACGTTTACAAAACGATATACCTCCAATGAAACAGGATCAACAATGGGATTTAATGTGGAACAGGATAATGGACTTCTTCAAGAAAAATAAACGGCGCCCGTCAAAATATCGGCCCGATGAACGTATGCTCCGTAACTGGGTGAAGTACAACATAAGGCGGATGCGAGACGGCCAGATGCCTGCCGCTCGACAGGAACGCATGCAACAGTTGCTTGCTGTGGGCGAATTGTTGAAACGTGTCAATCAATACCATTATAAACATACGGGAGATGTAGACGCTCCTACATTTGCCGCCAAACAACATTAGTACGATGTCCAAACCATTCGATTATCTTATTGTGGGATCTGGCCTCTTCGGCGCCACGTTCGCCTATTTTGCGCATAAGCATGGCAAGCGTTGTCTTGTGATAGACAAGCGGCCACAATTGGGCGGAAATGTCTATTGCGCTGATGTAGAGGGTATTCATGTTCATCAGTATGGTGCGCACATCTTCCACACGTCCAATAAGCGCGTGTGGGATTTCGTCAATCATCTTGTTCCGTTCAACAGATACACCAACTCGCCAGTGGCCAACTACAAGGGGAAACTGTACAATTTGCCGTTCAACATGAACACGTTTTACCAGATGTGGGGCGTGGTGACCCCCGAAGAGGCAATGGCCAAGATTGGCGAACAACGTGCTGAGGCACTTGCAAGAATGCAGAATGCCGGGATAGCTCAGCCGCGTAACCTTGAGGAGCAAGCATTGGCACTCATCGGCTGCGACATCTATGAACGTCTCATTAAAGGGTATACTGAGAAACAATGGGGACGCAAATGCGTGGAGTTGCCAGCCTTTATCATCAAACGGTTACCAGTCAGGTTGACCTACGACAACAACTATTTCAACGACGCTTACCAAGGCATACCCATTGGAGGATACAATCTGCTTGTCGAACGGCTCTTGGAAGGCGTTGAGACACGTGTAGAAACCGACTTTTTTGACAATCGTGACCATTGGGAACAACTGGCGCAAAAGGTAGTATATACTGGCCAGCTCGACGAATATTTCCGTTATTGTTACGGCCATCTTAATTTCCGTACCGTACGCTTTGAGACGGAGGTGAAGGCTGTACCCAACTATCAGGGCAATGCAGTGATTAACTATACCGATGCTCAGGTGCCCTATACACGTGTCATAGAGCATAAGCATTTTGAGATGTTCGGCCAACAAGTGTATGACAATCCTCATACGGTTATCAGCCGCGAGTATAGTACCGAATGGCAACCAGGCATGGAACCTTACTATCCCGTAAACGATACGGCCAATGATGCCTTGGCTGAACGCTATCGCGAACTTTCAGCTCAATTGTCGCCAAATGTGATCTTTGGCGGTCGCCTTGCTGAATACAAATATTATGATATGGCTCCCATTATCGAGAAGGTAATGGGATTATGGGATACCTGCGAAGGCGAAGGCAAATAATGGCGAGGACAAGAACCGTGTCCTCTGCCGTTATGATTGCGTGGGTTGCTTCTCAAGTGTTTCGTGGATGTATCTTGCCGAGTGTCCTTTCTCGCATCTGGCTACCTCTTCGGGCGTACCGGCCATAAGTAGTTGCCCCCCATTCTTACCTCCTTCAGGCCCCATGTCTATGATGTGGTCGGCCAGTTTGATGACATCCAGATTATGTTCGATGATGATGACGGTGTTGCCTTTGTCTACCAATTTCTGCAGAACGGCCATCAGTATGTTGATGTCTTCAAAGTGCAACCCCGTTGTTGGTTCGTCCAAAATGTAGAGGGTCTTGCCAGTGTCTTTCTTGCTGAGCTCTGTGGCCAGTTTCACGCGTTGGCTCTCGCCGCCTGACAGTGTCGTGGCGTTTTGTCCCAGTTTGATGTACCCCAGTCCTACATCCTGCAAGGCTTTTATCTTTGGGAGAATGGTAGGTACGTTTTCGAAAAACTCTACGGCCATGTTTACCGTCATGTCGAGCACGTCGGCAATCGACTTGCCCTTGAACCTCACTTCCAAGGTCTCGCGGTTGTAGCGCTTGCCATGGCATTCTTCACAAGGCACCATAACATCGGGAAGGAAATTCATCTCTATGGTTTTGTAGCCGTTACCTTTGCAAGTCTCACATCGGCCTCCCTTCACGTTGAAAGAGAAACGTCCAGGCTTGTAACCTCTTATCTTGGCTTCGGGCAAGTTGACAAACAATGCGCGGATGTCGCTGAATACGCCTGTGTAGGTGGCTGGATTCGAACGCGGTGTGCGGCCGATCGGACTCTGGTCTACGTTCACCACCTTGTCGATATTCTCCATGCCTTCGATGCTATCGTAAGGCATGGGCTTTTTGAGGCTTCGGTAGAAATGTTGCGAGAGGATGGGCTGTAACGTCGCATTGATAAGCGTTGACTTACCCGATCCTGATACGCCAGTTACCACAATCAGTTCGCCCAAAGGAAAGTCTACATCTACATTCTTCAAGTTGTTGCCTTTGCAGCCGCGCAATCGCAGGAATTTGCCGTTCCCCTTTCGCCTCGTCGATGGAACGGCAATCTGCCGGTCGCCCGTAAGATATTGGGCGGTAAGCGTCTTCGCAGGATGGAGCATTTCCCAAGGGGTTCCTTCGAACACCACTTCGCCGCCCTTGCGGCCTGCCCGTGGGCCGATATCCACAATCCAGTCGGCTGCACGCATCATGTCCTCGTCATGTTCGACCACAATCACCGTGTTGCCCAGGTCGCGCAGCTCCTTCAGCGAGTTGATAAGCCGCTGGTTGTCGCGTTGGTGCAGACCGATTGACGGCTCGTCGAGAATGTAGAGTACGTTCACCAGTTGGCTTCCAATCTGTGTGGCTAATCGTATGCGTTGACTCTCACCACCCGACAAGGTGGCCGATTGCCTGTTGAGAGAAAGGTAGTTGAGACCTACCTCTAAAAGGAAACTGACCCTTGATTTGATTTCTTTTATGATTTCGTGGGCTATCTTTCCTTCCTTGGAATCGAGATGTTCTTCCACATGGTCAAGCCATTTTTTAAGTTCGCTGATGTCTAACGAAGCTACTTCGGCAATATTCTTGCCCCATATTTTGTAGGCAAGACTCTCCTTCTTTAGTCGTTTGCCTTGGCATTCCGGACATTCCGTTTCAGCCAAAAACTGCGATGCCCATTTCTGTGACGTTGCCGAATCGTCATTCTCCATAATCGTTTTGAGATACTTGACAATACCGTCGAACGTTACGAAATAGTCGCTAGAGGTATGAATGACATCTTTGTCGATGCGTATGTTCTCGAGCGATCCGTATAGGATTTCGCTCATTGCTTCGTCCGGAATGTCCTTGCAAGGCGTTTTCAGCGTGCAATCATATTTCTTCAGAATGGCATCAATTTGCCAGAAGATCATCTGATTCTTGTATTTCCCCAGTGGTACAATGGCTCCGTCATGAATGCTTAGGTTGTCGTTGGGCATAACCTTTTTCATGTCAATCTCGTTGACATAACCCAGACCCTTGCAGTGGGGACATGCTCCTTCGGGAGAGTTGAACGAAAAAATGTTGGGTGCGGGGTCGCCGTACGACAATCCTGTTACGGGATCCATTAGACGTTTGGAGAAATTCTTGGTTTCGCCAGTGTCACGGTTCATAATCATAATGACACCATCTCCTTGTCGCATGGCTATCTTGATGCTGTTCTTCAGCCGTTCGTCATCCTTGTTCTGTACCTTTAATTTGTCAACGACCACTTCGATATTGTGGTTCTTGTACCGGTCTGTTTTCATACCTCTCGTGATTTCCTGAATGTCGCCATCCACACGAATATAGAGGTAACCTTTCTTTCGCATAGCCTCGAAGAGCTCGCGATAATGCCCTTTGCGTTGCCTTACCAGTGGCGCAAGAATGTAAATGGCTTGCCCCATGTAGTCGGCAAGAATCATGTCGATAACCTTCTCTTCGGTGTATTTCACCATTTTTTCTCCACTTACATAGCTATAAGCCGTGGCTGCACGTGCATAGAGCAGTCGGAGGTAATCGTAAATTTCGGTAGTGGTGCCCACAGTAGAGCGAGGGTTTTTGTTGGTAGTCTTTTGTTCTATGCTGATTACTGGCGAAAGGCCTGAAATCTTGTCTACGTCAGGACGCTGCATATTCCCAAGGAAATTGCGGGCGTATGCAGAAAAAGTTTCGATGTAACGGCGTTGCCCTTCAGCGTAAATAGTGTCAAAAGCGAGCGATGATTTGCCTGATCCCGACAGACCGGTGATGACGGTTAGAGAGTTGCGGGGTATTCGCACGTCAACATCTTTGAGGTTGTGTACACGTGCTCCCCATACGTTTATCCATTCCGTATCTTTATCAATTGCCTTTGACTGTGTCATAAGAGTGTTTGCTAAATAAATCTTTTTACCTTCCGTTTCTACGATTGCGCAAGCGCTTTGACGGCGTTTTGATAGTTCGTATCGAACAGTCGCACTGACCGTAACGTGGCTTTTACTGGTTAGATGTATTACTTTCGGTATATCCTCTTAGCAGGTTCACATCGCGTTTGATGTTGAATGTTCTGCCGTCGGCTCCTTTGGCTTTCACAAGCACGTAGTATACTCCCTGTGCTACATCCTTTCCTTTGTACTTGCCGTCCCATCCGCCTGCGGGATCACTCCACTCATAGAGTTTCTGACCCCATCGGTTAAAGATATAAGCATGAAACTCCACGAGGCTTTGATAGCCACTTTTCGCCTTGTAAACATCATTGATGCCATCGCCGTTGGGCGAAAAAGCGTTTGGCATTTCCAGTTTGCTTTCGGATATAGAGATAATAAGAGGTGCCCCCTCCGATGACCAATAGGTGTCAGCATAGGCAATGGTGTCGTTGTCCTGTGTGAACGTAGCCCATAGTTCAAGATAATGGGCACCCGACTCGGTGAACGTGTACTGCGTATCTTCGTCGTAGCGTATGAGATAGGGACTCTCTCGTTTCCCCTCTTTGTAGAATCGCCATTCATAGTGGGCAGTCCATCCTGCCGTGTTCTCACTGTTGGCATTGAGGGTCACAGCAAGAGGAGCTGACTCGGAAATATTGGTTTCTGTGTGTGTGTCGCCATCCGTATCTGTATAAGTTGCCGTAGGATTGATGGTGGGATATGCTGTTTGTGCTTGTGCCATTAGTGAGAACAGTGTACAAAGGATGCACCAAATTATTTTGTTGTTCATTTTGTAGAGTCTTAATATAAGGGTGGATTTTTTTGCATTCGCCTTATGCAAAGTTAGGTATTTTCCTGTGAAAACGATGATGATTTATTTATTTTTTGTATTTTTGCATTTGAATTTGAAATCGACAAATCTCTTATGTTAAAGTTATGCAGAAGCCTTTTGCTTATCGTTGTGTGCTGCTTGGGTATGACCGCGATGGCGCAGGTGCCCCAGTGGCGCGACCTGTATAAGGTGAAGAAGAAAGATACTATCTATGGCATCGCCAAAAAATACGGCCTCAGCGAAGACCAGTTGAAGGCAGCCAATCCGGAGATGAAGGCTCAGGGATATACTTTGAAGAAAGGCGACCGTCTGTTGATTCCTTATCCTTCAGAAACGATTGTCAGTACATCGGCTGTCAAGTCTGGCACGCCAGTTGTTTCGGCTTCGAGTGTCAAATCGTCCATTCGGGTTGGTATAATGCTTCCCCTTCATAATGTCAATGGTGATGGCCGTCGCATGACCGAGTACTATCGTGGCTTTCTTATGGCTTGCGACAGTCTGAGGCGCACGGGCATGGATATCGATATCCATGCTTGGAATGTAGCTATTGACGATAATATCAGTCAGTTTACCGCTGATCCGGCAGCAGCCAAGTGCGACATCATCTTCGGTCCCCTCTATAGCCATCAGGTGCATGGCCTTGCAGAGTTTTGTAAGGCGCGCGACATCAAGATGGTCATACCTTTTTCCATTAATGGCGATGATGTGGCTCGTTATAGTCAAATCTTTCAAGTTTGGCAAAGTCCCGACCGACTCAACAACAGCTCTATTGAAGCTTATCTTCGCCTCTTTCCTAAAGCGCATCCAGTTTTCATCGATTGCAACGATACCACATCGCGCAAAGGAGTCTTCACTTTCGGCTTGCGCAACCGTTTGGAAGGAAAGAACATTACTTACAATATTACCAATCTGAATAGTAGCGAAGCATTGTTTGCCAAGGCGTTTCGTGCCAACCAGCAGAATGTGGTTATCCTCAACACTGGGCGAATGCCCGAGTTGACAGTTGCCTTGGCCAAGCTTGAGAGTTTGCAAAACCTTAACCCCAATCTCAAGATTACCCTTTTCGGATATACAGATTGGTTGCTCTATGCCGATTACGACCTCGACAATTTCTACCGTTTCGATACCTACATCCCCGCCACGTTCTACTATAACACGCAGAATTGGCGCACCCGCCAATTCGAACAAGCCTACCGGCGCTGGTTTCATGAACCATTACTGGTCAACTACAATCCCCGTTTTGCCCTCACGGGCTATGATCACGCACAATTTTTTCTGCGGGGGATTTCGGCCAGCGGTAAGGCTTTCCGTGGTACGCAGGGGCAAAGCGCTTATAAGGCCTTACAGACACCGTTGCGCTTTAGGCAGGTGGGCGATGCTGGTATGCAGAACGATTGTTTCCAATTAATCCATTATACACGTGACCATCGCATTGAGTCGGTAGCTTATTAACCGTCAGTGCTTCAGAAATACGTTATGAACCGTCAGTTTATCACACTCTTGCTTCTTCTTCTGCCGATCAGTGTGTTGGCGCAGATTGGCCAGCATCGTAACACCTTTTCGTTGGGTTTCAATGGTGGTTACAACCTTACTTCAGTGCGTTTCACCCCCAAGGTGGTGCAAAGCATGAAAGGAGGTGTTACAGGCGGCGTGTCCATGCGCTATACCGTAGAGAAGTATTTTTCAACCATAGCATCGATAGCCGCTGAGATCAATTATGGTCAGATGGGTTGGAAAGAAAATATCCGCGACATTAATGACCAGCCAGTCATTAATGCTATGACTGGCCAAGCCGAACGGTATGAGCGCACCATCAACTATGTGCAAATACCTATTATGGCACATTTGGCATGGGGTAGGGAAAACCGAGGCGTCAACTTTTTTGTAAATGCGGGCCCCCAGTTTGGTGTTTTTCTTAGTGAAAGCACGAAGATGAATTTTGATTGGGAAATGCGTAATACGACTGACCGCGCCAACTCCGTATGCGCACAGGACACGATGAACGTCGAGAACAAGTTCGACTACGGCATTGCCGTAGGTGCTGGTGTTGAATTTGCCTATCCCAAAGTGGGGCGTTTCCTTCTTGAGGGCCGGTATTACTACGGCCTTGGCAATATCTATGGCGACTCCAAGCGCGATTATTTCGGAAGCTCGAATTTTGGCACCATAACCATTAAACTTGCCTACCTTTTCGATATCACCCATTGATGTCATCCGTTAGGCTTACTAATTCCACGAATATTAACAAATAAACTAACAGTCTATGTTTAAGAACCATCCCAAAGGATTGCTTCTCGCAGCCCTTAGTAACATGGGTGAGCGTTTTGGCTATTACATTATGAATGCTGTGCTCGCGCTCTTCCTTTGTTCCAAATTCGGCTTGTCCGATGAGACGAGCGGACTTATTGCCGCTTTGTTTCTTGCCGCCATTTATGTTATGAGCTTGGTAGGCGGAATCATTGCCGACCGCACCCAAAACTACAAGGGTACCATAATGAGTGGTCTTTTGGTCATGGCCTTGGGTTATGTGTGTCTGTCGGTGCCAGTGCTTGCTACTCCCGAGAACAACACGGCGTTGCTCTCGTTCACAGTGTTCGCACTGGTTCTCATAGCTTGTGGCAATGGTTTGTTTAAGGGCAACCTGCAAGCCATTGTCGGACAGATGTACGACAATTTCGAGCGTGACGCCGCCCACGAGGGCGCAGAGCGTCTCAAGTGGGCTCAGGGACAGCGCGATGCGGGTTTCCAGATATTCTATGTGTTCATCAATGTGGGTGCTTTGGCTGCTCCGTTTATAGCTCCCTTGCTGCGTTCATGGTGGCTCAATGTGCATAATCTTACCTACAATGCCGATCTGCCCCGTCTCTGCCATGCGTTCATTGGTGGCACGCTGAGCTCCACCGATAGTTCCAATCTGGAGTCGCTGGCCAGTCAGGTGCAGCTTTCGGGTTACCATTTCACAGACATGGCTTCCTTCTGTCAGGACTATCTTGATGTATTCAACACAGGCATTCACTATAGTTTCATTGCATCGGTGCTTATGATGCTTGCTTCGCTTGCCATATTCTATTTCTCCAAGCACCTGTTCCCCACGCCGGGAAGGAAAGAAGAAGTGGTGGTAGAGCAATACACAGAGGAAGAAAAACGTACCATGGCTGCCGAGATCAAGCAACGTATGTATGCTTTGTTTGCCGTTCTTGGCATCTCTGTATTTTTCTGGTTCTCGTTCCATCAGAATGGTCAGAGCCTCAGTTTCTTTGCCCGCGATTTCGTAAAGACCGATGCGGTGGCACCCGAGATATGGCAAGCCGTCAATCCGTTCTTCGTTATCTTCCTTACGCCGGTCATCATGTGGGTGTTCGCCCATTTCACCAAGAAGGGACATCCCATATCCACCCCACGCAAGATAGCTTATGGCATGGGCATAGCTGGTTTGGCCTATGGCTTCCTGATGGTGCTTTCCTGGATATGCGGTTGGCCGTCGGCCGAGACATTCACGGCCATGGATCCTTCTGTAAGAGCCGGTTTGAAGGCAGGCCCGTGGGTGCTCATTCTTACTTATTTCTTCTTGACAGTTGCCGAATTGTTCATTTCTCCGCTCGGACTGAGCTTTGTGTCGAAGGTAGCACCAAAGCATTTGCAGGGGCTCTGCCAAGGCTTATGGCTGGGTGCCACGGCTGTGGGAAACTGTCTGTTGTGGGTAGGGCCACTCATGTATAACAAATGGCCGTTGTGGGAGTGCTGGCTGGTCTTCATGCTGGTGTGCATCATCTCCATGGCCGTTATGTTTGGCATGGTGAAATGGCTGGAACGTGTTACGGCTTGATGCCCATCTTGTACTGATATTATAACTTTTGCTCCGCCTATGAGCGGAGCTTTTACATATTCATCAATTTTTCAAATTCACGTTATTATGTTTGAGGGACAACCTAAAGGACTCTATGCGTTGGCACTGGCCAACACGGGCGAGCGTTTTGGCTATTACACGATGATAGCCGTTTTCTCCCTGTTTCTGAGAGCCAATTTTGGACTAAGTGCAGGCACAGCTGGTCTGATTTACAGTATTTTCATGGGTGCCGTTTATTTCTTCCCGTTCATCGGCGGTATGCTTGCCGACAAGTTCGGCTATGGCAAGATGGTAACGCTGGGCATCTTTGTGATGTTTGCTGGTTATCTGTTGCTGTCCGTTCCCCTTGGCGGCGACACCTTTGCTATGATTTTTATGTGTGGAGCTTTGCTGTGCGTTAGTGTGGGAACCGGTCTCTTCAAGGGCAATCTGCAGGTTATGGTGGGTAACCTCTACGACTCGCCTGCCTTGCAAGGCAAGCGCGATGAGGCTTTTTCCATCTTCTACATGGCTATCAACATCGGTGCCCTTTTTGCTCCGACAGCCGCTGTGCGTATCATGGACTGGGCCCAGCATTCGCTTCATTACAGCGTTAACGACTCTTACCATTTCGCCTTTGCGGTGGCTTGCTTGTCGTTGGTGGTGTCTATCATTATATATTATGCCTGTCGTTCCACATTCCGTCAGGTGGAAGGAACCTCTGCCGACATAGCCAAAGAGGAAGGCAATGTCGAGGAATTGTCGCCCGCCGAAACACGTGAGCGTATCATTGCTCTATGTTTGGTGTTTGCTGTGGTTATTTTCTTCTGGATGGCTTTCCAGCAGAACGGACTGACGCTCACCTACTTTGCAGATGAGTTCACGGCCAAGAGTTCCACGGGTGTGCAAGCCATGGCGTTCGATGTGGTCAATCTCGTGGCTCTTATCTTCATTGTCTATGCCTTGTTCTCGTTGTTCCAGAGCAAGACTGCCAAGGCTCGTCTCGTCTCCCTTGTGGTCATATTAGTTGCCGTTGCCTATCTCGTTTTCAACTACCTGAAGACAGGTAATACGGTGATACCGGTTTCGGCTCCCATTTTCCAGCATTTCAACCCCAGCTATGTGGTAATGCTTACCCCAGTCAGCCTTGCCATCTTTGGCTATTTGGCACGCAAGGGCAAAGAACCTTCAGCACCCCGCAAGATAGCCTACGGCATGGTGGTTGCCGCCGTAGCCTATGCTGTCATGTTGGTAGGCTCTATCGGTCTTAACACACCCGATGTGCAGCACGATGCTGGTGCAGCCGGTACATTCGTATCGGCCAACTGGCTTATGGGCACATATCTTGTGCTTACGTTTGGCGAGTTGTTGCTCAGCCCGATGGGCATCAGCTTCGTGAGCAAGGTGGCTCCACCTAAATACAAGGGAGCCATGATGGGTGGCTGGTTTGTAGCCACGGCAGTAGGCAACCTGCTCGTCAGTGTAGGCGGATTCCTTTGGGGCGGTTATCCCCTTTGGGTGGTATGGGCTGTGTTTATCGTGCTCTGCCTGCTGAGTTTCGTCTTCATGATGGCCATGATGAAAAAGCTCGAGAAAGTGTGCTGATTTTATTACAGCCAACGGCACACAACCGCCCATAAGGCGATGCTGTCGCCGTTGTTTCACGATTCAACATCAAATATTCAAAGGTGTACGGGAGGCAATCTCTTGTGCACCTTTTAATTTGCTTTCCGCTTTCCGAGTAGATTTGTGTCTGGCGCTGCCTCTTATCTGCGATTGGCAGGTTGCTGGCCGAAAGCCTCCCAACGCATAATATCAATGGATATTCTATCTTGTTGAAAATCAGGGGGTAATGTTGTGGCAAAAAATAATAGCTTAAATTCTTAAAATTTAAGCTATTATTTTAAAAATTTAAGCTATTATTTTTCAACATCCGATATCTGTCACGTTGCTCTGCGGTGTGTGGCCAGAGGCGACAAGTAATTTGTCGGGCTAAGAAAATGCCTATGCGATGAGGCGGTTTTCAACGATTATTGTTAACTTTGCAGACAACACGCTTATATGTTCAAATCTATGACCATGCTTATTAGAAGCCATATATCCCGCAACCTTTTGCTAATGTTGATTCTGTTGTCGGTCTCTGCAACGGCTAAGGGACAATATCGCTCACGTTCGAACAACCGTGCCTTGGGCGCAGAGAACAAGATTGCACGTCAATATGCCGACTCGTTACGAGTTTTTGCCGACTCGCTTTACACCGATAGCGTAAAGGCGCCGGCGGCTATCAGTGGACAAACGTTGGCCCCGATGTTCCTGCCCATGACCTTTTACAAGGGTGTGGCACACAAGGCATTCTCGCTTTCCGACAATCTGACTCCCGTCGACGACTATTTGTTGCATGTCTATCTACAGCGTCCCGACTTGGTGAGTGGCACGGAAAAGCAAATCGAAAAGGCCGGCCCAGTGCTGGCCCCACGTACTATAACTGACCGGCCCGAGGTTGAGGTAGAACAAACCAAACCGAAGGAAGTGATGCCCGATGTGGTGGATCTCGTTGTGCTGAAGCCTAACTTCTGGTCATTCAGCGGCGATTATTATTTGCAGTTCCTGCAAAACTATATTTCTGGCAACTGGTATAAAGGCGGACAAAGCAACTACTCGATGGTAGGTTCGCTAACGCTGAAGGCCAACTACAACAACAAACAGAAGCTCAAATGGGAAAATACGCTCGAAATGAAATTGGGCTTCCAGACATCGTCAGGCGACTCGCTGCACAGTCTGAAAACGTCAGAGGACTTGTTGCGCTATACGGGTAAGGTGGGTGTGCAGGCCACCAAGCGGTGGTATTACACTTTTCAGATGGTGGCTTCCACGCAATTCATGCGAAACTTTGCCACCAACAGTAATTATGTGTATTCCGATTTCATGTCACCGCTCAATGTCAATGTGTCTGTCGGTATGGACTATAATGTGAATTGGTTGAAGGGACGGCTAAAAGGCAGTGTTCATCTCGCTCCGTTGGCATACAATTTCAAGTTTGTCGACCGTGTGGCTCTTGCCACCCGTTACGGCATTGAGGCAGATCACCATGCTCTCAACGACTTCGGTTCGCAGCTGACCGTTGATGTGACGTGGAATATCTGCAATAACATCAGCTGGCGGTCGCGCATCTATGGCTATACCACCTACGAACGGGCCGAGATGGAATTCGAAAACACGTTCAGTTTCCAGTTCAACCGTTACATTGCCGCCAAGTTTTTTGTCTATCCGCGTTTCGATGATTCGCGTGCGCGCGACGATCATCATGGATACTGGATGTTCAAGGAGTACACCTCGCTCGGTTTCTCGTATAGTTTCTAAGACATTGCCCCTATGGCAGCCGACAGGCTGCTGACGGCAAGGCCGCAGGCATCGAGATGCCTTACGCGGGTGCAGTTGGTATGAGCGGAAATCATAATGTCTACGAAATAAAAACCAATTAAAGATGATTTCTCTTGGTTAGTTGACAGATTGTTTGTACTTTTGTGGTAATACAAACCAAACTTAACCAAGGCTATGGAAGGACTGTTCAGAGAAGAGATTGAGACTCGTCAGGTCGACAAGTTCTTTGCCAACGAAATGGGTAGGCAGATACACCGTTACATCAAGGCCATGCATGGTTCGTTGACCATGCTCGAAAAGTTTGAGGCAAAGATGAAAACACTTACGGTGGCACAGCGTGAAGAGGCGATGGCTCGCTACATCGACCTCAATCGTAAGGTCATCAAAGACCTCTCATGGCGTATGCTTGTGGCTCGTGCCATTGCAAACTACTGCGACTCGTTCCATTATTTTTTCAGTATGATTGGGGACGAGGAAACCATGGCGTTCTATGTCGATCGCATGAAAGCCAAGTATGTACGCTATCATGAGGTGTTCGAAGAGAATGGCAAGTATGGCATGAAAGACCAGGAGGGCCATGTTCTCGTGTCGCCGCAATACGATTTTCTTCGCACTCCCTATGTTTATGTAGACGACTTGATGACAATGCCTGTCATTGCCCAAAAAGACGGAAAGATGGGATTGTTGCTCCCTGATGGCAACGACACAGTGGTTGCACCGTTCGAATACGACGACATAGCGTTGCGTGATACGGAGCCTTGGTTCGAGTGCACAAAAGGTGAACAGATAGAACTTAGATAAGTAACCTTGAAGCACAAGATATACCTGATTATAGCCACTTTTGTGGCATGGACGTTGCTCTTCGTCTTTCAAAAGCCCGTGTTCCTGCTTATTTACGGTGGAGGACTGAATGGTCTATTCTCTGTTATCAGTCATGGACTGACGCTCGACTTGTCCATGGCCGGTTATCTTACTGCCATTCCCGCATTTGTCTTGTTGCTGAGCGATTTGCCGTTTGTGTGGTTTCGTCATCAGCGCGCTGCCGTGTGGTGGCGTTGGTTGCTTGCTGCCTATTTCGGTTTGGCTTCGGTGGCAGTTGCCCTAAGTTTTGTGGCCAACCTTGCGCTTTATGGTTATTGGCGTTTTCCACTCGACAGCACTCCCGTTTTCTTTATCACATCATCACCTTCCGATGCGTTGGCAAGTGTGGAGTGGGGGCAAGCACTTTTGGCAGTGTTGGCCGTATCTGTATTTGTTGCTATATACAGTTTGGTGTTTCACCTTCTTTACCTCAAAGCCTTTCAGCCTCACGGTAAATACCGATTATGGCCTATAGTAGTCGAGTTGCTGCTTTTGGCAGCCCTGTTCTTGCCCATTCGCGGTGGTATTACCGTGTCGTCAGCCAATACGGGTAAGGCTTATTTCTCGCAGTGCACGGTGCTTAACCATGCTGCAGTCAACCCGTTGTTCTCTTTCATGGAGAGCATGGCCCATCAGGAAGATTTCGCCTCGCAATATCGGTTTATGGATGACAAAGAAGCGCATCAGCTCGTAGCCGAAATGAATAAGCCCGTCGGTGCCACACAGCACACACAGGTATTGAGTTCAGCACGCCCCGATGTTTATATCATCATTCTTGAGAGTTTCTCCGATACGGTGATGCACGCTCAGGATACTGATATTCACGGACGGTTGACGAGCGTAACGCCTCAGCTCAATGCCCTTAAGCAGACCGGGCTGTTCTTCTCTAATTTTTATGCCAATAGTTTCCGCACCGACCGTGGACTTGTCTCCATCTTTTTAGGATACCCGTCGCCCTCAGTGGTGAGCCTTATGAAATATCCCAAGAAGACTGCGGCCATTCCGTCGCTGGCTGCCCACATGGCGCGTAAGGGTTATGGTCTACACTATTATTATGGTGGTGATGCCGACTTTACCAATATGCGTTCTTTCCTCGTCAATCAGGGATTTGCGACGATTACCGAAGACGTGGATTTTCCAATGGCCGACCGTCTAAGTAAGTGGGGAGCACCCGACGACCGCCTTTTTGCGCGCGTGAAGGCTGATCTGCAGGCACAGAAAAACGATGCGCCTATGCTGCGCGTTATCCAAACATCGAGTTCGCATGAGCCGTTCGATGTGCCCTATCGACGATTGCAAGACAAGACGCTCAATGCGTTTGCCTATGCAGACAGTTGCGTAGGCGACTTTGTGTCGGCGCTACGCAAGTCGCCGCGTTGGGAGCGGTCGTTGGTCATCATCGTTCCTGACCATCTTGGGGCATGGCCGCACGATGCCGACAACTACCAGACGTGGCGTTACCATTGTCCTATGATATGGACGGGAGGCGCTGTCGCATGTAGGCAAACGGTTGATACATGGGCCTCGCAGCAAGACATAGCAGCTACGTTGTTAGGACAGCTAGGCATCTCGCACGCTGATATGACATTCAGTAAAGATATATTCGATGCAGCAGTTCCCCATTATGCTTTCTTCTTGATGAACGACGGCATAGGACTGATTGACAACGACAATACAATGGTGTTCGACAACAAACTCGGTCGAACGGTTATAGATCAGGGCACTTGTAAAGGCAAAAATCTGCGTCGGGGGAAGGCGCTGCTACAAATACTCTTTGATGACATAGCCAGCAGGTGAACAAGTTTCCCTGTGGCCAGCCACACATAAAAAGATATTATGACAGACTTGTTGCTATTTTCTTTTTTCCAAACTATCCTTGATTGGGATACCCAGATATTCTTGGCCATCAATGGTTGTCACAACAGTTATTGGGATATTTTCATGGAGTTGTTCAGCGATCGCTTTGTTTGGTTGCCGTTCTATCTGAGTTTTGCATACGTGATGTTTCGCTCTTTCCCTTGGCGTGTCAATGTTGTTTGCCTGTTGGTAATAGCTTTGCTCATCACGATAAATGACCAAGTGAGCGGATCAGTATTGCGTTCGGTCGTGGGTCGACTGCGCCCTGCCAATACCGATAATCCCATATCGCCTCTTGTTCATATCGTGAATGGTTATCGGGGTGGGCGTTTTGGCTTTCCGTCGGCTCATGCGGCCAATTGTTGGTCGATAACCATTTTCTCCTTTTATGTTTTTCGCAGGCATTTGCTTACGTTGACGATGGTGCTGTGGTCGATAGTTACCTGTTGGTCGAGATTGTACTTGGGGGTTCATTATTTCGGCGATATCCTTGCAGGTTTGTTCATAGGCTTTGTTACCGCATCGATTATTTATTATGTCTTTCAGCGTGGCATGCATCGCGTTACCGAGACCTACAAGCCTTACCAGTCTAACGCCCCACATATGTATGTGCCCGTTATTGTATGCTGGTGCGAGGTGCTTGTGCTGCTCATATTGTCTTTCGATCTCAATATCAATGCCTTGATGCCTTGATGTTTAGCGCTTTCTTCCATTATGACAATCTCTCCCATAGCCCATTTCCATTCACCTTTTGCGTCCAAGTTTGGTATCCCCAAGCAGAGCGGATTGGTGCCCGATTTGTTGGGTACCATAGTTTTCGAACCAGCTTGGCGTAATGCAGACGCTCTGCGTGGCATTGAAGCATTCGACTATCTTTGGCTTATTTGGTCATTCTCGGCCAATCGGCATCAAGCCACGAGCCCGGTAGTGCGTCCTCCCGTCTTGGGAGGCAATGTGCGTATGGGGGTCTTTGCTACCCGTTCGCCTTTCCGTCCCAATCCCCTTGGCTTATCATCCGTAAGGTTGGACTATGTGGAGTGGGAAAGCCCTTGTGGTCCTGTGGTTCATGTTAAGGGAGCCGATCTTATGGACGGAACGCCTATTTACGACATCAAGCCTTACGTGGCTTATGCCGATAGTCATTCGAACGTACGGTCGGGGTTTGTAGACAGTCATCCTATGTGCCGTCTTTCGGTGGTCGTGCCAACTGATGTGGAACATCTGTTGGGTACCGAGCTTGCGGTAGTTCTGCGTCAGGTGTTAGCTCTTGATCCGCGTCCCCACTATCATCACGATGCTGATAAGGTATACGGAATGCCGTTTGGCAATTTCGATATTCGCTTTAGGGTAGACGGCGAGGTGCTTACCGTTGTCGAGGCTGTTCCAAACGCCAGTGTCTAAGGCCTGTATTCGTCCAGCACCTTCAGTTTGTCGCCGCTGAGATCCACACGGAACAAATGAGGCACGCGGATGTATTGTCCCTGTTGGTTCACATAATGGCTATGTACAGACATGAGCCATTGTCCTTCGAAAGTTTGGAAAAGCATGCTGTGTCCGTAATTAGGCGGCGTTATAGGCAATGGTTCCTGCACCCACGGTCCATCGAGCGTGCCGCTCTCTGAGTATGCCACGCCCTGCGTGTAAACGTCGTATATCCACGAAGTCCATAACATGCCCAACTTGCCGGTCTCTGTCCGGAACAGCCAAGGGCCGTCGGTCACCTTGTTGGGAATTGTTTCGCCTTGTTGGTTCTTTTCCTTGCTCCATGGACTGTCTGATGCGCGAAACAACACCTTTGCTTTTCCTTTCGTACCGCTGAGATCTTGTTTGAGCTGTATTTTTTCGATGGTTCCGTTCCAGTTTTGCAACCATTCGCCACAATATACCATATAGGGCTTTCCGTCGTTGTCTATCCACAAAGTACCGTCGAGAGTGGGTTGTTTTGCCGAGAGGTATGTTTTGTCACCAAAGGGGCTATAGGGACCTTCAGCCTTGTCGCTTCTTAGCACGTGGCAGGCACGTCGTTCTATCTTGTTGCCACGCACCTCATCAATGATGACATTGCGGTTGGTGAAGGTTGCAAAATAAAAGTATTTCCCTTTGTATTGGTGCAATTCGGCTGCCCATATCATGGGTTCGGAGCCCATCCACGACATAGGGTTGGTCTGGGCCACTTGTTTTGGGCCACTCCAGAACTTCAGATCTTTGCTCGTCCAAAGCATACCGCCCGTACCAGTCATATAATAAGTATGCGTGGATTTGTCGGCCAGTATGCAGGGATCGCTTAAGCGGATAGAATCCATTGGTACCAGATGCTCCGTGTCGCTCTGTGCAATGGCCTTGTACATGGGTGCGAAAACCGCTATCAGTGCAACTGAACACATAGTGGAAACAGTAGTGTCTCGTATGATGGAAACAGCTTTTCCTCCAATCTTCTGGATGGTTTTATAGATGCTAAAGGATTGTTTCATGTTGTGTAATTTGTTTTTAGCCAATCGAGTATTAGCTTGTGGTTCTTATGGTTTTACAAAAGCCTTAATCTTGTTGATAGGAATGCCGAAATTGAAATTGTCGCTCACGGCCAGTTTGGCGAAGTTTACGGCAACTAAACGCCCCTGCTTGTCGATGACGGGGCTACCGCTTGAGCCTTGCACGGTAGGGATGCTGTAGAGCAGACGGTCGCCGTCGGGCAGTTGGGTTATCTTGCCACTTGTCATCTGAACCTGTATGCCCTGTTTGGTGTTGGCTAACATTGGTCCGGCGTTGTAGCCAATCATGTATAGTTGCTGGTCTATTTGCAAGATGTCGTCATTGTGTGACGAGAACAGACCTTTTACCTTTTCCACTATTGTTTGTTCGACGTTTCCGTTGGGATCGAATACATGCGCGTCTGTTGGTGTGGTTTTGTTTTTCAGTTGGATGAGAGCCAGGTCGGTATCCTCTTTGCCTGATACTTTCGTTACAACGCACGGATTCCTGTCGAGAAAATCTTTGTCCGAACTTACGAACGTGTTGTTGTAGGCGATGCCGATTTCACATACGACAGATATTTTAAGTTCGTCGAGCGACACGTGGTCGTTCATCGAATCGCGTATATCCCTCAGCTCGTTGAATTGTTCTTCCAGTTTGCTTTGTCTGTTGGCTATCTCCTGCAGTCTATCGTTGTCTTCATAAGGAAAGCCGTTGTAATCGTAGGAGTAACAGGAGCTCTTTTGGCTTTCGAGGTTTTGGTATTCTTCAGCCAGCTCATCCATTTGTGTAGCAAAGTAGTTTTTGATGGACGACACTAAGTTGTTGTAGCTTTCCTTCACGGCAGTCTTGTCGATGGAGGGCTGTGCTACGTGTCGGTTGGTCATGATGGTGCCCTGCTTGTCGATGAAGAAACCTGTTCCGCTGAGTGTTTGGCGTTTGTTCTTGATGTCGTTGTATTCGAATGTCAAATTCTTCAGACTTCCATCCTTGTCAATGCCTGTGAAATACAAGGAGTTGCCGTTGGGTAATTTCATTACAAAATAAAACTCGTTGAGTATTAGCACAACGCCCGATTTGGAGTCGTTGAACAGTTCTTGTGGAGAGCGTTCTCCACAACTAGCCAATGTGAGGAGTGTGATGATAAGAGCTATAACTTTTTTCATGTTCTGAATAAGTTGTTGCGTTTGCAATTCTGCGATGTGTGTTGCTAGTGTGAATGATGTTTTTCGCGGTCGGTAAACTGTAGCCCATCAGAAGAGGTTGCTGCAAATAGAGGCCAGTTGTTCGAGTCCTTCTTGGTCGGTGGTGTCGAAAGCGGCTATCTGTTCGCTGTCCACGTCAATTACCGCTATCACGTAGTTGTTCTTGAACACAGGCACCACGATTTCGGATCGCGATCGTGACGAGCAAGCTATGTGTCCTGGAAATTGTTCCACATCGGGTACGATGAGTGTCTGTTGCTTTTCCCATGAAGAGCCGCACACCCCGCGCCCCTTGTCGATGGAGTAGCAAGCCACGAGTCCTTGGAAAGGTCCGAGCTGAAGTTTCCCGTCCTCTACGAGATAAAACCCCACCCAAAAATAATGGGGGAAAGTTTCTTTTAACAGAGCGGCAATATTGGCAAGGGCACCCACGCGATTGCTGACACCTTCCACTAAACATTTGGCTTGGGCGATGGTCTGGTCGTAGGCAGTCTTCTTGTTGGTCATGTTGTGGTATGTTATGTTGTTTATGGCATTGTGTTGCCAGTTGTATGCAAAGGTAAATCAAATAGTTGAGAAACAGGAGCGTTTGTGGTCAAAACGTGGGGCGATAATTGTTGCGCACATACAGAAAGCTACGTCGCCGTGGTCAGCCTGCATCAGGGATCGTCAGATTAGCAGAGCCACATGCCCCATGGTGGCCCGAAGATTCATTTCCACGCAGGGATGGATTTTCAGTGCCTCTTCATGGCGCACTATCATCATGTCAATGCCCAGCGGGCCAGCATAAACGTTCTTTAAAGCCTCGCCCAAAACGTCACAGTGATGAGTTACAATCTCTTTCAGTAAATCTTTGTTTACATAACTGCTCAGCAGTTGCCATTTCTGTTCTTCGTTCATAACAAGGTTTCCCACATAGGCTCCATGGTCGGTGTAGAAAAGCGAAAGGCCACGGAAAGAGACCGTTCCCTGTCCGTCGCTTGTTAGCTCAATTCCAAAGTCTATCACCTTATTATAACAAGGTTCAACCATGATGCAGCCTTGGTCAGCAATGATGCGTGCCATCCATCCAAGCTGCTGGGGAGCGATATTGGAGGCTTCTATGCGCCTGACACCTCGCCCGCTGCTGCTCCAGGGAGCTTTTACGATAGCCGAACCAAAGGACTGTATCAAGGCGCAACAGGCATCCAGTGTCTCTGCTGCATGGCTTTGGCCAATCAGTGCTCGTTCTGTAGATAAAGGGTTGAGCAAATGTTGGGCTGCCCATTTTCTGTGGCTCATGCCTCGTATGGCGGTCAGTTGCTGTTCGGTGGGCAACAATTCGCCGGAGATTCCAAGCTCGCTCAACTCTCTTGCTACTTGTCGATCCCATCCCCAAGGACGTAAACGCAAATCGGCTGGCGCAACAGTGGTCAATAATTTGCGCAACGATTGGCGCTCGACCAGCGTGCAGCGGAGGTGGCGCCCCAGCTTGTCAAAGGCTTGGTGCGAAAAGGCGGCATCGTCCACAAGAACCACATCGGATGCGCCTGCCCACAGAGCCGGCAGAAAGCCTAAGTCATGGCGCAGCTGGCTGGCTGCCTTGGGAGGCGTTATGTGTTGGCTGTTGCTGGCTAACACGATGTCGTGTTCGGGATTGAAAACGTACAAGTCCATAGGAGTTGGTTAATGGTTGGCTTCTGCAAAATTACGAAAAAGACGACAATCACGGTCATCTCC
This sequence comes from Eggerthellaceae bacterium, assembly GCA_963656105.1. Classification (GTDB taxonomy): domain Bacteria; phylum Bacteroidota; class Bacteroidia; order Bacteroidales; family Bacteroidaceae; genus Prevotella. Next base: position 33,869 of record CAVKHW010000020.1, read on the forward strand.
GTAGCTGCTTTTCGTCTATGACGCTCATTGGTGGTTGGTTTTCTGCTTTAGCGATGCTTATTTGTGTTCGAGATGCAACATCAATTACAGAATGAAACATGAGCGGACGGATGTTTTGCGTGTGGCTTTAGATCAGCGTAAACGGATAAGGATGATAAGTGCTATGTGGTGTGTAAATAGTATGACAAATACCCTTCTGAAAACGGCGTTATTAGCAATCGCAGAATGATTGCGCCCGAAAATCGCAAAAATGGGCGTTTTTGTAATCGGTTGGCAGACAGAATGTTGTGCTCGGGTGCACCGATATGTATTGAAACCGCTGGTCGTTGCCCGTTCGATAGATGTTCTTTCGCATTGCGATAGATGCCCAATTCCATGCAGGTTGCTGGTCTTTATGGTTGCGATATATGATCAATTGCATGACCGTTTGCCGTTTATGGCATGATGCTGGTGTTCAAATCGTGTTCCAATAGCCGTTTTGCGATGCCGCTTCACCACTCTTGCCCTTGTTTTCTTCGCTAAAAGCGATGCTCTGCAAGATGATGTTTTTAAAGAACATTCTTTACATTTGTGGCAACTCTTCCAGTGAAATTGCTTTTTCTTGAGAATGCAACGAATATTTAGCTGATGGTTGGACGTGAAAGCATGCCTTTTGGGCTTTGTCGCTTGCAACGATGTGAGAGAATTAAAAAAAATAAAAAAAGAAACTTTTGCTATCTTGACTTTGCAAAGAAAAAAATAAATATTACCTTTGCAGAAATAATACTGAGCAAGTCAAAAACACCGCAATGGAAGTATTCTTTCGCACACATGCCTACCTTGTGGAGCATAGCCAAGCGCCAGTCAGACGGAGTCTAATGGATGAAATCGACTGGAGCGAAAGACTTATTGGCATCAAAGGCACACGCGGCGTGGGAAAGACTTCGTTTCTGTTGCAGTATGCCAAGGAAAATTTTGGGACTGACGATCGTAAGTGCCTCTATGTCAATATGAACAATTTCTATTTTCAGGGGCGCGGGCTTGCCGATTTTGCCAACGATTTCGTGCAACAAGGCGGACGGGTATTGCTTATCGACCAAGTGTTCAAACAACCCAATTGGAGTCGTGAGCTGCGGTTGTGCCACGACCTTTTCCCACAGCTCAAAATCATCTTCACCGGGTCGAGCGTCATGCGGTTAAAGGAAGAAAATCCGGAGATTGGCGGCATAGTGAAAAGTTATAACCTGCGCGGTTTCTCGTTCCGCGAGTATCTGAACCTGATGACAGGCCAGAATTTTCAGCCCTATACGCTCGACGAGATTGTCGGCAACCACGAACATATTGTAAAGAAGATACTTCCTGTGTGTAGCCCGGCCAATTATTTCCGCGACTATCTGCACCACGGATTCTATCCGTTCTTTCTGGAACACGACAACTTTTCGGAGAATTTGCTCAAGACGATGAACATGATGACCGAGGTGGACATACTGCTCATCAAGCAAATAGAACTGAAATATCTCACAAAAATCAAAAAATTGTTCTACCTTCTCGCTGTCGACGGGCCGCAGGCTCCCAACGTGTCGCAGCTTGCGCAACAGATAGATACCAGCAGAGCCACGGTGATGAACTATATCAAATATCTGGCCGATGCGCGCCTCATCAATATGATCTATTCGCCCGGGCAACGCTTTCCCAAGAAGCCGGCGAAGGTGATGATGCACAATCCGAACCTGATGTATGCCATCTATCCCATCAAAGTGGATGAACAAGATGTCATGGAAACATTTTTTGTCAACACGATGTGGAAAGACCATCTCGTAAACCAAGGTACAAAAACACAATACTATCTCATCGACGGACGGCAGAAATACCGCGTTTGCGATGCCCACGCGGCCGCAAAGGTGCGCTACACGGGCGATACCATCTATGCGCGGTACAACACGGAAGTGGGTCGCGACAACCAAATACCGCTTTGGCTCTTCGGCTTTCTCTACTGACGGCGGTTCTGGGGACAGAACAAAAGGCGTCCACCAGACGCAATGACGCGCAGCATGGAAGATATGCGAAACAATCGTTCAAAAAACAATAAACACAACTATACATAAACATTAACCATCTATTTTAAGAAAAATGGCAAAAGAAAAGAAATTCATGACATGTGACGGTAATACCGCAGCTGCTCATGTGAGCTATATGTTCACTGAGGTAGCAGGTATATACCCTATCACCCCGTCTTCTCCTATGGCCGAGCACGTCGACGAATGGGCTGCCAAGGGGCGTAAGAATCTTTTTGGTCAGACTGTCAGCGTACAGGAAATGGAATCTGAGGCTGGTGCCGCTGGTGCTGTTCACGGTTCCCTGCAGGCCGGTGCCTTGACCTCTACTTACACTGCATCGCAGGGCTTGCTGCTGATGATCCCCAATATGTACAAGATTGCAGGCGAGCTGCTTCCTTGCGTGTTCAATGTGTCGGCACGTACGTTGGCCAGCCACTCTCTCTGTATCTTCGGTGATCATCAGGATGTCATGGCTTGCCGCCAGACGGGTTTCGCTATGTTCTGCTCGGGTTCGGTGCAGGAGGTGATGGATCTTTCCGCTGTTCCTTATCTCTCAACACTCGAGAGCTCGGTGCCATTCATCAACTTCTTTGACGGTTTCCGCACCTCGCACGAGTACCACAAGGTGGAAGAGATGGATATGGAAGATATCCGTCCGCTGGTCAACCCCGAGTGGATTAAGCGTTTCCGCGACCGAGCCATGTCGCCTGAGCGTCCCGACACTCGCGGTACAGCCGAGAACCCAGAAACATTCTTCACGCATCGTGAGGCCTGCAACAAGTATTACGATGCCATACCGGCCATCGTGGAGAAACATCTTGCCGAAGTTTCCAAGATTACGGGTCGCGAGTACCATCTGTTCAATTATTACGGCGCTCCCGATGCCGAGCACATTATCGTGCTGATGGGTTCGGCCACCGAAGCAGCCCGCGAGGCCATCGACTACCTCGTGAAACAGGGCAAGAAGGTGGGTATGGTTGCCGTACACCTTTACCGTCCGTTCAGCGTGGAGGCCATCTGCAAGGCCATCCCCGACACGGTGAAGCGCATCGCTGTGCTTGACCGCACGAAGGAGCCAGGAGCCGACGGCGAACCGCTTTACCTCGATGTAAAGGCTGCTCTCTACGATGACCCGCGCAAGCCTCTTATCGTTGGTGGCCGTTATGGTTTGGGTTCTTCCGACACGACACCGGCAAAGATTATCTCGGTGTTCAACAATCTGGATCTCAACACTCCGAAAGATCATTTCACTGTGGGTATCGTCGACGATGTCACATTCACCAGTCTGCCCGAGGTGGAGGAAATCCCCATGGGCGGCGATACGCTCTTCGAGGCCAAGTTCTTCGGTTTGGGATCTGACGGTACTGTCGGAGCCAACAAAAACTCGGTGCAGATTATCGGTAACAACACCAACAAGTATTGCCAGGCTTATTTCTCGTACGACTCCAAGAAGTCGGGCGGATTTACCTGCTCGCACCTGCGTTTCGGCGATGAACCTATCCACAGCGCATATCAGGTGAACACGCCTAATTTCGTGGCTTGCCATGTTCAGGCTTATCTGCACATGTACGACGTGACGCGCGGCCTGCGCGATGGCGGTACGTTCCTGCTCAACACCATTTTTGACGGAGACGAACTGGTGAACTTCATCCCCAACAAGGTGAAGCGCTACTTTGCCAAGCACAACATCACTGTATATTATATCAATGCTACAAAGATTGGTCAGGAGATCGGACTCGGCAACCGCACGAACACCATCCTGCAGTCGGCTTTCTTCCGCATCACAAAGGTTATTCCTACCGAACTGGCTGTGGAACAGATGAAGAAATTCATCGTGAAGTCGTATGGCAAGAAGGGTGAGGATGTGGTCAACAAGAACTACGGTGCTGTGGATCGCGGTGGCGAGTACAAGCAACTGCCCGTTGATGCTGCTTGGGCCAACTTGGCTGACGATGCACAGGTTGAGGACGACGCTCCCGCATTCGTTAAGGAAATTGTACGTCCGATGAACGCACAGGCTGGCGACTTGCTGAAGGTTTCCGACTTCGTGAAGTTCGACACAACCGACGGTACCTGGCAGACCGGCACCGCCGCCTACGACAAGCGTGGCGTGGAGACTTTCGTTCCTGTTTGGAATGCAGAGAACTGTATCCAGTGTAACAAGTGTTCGTTCTGTTGTCCTCACGGTTGTATCCGTCCGTTTGTCCTCGACGAGCAGGAGGCTGCCGGCTTCGACGGCGAGACACAAGATATACTCGCTCCGAAGCAGTTCAAGGGCATGAAGTTCCGTATGGAAACATCAGTGCTCGACTGTCTGGGTTGCGGCAACTGTGTTGACGTTTGCCCGGGCAAGAAGAACAAGGAGACCGGTGAGGTCGTTAAGGCGCTGAAGATGGTGCCGTTCAACGTGGACGATCCTGCCATGAAGAAAGAGGCTGACAACTGGATGTACTTGGTGAAGAACGTGAAGTCTAAGCAAGACCTGATCGATATCAAGCAAAGTCCGAAGAATTCGCAGTTCGCACAGACGCTGTTTGAATTCTCCGGTGCCTGCGCAGGTTGCGGTGAGACTCCTTATGTGAAGCTCATCAGCCAGCTCTTTGGTGATCGCGAAATGATTGCGAACGCCACAGGTTGCTCGAGCATCTATTCGGCTTCTGTTCCTTCTACGCCTTACTGCAAGAACGAGAAGGGGCAGGGTCCGGCTTTCAACAACTCTCTGTTCGAAGATTTCTGTGAGTTCGGTTTGGGTATGTCGTTGGCCAACAAGAAGATGAAGGAGCGCATCTGCTATCTTCTCGCTCAGGCTAAGGACAGCGATGCCGCTTCGGCCGAGTTTGTTGCTGCTGCCGACAACTGGATTGCCAACAAGGACGACGCTGACGGATCAAAAGCTGCCGCTGCAGAGCTGAAGCCGCTGATCGCCGCTGGTGCCGAGAAGGGTTGCCCCATCTGCACAGAGCTCAAGACTCTGGAGCACTATCTTGTGAAGCGTTCACAATGGATCATCGGTGGTGACGGTGCTTCCTACGATATCGGTTACGGTGGTCTCGACCATGTGCTGTCTACAGGCGAGGATGTCAACATCCTTGTGCTCGACACAGAGGTGTACTCGAACACCGGTGGGCAGTCGTCGAAATCTACACCTATCGGTGCCATCGCCCAGTTTGCTGCAAGCGGTAAGCGCATCAGCAAGAAAGACCTCGGCTTGATGGAGACAACTTACGGTTACATCTATGTGGCTCAGGTGGCCATGGGTGCCGACAACGCGCAGACGCTGAAAGCTATTCGCGAGGCTGAGGCTTACCACGGACCATCGCTCGTCATTGCCTACGCTCCCTGTATCAACCATGGTATCAAGGGTACAAAGGAGGAGAAGCGCAACATGGGCCGTTCACAGCACGAAGAGGCTTTGGCTGTGCAGTGCGGTTACTGGCATCTGTGGCGCTTCAATCCCGAACTGGCCAAGGAAGGCAAGAACCCGTTCCAGCTCGATTCAAAGGCTCCGCAGTGGGATAAGTTCCATGAGTATCTCATGGGTGAGGTGCGCTTCTCTTCGTTGAAGAAAGCTGACCCGGAGAATGCCGAAGAACTCTTTGTTGAGACTGAGAAGAGTGCAAAACGCCGCTACCAGTCGTATGTGCGCAAGAGTCAGGAAGACTGGAGCGAAATTATCTAATCCTAGATAGTTCAACATTGTGTTTCCTTTAGATAGGGAGCAATAACAATAGTCCCCACAAACGGTCTAACAGGCATGTTTGTGGGGATTTATTGTTAAATCAACTTAACGAAATACACAACAGACCATATTTGGCGTTATTCATAATGTGAGGCTCATCTGAACGGCTTTGCCTCGCTAAGACGCTATGTTACTAAGTTTTCAGAATTTCGATCAACATTTTTTAAATAATCACATCATGAGAAAAACTTTTTTAGCCGTCGCCGTTATTGCTGCCATTACCTTTAGCAGCTGCGGCGGAAGCACCAGTAAGAATGCAGAAGCAACTGATAGCGTTGCAGCACAGGTCGATTCTGCGGAGGCAATAGATGCCAGCAATCTTACCGAAGAAACCAACTCCACCATTTCCGCACTAACCAACCAAGTGGCTCAGGCATTGCAAGCCAATGATGCCAAAACGCTTACTACCACGTTGGCAACACTGCAAGCTACTTATAAGGCTCTGGTCAATGCTGGAAAATTGGAAGAAGCCAAGGCTTACGGACAGTCTATTAAGCAGTTCTTGTCGCAGAATGCAGAGAGCATAAAGTCGGCAACAAGCGGCAACAGCACCATAGCCAGTCTGGTGGAAGGTATCCAGAATCTGCCTACTACAGCAGCCACTACCGCCGATCAAGCTAAGCAGGCTGTTACTGATGATGCTGTGAAACTTGCTGCACCCTACATTCAAAAAGCCGCTGCCACGGCTGCAACTGTAGAAACGGCAAAGGCTGCCTTACAATCAGCTCCCGAAGCAGCCAAGAAACTTGTGGAGAGTGCACCAGAGGCTGCTAAGACTGCTGCCAAGACCGCAGCAACTAACGCAGTGAACAACGCCAAAACTGCAGCCGAAAACAAGGCTAATGAAGAAGTGACAAAGGCGCAAACCAAGGCTGCCGAAAAGGTGAAGGAAGGACAGAAAAAGGTGAACGATAAGGTGAACGAGGCTGCAAATAAGGCCCTTAAGGGACTTGGCCTGTAAACCAACCGTATATCTTTGAAAACAGACGGCTGACATCGCCATCTAAAAATAAAATTAGCCCGAAAGTATTTGTCGGAAGGATAACTAACCTTAAACAAATGCTTTTGGGCTTTTCTTGCGCGCTGATTTCGCGCCTTACGGATGCTGCAGATACACGCAATTAGCCTGAATAATTCATAGAGAACCATTGGTCTCCGTCTTTAGCCTCGGTTCTTCTCA
>CAVKHW010000021.1:0-38522 GCA_963656105.1 Eggerthellaceae bacterium
AAAATGGTTCAAGAGGCCAAGGAAACGCCTCCCGAACCAAGTCTATTTGATTAACGGGGCTTACTTTTTGAAAAAGCAAGCCCGAAGTCCCATTTTAAAGGGGCTTCGGGCAGGATTTTTATGCCATTTTGAGTTTTAGCGGACAGCAATAGTTTAATTTCTGGATATTTCTTGTTGGCTTGGAGTTACTTAATAGACTTATATATTATTACAGAAAGGAAAGAGAATAAGAACTTTAGCTTACTATTCATTCTATTATTGAATAGAAGAAAATGGTTGTATAAATTTGGCTAATTTCTTATTTTGAGGAAATACTCGTAGCAGACCATTGCGTTGCATTATTGTTGTGTGCGTAGACAGTGAATTTTCCTGTTGTATTTCCTATTTTAAATGTTTTTAAAACTAGTATTTGCATTATTTTATCAAAAATAAGTGCAATATTTCTTTGCGTTTTGTATGTTTTTTGTTAACTTTGGACACAAAAGGAGGCCTGGAGCCTGCTGTTTACAGTTAGTTCCTTACCTGAAAAAATTAATCTAAACCACATAAAGCCTTAATTGAGAACTATGAGTTATCTTAGATTCGAAAGAGCGCTGATGACCAACTTGCAAGACTCGTTGGGGAAAGAAATTCTCAGAACGAATCGGTCGGGTGCTTACTCATGCTCCACGATTGTAGACTGCAATACGCGAAAATACCATGGACTGCTTGTTGTTCCAGTTCCGGGGTTGGATGATGAGAACCATGTGCTTCTCTCATCTCTCGATTGTACGGTCATACAACATGGTGCGGAGTTCAACCTTGGCCTGCATAAGTATCAGGGCAACAATTTTAGTCCTAATGGTCACAAGTACATACGTGAGTTCGATTGTGACACAGTGCCTACCACCATCTATCGTGTCGGTGGTGTCATCTTAAGGAAAGAGGTAGTCTTCCAACATTTTGAAGACCGGATTTTAATACGTTATACCCTTGATGATGCCCATTCGGCCACTACCCTTCGTTTTCGTCCTTTCCTTGCATTTCGCAGTGTGCGGCAGTTTACACATGAGAATGCTGTGGCAAGCCGTGCTTATTCGGAGGTCGATAACGGAATCAAAACCTGTATGTATGCCGGATATCCGGACTTGTTCATGCAGTTTTCAAAGAAAAACCAATTTGTTTTTCAGCCCGATTGGTATCGTGGCATAGAGTATCCCAAGGAACAGGAGCGTGGCTATGCATCTAACGAAGATCTTTATGCTCCTGGGTATTTTGAGATTCCTATCCGCAAGGGCGAAAGCATTGTCTTTGCTGCATCAACCTCAGAGTCTAAGCCACGAACATTGAAGACTCTTTTTCAGGAAGAGGTGGATGAGCGTGCACCTCGCGACAATTTCTTCCATTGTTTGGTAAACGCTGCCCATCAGTTTCATGTAGAGGATAAGAATGGTGAAACCTATATCTTGGCTGGTTATCCTTGGTTCAAGGCACGCGCACGCGACACTTTCATCTCTTTGCCAGGCTTGACGCTTTCCATCGAGGAGTTTGATTTCTTCGAAGCTGCCATGAAGACAGCGGAGAAAGGACTCCGCGAATTTATGGAGCAGAAAGTTATCACAGTCAATTTGTATGAAATAGACCAGCCCGACGTGCCCTTATGGTGCATTTGGGCCATTCAACAATATGCTAAGAGTGTTGGTACGGTCAAGTGTTTGGAGAAATATGGAAAACTCGTATGGGATATACTCCACTATATTGCAGATGAACAACATCCCAACCTTTCCTTGGACGAGAATGGACTCGTCAGATGCGACGGTAAAGACAAGGCTATTACATGGATGAATTCTACAGCTAATGGACGTCCTATCGTTCCTAGGACGGGATATATCGTGGAATTCAACGCTCTTTGGTACAACGATTTGATGTTCGGAGCAGAGCTTGCCCGTGTGGCAGGCAAGCATACGGATGCTGAGCGTTTGGAGAATGCTGCCGATAAGGCCAAACAATCTTTCGAAGCAACGTTTATCAATTCTTTTGGCTATCTTTACGACTATGTGGATGGTGAATTCCGTGAACAAAGTGTCCGTCCCAATATGATATTCCCGGTGGCATTCGATTATTCGCCATTGGATAATAAGCAAAAAAAGAGCATCATAGATTTCTGCACTCGCGAACTGCTTACAGCTAAGGGTTTGCGTTCGCTATCGCCCAAGAGTAGCGGCTACAACCCAATGTATGTTGGACCCCAAGCCCAGCGTGACTATGCCTATCATCAAGGTACGGCTTGGCCTTGGCTATTCGGCTTCTATATGGAGGCTAGCCTGAAGTTGTATAAGCGGACGCGGCTCAGTTTTATTGAACGCCAAATGGTAGGATACGAGGAAGAGATGATGTATCACTGTTTGGGTACACTACCCGAGCTATTCGACGGTAATCCGCCATTCCATGGAAGAGGAGCCATGTCGTTTGCCATGAACGTTGCTGAGATTCTTCGCGCTTTGGAACAACTTGAAAAATACAAATTTTAATCATTAGGAGGACACGTCTATGAAAGTCTTAATGTTTGGATGGGAATATCCTCCTCATGTGTATGGAGGCTTGGCAACTGCCAATTTCGGAATATCCGAAGGACTTCACGCTCAAGGTGATGTGGACATCACGCTTTGTCTGCCAAAGCCTTGGGGCGATGAAGACCACACGTTTGCCCGTATCGTTCCCATGAATTGTGTTCCCATTGCCTATCGTGATGTCAATTACGAATATGTTAGCAGTAGGGTAGGGAACCTTATGAATCCACAGGAGTATTATAGGTACCGCGATCATATTTATGCTGATTTCAATTTCATGCATGTAAACGACCTCGGCTGTATGGAATTTGCTGGAGGCTATCCTGGCAATCTGCACGAAGAAATCAACAACTATTCAATCATTGCCGGTGTCGTGGCACGTGCCGAGGAATTCGACATTATCCATGCACACGATTGGCTCACTTATCCAGCAGGCATTCACGCCAAGCAGGTTAGTGGGAAACCCTTGTGTCTCCATGTGCATGCCACTGACTACGACCGAAGTCGTGGTCATGTCAACCCTACCGTCTATTCCATCGAAAAAGACGGCATGGATCATGCTGATTGCATCATGTGTGTGTCTGAACTGACGCGCAGAACAGTCATCAACCAATATCATCAGGATCCCGCTAAGGTGTTCACGGTGCACAATGCCGTTTATCCGCTCAGCGAGGAAAACAATGCCATACCCCGTCCCGACCATACGGGAAAGGAAAAGGTGGTAACTTTCCTTGGCCGATTGACCATGCAGAAAGGCCCCGAATACTTTGTGGAGGCGGCCAACATGGTGTTGCACCGTACCCGTAATATACGCTTTTGCATGGCAGGTTCCGGCGATATGATGGATCAAATGATTTATTTGGCTGCCGAACGAGGCATTGCCGACCGTTTCCATTTCCCTGGATTCATGCGCGGTAAGCAAGTGTACGAGTGTCTGAAGTGTTCCGACGTTTATGTCATGCCTTCAGTATCCGAGCCATTCGGCATATCGCCTCTTGAAGCCATGCAATGCGGCACGCCAACCATCATTTCCAAACAGAGCGGTTGTGCGGAAATATTGAACAACTGTATCAAGGTTGACTATTGGGATATTCATGCTCTTGCCGATGCCATTTACAGTATCTGTCATAACGAAAGTTTGTTCCGCTATCTACAGGAGGAAGGAAAGCGCGAGGTAGACCAGATTACCTGGGAGAAAGTGGGACGATGGATTCGTGAACTCTATATGCGTACTTTGCATTGGATATAATGAACAGTACACAACACTGGAGTAACCTCTGAAATAAACTAAAACCTTCAACATTAATCAAACAATTTCTCCAGAAGAATGGATTTGTACACCGAGTCACTTGTGGAGAGAAAATCTCAAAAAGAACAATGAAAACTATCTGCTTATATTTTGAGATACATCAGATTGTCCATCTGAAGCGTTACCGTTTCTTCGACATCGGTACCGACCATTACTATTATGATGACTACGAGAACGAACGTAGCATCAACGACATTGTAGAGCGTTCCTACATGCCGGCGTTGAACACCATTGCAAAAATGATTGAGGAGAACGGAACCTTCTTTAAGGTAGCCTTCTCGTTGTCGGGTGTGGGTATTGAACAACTTGAAGTGCATGCTCCGCAAGTATTGGAGAAACTTCAGGAATTGTATAAAACGGGTTGCGTGGAGTTTCTTGCCGAGCCTTATTCTCACGGCTTGAGCTCGCTGAAGGATGAGGCCTGTTTTGCTGCTGACGTGAAGAAGCAGTGCCTTAAAATCAAGGAATATTTTGGAGCGGAACCCACGGTACTTCGCAACTCCTCGCTTATTTACAGCGATGACATCGGTTTGCAAGCTGCTCAGATGGGTTTCAAGGGTATGTTGACCGAAGGAGCCAAGCAAGTGCTTGGCTGGAAGAGCCCACACTATGTGTACCACTGTGCCATTGCGCCAAACCTTAAGCTCTTGATGCGCGACATTACGCTGAGCGACGACGTGAGCCTGCGGTTCAACAATACCAACTGGGAGGGATATCCGCTCTTTGCCGACAACTATATCGGGCGTATAGCCAGTCTTCCTGAAGAAGAGCAGGTGATCAATATCTTCATGGAATTGTCGGCCTTGGGCATTGCCCAGCCACTTAGTTCCAACATTCTCGAATTCCTCCATGCCTTGCCAGTTTGTGCCAAGCAGAAAGGTGTGTCGTTTGCCACACCGTCCGAGATATTCGATTCGGTCAACAGCGTGGGTGAGGTTTATGTGCCCGATACACTCTCATGGGTCGATGAGGAGCGCGATGTCAGCAGCTGGCTGGGAAATCCTATGCAACGCGAGGCATTCGAGAAGCTTTATAGTGTGTCAGAACGTGTGCGCATAGCCAATGATCCGCGCATTAATGTGGATTGGGATTACCTACAGGCCAGCAACAACTTCCGTTTCATGACAACCAAACCATCGAATGTTGGATTGGATCGAGGCATTTATAGTAGTCCCTTTGATGCTTTCACCAACTACATGAATATATTGGGCGACTTTATTACTCGTGTAAACGACCTTTATCCGCCCGAGATAGACAACGACCAGCTCAATTCGTTGCTCACCACTATCAAGAACGAAGGTGATGAAATCACGATGAAGGATCAGGAGATTAAGCGTCTGCAGGCCAAGTTGGAAAAGATAGAGGCGGCCAACGAAAAATTGCGCGAGAAATACGAGGGTAAGCAACCTGCCGTAAAAAAGGCTCCAGCCAAGCGTGTAGCACGCAAGAAAGCCACAGAGGTTGAGGATGCTGAAAAGTAAGAATCGTTTTTCTCTTTCATTTTTGATTTAATAAAGATAGGTCCCATACAAACTTGTGTCTTGCAAGTTTTGTGTGGGACTTTTGTTGGCTTTAGCTACATCAACAGGGATTAATGTTGCAAAACATGTGCTACGGATGATAATTCTTTCGTAGTAGCGAAAAGTTTTTTCGCTACTCCATGCAATATTTCGCAACTTTGCGCATTTATGCTTATGAGACGAACATTTTGCTCAAACCGATTATAAATACAAAAGATAGCTTTTATGAAAAGAAAGATTTCACAACTGGGCTTGTCGGCCTTAATTGCTGCTTCGTCCACCATTGCTCTCGCATCGTGTGCCACCTCGAATGGTCACAACGATAAAAGTGACCGTGCAGATGTAACAACAGACGACGATATGGATGCCGGATATATGATCTTGAGCGATGCTGAGCTTGCTGCTGTGACACAAACTAACGATTTTGCCATCAATCTTTTTCGCACTCAGGCCGGCATGGATTCCAAGGTTGTGTCGCCCGTTAGTGTGGCTTATCTGATGGGGATGCTAGCCAATGGTGCTAATGGCGTTACGAAAGACGAAATCATGAAGACGCTTTGTTTGGATGGCACTTCGTTGCAGACACTCAACGATACCTACAAGTCGATTATTGACATGGCTTCGCGTCTCGACCGGCAGACCAAGATAAACATCGCCAACTGCATAGCCGTGAACAAACAGATAACGCTTAACAGCAACTATGTGTCTACCATGCAATCGCTCTATGGTGCCAATGTGGAGAGCTTGGATTTTGCCTCGCCGAAAGCGTTGTCCAAAATCAACGGTTGGTGCGCCAAGCAGACCGATGGCATGATTCCAAAGATTGTAGATGCGCTTGACCCCGGAACGGCTGCCGTTTTGATGAATGCTATCTACTTTAACGGATCATGGGCCAACAAGTTTGATAAAGCCGGTACCAAGTCGGTTAATTTCCATGGTTACACGCGCGATATCAAGAAAGTGCAGATGATGCATCAGAGCCATAAGTTCAGATACATCGACAACAACGACTATGCAGCCGTCACGTTGCCTTATGGCAATGGAGCCTATGCCATGACCGTTATTTTGCCTGCTGAAGGTAAGTCGACTTCCGATATTGTGTCGTTGCTCAGTGCAAAAAGCCTAGCCGAAATGAAACAGTCGATGAAAGAATGCCTCGTCGACTTGAAGTTGCCCCGCTTTTCCATCACCACTGAGACCCAACTCAATAAGCCTATTTCAGATCTTGGTGCTCCATCGATGTTTATGGCTGGCAAGGCCGACTTCAGCAAAATGGCCGATGCCTCTATGTATGTTTCGGCCATGTTGCAGAAAGCGAAGATCGAAGTCAGCGAGGAAGGAACCAAGGCAGCCGCCGTTACTGCTGCCGTAATGATGATGGCATCTTTGCATACCGATGAGCCTCGTCGCGTGAATTTTCATGCCGACCGTCCATTTATTTATATCATAACAGAGTGTTCCACAAATACCATCTTCTTTATGGGACAATACACGGGCGATGACCAAGCGTAATGTTTGGCAGCAAGTGGCCATCAAGGCCTGACTGCCATTTGCGTACAAACCTGTTTAGCTGCAAACAACCAATAAAGCCTAAGACTCACATTGGGTCTTAGGCTTTATTGGTAGTAATAAGTTCTGCACAGACGGCAATGCTGTCAGTGCCGTCAATGCGTGTGGTTGTTACTTGTTGTTGAAGAACTTCTTTCCGTTCTGTATCACCACACCCTTGTAGCTCTTGCTTACGCGCTGGCCGGCAAGGTTGTAGCAGGGGGCGTCGGCGTTGGTGTTGTCCATCTTCACGCTGTTCACGCCAGCCGTCGCACCGTTAACGGAAATCAGTTTGCTGTTAGCGTCCACCTCGGGTGTTGTGGTGCTGTTATAGGTGTAGTTCTTGAGGATACCGAGAATCTTCACCTTGTCGCCCTTCTTCAGATAGAAGTCCTTAGTGAACTTGGCACCGTTGAAACTCTTGCCGCGGTAAACGTAGAGCGCGTTGTCGGTTGTTCCGTCGTCAGAAATATAGTAAGTCAGGTTGCCGTATTGTGTCATGCCAGTGGTGTCGACCTCCTCGCTGATGATGCCCGTGATGTAGCAGACGCTGGTGGGTTGTGTGCCAGCGGCCAGCTGAGCCAGAGCCTCAGAAGCCGTGAAGGTGAGCGTGTCGGTCTCGATTACATCGGGAGTTGTCTTGCCGTTGAGCGATACCAGGTAGTTGCCGCGAGCCAGTTCGATAATATCGTTGTACTTGGTGATTGTGCCGCGCAGCACCACGTTGTCGCCCTTGGCGGGAAGCTGCTTGGTGTCGGTATAATCGGCCTTGTTGAAGTAGTAGCTTCCGTAAGCTTCAATCTGGTTCTCGGTGGTGCCGTCGTCAGAGAGATAGTAGTTCACGTTGCCGTAAGACGACAGTGATGTGGCTGCTTGCGACACGATGCCTTTTACATAGACCGAATCGGAAGGAGCTGTCCCGGCGTTCACCAAGTTCACTACGTCGGCCACGATGTATGGATTCTCCAATGATCCGTCGCCTGTGAGCGTCAGCAGTTGGAATGTCTTAGAGGCCACAGCGCTCGTGTTCTCGCCCTTGAAAGCGGCGGCCTGCACCGTTGTGGTCTGGCTGATGGTGAAAGGCTCGGTGTAGAGTGTGCGCTCGGCACGGTCGTCGGTAGGATCGTCACCGTTTACGGTGTAGTAGGTCTCTGTGCCTTCGCCAGCGGTAATTGTCACCGTGGTGCTTCCCTGGAACACCTCGTCGCCCGAGATGACGGGAGCGGCCAAGTAGTTGGGGTCATCGCTGACAACGGTTACCTCGATTGTCGTGGCACGAACCTGTACACTTGTGCTAAGGACAACAGAAGAGGCGTTGCCCACCCACGTTCCAATTTTGCCATCGGCTGTGTACTCGCCATCGGTTGTGGTAAAGTTGCCCGGGCCATACTTTGTCGTGCCGTTGGCAGTGCAAGTGAACACAATCTTGGTGATTTTGCCGGCTGTCGTTGTAAAGGTGTTGGTAGAATTTGCACCGAAGCGATACTGGTCTGCACCGAATGCACCTTTGGTGCTCTCGATGGTCACGCCGTCTTTGCTGACCTTGTCAGCGGTTGTAACGCTAGTCTGGTCACCTTTGTCCGTGCCAGCGGTAAACGTAACAACTGTCTGTGCCATAGCCAACTGAGCCATCAAAGCCATGACCAGCAACATAGTAGAGTGTAATACTTTTCTCATAAGCGTTAGTGTTATTAATAATTATGCAATGCAAAGGTACGAAGAATAATCATAATGTGTAGATACAAACTTATTAATTTTCTATGAACATGATGTTTACCATATTTTATAAACTTTTCATAGCTCCTTTGCTGCGTTTTGTAACTTGCTGTGTCACAGTGGCTTACTGCGGCTTGTAAATTTAAGCTATTATTTTTAAAATTTAAGCTATTATTTTAAAAATTATAGCTTAAATTTTCTGCGATAGGATACCTTCTTCTTTTGAAGAAATAAAGTATTGCCTTGCGGCCAAACGCATGCGAGGTTGTTTTTTGAATGACGGCTCACTTTGCGTAATGCCCGATGGTGCGGATATGCAGGCGGTATCTTTGTTTATGAAGCGTTTTGGGGAGACAAGTTGCCGAGCTGAGCGTGGCTTCCGCGTGACATTTATCTTTTGTTATTTTGTAGGTGTGGGCAAGGAGAATGTGGAATACTTTTTATACCTTTGCACGCAAATTGACTATCAATATGAAGAAGAGAACGCTCGTCATCATGCTGTTGCTCCTATTGGCCGTGCTGCCCAGCGGAGCGGTGCTCAAGGAGCGCGACTTGGCTGGTACGCTGGCCATGTTGCGCATAGAACTGACGGAATACCGGCAAAAGCTGGAAAATGAAAATGATGCCCGAAAGGAGCAGAACGCGGAAGTGATGAACCAGCTGCTGTCTACCATGAACAAGAGTCAGCAGAATGCCATTATGCTCTACTCGCAAAAGAGCGGCTATGTGTTCGACCTGTCGTACGCCTGCCATGAGGCTACCGAACAATACAAGAATTTCAAAAACACAGTGGGGCCTTTCCGGTCGTACGTGGAGAACGCCAATGTGGAAATAGCACGTTTCGACAGCCTCATCGCCGACCTTAGCACGATGTACGCCTCCACCCTGTCGGAAAAGGCAAAGGTGGACCGCAACGTGTGTCTCACGCTCGCCGTCTATATACGTCACACGCTCAACGAGAACCGATCGGAAAACCAACAGTACATCAGTATCTACAACGTGACCGAGCAGCGGCTCAAGAACCTCAATGACTATGCAAACAAGCGCTATCGGGAGATACAAAACAGCATCTTCACCAATAGTGGCGAAACGTTTTGGTCGATCATCCAAAACTTTAACGGCGAGCTGAAAGAGACCACACAGACCATCATCGACAAATACAAACCCACCAAGCAGTACCGATCCGACTGGGACAGCCGCATCATCTTCATGTTGCTGGCTATTATTGTGTTCTACGGATTGATTGCAGCAGGTGCCAGTTATCTGACCATTGGTTTTGTGGTGACACGGCTCGTAAGGCGCAACAAGGCCAAAGCCCTGCTGCGATGGCTGTCGGGAGGCAAAGACGGCGAGGAGGCCAAGATGCACTTCAAGTCGAAGCGTATTTGCATTATCTTGGCGGCCACGGTTATCATCTTTGCTGCTACGCTCGGCGTGGTGCGTGTGTCGATAGCACAAAATTTCCTCATCATGGCCTCCGGCCTGCTCGTTGAGTATGCCTGGCTCATGGGTGTCATCCTATTGTCGCTGCTCATCCGTCTCGACGGTGTGCAAATCAAGCACGGACTGCGCATCTATGTGCCCATCATGGCAATATGCTTTCTTGTCATCACGTTCCGCGTGGTGCTCATCCCTAACATCCTTACAAGCATCATTCTGCCCTTTGTGCTGCTGTTCAGCACCATTTGGCAATGGATAGCCCTGCGGCGCAACAAGTCGGTGCTGCCCCCATCGGACGTGTTCTATGCTTGGGTGTCGTTCCTCGTGTTTCTTGCCAGCGATGTAGCATCGCTCGTGGGCTATACATTGCTGTCAGTGGAGATGCTTATCTGGTGGACCATGCAGCTGACGTGTATCTTGACCATCACTTGTTTCTCTGTCCTGCTCAAGCAGTACGGCAACCATCCCAAGCGTCGATACTTTGACGACAACACACCGGTAAGCCGCACATGGTTCTTCCGCTTTATCTACTCGGCCGTTTCGCCCATCTTGGCTACCCTGTCCATACTTATCAGCATCTATTGGGCAGCCGATGTGTTCAACCTCAGCGATACGTCGTGGGAACTGTTCAACCGTCGACTTATCGACACCACCAAGTTCACGTTCAGCATCATGAGAGCAGTGCAGGTGGCCACCTTGTTCTTCATTGCCTCGTATGTCAACCGTGTGTCTCTGCACGTACTCTACTACCATCTCATGAACCGCGAGATGCGCAAAGCCAAGGCCGAAAAACGCAAAGCCAGCACACAGGCGGTGGCAAGCCATATCGCTATATGGCGCAATCTTATTCAGGTAATTATTTGGGGAGCATGGCTGCTTATCACCATGATAATCTTCAACATCGACAACTCGTGGATCGTGGCTATCTCTGCCGGTCTGTCAACGGGTATCGGTTTCGCCATGAAGGATATTCTTGAAAACCTATACTATGGCATTTCGCTCATGGCCGGCCGCATCAAGGTGGGCGACTACATCTCCATTGACGGAACCAAGGGCACGGTAAAGGCCATCTCCTATACCTCCACCACCGTAGAGGCTCTCGACGGATCGGTTATCGCTTTCCAAAACTCGCAGCTCTTTTCGAAAAACTACAAGAACCTGACGCGCAATCATGGAAATGTGCTCTCCATCATACCCATCGGAGTTGCCTACGGCACACAGGTGCCACAGGTAAAGCAGACCATCACCGATGCCGTGCAGCCCCTCAATAAGCCCAACTATATCAAGTTCATCAAAGTGGTGTTCGCTGGTTTTGGCGACAACTCCATCGATTTCAAGATTTTAGCTTGGGTCGACTCGCGCAAGCAGACCTATGCGGAAAGCGATATCATGGAGGCCGTTTACAATGCCTTCAACGAGCGTAATATCGAGATACCTTTCCCGCAGCGCGACATTCATATCGTGTCCGACTCGGCTCATCTGGTGCCGCCGTCGAAGACTTCTGCCATTACGCATGCCGACTCGGTAGAAGAGGCCGAGGCGCAACTGCGCAAACAAACAGGCGGACAAGAATAAGACAACGGTAGCGAGCAGGCTATTGCGATTGGAACAAAAAAGCAGGCTTCCCGACTGCTCCATAGCGGAGCGCAGGAAGCCTGCGGTGTTTTTATGCCAACAGCAAACCGGCCTCTGGCGCGGTTTGAAAGGCTGGTGCAACTTTACAGATTCAGGTAGACACCCAAAGTCAGGTTGTTGCCGTCGAGGTCGATGCCCCAAGCATTGCTGCTCTTGGCATGCTCGGATGTACCCTTAACATTCTTGTAACCCACGAAACCAACATGGGCAACAAGGCTCACGTTCTTGTTCAGGTTAACCGCAATGCCCGGCTTCAAACCGACATTCCACTCATTGGCAGTGCCGTTGTAGTGGCGGTAGCCGGCACCACCGTCAACAAAGACGTCAACCAGCTTGGTGTGAACAGCGGTGTAGCGGATATAAGGAGCTACCTCAAACGTGCCGACGGACTTGTCAGCGTCCTCAATAGTGACGGGAGTGCCTTTGCCCCAGCCAATGACGGTACCGATGGCCCAGTCTTCATTGAACTTGTAGCCAATCTCAGGAAGAAACTTGTAGGTGGTTTTCGCATCTTGGTTAGCAATCTTTGTGCTGGCGATACCAAAATTGCCGCCCACATAAACTTGCGCACTTGCACTGACAGCCACTACCATGGCAGCCAAAGTCATAAGTAACTTTTTCATTGTTTTGTTAAATTTTAAAGAAATAAATCTAAATAACTCTCTGTTATCTATTGGTTGTGTTTTCGATTAGAACGGCTGCAAAAGTATAGATTAAAGACCGTTCCTCCAAAAAATCGGTAAACTTTTTGTACGGAAGTGTTAAATATTTGTTAAATACTCGGATATACAATGGCTTTTAGTTAACTTTGCATAAGTAAAAATGAAAACCACATGCGCCCAACAATTATAGCGGGTCCCTGCGTCATAGAGTCGGCTGAGCTGCTCGATGTCGTGGCTCGACAACTGACAACCATCAACGAACGTCTCGGAACCGACATTATCTTCAAGGCATCGTTCGACAAAGCCAACCGCACGTCAATCCACTCGTTTCGTGGGCCGGGCATCGACAAGGGGTTGAGGATGTTGGCCGATGTGAAATCCAAATACGGCTTACGCATCACTACCGATATTCACGAGGCATGGCAGGCCGAACCTGCTGGAAAGGTGTGCGACGTTTTGCAGATACCGGCATTCCTGTGCCGCCAGACCGATTTGCTGGTAGCTGCCGCCAAAACGGGCAAGGTGGTCAATATCAAGAAAGCTCAATTCCTGTCTGGGCGCGACATGCGTTATCCTGTGGAAAAAGCGCTCGATAGCGGTGCAAGCGAGGTATGGCTCACCGAGCGCGGCAACAGTTTCGGATACAACAACCTCGTGGTGGATTTCCGCAACATCCCCGACATGAAGGAGATAGTACAGACCGTCATAATGGACTGCACGCATAGTGTGCAACGTCCTTCAGCTGGTGACGGCAAGACCGTGGGCGACCGCAAGTTCGTGCCAGCTATGGCCTTGGCCGCAAAAGCGTTTGGTGCATCGGGATATTTCTTTGAAGTACATCCCGATCCCGACAAAGGACTGTCTGACGCCGCCAATATGCTGGAGCTCGACAAGTTGGAAGGGCTTGTTGCCCAGCTTATTGTTTAAGGACAAAGTGCTTATTTTGGAACGCAACAAACATTAAGCATCATACACTGCAAGCACTCTGGATGCCTCTTAATGCAATCGCCCCAGCTTTTTGTGATGCGTACGCGAACCAAACAATATTTCTCGCCACATTCTTATAATGAATACCATGCAACTCCCCACGATACCCGCCACTAATCTTTCAATGTCGCTCCAGTTTGCCGAGCGGTGCTTGCGCGATGAGGCGCAAGCAATACTCGACCTTATCCCACAGCTCGACAATAATTTCATCCGGGCTGTCGACCTCATGTATCATTGTCATGGCAAAGTAATTGTAACGGGCGTAGGTAAAAGTGGACATATCGGACAGAAAATTGCTGCTACGCTGGCCTCCACCGGCACACCGGCTTTTTTTATCAACCCACTCGATGCATACCATGGCGATCTCGGCGTGATGACTTCCGATGATGTGGTGTTGGCTCTCAGCAATTCTGGTCAAACCGACGAACTGCTACGCTTTGTGCCCATTCTTCTGCACATGCGCGTACCCATTATAGGTATGAGCAGAAATCCTGAATCGCTATTGGCAAAATACTCCACCGTACACATCAAAGTTTTTGTGAGCCACGAAGCGTGCCCCCTCAATTTAGCCCCCACGGCTTCGACAACAGCAGCACTCGCCATGGGCGACGCTCTGGCCGTAGCCCTCATGCAGATACGCGACTTCCGGCCACGCGATTTTGCACAATTCCATCCTGGGGGAGAGCTGGGGAAACGATTGCTTACCACCGCCGAAGATGTAATGAGAACCGACGACCTGCCTATTGTTCCACAAGACATGCACTTGGGACAGGCCATCATTCATGTTTCGAAAGGAAAGTTGGGACTGGGCATATCGCTCGACGAAAACGGACGGGTCATCGGCCTCATAACCGATGGCGATATCAGACGCGCTATGGAACGGTGGCAGGCTGAATTCTTCAACCGGACAGTTGCTGACATCATGACGCGCAATCCGAAGATTGTTTCTACGAATACCAAGATTTCGGAGATTGAACGTATCATGCACCGTCATAAAATCCATTCCGTGCTGGTCTGCGACAACCAACGGCGATTGTTGGGCATTGTCGACAGTTATGCAACATCCATGCTCAACCAATAATCCTGAAATAAAGGACTAACGGGCGCACGATGATTTATGCGCCATGATTACACGCATATATGACAACGATTGTATTCAGCTTCTTTTTGGCTTTGTTCTTGATATTTCCTTCGCAGACAAAGGCGCAAACAAGCGACTCCTTAATGGTCGCGTATTTGGAAAAGTTAGGCGTGTCTTTTTCAAACGACAATGATGTTACGCTTCTGAAGAGTGGACAGGAAAAGTTCGAAGATCTCTTCAAGGCTGTCGACCAAGCCCGCAAGAGCATCCACATGGAATATTTTAATTTTCGAAACGATTCAATTAATCGGCTGCTAATCGGCCATCTGGCAGAAAAAGCGAAACAAGGGGTTGAAGTGCGGTTACTCTTCGACGGATTCGGAAACATCAGCAACAATCAGCCGATGCGCAAGATGGATCTTGATTCGATACGTTCGAAAGGGATTGAAATCTACGAATTCAATCCTGTGAAATTTCCTTTTGTCAACGATATTTGGAGCCGCGACCATCGCAAGATTGTTGTCGTCGATGGTATGATAGCCTACACGGGAGGCATGAATGTGGCTGATTATTACATCAACGGAACGCCCCAAGTGGGCGAGTGGCACGATATGCATTGCCGCATTCAAGGCACAGAGGTTAATACACTGCAAAAAATCTTTCTCCGTATGTGGAACAAGGTTACGGGGCAAGACATACATGGGCCACAGTATTATCGTGGATTGGGCAACGATAGCTATTTCTTCGGACTGAAAACCAATGACTGTTCCTCAGCGGGGAACATGCAGGTGGGCATTATCAATCGCGAACCCCATACATCGAACAAGATTATACGCCAATTCTATACCAATGCCATCCGCATGGCTCAAGACAGCATTAAGCTCATCAATCCATATTTCACGCTCAATCATTCCATCAAGAAAGCTTTGCGAAAAGCCGTCAAGCGAGGCGTGAAAGTTGACATTATGTTGTCTGTGAGGAGTGACATTCCGCTCACTCCCGATTGTGGCTTCTACAATGCTCATAAGCTCATGAAGAAGGGATGCTCTGTGTGGATGTATAAACCAGGGTTTCATCATACCAAGATTATTATGGTCGACGGGCGCTTTTGCACAGTTGGTTCGGCCAACCTCAATGCGCGTAGCTTGGCTTGGGATTATGAAGAAAACGCAGTGATTATGAACTCCTGTGTCACAGATGAACTAAATGCCCTTTTCGATAGCGAAAAGGCCGATTCGTTCTTGCTTACTACCGAAACTTGGAAACAATGGCGCACTCCATGGCAACGTTTTCGTGCGTGGTTTGCCCACTTGCTTGCACCTTTATTATAAGGTCGGTCATATCTTGTTCACATCCACATACTCGTGCATGACGGCATAGATAGTCAAAGCAGAAATGCTCTTGATTCCGAGTTTTTCCTGAATGTTTTTTCGGTGGCTGATTACGGTGGTAAGACCTATGTTCAGCTGGTCGGCTATCTCTTTGTTTATCAGCCCCTGCGCAACAAGGCAAAGCACTTCAATCTCCCTGTCGCTTAGCGTCTTGTCGTTAAGTTCTCTTGGCATGGGGGGCAGATTGCGTCCGCCCGCATGTGCGCATTGTTCTAATTGCAGTAAGTCTTTCACCACGTTCTCCTCAGGTTGGTTAACGCAGAGGCTATGAAAAGAAGTCAGCTGCATTTGCGGGGTCTGCGACAGTGTTGTGACAATGGTTTTATGGCGGCGGTCAAGAAAAAAGCTGCGGTGTTCGAGCACTACGCTCTGCGCCACAAAGTAATGGACGAACCGATCGGGAACGTTCAGTTGCAGTTCTTCATACGAGCTGAAGGCCTCGACGGTCATGATTGGCATTACGTTTTGTAACATTTGACGCAATCCCATCACAGCCAATGTGTTGGGGTCGATTATTGCAACCTCCGGGCATCCCATAGTTGTGTTGGTTGGTTTCATTAGAGCTTAACGGTACTAATGTCCACCAGATTGTTGACAATGGCATAGATGGTCAGACCGGCAGCAGAGTGAATCTGAAGCTTACGGGCGATGTTGCGGCGGTGGGTGATGACGGTATTGATGGAAATGCACAAGTGGTCGGCTATCTCCTTGTTGCTCATGCCTTGTACGAGTGACACAATGACATCTATCTCGCGCTCCGAAAGTTTTTCCTGTCCTTCGGGATTCGGATTGATCATATTTGAGATTTTTACCGTAACGTCGTCCTGTTTAGTGCGCCGTTCCAGATCTCTGATGGCAGGAATAAGGATGTTGTCTTCTACTTCGGTGTGCTGAGCCAGCCAGTCCTCACAGTTGTAGATGTCGTAGAGCGTAGCAGATAGCTGGTTGTTGTGCAGTCCGTCGGATGGCAGATACTTAATAATGATGTTCTTAAGCTCCTTGAGCTTCAGGTCGGTTTGGTCGTGATGTTTGGAAAACGTGTGTATATCGCAGTTCTTCGGGGCTTCACCCGCTTCCAGTTTCTCCACGTATGGAAAAACGGTCTTCTCCTCATATCGCATGTGATTGATGATGCTATGCGCATACTCGTCGTACAGCTTGAGGATAAGCCGTGCCAAGTTGTCGTTTTCATCAAGAGCGCCCACAAGCTCGCGCCGGATGAAAGGCAACTCAAAATCAATGTAGTAAGCATGACTGGCGCGCAGATATTTCAATAGCGTTGGTACCGACAGACGATAGGTGTCGTCGTAACCGCGGTAGCCGTTGATAGTAAAATTAACCACGGCAAGAAAGGTGTAGGTGTCTACATGTTGGTCTTCGCAGACTTCACGCACCGTTTTGTCGCCAAACCCAAGACTGATGCCGAAGCACCCCAGCACTTGCAATATGTTGTAGTTGTCGCCGATGACACTAATCAGTTTATCGTCGGGCTCGTACATTTTCTGATTTTTCATCCTCTACACCTTATTTAATTGCATTGACATTGCAAAATAACCACTTTTCTATGAGATGGACAATGTTTTGTGCTTTCTTTTTTCTCGCGTAGCGAAAAATACCTATTAATGATGATGCCGCACAATTACCCATTAGTGGGTATTGTTCCAGCAGGAAATCGATAGTAACTTTGCAATTATAAAACGACACAGGTCTAAACCCCATACAAAAAGTGCAGTGATGGTTACTTTACCTTGCAGACAATAGGTATTGCCGCCGCCAGACAGACGACAGGCATCCTTTTGACCGTAGGATTGCAACCAAAAAACTGCGCTTTTTCTTTTTTCCCGGTGCCGATGATTAGTTATCATTACAGATGAATCGTAAATTTCATGTTTTTTAGGTATTGTCTAAAAAATGTATAATTGATAATTTTGCACACGAAAATGTAATTAAGTACGTCAAAAAGGACGCATTCGGGTAGAAAGATAAAACAATATTATTATAAGAAATGAAAACAATGAAATTAGGTTTGTTGACTGGCATGATGATGCTTGGTGGCATCATTGTTGCTCAGGCACAGCAAAGCGCCGTTGATTCGGTGATGAATCACGCCAACGGAAAGCGTCTAAGCATTGGCGGTTACGGCGAGGCTGCCTTCAGTCGCAATTTTTATAGCGACAATGGTAACCGCTACACGAATCCCTCTTCATACAAGAATGATCCAAGTCACGGCCGTTTTGATATTCCTCATGCAGTGATATATCTTGGCTACGACTTCGGTAAAGGCTGGTCGATGGGGACAGAGATTGAGTTTGAACATGGCGGAACAGGGTCGTCTATCGAGTACGAGGCCGACGAGGCCGTTGAGTTCGAGAACGAGCAGGAGAAAGGCGGAGAGGTGGAACTCGAACAGTTCTGGTTGCAAAAGACCTTTAGCCGCGCGCTTAACATACGTGCCGGACACATCGTGGTGCCCTTCGGTTTGGTCAATGCGCACCACGAGCCTCTTAATTTCTTCACCGTTTACCGTCCCGAGGGTGAGAATACCATTCTGCCTTCTACTTGGCATCAAACGGGTGTAAGCGTCTTCGGACGTTACAAGGACTGGCGATATGAGGCACAATTCATTGCAGGCCTTGACGCATTCCACTTCAATCGTTCCAATTGGATACAGAATGGCCCGCATAGCCCATTCGAGTTTGAGCCTGCCAATAAGTACGGTGTTATGGCTCGTATCGATAATTACACTGTGCCTGGGTTGCGTCTTGCAGTAAGCGGATACTACGGTCAAGCCATGCACAATAGTGTACCGCACGACATGGAGTACGGAACCAATAAGAAAATCAAGGGCAACGTCTTTCTGGGAAGTTTCGATTTTACCTATAATGCTCACAACTGGATTGCCCGTGGAAACGTCGATTATGGATACGTGAGCGACGCCAATCGGATTACCCAGTTCACTTACCCCAACACAGCGCAGAGCGGCATTACTCCCTACGAACGCGGCAACGGTAAGTATTTCGGTAGCCATGCCATCGCAACCATGATAGAAGTAGGATATGACATCTTCTCGCAGATTCCGAAGTTGCGCCAAAACAATAAGAAACTTTACGTTTTCGGACACTACGAATACTACGATTCTTACATCCATGCCACTTCCAAGCAATGGACTAACAAGAAGATTTTCGCTGTCGGCCTCAACTATTATCCCATCCCGCAGATTGCTGTCAAGGCCGAGTACAACTACCGCAAGCTGAAGAGTCAGTACAACGACGAGCCTGCCATCAACATAGGCATTGCCTACGAAGGTTTCTTCCTCTAACGGCCAATGCCGTCTGTCCACGGACAGTAAAGACAAAAGAAAACATAGCGTAACCAATCAACGTAATTACATAATAACAAAAGATGAAAAAGATTTTTCACTATGCACTGCTTTTCGCGGCAACAGGCGTGATGAGCTACGGCTTCACATCATGCAGCAGCGATGATTCTGAAGACAAAACGGTAGAGGCAGATGCCTCAACTCTTGAGAGCATTGTTGCCCAGTATGTTGACGATGTGGTGAACCCCACCTACAAGGATCTTCAGGCCGCAGCTGCCACACTTGATGAGGCGTGCAGCAACCTCTATGCAAAGCGCAAGGCCAACACGCTGACACAGACCGATATCGATGCTGCTTGCACGGCTTTCAAGAATGCCCGCAAGTATTGGGAGCAGAGCGAGGCTTTCCTCTATGGAGCTGCCTCAAACGATGAAATCGACCCGCATATCGACTCTTGGCCTCTCGACCAGTCACAGTTGGCCAACGCCCTGACCAACGCCGGTGTCGTAGCTGGCATTACTGGCGAGAACCCCGCAAAATACGTTTACGACAAGAATAATGATTTCGACTCTACCATGGGTTTCCACGGACTGGAGTTTGTGTTGTTCCGTAATGGTGCCAACCGTTTGGCTGCCGATTTCAATGCGGAGTATGAGAATGGCGAGGGACTGAACGCTGAGGGCGAGGATGTAGAGCTGAACAAGGCAAAGCTGCGCACTGTGAAAACCATCGAGGAGGCAGCCTTTGCTGCCGCTGTTGCAGGCGATTTGCATAACATGACCACTCTGCTGGCCTACGAGTGGAGCGCAGAAGCTACGCTGAAGAACTACCTTACCAACAATGCCTCTTGGGTGCTGACAAGTACTCGTTTCAACGGCTTGACAAATCAGGGCGTGTCATATGCCACAGCTGTAAAGTCGGTGGGACAAACCACAAGTCTGTTCACCGCTTGGCCCAGCAACCTGCAGAACATCTTCAAGGGTGGTTGCTCTAACATCTGTCAGGAGGTTTACACACAGAAATTGGGTCAGGCTTATCGCGTGGCTATTGGTAAACCTGAGAAGGGAGAAGAGGGCGAAGATGCCGGCGACTACATTGAGTCTCCCTACAGCAAGCGTTCTTTCCAGGACTATCAGGACAACATTTACTCTATCAAGAATAGCCTTTATGGTATGCGTGGTACCGAGAACGTAACTTCTCCCGCCACAAATTCTATCATGAGCTTCATGAAGGGCAACTATTCTCGGTATAACGACCTGAACAATGCGTTGAACAATGCAATCAGCACACTTGAGAGCGCCAAGAACAGCGGCATTGCCTTCATCGACGATCCCGCCAACGCACAGGTTAAGAAGTGTATCGATGCCGTTGAGGCTCTTGACAACCAACTTAATCTTGCTGCCACATGGTGTGCCAAAAACATTATTGTGAAGTAAACGGTAAACATAATTAAATTATACTATCACTTCCACGACGTGGCCATTCGCCTTTCGGTGCATGGCCGCGTTTTAGTGGCTTTAACAACATTACTATGAACAAGATTCTGAACCCCCATCTTATGATGGTCGCCGCAGCTGCTGCCTTGACGCTGACCAGCTGTAACGATGACAAGGAAACAACAAGAGTTGACGAGGGGGCGTATGTGGGAAAGGCTGTCGGAAACTTCGCTGCAAGCGAGTGGTATCCCGGCGGTGAACTTGGTACGACCGACAACGTGAGTACCAACGCATTCTCTGACGAAGCTCCCGTAGTGGACAACAACAAGGAACACTTCGACCTCTTTTTTCAGGGCGAACAAGTGATGGAGCGCCAGTATACGGTAAATACGGGTGCCTTCAAGGGACTTGGCCCGGCGAGCGTGCGCCGTTCGTGCTTCGACTGCCACCCCAACTATGGGCACGGCAAGTGGTTTGCACAGTACACCACCAAGTACGCCAACGGAAACGGTTACCTGCTCGCTATCTACCATCCTACAGGTGCTGATGCCGACAACTCTGACGGTTGGTCGAACGATGGCGGCTTTATCTCCGAGGTTACCGGCATGCCGCAGACACAGGCCACCGAACCCTTCAAGGCTCCTATTGAAGAGTCGGGCGTTCACATGCAGTGGCTCACACTGGGAAGCAGCGAAGCCAAGAACGACGTATGGCCTCAGCACATGAAGGACGGATACTATGCTTATCCAGACGGAACGGCACTGCCTAAGCTGCAGTATCCCGAGGTGCATGTAGACCAGTCGGCATTCCGTACCAATCCTGTTCCCACCAACTATGCTGTCCGCATAGAGACTACTATCGGTCTGACCGGTGTGGGACTTATTGATGCCATTCCCGAGGACTCAATCAAAGCCCAGTACGAGAAAGAGTACAAGTATTTTGTTAGCGCTGGTCTGGATCCGTCAGAGTACATCAACAGCACTTTCTACGATGGTACCAAGTTCGGCAGCCTTTACAGTGTGGGCAACGGACAGTATATCAACGGACAAAAGACGGTGAGCGGACAGTCTACGGCTCTGAAACGTTACAGCTATGCCCTGACGCGCGCCGTGCTGGCCGATGCCAACGGTGCCAATGCCGCATGGAATATCCCTAACATTTCGCGCCCGGATCGCCCCTACCTCTATACCACCAACGCATGGGCCAAAGCCATGAGCGAGGACGATGAGGTGATAGCCAAAATCAAGGCCGACAAGACCTCGCCTTACTATGGCGACGGTACCACCGACAGCATCCGTGCTTGTGTCTACAATTTGTTGCGCCCCGGAACCAACCAGTTTGACAACCCCTGGCACAAGTTCCAACCTGAGCAGACAGCCGACCAGTTCTACGCCTTCATGGTATGGCACCGCGGACTGGCCATCCCACGCTCACGCAACCTCAACGATGCCGATGTGCAGCGCGGAAAACAACTCTTCAACGATTGGGGTTGCGCCAGTTGTCACCGTGCCAAGTGGCAGACAACCGACGATAATTACTGGATGCCGGATATGCTGGTTGGCAAGACCTTGCCCCAATTCAAGAACCAGACCATATATCCCTATTCTGACTTCGTACAGCATAAGCTCTACATGAAGAATGACCTGCACGGATCATGGTGTCGCACCACACCGCTGTGGGGTCGCGGACTGGAATATGTAAATACCGGTGCCGAGGACCGTCTGCACGACTGCCGTGCGCGCAACGAAGAAGAGGCCATCCTGTGGCACATGTATAACAAGAAGAGCCACGCTTATGCATCGGCTCTCAACTTCTACAACGCTTCGAAAGCCGACCGCGATGCTGTCATCAAGTTCCTGCAAAGCATCTAAGCATAATCACATAAGGTAGAAGAGTAGACAAACTCTTGCTATTAACAAGTAGGCCCATGATTTGAAATCATGGGTCTACATTATTTCGTGCCACCCTGCTTGTGGCAGACGGTTCTCTTTTCTATAAATCAGACCGTTTCCCCAATGTCGTTTCAGTAGAACATCGATTTGAATGATGCCGCCAATTTGCTGACGGTCTATCTGAACAACAGGGTGATGAGAGGGATGGTGGCGATGGAAGCCACTGTGGTGACAAACGTGATTTCGGTCATGAGCGATGGTTCGCGCCCGTATTTCATGCAGAACATGGTGCCGAACGATGCCACGGGCATGGCTATCACTACAGTGTTGATATTGTTGACAATACTGCTCACGCCACAAATGTGAAACAGTAGGTAGACCGATACAGGCACCACCAGCAGTCTCAGAGCAGACGACACGTAGACTTTCGGACTGCCCACAATCTGGCGGAGTGGTAGACGAGCCATCGAAGAACCGATAATCATCAGGGCTGCTGGCACGGTGATGGCACCTACCATCGTAATGGAGCGTGCCACCATTTCGGGCAATCTTATGCCCAAGGCCACGATGATGGCGGCCAGAAAGGCGGCAATCATTGATGGCGAAAAGAGTACCTTGGGGCTAAGCTGATGGATGCTATACTTTCCCTTTACAAGCATTACGCCCACGGTGAAGATAAAAAAAGTGTTGGGCATGTTGAGCAGAGAGGCATAAAACACTGCTTCGGGGCCGAAAATTGACGAAACGATAGGATAACCGATAAATCCCACATTGGCAAACATCAGCGCAAAGCCGATCATACCCTGTTCGTCGTGGTTGTGGGTGACCAGACGAGGCACGCCAAAACCGTAAACGAGCAGTACAATGTAGGTGACAAAGCCTACACCCAGCAAGGGAAAAATAAGTGTACGGTCGGGCATACTGCTGCCCATGACCGACGACAGGATGAGTGCTGGACATGTAACGTCGATGACAACAGAAGAGAGCTTTTGGTCGAATTTGTCGCCTAAGTACCCCATTTTGCAGAGGATGTAGCCCAACAACACGATGATGAATAGGGTCACCATCACTTGGATGTTTTCTATCATGATTTTCTGTTTTTTCTTCGGACGCAACCGAAATGATTTATCATCTCAATTTAATGCAAAATTAAGCAGAATGAATGCAACGACAAAATATATAGACTTGATACATATCAAATAATTACAGTTGTAATTATGAAAACAATAAACAAAAGTTTTTGGAAAACAGAGTTATTTGCAAACGATTGTACTCTTGGCTGTAAATATGCAAAAATACGAGAGCTTTGTATCTTGCTGATTAACAGTATGTTCGGGAAACACGCCTTTACAATCGCTTATTTCTGCGCTAAAATAGAACGCGATAAGTATCTTATTGCAAGCCAATATCCATTGAATTTAGTAATGATAGACGACGAAACGCCCCTTGATTTATGCCGAATCTAATCGACGTTTGCGAAGTTTCATCCCGAAGCACGACTTTTCCGCCAGTATAAGAAAGGAAAAGGGGCTTCACGTCGTTCTATTTCGCGCTGTTTGGAGAGGCGTTTTTATTCAGAATATTTCTAACAGTCTATAGCTGCTTTTCAACGGACTGTATATATATTGGCATTATATTGGTCTCTCAAATTCGGCAATAACCCACGCATGTTACAAAATTATGCAAATGCCGCACATTACATGATTAATGCACTTTTCTAATTTTATGTTAAAATATTGTAATGTTACCGAAAGATTTGTTACCTTTGCCAACGCTTAAGCAAGCAAGAGTCGATTATCTAAAATAACGTTATAATTTTATGAATTTCACTTTGTTAATTACCGTTGTATTGACGGCATTAACCTTGGTAGGCGGTGCTTTTGTCGTTGCCAAGCTTATTGGTCCGCGCTCTTACAATCCGGTGAAAGGTGAGCCCTTCGAGTGTGGTATTCCCACCCGGGGAAGCAGTTGGATGCCTATGAATGTGGGCTACTATCTGTTTGCCATCCTTTTCCTGATGTTCGACATCGAGACCGTGCTGCTCTATCCGTGGGCAGTAGCTGTCAAGCAGTATGTAGAGGCTGGAGTGGGGCCTTATGCTCTGGTTAGCATCGGGTTCTTCCTGCTTGTGTTGGTATTTGGTCTGGCTTATGCCTGGAGGAAAGGAGCACTCGAATGGAAGTAAGAAAACCACACATCAAAAGCATTCCTTACGACGAGTTTAAGGACAATGAGACCCTCGAGAACATCGCACGCGAGCTCAACGACGGCGGAGTCAATGTTGTGCTGGGTAGTCTTGATCAAGTGGTGAACTGGGGACGCAGCAATTCCCTTTGGTCGTTGACCTTCGGAACGTCGTGCTGCGGTATCGAGTTCATGGCTGTCGGTTGCGCCCGTTACGATTTCTCGCGCTTCGGTTTTGAGGTGACCCGCAACTCCGCCCGTCAGGCCGACCTTATCATGTGCGCCGGAACAATCACCAACAAAATGGCTCCGGTGTTCAAGCGTCTGTACGACGAAATGGCCGAGCCTAAGTATGTGGTGGCCGTTGGCGGCTGTACTATCTCAGGCGGCCCGTTCAAGAAGAGCTACAGCGTGGTGCGCGGTATAGACGAAATCGTTCCCGTAGATGTTTACATCCCTGGTTGTCCTCCGCGTCCGGAAGCCATACTCTACGGTATGATGCAGCTGCAACGCAAGGTCAAAGTGGAGAAATTCTTTGGCGGTGCCAACCATAAGATGACACGTCAGGAGAAAGAAACCAGCATGAGCCTAGGCGGTCTGCACGGCATCTCCAACGAGAATCTGTCCGGTGCAAAGATCGGCAACAAGGAGCCCATCATCGTGAAGAGCTCGCCCAACAAAGAAACCGTTGAGGCACTAGGCAAGGAACTTGATGCTCTGGCACAAGAGGGTGAGCAATATAAGGTTAATAAATAAATAAGGTGAGAAATGAAACTGAACAATATAGAATTCGGCTTTGACAACTTCCTCGCAGAAATGAAGAAGTTGAAGACAGAGAAACATTTCGACTACCTTGTTACAGTCATAGGGGAAGACTTCGGACCCGAAGAGGGACTGGGGTGTGTCTATATCCTTGAGAATACCGAGACCCACGAGCGTACCAGTGTGAAACAACTGGCCAAACAAGTGGGTGACGAGTATGTGGTGCCCTCGGTCTATCACGTCTGGCCATCGTCCGACCTGTTGGAACGCGAGGTGTACGATTTTCTCGGCGTGAAGTTCCTTGGCCATCCCGACATGCGCCGTCTCTTCCTGCGCAACGATTTTGAGGGATGGCCGCTGCGCAAGGATTTCGACATGAGTCCCGAGAAGAACCAGTTCCCTATGACCGACGAGCCCGAGAGCGATTGGACATCGGAATGGAATCTCAACAAGGACGGCGAACTGGTTGAAACCAAGCACCGTTTGTTTGATGATGATGATTTCGTAATCAACTTTGGCCCTAACCACCCGTCCACTCACGGCGTGCTCCGTCTGCAGACTGTTGTCGACGGCGAGACCATCAAGCATATCTATCCCCATCTTGGCTACATACACCGTGGTATGGAGAAGATGATGGAGAGCATGACCTATCCCCAGACGTTGGCATTTACTGATCGTCTGAACTATCTGTGCGCCATGCACCATCGCCATGCTCTCGTAAGCGTCATAGAGGAGGCCATGGGAGTGGAATTGTCCGAACGTATACAGTTTATCCGTACAATCATGGATGAACTGCAGCGTATCAACAACCACTTGCTCTTTCTCGGCACATGCGCTCAGGATCTCTCGGCACTGACGGCGTTCCTCTACTGTATGCGCGATCGTGAGCACATACTCAACGTCATGGAGGAAACCACTGGCGGGCGACTCATTCAGAACTATTACCGAATTGGCGGACTGCAAGCAGACATTGATCCCAACTTCGTAGAAAACACCAAGAAACTCTGCAAGTATCTCCGTCCGATGGTGCAGGAATACCTCGATGTCTTCGGTGATAACGTTATCACACACAAGCGCTTAGAGGGTGTTGGTTACATGAATCTTGAGGATTGCGTGGCCTACGGCGTGACCGGTCCTGCCGGACGTGCTGCCGGTTGGCACAACGATGTGCGTAAGAATCATCCTTATGCCATGTACGGAAAAGTGGAATGGCAGGAGGTTACAGGCACGGGAGCCGACTCCATGGAACGCTACATGATACACATCAAGGAGATTTACCAAAGTCTTAATATCATCGAACAACTCATTGACAACATCCCTGAAGGCGAATTCTACATCAAGCAAAAGCCTATCATCAAGGTTCCTGAGGGACAATGGTACACCAGTGTTGAAGGTGGTGCAGGCGAGTTCGGTGTCTATCTCGACAGCCGTGGCGACAAGAGCCCCTACCGTCTGAAAATGCGACCAATGGGACTCACGTTCGCTGGAGCGTTCGACAAGATGCTGCGTGGGCAAAAAGTAGCCGACCTCATTGCGACCGGTGCATCGATCGATTTCGTTATCCCCGATCTCGACCGCTAATTATATTATAAGGTAATCAAGTAAAAACAAAACATTCGCACAAATGTTTGACTTTAAAATAGTAACAACATGGTTTGACAACCTTCTCCGACAAACCTTAGGGCTCGGCGATTTTTGGTCAATCCTTATTGAATGTGTCTTGGTGGGTGTGATTGTCCTGACCATCTATGCCCTCATCGCCATGTTCATGATATTCTTTGAGCGTAAGGTCTGCGCCTGGTTCCAGTGCCGTTTGGGTCCTATGCGTGTAGGCCCTTGGGGCGTGCTTCAGGTCATGGCCGACGTGCTGAAGATGCTTATCAAGGAGATATTTGGCGTAGACCGCTCCGACAAGTTCCTCTACGCACTTGCGCCTTGCCTCACCATCTTGGCCAGTGTAGGCACCTTCGCTTTCTTGCCTTGGAACAAAGGTGCGCAGGTGCTCGATTTCAATGTGGGCGTATTTATGGTTACGGCCATCAGCTCTATCGGTGTATTGGGTGTCATCCTTTCCGGATGGGGCTCTAACAACAAGTATTCAGTAGTATCGGCCATGCGTGGCGCCGTGCAGATGATTTCCTATGAGATGTCGCTCGGACTTTGTATGGTTACGGCCGTTGTACTTTGCGGCACCATGCAGTTGAGCGGAATCGTCGAAGCGCAAACAGGTCCTTGGAATTGGCTTATCATCCAAGGCCACATTCCGGCAATCGTGGCATTCTGCGTTTTCCTCATCGCAGGCAACGCTGAAGCTAACCGCGGTCCGTTCGACCTGGCCGAGGCTGAGAGCGAGCTTACTGCAGGATATCACACCGAATATAGCGGAATGGGATTCGGCTATTTCTATCTGGCTGAGTATCTGAATCTTGTGGTAATTTCCGGATTGGCTGCTGCCATCTTCTTGGGTGGTTGGGCACCGCTTAATATCGGCGTGACAGGCTTTGACAATGTCATGAACCTTATTCCCGGATTTGTCTGGTTTGTTGCAAAGACACTTGCTGTTATCTGGATTTTGATGTGGGTTCGCTGGACTTTCCCTCGTCTCCGTATCGATCATATCCTGATACTCGAATGGAAATACCTCATGCCGCTCATGCTTATCACGCTCGTGGTCATGACGGCTTGTGTAGCTCTCGGCTTGACGCTTTGAGTTCGTGGATCATTAACGTAAACAAAAAATAATCATCAAATATGTCTGAATCATATTTTGGCGGTATTAAGGACGCTGTCAAGACACTGGCTACGGGACTGAAGGTGACCATGAAGGAATACTTCACCCCCAAGTCGACAGAGCAGTATCCAGAAAACCGAAAGACCACATTGCACGTGAGCCCTCGCCACCGTGGACGACTCGTGTTCAGCCGCGTGGAAAGTCTTGACGACCCACAGGCGCAAAAGCGGGGCTTAAGCGTGGGCGACTATAAGTGCACCGCTTGCACAATGTGCGAAAAAGCATGCCCCAATGACACTATTAAAATCGTGTCTCATATGGAAACCGACGAGGAAACGGGAAAGAAACGCAAGGTTCTCGACGATTATCTGTACGACCTCGGCGATTGCATGTTCTGTCAACTTTGTGTCAATGCCTGTAACTTCGATGCCATCCATTTCACCAACGATTTCGAGAATGCGGTGTTCGACCGTTCCAAACTCGTATTGCATCTCGACAAAGAGGTCTACGAAGGCGGTTCGTTGCCCAACCTCATTGACGGAGGTGCGCCCCTGACCATCGGAGAGTTTAACACTAAAACAAAATAAACGACTATGGCAAGTTTAGCGCATATCATTATTTTCACCATCTTAGCCGTAGTCATTCTAGGCTCAGCTATATTGTCGGTGATGACCAAGAGCATTATGCGGGCGGCTACATTCTTGTTGTTCGTACTCTTTGCTATCGCTGGTATCTATTTCATGTTGGGGTACACCTACCTTGGCGCAGCCCAGATCTCTGTTTATGCTGGCGGTATAACCGTCCTTTATGTGTTTGCCATCCAATTGGTGAGCAAGCGCACATTGCAGGGGCTAACCGAACGTCTCAAAGGATCGCGCCTCATCAGTGGATCACTTGTAACACTGGTAGGATTGGTCGTAGTTGGGTTGGTTTTGCTCAAAAACCAGTTTATTGAGCAGGCTGTCTCTGGCTCCATAACCGAATACGACATGAGCAATGTGGCTCATGCAATCGTTGGTTCGGGTAAATATCAGTATGTTTTGCCGTTCGAGTTCATCTCAGTGTTCCTGCTGGCATGTATCATTGGCGGTGTGTTAATTGCAAGAAAGGAGGACAAGAAATGATTCCTGTTGAGTATTATCTGGTGCTAAGCACCCTGTTGTTCTTTATAGGCGTCTTTGGCTTCGTTACCCGACGCAATCTTGTAGCCATGCTGATTTCCATTGAGTTGGTACTCAATTCTGTAGATCTTAACTTTGCAGTGTTCAATCGTTTGTTGTTCCCCGGACAACTCGAAGGTATGTTTTTCACCTTGTTCTCTATCGGAGTGGCAGCGGCTGAGACTGCCGTGGCATTGGCTATTATCATTAACGTTTACCGCAACTATCACAGTGATCAGGTGAACAGTATTGAAAACATGAAATTCTAAATTGCACAATGGAACATTATGGTTATTCATTTTTGATACTTCTTCTCCCTTTCCTGAGCTTCTTGGTCCTGGGATTGCTCGGCATGAAGATGAAGAAGCCTGTAGCCGGAGCCATTGGTACGGCTGTGCTGGGTGTATTGTGGTGTCTTAGTATTTACACGGCTTACACCTATTTCTTCGCTGAGGGGCGTGCGGCTGATGGCCTTTATCCTACAGTCACGGTCTTCGACATTACATGGATGAAGTTTACGGAATTGCTCACCTTTAACGTTGGCTTCCGTCTTACGCCCATGAGCGTGATGATGCTTATCGTTATCACTACCGTTTCCTTCATGGTGCACATCTATTCGTTCGGCTATATGGCCGAGCGCGATGAGAACTATAAGAAGGAAGGCTATGAGCATGGGTTCCAGCGTTTCTATGCTTACCTGAGCCTCTTCACCATGTCTATGCTCGGTCTGGTAGTCGCCACCAACATCTTCCAGATGTATCTTTTCTGGGAGCTTGTAGGTGTCTGCTCTTACTTGCTCATTGGCTTCTACTATCCGAAGCATGCTGCTGTTCACGCTTCAAAGAAGGCTTTTATCGTGACTCGTTTCGCCGACTTGTTCTTCCTCATTGGTATTCTGTTTTA
Organism: Eggerthellaceae bacterium; assembly: GCA_963656105.1. GTDB lineage: Bacteria > Bacteroidota > Bacteroidia > Bacteroidales > Bacteroidaceae > Prevotella. The sequence goes on from CAVKHW010000021.1 coordinate 30,226, forward strand.
TAGCTACTATGTTGGAACGTTCAATTTTGACCTTTCGGCCGATCCTTCGCTTGTAACCAAGTTGCCTGGAGCCGCTTTCTTCCTGCCCATGTCGCTCTTCTTGATGTTCATCGGTGGAGCTGGTAAATCAGCCATGTTCCCGTTGCACATTTGGTTACCTGATGCCATGGAGGGACCAACGCCTGTATCCGCCCTCATTCATGCGGCTACTATGGTTGTGGCTGGTGTCTATCAGGTAGCTGCTTTGATGCCTATTTGGGTTAGTTATGCTCCAAATACGCTTCATTATATTGCCTACATAGCCGCGTTTACTGCGTTTTACGCTGCTGCGGTGGCTTGCTGTCAGCGCGACATCAAACGTGGATTGGCATTCTCCACAATCTCGCAGATTGCATATATGCTCACTGCACTCGGTGTGGTAACGGCTTTGGAAGGCGAGGGAAGTGTTGGATACATGGCTTCGTTGTTCCATTTGTTCACCCATGCCATGTTCAAAGCTTTGCTGTTCCTGTGTTCGGGTGCTATTATTGTTATCATTGGTTCCAATTTCAAGGAATACATGGGCGGTTTGCACAAGTACATGCCTATCACAAACATCTGCTTCCTTATTGGTACGATAGCTATCAGTGGTTTCTGGCCATTGGCTGGTTTCTTCTCAAAGGACGAGATTGTAGATGCTTGCTTCCATTTCTCGCCTTATTTGGGTTGGTTCATGACTTTGGTAAGTGGAATGACTGCTTTCTACATGTTCAGACTTTATTATGTGATTTTCTGGGGCGATAGCTATTATGAGCAGGATCCTGATCATCGTCGCAAACCTGCTGAGGTGCCCTTTATCATGTGGGGACCTTTGGTGTTCCTGGCTATCATCAGCATTGTAGCTGGATGGATACCTTTCGGACATTTCATAACGTTGGACGGTCATTCGGAAGAGATTGCTTTGCAGCATTTTCAGTTTGGTACCACCGCTTGGTGCTCGTTGGCTGTTGCTTGTGTCGGTTTTGCACTGGCCACTTATATGTATGCTCCCAAGCACAATCCGTTGCCCGACAAGCTTGCCAAGGCAATGCCTGGCTTGCATAAGGCAGCTCTCAACCGTTTCTATATAGATGACGCTTGGCAGTTCTTCACACATAAGATTGTCTTTGGATGCTTTTCTGTGCCAATTGCTTGGTTTGACCGCCATGTCATCGATGGCATGTTCAATTTCTCAGCGTGGGCAACGCAGGAAGGTGGACAGACTTTACGTCCGTGGCAGAGTGGGGATGTGCGTCAGTATGCCGTGTGGTTCCTTACCGGTTCTGTAGCGTTGACCCTCATCCTGTTGTGTATTTAAAACTAACATCCCAACACCAAACAACTATAAGAAAATGACATTTATAACACTTTTCGTCGTTATTCCCGTCCTGATGTTGCTGGCTTTGTGGCTTGCTCGCAACGATAGTCAGGTGCGTGGCGTGATGGTGGTTGGCTCCACGGCATTGCTCGCGCTTTCCATCTACCTCGTTTATGCGTTTGTTCACGCCCGTGAGACGATGCCTGCCGACCAATTCCCATTCCTCTTCGGTACGGCAATACCTTGGTTTGAACCACTTAATATCTATTACAGAACCGGTGTAGATGGCATCTCTGTTGTCATGTTGCTGCTGAGTTCTATCATTGTCTTTACTGGAACATTTGCCAGTTGGCAACAACATCCCATGCAGAAGGAATATTTCCTGTGGTTTACCTTGTTGTCAGTCGGCGTTTACGGTTTCTTTATTTCTGTCGACTTGTTCACCATGTTCATGTTCTATGAGGTGGCATTGATTCCCATGTACTTGCTTATAGGTGTGTGGGGAACAGGTCCGAAGGAGTATTCGGCAATGAAGCTGACACTGATGTTGATGGGCGGATCCGCTCTTCTGATTATCGGAATTTTGGGTATATATTTCTTCAATGGCCAATATAGCCAGCATTTCACAATGAGTGTTGTTGAGATTGCTCATGCACATGCCATCCCCGTGGCTATCCAGAAAGTATTCTTCCCGTTTATTTTCATAGGCTTCGGAATCCTTGGCGCATTGTTCCCTTTCCACACATGGTCTCCCGATGGTCATGCTTCTGCACCGACTGCTGTGTCAATGCTACATGCTGGTGTGCTGATGAAGTTGGGCGGTTACGGCTGTTTCCGGGTAGCCATGTATCTCCTGCCTGATGCAGCTCAGCAGCTATCGTGGATTTTCTTGATTCTCACCACCATCTCTGTGGTCTATGGTGCTCTTTCCGCTTGTGTGCAAACCGACTTGAAATATATCAATGCTTACTCGTCGGTCTCTCACTGCGGTATGGTTCTCTTTGCTCTTTGCATGATGACCCAGACAGCTTGCACCGGTGCAATTCTTCAGATGCTCTCGCATGGTCTTATGACAGCTCTTTTCTTTGCGGTCATCGGTATGATTTATCACCGTGCCGGTACGCGTGATGTGCGTAAGTTGGGCGGTTTGATGAAAGTAGTACCATTCCTTGCTGTAGGCTATGTAATAGCTGGTTTGGCCAACTTGGGTCTTCCAGGCTTCTCTGGATTTGTGGCCGAGATGAATATTTTCGTTGGTTCGTTCCAGGTCAATGACACGTTCCATCGAGCTTGCACCATTATAGCATGTACTTCGATAGTCATTACGGCGGTCTATATCCTTCGTGTAGTAGGCAAGATATGCTTCCAAAAGGTGGCAAGTGAGTCGCTGCTCAAGTTGACTGATGCCACTTGGGACGAGCGTGTTGCTGTATGTGGTCTGATTCTCTGTGTAGCTGGTCTGGGTTTGGCTCCGTTATGGATTCAAGATATCATCAATGATGCAGTAGCACCGATGATTCATCACATAATGGGCAGTGGCGTAGTCGCAGGTATGTAATGTATCAATCTTAAAATTTGAATATAACAATGATGAATATAGATTACAGTCAGTTTTTAAACATGATTCCTGAGGTTACTTTGATGACCCTCTTGCTGATTGTGTTCATTACAGACCTGTTTACGGCCAACAAGCCAAACGAAGGAACAACGCGTGCTTGGTTTAATCCTTTGGTATGCGTATTGATGCTTGCCCATATCTTGATTAATATTTGGCCTACAGCTTCAATGACCGCTTTTGGCGGTATGTATGCTACAGGAGCCAGTGCTGGCGTTATCAAGACCATTTTAGCATTCAGTGCGCTTGTTGTTTTCATACAGTCGCGCGAGTGGCTGCAGCGTCCCGATACCCATTTCAAGGAAGGCGAATTCTATGAGCTGACCATTGCGACCTTACTTGGTATGAACATGATGGTTTCAGCCAATCATTTTCTGCTTTTCTTCTTGGGTTTGGAAATGGCTTCTGTTCCAATGGCATGCCTTGTGGCCTTCGACAAGTATCGTCACAATTCGGCCGAAGCGGGTGCTAAGTTTATCTTAACTGCCACGTTTTCAAGCGGTGTCATGCTCTATGGTATCAGTTTTCTGTATGCCGCCACAGGTACGCTTTACTTTGATGACGTTGTGACCCATATCTCTGCCACTCCCTTGAGCATCATGGGTATGGTGTTCTTCTTCAGTGGTTTGGGCTTTAAGATTTCCTTGGTGCCTTTCCATTTCTGGACGGCTGACACCTATCAGGGAGCCCCTACAACAGTGTCGGGCTATCTGAGTGTTACATCCAAGGGTGCAGCTGCTTTTGCGCTTTGCGCCATTCTGATGAAGGTTTTCGCTCCTATTGTTGCCTATTGGCAGGTCATGTTGATGGTGGTCATCGTGTTGTCCATCACCATCGGAAACCTTTTTGCTATCCATCAGAAAGACTTGAAGCGATTCATGGCCTTCAGTTCGATCTCGCAGGCTGGTTACATCATGCTTGCTGTGGTCGGTAATTCGGCTATGAGCGTTACTGCCTTGTCCTACTATGTGCTGATTTACGTGGTGGCTAACCTTGCCGTCTTTACCATCATCGCTGCCGTGGAGGAGCACAACGGTGGTGAGGTCGGTATGGATGCTTACAATGGTTTCTATAAAACCAATCCGCGTTTGGCTTTCCTTATGACTCTGGCATTGTTCTCGTTGGGTGGAATTCCGCCTTTTGCTGGTATGTTCTCGAAATTCTTCGTGTTCATGTCTGCTGCCAATGGTGCGGATATCACCACTTCTATGGGGGCTACCATTTATGCTGTGGTTTTCATAGCTTTGGTTAATACAGTATTGTCGCTGTATTACTATTTGCTGATAGTCAAAGCCATGTTTATCCGTGAGAACGATAATCCGTTGCCCACTTTCAGAAGCCACACCAACACAAAGATGGCATTAGCTATCTGCACACTTGGCATTGTGGCATTTGGCGTGTGCAGTTTTGTGTACAACTGGATTAGCGCCGCGTCTGTATTGTAAGCGATTTATTAAAATAGCCAGCAAACTTAACAATTAAAGTTTAGCATTGGCGATATTCCTAAAGTGAGCCGTCCATTATTATCGTTGGGCGGCTCGCTTCATAATTAGGAAGATATTCGATGGAATTGTTCTTTGGAGTAGCATGTAACGAATGATTGTTTATGCGTTTTATGTAAACGCCTACTATTTTATGAGGGTAGCAAATGCGCAGAATTTTAATGCCGATGCTTTTTGGATTAATCAGAAAGTGCTGGAGGCAGAACGAAAAAAATATAAATACTCAAGTGAAGTGCGTAAAGAAAGTTCTGAAAAAATGCCGCCATTCTATACCCCTCATTTAGCGTACGACATTATAGAAATAGTGCATCAGACACACCTCTTTGCATCCTTATCCATCATGTCAGCCCATGTTTGACGGGTCATAGATATCTTTCCCCATTTCCGTTTGTGGCCTACGGCAACTTGATTTGTGGGTTATCGCGTTATCATTCGATACGTATTGGCTTGCGAAAGAATAGCTCTTGTGCGAGCGAATGATAAGAATTTTTCAAACATTCGCCTTGCTTGTTTGTAACATGCAGATTTTTAGGTAGTTATAATATTGCTAATTCCTTCCGAATTTAGCGTTAAATTAGCTCCCGATTGTGAAAAAATGGGCTTGCCGCATGGATTTTGTTATATTGTTTCCATGCTTGAATTTCAGAGTAAGCCTTACAACTTTGCAGTAATTGAAATAAGCTCATACCATAGGTCTAATGAACTTATTGTTTCGATTTCAGTATCTGTTCCAATAGAATCTTACCAGTAGAAGCCGACCTGAAAACGTAGTGAAAGCGATAGCCTGCCTCTTTGTATGCTTTGCTCTGTGTGTTGCTGTTGAGTTCTTCCTGCAATACCTGTCTCAACTTATCCTTGTTCTGTCGTATGATTTCCGTATTGTCAGCGTTTCCCTGAAGGGTATAGTAGTAATGGAAAGTCTTGTCGTATCTTGTAAACGTGATGCTGTCCGTGCGTTGGTTGTCGGTGTATGGAGTAGGGCAGTACCGTCTGGTGTAGTCGTTGGCATCTTTTTCGGCCCTGTCTTCCAAAGTGGCGTGGTGGCAGCAAGTTAAACAAGCCAACGCTATGGTGGCTATAATAAGCGGTGTGATAATATTCTTCATATCTGTATTGTCGGTTTGTGGCATTTGGAGAACTTGCGGAATGGCGAATTCTCTTTAATAATTCACGATTTTTGCAGTCATGAACCTGTGCAAAGGTAGCAAAAAATAGTTGAATGTAACTTTATATGTGATTTCTTTTTATTAACTTTGCACGAAAGAGAATTGATTTCATGGAGAACATCAGAAACTTCTGCATTATTGCCCACATCGACCATGGTAAGTCGACCTTGGCCGATCGTATGCTTGAATATACCAAAACCATCAAGATTACCGAGAACCAGATGCTCGACAATATGGATTTGGAGCGCGAGCGCGGCATTACCATAAAAAGTCATGCCATACAGATGGAGTATGAGTCGGACGGAGCTAAATATTTACTAAACTTGATTGATACTCCGGGCCATGTGGACTTCAGTTATGAAGTGTCGCGTTCTATCGCTGCTTGCGAGGGCGCATTGCTCGTTGTGGATGCCACGCAGGGCGTGCAGGCGCAAACCATCTCCAACCTGTATATGGCCATCGACCAAGACCTCGAAATCATTCCTGTAATCAACAAGATTGATATGCCCAACGCCATGCCAGATGAAGTGGAGGACGAGATTGTAGACCTTTTGGGCTGCGACCCCGAAGATATTATCCGTGCAAGCGGTAAAACCGGTGAGGGCGTGCCCGAGATACTCGAGGCTGTAGTGAAGCGGATACCGTCGCCGAAAGGAAATGCCGACAAGCCCTTACAGGCCTTGATCTTCGACTCTATCTTCAATAGTTTCCGTGGAATTATCGTGCTTTGCAAGATTGAGAATGGCTCGATTAAACGTGGCGACAAGGTGAAATTCGTGCAAACGGGCATGGAATACACTGCCGACGAGGTGGGCGTTTTGAAGATGGAACTTGAACCGCGCAGCGAACTGGTAACAGGCGAGGTGGGATATATCATATCTGGAATAAAGGTAGCCACCGAAGTGAAAGTGGGCGATACTATTACGCATGTAGAATCACCTTGCGATAAAGCTATCGAAGGTTTCCAGGAAGTTAAACCTATGGTCTTTGCCGGTGTTTATCCCATTGATCCTAATGATTATGAGAACCTGCGGGCATCGATCGAAAAACTTCAGCTCAATGACGCTTCGCTCACATTCCAACCCGAAAGCTCGCAGGCTTTGGGCTTTGGCTTCCGATGTGGATTTTTGGGGTTGCTTCATATGGAAATCGTTCAGGAACGCCTCGATCGCGAGTTCAATATGGATGTCATCACAACTGTGCCCAATGTTTCTTATATGGTCTACGACAAACAGGGCGGCTGCAAGGAGGTGCACAATCCCAGCGGTCTGCCCGAAGCTACACTCATTGATCATATAGAAGAGCCCTTCATACGCGCAACCATCATTACATCTACCAGTTTCATCGGGCCAATCATGCGTCTCTGCCTTGACAAGCGGGGCGAGTTGATCAGTCAACAGTATGTTTCTGGCAATAGAGTGGAATTGCATTTCATGATACCTTTGGGCGAGATAGTAATTGATTTCTACGACAAGTTGAAGAGTATTTCCAAGGGATATGCCTCATTTGATTACCATATAGACAGCTATCGACCGTCAAAATTGGCAAAACTCGATATCCTGCTCAATGGAGAGCCTGTGGACGCGTTGTCTACGTTGACCCACGAAAGCAATGCCGTAACGATGGGACGTCGCATGTGCGAAAAGCTGAAAGAGTTGATACCCAGACAGCAGTTCGACATTGCCATACAAGCAGCTATCGGAGCCAAAATCATTGCTCGCGAAACAGTGAAGCAGGTGCGCAAGGATGTTTTGGCAAAGTGTTATGGCGGCGATGTGAGCAGAAAGCGCAAGCTGCTTGAGAAACAGAAAAAAGGCAAGAAACGCATGAAACAAATTGGTAATGTGCAAGTGCCGCAGAAGGCATTTCTCGCGGTGCTGAAGCTGGATTAAACCTAAAGAAAGAAAAACAAAACTGGAGGAAAAATGAAAGAATTGCAGAACTCAACGAGGGATATAGCTCGCGAATTGGCACGTAGATACAGTACCATGACTCATGAGGAACTAGATACTCTAGAAAGCATTCTCGTGCCTCGAAAATGTGCGAAAGGTGAAATTATATTAAAGGAAGGACAGGTTTGCGAGGATATTTTCTATATAGACAAGGGGCTCATTCGACAGTTCTACATCAAAAAAGACAAGGAAGTAACCGAACACTTGGCAACCGAGGGCGGGATAATTATGTGCATCGAAAGCCTCTTTAAGGAAGAACCGACAAAACTCCAAGTGGAAGCCCTTGAGCCCTGCATACTCTATGCTTTGCCCAAGCGTAAGCTCGAGCAGGTTGCATTGCACAATGTAAACATACAAATCCTGTTCAGAAAGATACTGGAGGAATCCTTAATATTCAGTCAGGTACATGCCGATTTGGTTCGTTTTGAGACAGCGCAGAACCGATATCTTCGCTTGTGCAAGCTTATGCCGCAGGTGGTTCTTCGCGCTCCTTTGAATTTCATAGCCAATTATCTTCAGATGACACCCGAAACGTTGAGTCGTGTTCGTGCAGCATCCATTTAACGGTCGGTAAACAGATAGGAGTGGCTATTTTCTCGTTTGCTTTTCCACGTCTTTGTTATAAGCATTCCAGCCTATAGAGACCAAATAGCCATGCGGGTACAATTTATCCTGAATAATTCATAGAGAACCATTGGTCTCCGTCTTTAGCCTCGGTTCTTCTCA
>CAVKHW010000022.1:0-37969 GCA_963656105.1 Eggerthellaceae bacterium
TTGCCCCCTTCGGGGACTTATATTCAATCATAAATACCTAAATCCGAAACTTGAGTTAATGAGAATCAAATCATTGCAAATTTAAACCGACGTAAAATAACGCACATCATTAATCCGATTTTGCCCCCTACCCTTCAGAGCTTGTCATGGGTCAAGTCGACACGATATGACCTTTCAGGGCTTGTCATGCGTCAAGTGGTAAATGCTATAACCTTGAGGTCTTGGTGCAGGACTTGCCGTCATGAATTTTAACAAAAACTTTTTGTGTAGCAATTCACAGGCGCAGTGAAGGCTTTCTACGCTGAAAATACGCTAACATAAACCTTCTTGTAATCGACTGACACATTGTTCGTTACGCCATTGTTCAAAAATTGCGGTGCGATTTTATGATTGCTTTGACCGTGAAAGATGCTAAAAGGAGAAGCGAAAGGGCATATACGGCCGGGCCAAACTTGCTGAATGGCAGTTTGATTGGTGCTGAAGCGCAGTGCGACAGACTATCTATCGCAAACAGCTACATTGCACGCTTGTTTTTTTTGTGGGCAGATTGGGTTCGCATGGCCTCAGAGGGATAGATTGATGTGCTAAAACACACTGCGCAGAGAAACGTTTTTTTCAGAATATACACAACATTTGGGCATCAAAAAACATATCCTACTATTGGTGGCCGGTAAAAACTTTGCAACTGCAAGTCCCGTAGGGACGACAAATTATAGCGTAGGGGGTCACCCCTACGTTTGTTCGTTTGCGCTATAGAGGATGGTGGCGCTTGATAAATAGGGGCAAGCCCCTATCCTATAATATGCGCCCCTTATAGGGGCAAAGGATAACAAAGCTACGCAATGTAAAGTAAGCCCCAGGTTATCCAAGACCTTACAATGTGCATCCATTCGGTGTTTTACTAAGTTAGACCTATATTTTACCGGACGCCATTACATCCTACCGATTTTCTTTGTGTCTATTGATGTCCGGTAAAATACTGCGTTCGATGATTGCACACGCTGTGTAGTAATATTTGCGCCCCTGCCGAGGGTTATCATGAGACCATACGAACGAAGAGGTTTTGGAATGACCGACGGTCAAACCAAAACCTCTTCGTATAATTGTTGATGATATCTTTCAAGTGCGCTGCGCATTGCCTATGCGCATGGCGCAGACTGATGGAAGACGCTTTCTTGTAGCAGCGCGAAGGCAGCTACAAGAAAGGTTATGCGATCTTAGAACGTTACGCGCAGACCAAGCTGCATGTGCCAACGGCTTGATACATCGCTCACCGTAGGAGCAGCGCCCGTGAACGAGTAGGAAGGCGTAGCAATCTGGGTGTTCTTGTCGTAAGACATATTGGTTACAGACAGTATCGTGGTGCTCCACAAGCTGCTGTAGGTTGTGCCCCAGTGGTGGTTGAGCAGGTTGGCGGCGTTGATGATATCGAACACCAGACTGACCTTGCTGCCACGCTCCTTCAGATAGAAGAAATCCTGCGTGAAGTGGAAATCGACGCGGTTCTCCCAAGGAGCCATGTTCGAGTTGCGCTTAGCATACTGTCCGCGGTGGTTCTTGGCATAAGAATCGTTCTCGATCCACTGCTCGTAAGCCTGACGGCCTTGCTCGGCTGTCATGGTCTTGGTGTCCACGAAATTCATCTTGGCCAGTTCCTCCTTTGTAGGAATGTAGAGCAGGGTGTTGCCCTTGGCGTAGTCGCCGTTGAACGAAGCACTTACGTTGTCGCCCAAAACCAAGCTGTAACGGCTACCGCTGTTACCGTTGTAGGTAAGACCGATGTGTGTCTGCCAACGCTCGTTGCCATAACGCTTAGAGTTGTAGTTGGCCTGAACCATGACGCGGTGGGGCACGTCGAACATTGAGTAAGACAGGGATTTCTTGTTAGGATCAACACAGTAGTAGTTCTTCCAGTTGGAGTTGGCCACCGAAGAAGTACCGTCGTTCACGCTGTAAGAGTGGCCGAAGGTGTAGCTGGCCATCAGGTCGAGACCGAAATTGAAGCTCTTTTCGAACTTGGCGCTGAAGCTGTAGCTATGACCGCGGTTGATGTTCGAAAGGTTGATGATGGAGTTACCCGTTACAGTCTGTTTATTGCCAGCCGCATCGATGTAGTAGTCGCTTTGGTTGGAGCTGTAATAGGTAGTGGCCGACGACTCTACGCCTGGCACAGCATATACCTTACCATTGGCCTGCAGGGCGATGTTTTCGAACCACACGGCATTGAGTGCGCGAGAGTAGAGGGCTTCGAGAGTCATCTTCACACCACCGGGCAAATCCTGATGCAATGCCAAGTTGGCACGGAAGGTCTGCGGGAAGCTGAAACGATGGTCGATGGTTACAAGGTTAGGCTTCACACCACCCTTAGAACCGAGGTCGGCAATCATCTCGTCGGCAGTCTTGTTGCCGTAGGTGCCAAAGTCAGGAGCGTTGGAACGGATATTGATACCCTTGATTTCCATACCGGTGTTGGCCCATGCGTTCTCAATCCAAACGAAAGGAGCACGGCCAGAGAAGATACCCACACCACCACGAATCAGCGTGCTGCGCGACTCAGTGGGATACCAGCGGAAGCCGATACGGGGAGAAGTCATGACCATCGAAGCGGGACGGCGGCCAATGATGGCATTGTGGGCATTCGACCAGTTCACAGTCTGGTTGAAGGCATCGTTATAAGTGGGCTTGTTGAAATAGAGCGGGAAATCGATACGCAGACCATAAGTCAGTTGGAAACGGGTAGAGACATCCCACTTGTCCTGTGCGTAAAGGCCAAACATGCCGGCCTTGAACGGAGTGGCCCAATGAGAGCTTCCGGTGAGAGAAGGATCAGAATAGTTGAGAACAAAACCTGAGCTCGGAACGATGTTGGGATTGTTGAGGAACTCCTCAAGCTGTGAGTAGCTGTAAGCATACTCGCCGTAGGCTGCCTGATAGAAGCCGTTGGCCATGTTGTAAATCTCGTTGTGGGTACCGAGGGTGAATGTGTGGTTGCCCGAATAGATGGAGAAGTTATCCTCGATTGTCCAGATGTTCTGATCGAGCTTGTTTACGCCTGAAGAATATTCGGTACCGATGTTCACGCTGTAACCGTCGCCCGAGAAATAAAGGTTGGGACCTGAATAGGGGGTCTCGCGGTGGTCGCGTACGAACGTCACACCTGCACGCAACTCATTGTAATACTTTTGGCCGATATGTGAGGTCAGCTCGGCTACAAACGAGTGGGTGGTGTTCTTGTACTGGAAACCGGAATTGTTGAAATAGTAGGCGTATTGACCCGACGAGTAACTGTCGGCAGAAGAGATGTTGCCTTGATAGCGCAGGGTGAAATGATTGTTGTTGTTGATGTTCCAATCGAGCTTGCCGATGAGCGAGAGGGCATCTTTGTCGATGTTGCGGGGGCCGTAGCTCTCGCGGATGCCTGTCACCTTGTAGTAAGCGTCGGCCAGCTTCTGAGCCATCTCGGTTGTCATGAAGTAGTCGTCAGAGCATCCAGCATAATAAGAAGAAGGATAGGAGTTCTTCTTATACTCAACAGAGGTGAAGAAGAACAGCTTGTCTTTCACAATCGGACCACCCAAGGTGAAACCGTAGGTGTTGGTCTTTTCGTCGGTGAGCTTCTGCGATTTTTTATAGCGCTGGTTATAGCGTCCGTAGAGGTTCTCGTCAGTATAATAGGTGTAAGCAGTACCGGTCAACTTGTTGGTACCGCTCTTGGTGATGGCATTGATGGCACCGCCGGTGAATCCGCCTTGACGCACGTCGAAAGGCGATACAGAAATTTGGATCTGGTCGATAGCATCCATAGAGATGGGGTTTGCACCCGACTGTCCGCCGTTGGTTCCCGTCGAAGTCAGACCGAACACGTCGTTACTCACCATACCGTCGATCTGGAAAGAGTTGTAACGGTTGTTGGCACCTGCAATCGTGATACCGCCGCTCTTGTTGTTGTTGACCAGCGGAGAGAGCTTGGCCACATCGTAGATGTTGCGGTCGATGGTAGGAGCGTTCTCAATGGCCTGATGCGAGAAGTTGGAACTTGCTCCGTTGCCGCCACGGCCACCTTTGCTAATCACAACCACTTCGCCAAGCTCCTGGGTGTTTTCCTGCATCTTGACATTGATCACCTGAGGTTCGCCAAGCTGAAGATTGATGTTCTTACGGCAATCCTGCTTGTAACCGATGTAATCGATAGTTACCGTGTAGGGACCACCTACACGCATACCCTGAATGGTGTAACGGCCATCGTTGTTGGTGATGGCGTTGTAACGGGTGCCTGAAGGCTCATGCACTGCCGTTACGGTAGCGCCAACAACTGGCCCGTCGGCTGCTACAACCTTTCCGTTCAAGCTTGAGGTGGTTACCTGAGCCATGATCGCAAGCGAACTTACTAACATCATGACCAAAAGAAGACTAAATCTTTTAAGCATAAATAATTAATTAAAAGTTGTTTATTAATATGCGCGTTGCAAAGGTACGAATAAATGTTTGTTAAAATGTTACAAAGTTATTAAAAAACACCGCTTACAATTAAGATTATTGTTGAGATTGCGGAAAACACAATATGCTGAACACGGCATCAGCCTTTCGGCTTCAGCGATTCCACCTCCTGCAGCCATAATGCCGATGTGGCATCGGACGGCATGCGCCAATCGCCACGCGGACTGAGGCTGACCGAACCGACTTTGGGACCATCGGGCAAACAGGAACGTTTGAACTGCTGATTGAAGAATCGGCGACAGAACACGCCAAGCCAGTGAATGATGGTTTCTTCATCATAATGACCTGCAGAGGAGTCATGGCCGTTGCCATTGTCAAATGCTTTCTTGGCCAACAGATAGATTTTGCGGGGACTGAACCCATGGCGCAGGAAATGATAAAGGAAGAAGTCGTGAAGCTCGTAAGGCCCCACAAGGTCTTCGGTCTTCTGTTTGATTTGACCGTTCTCGTCGGCAGGTATCAGTTCGGGAGAAATGGGGGTATCCACAATGTCGCGCAATACGGAGGCCGAAGCGTCGTCGATGGTCTGGGCCACATAGCGCACAAGATACTTGATGAGTGTCTTGGGCACCGACGCATTAACACCGTACATGGACATGTGGTCGCCGTTGTAGGTGGCCCAGCCCAAGGCCAGTTCGGAGAGATCGCCCGTGCCGATGACAAGGCCGCCAAGCTGATTGCTAAGATCCATCAGTATCTGAGTGCGTTCGCGAGCCTGACTGTTCTCATAAGTCACATCATGGACATTGATGTCATGACCTATGTCTTGGAAATGTTGCGTTACGCTTTTGGAAATGCCTATCTCACGCACCATGACTCCCAGATTGCGCATCAGACTGAGGGCGTTGTTGTATGTGCGGTCGGTGGTACCGAAGCCTGGCATGGTAACACCGACGATGCCCTTGCGATCCATCTTCAACTTGTCGAAGGTCTTCACGCAGACCAGCAGGGCCAGCGTAGAGTCAAGCCCACCGCTGATGCCTATCACTACCGTCTTGGCGCATGTATGGCGCAGACGCTTGGCCAAGCCCATAACCTGTATGCTGAATATCTCCTCGCACGCCTGACGCATGCTCTCGTCGGTGGGAATGAAGGGCAATGGCTCAACGTTGCGCTCCAAAACGAAATCGCGCAACTGCGCAGGTTCGGCTTCGACAAAGCGAATATCTTCTCCGATCATGCGACGTTGCGCGTTAACAAATGTGGTGTTGTTGCGGCGGTCGGCTCGTAGGCTTTCCACATCCACCTGGGCTTCGACCACCTGGCTCTCGAGCGAAAAACGTTTGCCCTCGGCTATCGTCCGTCCATTTTCGTATATCAGGGCGTTGCCCCCGTAGACCACATCTTGCGTACTCTCGCCAAAGCCTGCCGAACTGTAGACGTAGGCACTCATGGTACGCGCACTCTGCTGAGCCAGCAAACTGACCAAGTAGTCGTGCTTACCGAGAAGCTCATCGGAGGCTGACAGGTTGAAGATGATGTCGGCACCAGACAATGCCAAATGATTGCTGGGAGGGGTAGGTGCCCATACGTCTTCGCATATCTCCACGCCAAAGACTGCACCGTCGCCAGTACGGAAAAGCTGAGGTGCGGGCGTAATAGTCACCATGCGGCCTGCATAGCGAATGGTCATATCGCGCAAGTCCTGCAGCGACGCAAACCACCGTTTCTCGTAAAACTCATTGTAATTGGGAAGATAGGTCTTGGGAACAATGCCCAAAATCTTGCCTTTCTGGAGCACAATGCCACAATTGAGCAACAATCCGCCGGCCACAACAGGCGCGCCGACAATGCAGATGATGTCCAACTGACGGGTGAAATCGAGCAAAGCCATCACGCAACGCTCTGCGGCATCGAGCAACAACTGCTCACGAAAAAGGTCTTGGCAGGTATATCCGGTGATACACAACTCTGGAAACACGATGATTTCCACGCCTCGTCCCTCTGCCTGAGCTATGATGGTCTCGATTTCCTTTGTGTTGAAAACACAATCGGCAACCTTCACGGAAGGCACTGCCGAGGCTACTTTGATAAATCCGTACTTCATCTTATCAATTCTTGCCCATTGATAAAAAACTATAATTTTTGGCAAAGTTAATCAATTATTCTTAAATCATCAAGCGATAAGCATAAAATCAACCTTACAAAAAAACAAAAAGGCAAGCAATCGTTTACTACAGTTTCGGATTTGTCATTAAGCAGGTGTTGATTTCAGGAACGAATATCCAAGCATAAATCTCCAATTCGAAATTGGAGTCCTTATCTATAAATAATAGGTGTCAGGTATAGTAAACTGGAAACTGCGAGTAAGGTAGGGACAATTGCATTTGAGCGCAAACGCTCGCCCTCGCTATAATATGGTTACCAAAAAGATGTCCCTATAAGGGGCGCGCTTTTCATTTGCGGTTGAAAAACACGTCCTTTATAGGGGCAACAAATCTGTCAAAGGGAGGCTATTGAACCCTACTTAAATACGCTTAATGACTTGCCGCGTCCAATATTATCTCGCCCAACGTGGGGTGAATATGAATGATATCGGCCAGCCGACTTAATGTTACGTCAAAGTTCATCAATGCGGATATCTCTTGCACAAGCCATGCGGCATCATGTCCCAAAGCATGACAGCCAATCACCTTATCCTTGTCGTCGCATACGATTTTCAGCAATCCGTCGGTGACTTCGGCAGCTTGCGCACGGCCATTGGCTCGATATACGGCTTTATGTGTTGAACAAACAATGTTCTGTTGTTTGCATTGTTCGTCGGTGAGGCCAACCGATGCCAGCTCGGGATGTGTGAACACTGCGGCTGGAATGGTATCAAGCCGAATGTTGTCGGCAACACCCAATATGTGGTTTACGGCACGATAGCCTTGGAATGTAGCAGCATGCGCAAGCAACTGCCTGCCGTTGACATCGCCGATGGCATAGATATGGGGAACGGAGGTCTGCATGCTCGCATCGACAACAATGCCTGTCCGACCCACTTCAACCATCGTGTTTTCAAGACCCAAACCATCCACATTGGCTTGACGACCCGTGGCTACCAATATGCAATCTGCCTGCAAGGTTTCGGAAATTTCTTTCTTGAGATTCAAGAACGTCACCCGGTCACCGTCAACCCGCTGCAAGGCACATCCCAAATGGAATTTCACGCCGCGCTTCTCCATCGACTTGCGCAGACGCCGAGCCAGCTCGGCGTCCATCGTCGAAAGGCATTCTTTCTGATATTCCACAATGGTCACCTTGCTGCCAAACGACAAAAACACTGAGGCCATCTCCAGCCCAATAACACCCGCACCAATGACACAAAGATGCTCAGGCAAACGGGTCAGGCGAAGAAGCTGCTCGGATGTAACGACATACGGGTTCTGAGACAACTCGTCGAGCCCCAACCCTGCTACGGCGGGCATTTTAGCACGCGACCCAGTGGCGATGATGATATCTTTTGAGGTTATCGTTTCATCGTTCACTTGTATTGTGGCAGAAGACAGAAACTTGGCATGCCCTTCTATAAAGGTGATGGACGGATGCTGAAGCAATGTCTCGACGCCCTTCCGCATTTCAGCCACGATTTTATCCTTCCGCTCAATGGCCTCAACAAAATGTTGGGCACCCTGCGAGGTGTCTGCAGGCATCTTTTCCGCATCATGGATAAGCGACTTGGTGGGGATGCAACCGCAGTTAAGACAAGTGCCGCCAGCATAGTGTTCCTCAACGACGACCACTTGCAATCCGCGTTTGGCCGCGTAAGCCGCAGCCTGGTAGCCGCCAGGACCGCTGCCGATGATGGTTAAGTCGGTTTGTATCATCTCATTGTCGGGTTAATGGCTTTCGCCATAGGTGAGCACGGGTTGTTTGGCGGCGAGAACATCGTCCACGCGCTTAATGGGAGCTTTGTGGGGAGCAGTCTTTACCAGCTCAGGGTTATTCTTGGCTTCCTCGGCTATCTGTCGCATTACATCAATGAAACGGTCGATGGTTTCCAAGCTTTCGCTTTCGGTAGGCTCGATCATCATTGCCTCATGGAAAAGCAGGGGGAAATAGATAGTTGGAGCATGGAATCCGAAGTCGAGCAACCGCTTTGCCACATCCATCGTGGTAACGCCCGTGGATTTGTCGCACAAGCCATTGAACACAAACTCGTGTTTGCTAAGTCCCTGAATGGGCAACTCGTAGACATCCTTGAGTGCGGCTTTGATGTAACTGGCATTGAGCGTGGCCAGTCGTCCTACCTGCTTGAGATGTTCGCGCCCCAGGCTGAGAATGTAAGTCCACGCCCGAAGTTCTACGAGGAAGTTGCCATGATAAGGGTTGACAACGGGGAAGAACGGTTCCAAACCTTTGCGGCTTCCCACAGGCCCGCTGCCCGGTCCGCCACCGCCATGCGGTGTAGAGAATGTCTTGTGGAGGTTCAGATGTATCACGTCAAAGCCCATATCTCCAGGGCGGCACACGCCCAACAACGGGTTGAAGTTGGCTCCGTCATAATACATCAGTCCGCCGCAATTGTGCACCATCTCCACGATCTTGGTAATGTCGTGTTCGAAAATGCCCAGCGTGTTAGGATTGGTCATCATCATTGCGGCTACCGTGTCGTCAAGTTTGGTGGCCAAGTCGTCCACGTCGACGGTTCCGTCGGCCTTGCTTTTCACTTCCACCACATCCAGACCGCAAACAGCTGCAGAGGCGGGGTTGGTGCCATGAGCCGAGTCGGGAACAAGAACCTTTGTGCGTCTGCTGTCGCCGCGACTTTCGTGATAACCTCTGATAATCATCAAACCAGTAAGTTCACCATGCGCACCGGCACAGGGCTTGAGGGTAAAATCGGCCATGCCGGTTATCTCGCACAGCATAGCGGTCAGCTGTTTCACAACGGCTTGCGCACCTTGGACCGTAGAATCGGGCTGCAAAGGATGCAGGTTCTTGAAATCGGGGTGACCGGCCGCTTCCTCGTTAATCTTGGGATTGTACTTCATGGTGCAAGACCCCAATGGATAGAAACCGTTGTCTACTCCGAAATTGTTGCCGCTATGATTGGTGTAGTGTCTGACCACCGTCATCTCGTCGCACTCGGGCAATGCCACATCGACTGTTCTGCACGCGGCTTGTGGCAGTTCGTGGTGTGGAAACGGATTCTGCGGAAGGTTGTAGCCCACTCTGCCGGGACGGCTCAGCTCAAAGATGAGGCTACCATATAATTTATTGTTCATGAATTGCAGGATTTAATGGTTGATTGTGATTATGGCACCAATGCCACCAACTGGTCGATTTCCTCTTTGCTGCGCTGCTCGGTAACGGCAAACATCACCGTTGCCTTGTCGATGGCCACGCCTCCCATGAAACCATTTGCGATCCATTTCTCCTGAAGCGACGCAAGGTCGCCATCGTATCGCACGCAGAACTCATTGAGATATTCCTTGTCGGGGAAGGCATCACAAAAATGTCCCGTTGCCAACAGTTGGTCATGCAGATAGTGTGCACCATCGCATCCCAGTTGTGCAGCATCCTTCATTCCCCGGCATCCCATCAGAGACATATAGATGGTGACCCACAGAGCCATCAGACTCTCGTTGGAACAGATATTGGAGGTTGCACGCTGACGCCGAATGTGTTGTTCGCGCGCCTGCAAGGTCAACACGAAAGCGCGCTTTCCGTCTTGGTCGACCGTTTGTCCGACGATGCGTCCCGGCATCTTGCGCATAAGCTTTTCGGTAGTACACATATATCCGATATACGGACCGCCCCACGACATAGGTATACCTAAGCTTTGGCCTTCACCGACGGCAATATCGGCTCCCCATTCGCCTGGTGTCTTGAGCAAAGCCAAATCAGCCGCAATGCTATTGATGGCAAACAATGCTTTGGCGTTATGGCAACTGTCAGCCACGCCCGTGTAGTCCTCAATGATGCCGTAGCGGTTGGGCTGCTGAACGATGAGACCAGCCACTCCTCCTTGTGCCAATGTGTCGTTGAGCGTAGAGAAATCGGTTTCGCCGTTGACAGTGGGTAGCGTCAATATCTCTATGCCGTGGAAATGTGCATAGGTCTTAACCACGTCCTGCACCTTGGTATCGACGGCATCGCTCACGATGACCTTGCTGGTTTTCTTCGTGGCTGCCACTGCCATGAGTGCCGCTTCGGCTGTTGCGGTGGATCCGTCATACATCGACGCATTCGACACCTGCATTCCCGTTAGGCGTGCCATCATGGTCTGATATTCGAAGATATAATGCAGCGTGCCTTGCGATATTTCCGCCTGATAGGGTGTGTAGCTGGTGAGATACTCAGCCCGCCCGACAATCTGCGGAATGATGGCGGGAGTATAGTGGTCGTAGACCCCAGCTCCTGCAAAACATACCAGTTGCTTGTTGCGTTTGCCCAGAGCGTCGAGTTTCTTCCGAATTTCTATCTCGCTATGCGATGCGGGCAAGTCATAATCTTTCAAGCGCACACTTTCGGGCACATCTTGATAAAGATCATCGACAGATTCTATGCCGATGACTTTGAGCATGCGCTTGATGTCATCGGGCGTTTGTGGGAAATAGGGATGCATCTATTGGTTTTTTGAGTTGTAAGTGGCCTCGTCCATGAGGTTTTCCAGTTCTGACGGGTCTGAGATCTTCACTTTAACGATCCAATTGTCGTTGGCATTCTGGTTGATAAGCTCGGGTGCGTCCTCCAAAGCATCGTTCACCTCAACCACCGTTCCGCTGACGGGTGCCATGAGGTCGCTTGCAGCTTTCACGCTTTCTACGGCTCCGAAGACCTCACCCGCCTGCATGTCGTCGTCTACATCGGGCATATCCACATAGACGATGTTTCCCAATTGCTTTTGGGCGTAGTCGGTAATGCCCACATATCCGTATTCTCCCTCTACACGAACATATTCGTGTGTCTCGCTAAAATATGTCATAACAGTTGTGATTTTAAATATTATATTATAATGTTTGGTGTATACTACACTTATTAATGAAGCCTATTTGTGATAATGCTTGTCGTAGAAATTTTTCTTTACGACAGTAGCCGGGAATGTCTTCTTTCGGATTTGCACCTCTACCCTATCGCCAAGTTTCAGCGAAGCGTCGACCAGAGCCACCGCACAACTCTTCTCCACCGATATAAGTCGGTAGCCTGTGGTCACCTCGCCCACATCTGTTCCATCCTTCAGCACCTTGTAGCCATGACGCGGCACTGCGCGGTCGTCGAGCTCAAGACCTCTAAGGCGTCGGGGCACTCCCTCGTTCTTCTGTTTCAGCAAAGCCTCCTTGCCTATGAATTCGGGTTTGTCGAATTTGCAGAACATACTCAGACCAGCCATGACGGGCGAAATGTCTTGAGAGAGTTCGTCACCATATAGAGGCAATCCCACCTCAAAACGGAGCGTGTCGCGACATCCCAGTCCGCAGGGTTTGCAACGGCCGCTGGCCATGAGCTTATCCCACAGAGCTACTATGTAGTCATGACTGCCATAGATCTCGAATCCGTCTTCTCCCGTGTAGCCGGTACGGCTCACTATGATTTGTTCGCCGGCCACGTCAAGCGTCTTTGCAGTATAGAACGTCAACTCGCTGCAGGGCAACTGCAGCACTTGCTCCACTACATTGGCCGACTCGGGGCCTTGCACTGCCAGCTGGCCGTAGCGGTCGGAGCAATGATCAATGTTGACTTTGTAGCCTTCGGCCTTCGACTTGATCCAGGCTATATCCTTGTCGATATTTGCTGCGTTGATGACGATGAAGAACGATTGTTCGCCCATCTTGTAGACCAGCAAGTCGTCGACGGTACCACCGTCAGGATAGCACATCATCCCATAGAATATTTTGCCCAACGGGGCAGCCGTAACATCGTTGGTAAAGATGTGGTTGACATAGCGCTCGGCATCGTCGCCCGATACGAATACCTCACCCATGTGCGAAACGTCGAACACGCCACAATGCTGGCGCACGGCATTGTGTTCGTCGATAATAGACGAGTATTGAATGGGCATGTCGAAACCTCCGAAAGGTTGCATGAGTGCCCCCATCTCTACATGGCGATTATAAAGGCAGGTACGTTTGTTCATATATTTTTGCTTAGTGATTGTTGATGTCGTTCTGACAGGAGTCTGTGTTTACGCCTTGCGGCTCAGCCGACTTCCCGTAGATGAAATGCGGGTCGAGGTATTCTTTTTCCAGCAGTTGGATGGCTTCCATATCATCGCGCGAAAGCATTATTGACGACGAGCAGAGCGTAGTGCGCAGTCGGTCTTTGATGTCATCCAACGACAACGGCGTGAAATCTTTGAGCAATGTGATGCGTTGGCGCACGCTTTGCACTCCGTTGCGACTCAGTTTTTGGCGGCTGGGTGTTATGGCGTTAGTCATGTGATCCATATTGGTATCGTAGAGCAGGGTGCCGTGCGCCACGACCCGGTTGGGCAAACGCAATATGGCGTTACCGGATATTTTTTGTCCGTTGAGCATGATGTCGTTGTGATCGTTTCGCTCGGCCGGTATGCCTATTTGGTTGAGAGCCCGGGTGAGCATGCTCATGTAATGTGCAAAACAATCGGACACGCTCTCCTCGCTGGTAATGTACGACAACATGACATTTCCCATATCGGCATAGACGCATCCGCCTCCGCTTTTCCTCCGGTAAAACGCTATATGGTGCGATTGACAATATTCGATATTCACCTCGTTGGCAACAACTTGGTTGCGGCCAAAGATAACAGTTGGCTCCACTTGCCACATAAAAAAACAGTCGTCGCCCTTGTAGATCTTTTGTGCCACATATTCTTCCATGGCCAAATAAAACGGGAGGCGCATGGTACCTGGGGTATCGAGGTCTATATATGTCATTCGTATCGATTTTTAATACGTTTAACTACATTGCAAATATACATATTATCTGTTACATTCCAAATTTTTTCCGCATAAAAAAACGTGGCAATGCCACCTTTTTTAAGATAGCATTGCCAGTTGGATGAGTTCCGTTGCACTCCGCTGTTTCGTTTCAACGCTTCTGACCGACGGGTTGATGGAGTGGAGATGCAAAGGACGGCGTATTATTTCCCTTTGTTTTTCAGTTTTTCCACGTATGCGTCAATGGCTGCAACGGCCGTAATATTCACCACATCTTGCACACTGGCTTCAAAGTCGGTGAAGTGGATGGCCTTGTTCAGTCCCATCTGTATCGGACCGATGACCTCCACGTCGGGATCCACAGCCTTGAGCAGCATGTAGCAACTATTGGCCGAGCTCATGTTGGGGAACACGAGGGTGTTGACATCCTTGCCTTTCAGCCGGGTGAAGGGATACTTGTCGTCGCGCAGCTCTTTGTTCAGGGCGAAGTTCACTTGCATCTCGCCGTCGACTGCCAGGTCGGGGTATTCGTTCTGCAACCGCTCCACGGCCTGATGCACGGTGACGGGCGACCCCACCTCGTCGGTTCCGAAGTTGGAGTAGCTGATCATCGCCATCACCGGCTCGTCGTTGAAGAACTTCACGGAATGAGCGGCCAACCGCGCCACGTCGTAAAGCACACTCTCGTTGGGATGGCGGTTGATGAGCGTGTCGGCTATGTAGTATATTCCCTTTTTCGTGTTGAGGATATGCATTGCTCCGAAGGTGTTGTACTCTGGGCTGATGCCTATCACCTCCTTGGCCACCTTGATGGTGTTGCTGTATTTGGTGTAAAGTCCGGTCACGAACGCATCGGCATCGCCTTGTTCCACCATAGACATACCGAAGTAGTTGCGTTCGTACATCTTGTCGTAAGCCTCCTCGAACGTGTAGCCTTGGCGTGCGCGTTTCTCGGCGAGGTGCTTGGCGTAGGTGGCACGCCGTCCCTGCTCCTTGTCTGCACGCATATCAACGATTTCCACGCCCGTAAGGTCGAGCTTCAACCGGTTGGCCATACGGGTCAGGCGGTCGGGATTGCCCAGGAGTATCGGCGAGCAGATGCCTTCTTGACGTGCCTGGACGGCGGCCTTCATCATGGTGGGGTGGCCGCCCTCGGCAAACACTACGCGCTGTGGGTGCATGGCAGCGGTGGCGTGCAAGGTGCGTGTGAACTTGGTTTCCTGCCCCAACATCTGGCGCAGGCGTTCGGTGTAAGCCTCCCAGTCGGTGATCGGTGTGCGTGCCACGCCACTTTCGATGGCTGCTTTGGCCACAGCGGCCGACACCTCCGTGATCAGTCGTGGGTCGACAGGCTTCGGAATGAAATACTTGGGACCGAACTGCAAATCGCTGACGTGATACACTTGGTTTACTATTTCGGGCACAGGCATCTTGGCCAACTTGGCGATGGCTTTCACTGCAGCCAACTTCATTTCCTCGTTGATGGCACGGGCGTGAACGTCGAGTGCGCCACGGAAGATATAGGGGAATCCGATGACGTTGTTGATCTGGTTGGGATAGTCGGACCGTCCGGTGGACATAAGCACGTCGGGGCGGGCTGCCATGGCATCCTCGTAGGAAATTTCGGGAACGGGGTTGGCAAGCGCAAACACGATAGGATGGTCGGCCATCGATCTCACCATATCCTGCGTAAGCACGTTGCCCTTGGACAGGCCAACGAACACGTCAACGCCCTTGACGGCCTCTTCCAGAGTATGAATATCGGTGCGGTCGGTGGCAAATTCAGCCTTCTGTTCGTTCACGTTGTCGCGCCCTTTGTAGATCACGCCACGCGAGTCGAGCATCACTATGTTTTCGTGCTTGGCACCCAGCGAGCAGTAGAGCTTGGTGCAGCTGATGGCAGCCGCTCCCGCTCCGTTGACCACAATCTTGGCTTCCTCTATCTTCTTTCCTGCCACCTCCAGCGCATTGAGCAAGCCTGCTGCGGAAATGATGGCTGTTCCGTGCTGGTCGTCGTGCATCACGGGTATATCGAGCGTCTTCTTCAAGCGGTTCTCAATATAGAAACATTCGGGCGCTTTGATGTCTTCCAGATTGATGCCGCCAAAGGTAGGCGCAATCTTCTCGACGGCCTCGCAGAACTTCACGGGGTCTTTCTCGTCCACCTCGATGTCAAACACGTCGATACCGCCATAAATCTTGAAGAGCAGTCCCTTGCCCTCCATTACCGGCTTGCCGCTCATGGCACCGATGTCGCCAAGACCCAAAACAGCCGTGCCGTTGGATATGACGGCTACCAGATTGCCCTTGTCAGTATATTTGTAAACGTCGTCGGGTTTATTTTGGATTTCCAGACAAGGAAAAGCCACGCCTGGAGAATAGGCCAAGCTCAAGTCGGTTTGCGTACGGTAAGGTTTGGTGGGCTTCACTTCGATTTTGCCCGGCCTCTCATTGGAATGGTATTCCAATGCGGCTTCTTTCGTGATTTTTACCATATTACTTAATTCTAACGTTGTTCAAATGGTTTGTCTGACTGATATCTTTCGAATGCGGGAAGACAAGCGGCGCAGGTCTCGGCGCAATCAAATTATTTGTTGCAAAGATAATAAAAAACCAAATAACGAAATCAGGTTTTCACGATTTTTAGTATCTTTGCCGCAGATAGGCTATAGCGCGGCTATCAAAGGGATTATTGCTTTAGCACTTTTTGCACAAGCCAAGCTACGATTAACAACACATCAACTACATCACCAATCGTCATCCTCACATGAATCAGCCCAGTTGCAACCCCGATTATCGCGATTCGCTTCGCAAACAGATACTGGATCTTGCCAATTGCAAGTTCACCACCATTGGTGTGAAGTCGGTCAAAATGGACGATATTGCCCGCGAGTTGAAGATTTCCAAGCGCACCCTGTATGAAATATACGAAAACAAGGAACAACTGCTTTTGGAAAGCGTAGAACGCAACATACACGCTTTCAATGCCCAGATGGAAAGCTTTTGCGACCAATGCCATGTGCAAGTGATAGATGTCATCCTCAAGTTCTACCGCCTGCAAATGGAAAGTATACGCGACCTGAACCCCGTTTTCTACGAGGATTTGCACAAATACCCGCGCGTAGTGGCCTTCATAGAGCACATGAAGAAGGAACAACACGCACACAGCAAGGATTTTTTCAAGCGCGGCGTACAAGATGGTTATTTCCGCGGCGACTTCAATTACGAACTGATCAGCCAGCTGGGCGACAGCATGATGCAGAAGGTCATGGAGGACAAGCTCTACAAAAAGTACGGCCTACAGTACATCTTGCGCAATGTCATCATGTTGTTCATACGCGGCCTTTGCACGGCAAAGGGCATACAAGAACTCGACCGGCAACTGGACTGCATGCCATAACGCGGCATAGAGCAGAAATCTGTTGCGAATATTCTGAAAAAAACGTTCCTCTATGCACCTCGTTCCAGCGCACAGACAGGACGATGCGCGGTCGGTCAAAACAATGCACAACATGAAAAACACGCGCTTGCACCAACATGTGCCTTGCGGTGGATAATGTTTCGCGGTGCGGTTCAGCATCGAACCACGCACCGTTAGGCAAGAATCATTCTGCGGCAGATGGTCTTTAGTCCCTTGATAGACCACCTATGAAAAACTTGGCCATAGCGAATACGCGCACGCATTACGTCTGCAAGCAGTTTCTATCTGTTTATCAAGCAGTTAAGAACGTCCGCTATGTTTTTCCATTTTAACGGCCAAAAGAGAAACAAGGGAAAGAAATTCTGTACGCGAAAAGTTTTTGTCAATATTTCTGGTCACTGCCGAACAGTTCAAATTATTGATGTCCGGTAAAAACTTTTATTGGTGTCCGGTAAAATGTTACAACCGCAAGTCCCGTAGGGACGACAGATTATAGCGTAGGGTTTCACCCCTACGTATGTTCGTTTGCAACAGGATT
This sequence comes from Eggerthellaceae bacterium, assembly GCA_963656105.1. GTDB lineage: Bacteria > Bacteroidota > Bacteroidia > Bacteroidales > Bacteroidaceae > Prevotella. The sequence continues at coordinate 17,300 of CAVKHW010000022.1, forward strand.
ATTGCCCATGCAGGGGGGCGCATCATTCATTGTGACGTGAAAATATACGCCCCTTTCTGGGGCAATGGATAATTCAAGTTTCGGATTTGCCATTTAGCAGATGTCCCCGAAGGGGGCAATTTTTCAACCATAATTACCAAATCAGAAACTTGAATGGATAACAAACCACGCAATGTAAAGTAAGCCCCAGACTATCCCTAACCTTACAAAGAGCATCCATTCAGTGTTTTTACTATGTTAGACCAATATTTTATCGCACGCCATTAAGTTCATCTACTGCGATTATTGCCAGGCCAACGGCACTGCCCTTTTGGCGTTGGACCCTGCGGCAATCGTCGTCCACGATTTGCCACGCACCTGTGCACTGATACAACATAGCTCAAAGCGGAAACGACTCGTGCCAAACCCAGCATACAGGATGACAAGACAACCTGTTGTGTGGGGTTTGGCACGACCAAAAAATCAGAACAGAATGTTCTTACTGAGTGTATAGGAAACGCTTGATGGAACGCTTGGGCGTTTTCTCAAACTCCTCGTCATGCAAGCGAATGGACGACAGATGGCAATAGTTGGGCAGTATGGTATTAATCTGCTTGCGGTTTTCTTCCATAATATTTTCCAAGTCAGAGTTGTTGAATCCCATTTGCTTGGCTTCGTCAAAATCGGGATAGACCAGTCCGACGAGCTTGTCGCCCTCCTGAATCACCACGCTCTCATTGACCATAGTCATCGAATTGAGCTTGTCCTCTATTTCCTCGGGATAGATGTTCTGTCCGTTCGAACCCAACAACATATTCTTGGAACGACCCTTGATAAACACATTGCCGTCGGCATCAATCAGACCGAGGTCGCCCGTGTGGAACCAGCCGTCCTCATCAATCGACGCACGGGTGGCCTCCTCGTTCTTGTAATACCCAAGCATGACATTCAGTCCCTTGCACAATATTTCACCGGGCACATTGCGCGGATCGGCACTGTCTATGCGCACCTGCATGTGCAAAGCGGCCTTTCCGCACGAACCGGGCACAAAGTCGCGATAGTCGGCATAGCAGATGATGGGCGCACATTCGGTAGCTCCGTATCCCACGGTATAGCGGAAATGTATCTGGTGCAGGAACGCCTCCACCTCCTGGTTGAAGGCCGCCCCGCCAACGATTACCTCGTAGAAATTGCCGCCGAAGGCCTTGGTCACCTGCGCGCAGATCTTCTCATACACCTTTTTGTTGATGCCCGGCATCTTCATCAGCAAGCGCATCTTGGGATCTTGTATCTTCGGGAACACCTTCTTCTTGATAATCTTCTCTATAATAAGAGGTACGGAAATAATCACGCACGGCTTCACTTCGGCAAAAGCAGCAGCGATGATGGCCGGCGACGGTATGCGCGTGAGGAAGAACACATGACATCCCTTGATAAACTCATACATGAATTCGAAAGCCATGCCGTACATGTGGGCCATCGGGAGGATGGATATGACGTTGTCGCCCGTCTTGATGTGCTTGCCCAGCACATGCTCGGCAAAGTCGGCATTGCTCCACAAGGCGCGGTAGGGCAACATCACTCCCTTCGAGAACCCGGTCGTGCCGCTGGTATAGTTGATGAGAGCCAGCTCGTCGGGGCTTTGCTCCTTGTAGTAGCTGATATGCTCCTTTCTGAAATATTTCGGGTATTTGCGGCCGAACATTTCGTTGAGATGTTCGCGCGCGTAGGTCAGCTTGTCGGTGCGCGAGAGCACAAGCGAGTAATCGGGTATATAGATAACGCCTTCCAGATTAGGCATCTTCGTGGTGTCGACCTGCGTAGCCACCACATCGCCCACAAAGAGCAGCTTGGCGTCCGAGTGGTTCACGATATTGTGTATCTGGTCGGCGGTAAACTCGTGCAGAATAGGCACTGCCACAGCACCATAGGTGAGCACCGCCAAGAAGGCACAGGCCCAGGCCGAACTGTTGCGACCGCAAAGCGCCACCTTGTCGCCACGCTTCACTCCCGAACTTTCAAACATAATGTGCAATTTGGCTATCTTGCGTGCCACGTCGTGGTACTGTAGCGCCACACCCTTGTAGTCGGTCAGAGCATCTTGATCCCAGTGGTCGATGATGCTTTTTTCTATAAGTTCGTTATAGCTTGGTATTTTTTCCATTGTCTTGTTCTTTGTTGTTATGCCTCCTTATACAGGTATCGTTTGATCGATTTCTTTGCTGTCTTCTGAAATTCCTCCGACTGGATTCTTATCTCACTGATTTTGCAGAAGCTGGGCAACTGGGTGTTCAGCTCCTTGCGGTTCTGCTCCATGATGTTCTTTAAGTCGTCCTCGGTAAAGCCCAACGCCTCAGCCTCGTGCATGTCGGGATGCACCAGTCCCACGAGCTTTTCGCCTTTCTGGATAATAAGGCTCTCGTTCACCATGGCCATGGAGTTGAGCTTGTCCTCAATCTCTTCGGGATACACGTTTTGGCCATTCGAGCCAAGCAGCATATTCTTTATCCGACCGAGGATGAACACATGGCCGTCGGCCGACATCTTGGCAAGGTCGCCAGTATGGAACCATCCGTCGTCGTCGAGCACAGCCTTCGTGGCCTGTTCGTTCTTGTAGTAGCCTTTCATCACGTTCATGCCTCGCGTCACGATTTCGCCCGCTTCACGCTGAGGATCACTGCTGGCTATCTTCACTTCCATGCGCTTGACCGGCCTACCGCACGAGCCGCCCTCAAAATCGTGGTAATCGGTGTAGGTGATAAGCGGTGCCGTCTCGGTGGTGCCGTAAACCATGGTGATGGGGAAATGTATGTCGGTAAGGAAATTCTCCACCTCGCGGTTCAGACCGGCGCCTCCCACAATCACCTCGTAAGCCTTTCCGCCAAACACCTCCATCACGGTTTTCAGCAGATGATCCTTCACCTTCTTGCTGATGCCAGGCATTTTCATGAGTAGCTTCAGACGGTTATTGTTGAGCATAGGGAACACCTTTTTCCTTACGAGCTTTTCCACGACGAGCGGCACCGACGCTATAATGTCGGGATGTATATCAGTAAAGGCAGCCTGTATGATGGTGGGGCTGGGCAGCCGCGTGAGAAAGAAAAGGTGATTGCCCAACACAAATTGTATAAGAAACTCGCATACCAAACCATACATATGAGCCATAGGCAGAATGGCAAGCACACGCGCATTGGCACACAACCTGTTTTGGAATTCGCCCTGCAGAAAGTCGATATTGCTCCATACTGCCCGATAGGGCACCATGACACCCTTCGAAAACCCAGTTGTGCCACTGGTGTAATTGATCATTATCAGATCTTCTGACTCATCCTCATGGTAGGCTATATGCTCTTTCCTGAAATATTTAGGATATTTCTGGCCGAACATCTCATTGAGATGCTCACGCGCATAGGTCAGTTTTTCAGAACGACTCTCCACCAGCGAATAGTCGGGAAGATAGACCACGCCTTCCAGGTTGGGCATCATGTCGTAGTTGAGGGTGGTACATACCACATCGCCCACGAAAAGCATTTTTGCTTCCGAGTGGTTCACCACATTGTGCACCTGCTCGGAACTGAACTCATGCTGAATAGGCACAACGATTGCGCCATAGGCAACTATGGCCAGAAAGGCACATGCCCAAGCGGAGCTGTTGCGTCCGCAAAGTGCTATCTTGTCGCCCTTGCGTATGCCCGAGCTCTCAAACAGGATATGCAGTTTTTCTATCTTTCGAGCCACATCATGGTATTGGAGTGTAATACCTTTATAATCGGTCAAGGCATCTTTCTCCCAATTTTTGACGATGGCTTGTTCTATCAGTTTGTTGAAACTGGATGCTTTGTCCATTGCACAAAATCAAAATTTATGTGCAAAGGTACAATCAATCATGCACATATCCAAAATTTATGTGCATGATTTTAAGAAAATGTTTCATCCGGACGATAGCCACGCGGCACATATGACCGCTGATGGAGCGTTGCCAAGCCTTGCGGCGCGTCACTCATATCCCGTGCGGCGCGTCACTCATATCGCATGCTCTTGGCTGGATGGATATGCGAGATGAGATAACTGGGGGCAACGAGAACCAACAAGCTGATGAGCAGTGTAGCAACATTGAGCGCCACTATGACGGGCACATCTATTTCGACCGGCACCGTGCTGACATAATAAGTGGCAGGATTGAGCTTCACCACGCCCGTCCACTTTTGCATCAGAGCGAAGCCCACTCCGAAGATATTGCCAAAGACAAGCGCACGGCCAATGATGAAGAACGCAAACCACAGGAAGGTGTGGCGTATAACGCTGTTGCGCGCCCCCAATGCCTTGAGCACGCCTATCATCGTGGTACGCTCCAGAATAATGATGAGCAATCCGGAAATCATGGTCACTCCAGCCACGGCAATCATCAAGGCAAGGATGATCCAGACGTTCATATCAAGCAAGTCGAGCCATGAAAAGATTTGTGGGTTGATATCGCGTATGGTTTGCGACGAGAAGGTTTCGCCGTTGCGGTCCTGCGTGCGGTTTATCTTGTCCACAAAGCGGCTTTCCACTTCATCCAGCTGATTGAAATTCGTCACGGACACGGCTGCTCCCGACACCTGTCCGTACTGCCAGCCATTGAGCTTGACGGCCGTATAAAGATCGGTGAAACACATCACCTCGTCGTACTGCGAAAGGTTGGTCTGATAGATGCCTTGTATGGCAAAGCGCCGCATACGCACACCGTTGTCGTCGATGAAATAAGCGAAGATACGGTCGCCGGCACCCACTTTTAGTTTATCGGCAATGGTGCGCGATATAACGATATTGTTGCCCGATTGGCTGTCGGAGAAATGCGGGATGGAACCAGCCACAAGGTGCTGGCTAATAAATAAGGTGTCGTACTCCTGCCCCACGCCCTCGAACATAACGCCAAGAAAATCGCTGTCAGTCTTGAGTATGCCCTGCTTGTAGGCATAGCGTTCCACATGTTTCACTCCTTCAATACCGCGCATGACCGTCATCATAGAGTCGTCCACCACGACAGGATGTTGTTCGGGCGACATTTGGCTCATGAAATTGGCCACCTGTATGTGCGAGCCAAAGCCTACTACCTTGTCGCGTATGGTATGCTTGAAACCCAGCACAACGAATACGGCCAGTAGCATCACGGTCAAGCCTATGGTCACACCGGCAGTAGCTATCGTAATGGCAGGCCGCGATACATGTTGCTGTTCGAGCTGCTCGCCATATATCTTTCGGGCTATGAATAGAGGTAGGTTCATTTGCGTCCGGGATATGCCTCCAAAGCTTTTCTTAGTACAAGCAGGGCGCGTTCCAGATCTTCTTTCTTCAGCACATAGGCTATACGCACCTGGTCGATGCCGGCGCCCGGCGTGGTGTAGAAGCCTGCAGCGGGAGCCATCATGACGGTTTCGCCCTCATAGTTGAAATCTTCAAGACACCAGCGGCAGAACTCCTCAGAGTCGTCGACAGGCAGTTGAGCCACGGTATAGAAAGCGCCCATGGGGATGGGGGAATATACACCGGGAATGCGGTTCAAACCGTCGATGAGGCATTTGCGACGTTCCACATATTCGTCGTATATGTCGCGGTAATACTCTTCTGGGGCATCGAGCGATGCCTCAGCGACGATCTGCCCGATGAGGGGCGGGGAGAGACGTGCCTGACAGAATTTCATCACGGCTTTGCGCACCTCTACGTTTTTGGTGATGAGCGATCCGATGCGTATGCCACATTCGGAATAGCGTTTGGACACCGAGTCGATAAGTATGACGTTGTCCTCGATGCCCTTCAAGTGCATGGCACTGATATAGGGCGACCCTGTGTAGATGTACTCGCGGTACACTTCGTCGGAGAAGAGATACAAGTCGTGCTCCTTCACCATGTCGCGTATCTGGTTCATTTCGCGGCGTGTATAAAGGTAGCCGGTGGGGTTATTGGGGTTGCAGATGAGTATGCCGCGCGTCCGTGCATTGATCAGCTCGTTGAACTTTTCGACCTTTGGCAGTGCGAATCCTTCTTCGATGGATGTGGCAATGGTGCGGATCTTGGCACCCGCCGACACGGCAAAGGCCATATAGTTGGCATAGGCAGGCTCGGGCACGATAATCTCGTCGCCGGGGTTAAGACAGCTCATGAAGGCGAACAACACGGCTTCCGATCCTCCGGAAGTGATGATAATGTCATCGGGGGTTACATGTATGTCGTACTTGGCATAGAAATCCACGAGTTTCTTGCGGTAGCTGAGGTTGCCCTGCGACGGACTGTACTCCAACAGTTCGCGGTCGATGTGTTTCAAGGCATCGAGACCGCATTGGGGCGTAGGCAGGTCGGGCTGGCCTATGTTGAGCTGATAGACCTTTATGCCACGCTCCTTGGCCGCAGCTGCCAATGGTGCGAGCTTTCTGATTGGCGACTCGGGCATTTCCAAGCCGCGCACTGATATTTCGGGCATGATGTTTCCTTTCTTTGTTGCCCGCCTTGGCGGACGCATTCTGTTGCAAAATTAAACTTTTATATTGATATCTGCAAATGTACGTTCCATATTTCTCGTTTATATTCATCTATAATGTTTCAATAATGTTTCGCTTACATTGTTTTTCGACCGTCGGGAGCAACGGCGTATCGGAAAATATACGTATCTTTGCCCAGCCCAAGCAAAGGCGCCGTCCCTACAGCCTGTCGGCTTGTTCTCAAAAGCACCAGGCGATCGCCGTCAGCCATACGGGGTCTTGGTCTATGCTCAGGGTTGTGGTATACGAAAAAGGAGAATGAATATCAAGTCGATAAGCGGCAAGCTAAAGGGTTCGCCCGCCATGGTAGAGGGCACTGTCTATTCGATGCTCGTCATTTGCAGCATCTCTCACTTTCTGAACGATATGATACAGTCGGTCATTCCGTCCATCTATCCCATTGTGAAAGACAAGTTCGGTTTTTCGTTTGCCCAAATAGGCATCATTACCCTGGTGTTCCAAATGACTTCGTCCATTCTGCAACCTTTCACCGGCCTTTACGCCGACCGTCGGCCGCGCCCCTACGCTTTGTCGTGCGGCATGTGCTGCACGTTGTTGGGATTGTTGCTGCTTGCCTTTGCCACAAGTTTTCCGCTCATTCTTCTGGCCGTGAGCATTGTAGGCTTGGGTTCATCGGTGTTCCACCCCACAGCGTCGCGCGTAGCCCAGTTGGCGTCGGGCGGCCGCAAGAGTCTGGCACAGTCGATCTTTCAGGTGGGAGGCAATGGCGGGTCGGCCATCGGTCCTCTGTTGGCTGCGCTCATCATCCTGCCGTTCGGCCAGCACGCCATTGCCTGGCTTGCATTGGCTGCACTGGCTGCTGCGCTCATCATGGTCAGGTTAGGGGCATGGTACAAGGCTCGGCTCGCCTATGCGGTGAAGCATCCTCTGCAACAGCCGGCACTCAACCGCAATATCTCCCGACGTGCCAAGTACGGGGCACTCTGCATACTCGTGCTGCTTATCTTCTCCAAGTATTTCTATACTGCGTGCATCACGAGTTACTTCACTTTCTTTCTCATCGACAAGTTCGGCCTGTCGGTACAGGCTTCCCAACTGTGCCTGTTTGTGTTTCTGGCCGCCTTTGCCGTGGGCACGGTAGCTGGCGGGATGTTGGGCGACCGGTTTGGCCGCAAGTACGTCATCTGGTTCTCCATACTCGGCTCCGCTCCCTTTGCCCTTGCCATGCCTTACGCCAATCTGCCATGCACCATTGTCTGCACTTTCTTTTCGGGTCTCATCATCGCCTCGGCGTTTTCGTCCATTGTGGTGTACGCCACCGACCTGATGCCCGACAAGGTGGGGCTGATAGCCGGCGTGTTCTTCGGGTTGATGTTCGGACTGGGCGGTTTGGGTTCGGCCTTCTTCGGATGGCTGGCCGACAAGACCAGCATAGGCTTCATCTTCGAAGCAAGTGCTTTCCTGCCTCTGTTGGGCATCATTGCGGGGCTGCTTCCCAACACACAGAAGACGCACCCCAAAGCGTGACACACGCACGACACTTGCAACATATCTCATCGCTCTCTACATATCATGACAGACTTTAAAACGCTATTGGGGTTCGACCCCAAACAAACCACCGCAAAAACCGAGCTGGTGGCCGGCATGACCACGTTTCTCACCATGTGCTACATTCTGGCGGTCAACCCCGCCATCTTGTCGACCACTGGCATGGACAAGGCCGCACTCTTCACCAGCACCGCCCTTGCTTCGGCTTTGGCCACTCTGCTGCTGGCCTTCATGGCCAAGTTGCCCTTTGCCCAAGCGCCAAGCATGGGACTGAACGCATTCTTCGCCTTCACGCTCTGCCAGGCCATGGGCCTCAGCTGGCCACAGGCACTGGCCGTGCTGCTCGTCGAGGGCATCGTGTTCCTGCTGATTACCTTTCTCAACATCCGCGACAAAATTCTGGAATGTATCCCTGCCAACCTGCGCTACGCCATATCGGCCGGCATAGGCATGTTCATCGCCTTCATCGGCCTGAAGAATGCGGGTATCATCACAGCCAACGCCACCACCTTCGTGCAACTGGGCAAGTTCACCTCCGTCAGCATACTGGGTCTCATCAGCATACTGCTCAGCGGCGTGCTCATGGCTCGCAGGGTAAAGGGTTCGTTGTTCTACGCCATCCTGCTGTCAACGCTCATCGGCATTCCCCTGGGTGTGACCGAGATACCACAAGGCTGGTTCCCCGTATCGGCACCACACAGCATAGCACCCATCTTCTGTCAGTTTGACTTTGCGGGATTCTTCACGCCCAAGATGTTCATGGTGGTCTTCTCGTTGCTGCTGGTCAACATCTTCGACACCATCGGCACCATTGTGGGACTGGCCGGAAAGGTGGCCAACGGCAAGACGCACGACACCCTGCCTCACATCAAGGAGGCCATGATGAGCGATGCCATCGGCACCACGGCAGGTGCCCTGCTCGGTTGTTCCACCATCACCACTTATGTGGAGAGCGCGTCGGGAATAGCCGAAGGCGGAAAGTCGGGGCTCACATCGTTCTTCACAGGGGCGATGTTTCTGCTGAGCATCTTCCTCGCTCCGGTCTTTCTGCTCATACCCGGTGCTGCCACCAGCGGTGCACTGGTCATGGTAGGCGTGCTGATGGTGGATGCCTTCAAGAAAATAGAGCTGGGCGATATAACGGAGGCGTTCCCCGCATTCGTCACCATGATCACCATGGTGCTCTGCTACAGCATTGCCGACGGAATATGCCTCGGCATTCTGAGCTATGTACTTATCAAAATGATGACGGGCAAATTCAAGGATCTCAACATCACCCTATACGTGCTGTCAGTGCTGCTCGTCATCAACTACGCCTGCGGATGAACGGAGGGTATAAAACGGTAGGAAAATCTGTAGTGAATATTCTGAAAAAAACGTTCGTATGAGCTAACCGTTCCAGCGCACCGACAGTCAGTTTTAATGTCTGGCGAAACAAGGTGCTGCATAAAAAATGCGCTCTCGGTGGGGCATTCGCCTTGTGATAGATACCGTTTCGCGGTGCGGTGGAGCATCGCAGCATCCCCTATTGGACATGAATCATTCAGCGGCAGCTATTCTTTCGCATCTCCTTTCAGCATCTTTTTCAAGCAAAGCAATCGCAAACGCAACACGCAGTTACAACAAAAGATGGTAACCTACAGATTGTCAAACAGTTACAAAAACATCTGGCATACGTTTGTTTTTTAGGCTAAAAGCTGCAACGAGGCGCATGATTCGCTACACAAAAAGTTTTTGTTGGAATTCGTGACAACAAGCCGTACAAGTGCTGTGTGCGCCCAAGTGTTGTCGCACGGCTTGTTGTGACACGAACATCAAAATAAGAATCGGAAGGCGTTTACCATCCGGGATTTTGCTTGATATGCTTGTTCAGATTTAGTTCATTGGTCGGCACCGGGAACAGGTAATATTTCTTGTCGTACTTGCGCGTCTTGTTGCAAGCCACGATATAGTTGTCGGCATTGACGTTGACTGATACATCCTTTATCCCGCTGAGGTTCGCTCCCAAATTAAGATTGGGGTTCTGGCTGCTGTCAAGTTTGTCGAGCTGATGCCAGCGCACGAGATCCCAATAGCGATACCAGTTGTCGGCAATAAGCTCACAACGGCGCGAGCGGCGTATCTCCCACAACAGATTGCTTACACCCATGTTGTTGGCTGGGTCGGCGGCAGGCTCCAACGTGAGCGGCGGCAGTCCGGCACGTGTCTGGAGCAGATTGACCGACCGGTCAAGATCGCTCTGCGTAGCAGTGCCCAGCTCTGCTTTAGCCTCGGCATAGTTGAGCAGCACCACAGCGTACCAGTAGATTGGTGCATCGGTATAGTTGGTGTAGGTATTGGTACGGTAATACTTATCGAGGGTAAGGTTGTCGTACTTGCGAATGGTATAGCCCGTCGACGAGGTCATGAGGTCGGCTTCGGCAACGCCCTGGTCGTTGACACGTGCCCAGCTGTGGCCGGTGAAACTGACTATGGAGTCGATGGTCAACGCCAACCGTTTGTCGCGCACCGACAGAGCGCCGGCGATGGAGCAGTGACCCTTGGCATTGACTGCGAGACGGTCGTCCTTGCTGAGGGTGGTGGTGGCCAGCGGACGTCCATCGGCAAAGAGGAAGGCGTCGAAGGCGTCTTTGGTGACACCGTACTGTTCGGCCGACCCGCTTGTCCAGGCTATGAGGCAGTGCATGACCTGATCCTTGCCATAGTTGCGGTAGAAGATGGTCTCGCTGCCATTGCCGAGGTCTATCGAATGATACACCTCGCCGTACTGCGCGGTAAGGCGATAGTTGCCCGATGCGATGAGGGCATCAGCCGCATCGGCACTTGCCTGCAGGTAAGAGGCAGCGCGGGCGGCATCGGGGGCAAGCCCGTTGTCGGCCAGCGTGCGGTATTTGGCGAACGTCCCCTCGTACAGGCACACGTCGCTTTTCATGGCCAAGGCCAGATGTTTGCTCCACTGCGTCTTGTCGGTCACTACCGGAAGATGGTCGACGGCATAGTCGAGGTCGCTGCGCACGGAATCCATAACTACGTCGCGCGGCGTGCGCTCGCCATACACGTGCTCATCGTTGACATCGGTAATCACACCCGACAGCCATTCCACATCGCCATATTCGCGCACAAGCTGGTAGTATTGCCACGCGCGGTTAAGACGCGCCACGGCCATGTAATAAGTCTTATTGGAGGCCGGCATCGACGACGCAGCCACGTTTTGTATCACATAATTGGCCCGGCGCACCTCCTTGAACCCATCGGTCCAGTAGGCCGATGTGCTCGGAACGGTTGTGAACATCCAGTTGTCGAAACCCGAATTGCACTGGTCGTCGTTGAGACTCTTGAAATAGTACCAGCCGAAACTTCCGTTCTGGCTATAGCCCACATAGTTGTCGTAGAATTTGTTGGTATAGCTTTCCACGGCGTTCGTGTTGCTCCAAAACGTATTGTTGTTGGTGAACGTGTCGCGAGGATTCTTGTCGAGCATGTCGTTGCAGCCTGCGAGCAAGCACATCGCTGCACCAGCAAATAACATGATTGTATTCTTCATCTTTATAGTCACTTCTTGCCTTTATTGTAAATTACGATACATCTCTCTGCGTCATTCGCACCATCAGAACTCCACCTGCAGGCCGACCGACCAGGATCGGGTAATGGGATAAGTGCGCCCCCACGTGCCGTAGCCATAGGTACCCGACGGCCCGTCGTTCATTTCGGGGTCGATGGGGAGATTCTTTGCACCGTTGTGCAACAGGCACAGATTGTTGACGCTGGCGTAAAAGCGCACTTTCTGCATGTACGCCTTTCGCGTAAGCCGCTCGGGAAGTGTATATCCCACGGTGATGTTCTTCAGGCGCAGATAGGACAGGTCTACGAGATATTTGGTCTGCGGATAGTAGTTGTGACATCCTCCGATGGGAGCCAGAGCGGCCACATTGCCGGCATACTCGTTGCCCGGGTAGAGACAAGGATAATCGTTCGACTCGGATATGTTCACCACACCGTTGGCCGGGTCGTACACATTATAGCTCGTCTGGTTGGAGTAGATGGCCAAGTCGGGCTCGCGCATTTCGGGGAAGGCAAACGACGACTGTGTCCACATATTGCGTTTTCCTACGCCCTGGAAGAACATGTCTATGTCGAAACCGCAATACGACCCACCGATATGGAAGCTGTACTCGTAGCGCGGCATGGTGTTGCCTATGACCTTCAGGTCGCCATGGTTCTCGAGTGTTCCGTCGCCTCCGTCGATCTTTCCGTCGTCGTTCAGGTCTTTGAACTTGATGTCGCCCGGTCCGTACACGAAGTTGTCGGTCTGTATGCCTGTCTGGTCGGCCACGCCTTGCTTGTAAATCCATGTTCCGTCGGCATTTTGGCCCTCAAAATCGTCTTCCGTAAAATAGCGGTCGGTTTCAAATCCCCAAATATCGCCCCAGGTCTCGCCCTCGTAGGCATACATCTTGGCATTGTAATCGGTATCGATGCCCCCAGTGTGGCCAATGATCTTCGAGTCGTTGTTCCATTTGGTTATTTTCGATTTCGAGTCGCCGATGTTGAAATTGGCATAGAGACTGAGGTTCTTGTTCAGTTGCTTGCGCCAGCTCACACTAAGTTCCCAGCCGCGTGTCCGCAGCTGACCCGCATTGGTATAGGGTGCTGCCGAACCCACCGAGCCGGGCAGCGCCTTACCAGGCGCCAGCATGTCGTTGGTGAGTCGCTGATAGCCGTCGATGGTAACACTGAGCTCATCGTTAAGAAAGCTGAGGTCGAGACCTGCGTCGGTGGTCAGTATGCGTTCCCATGTCAGCGACGAGCCCACCCATGTGGGCATGTCGGTCTGGTTCACGCGCGTGCCGTTGCCGTCGAGCCAATAAGTGCTGCTCGGACTAATCTGCGAAATGGTAGAGAGGAACATGTTGTCGCCTACGGCCTCGTTGCCTATCTCGCCGTACGAGAAGCGCAACTTTCCATTGCTGATGTAGTCGTGCAGATTGTTCCAATAGTTCTCCTCCGTAAAACGATAGCCCACCGAGAACGAGGGGAAGAACGCCCACTTGTGGCCTGTGGGAAAACGCGAGCTTCCGTCGTAGCGCCCGTTGACCTCCAAAAGATATATGCCCTTGTAGTCGTAGTTGATGCGTCCGAAATAGCCTGCCGTGGCGCGGTCGCCCGTAGAGGAATTGATCGTGGCTTGCGACAACTGGCCGTAAGCCATATTAAGTTCAGGATAGCTCTCGTCGTAGAGCTGCGTGCGGCGAACGTAAAAATAGTCGGAAGAATAGCTCTCTCCATTCACGCCCACCATCACCGCAAGGTTGTGGGCATTGCGCCACGAATGGCTGTAGTTGGCGTAGGCATTGGCCACCCATCGGTTGGCCTTCGTATTGTCGCGCGTGGCGTGGGTGGTCGACGGCTGCACAAGATAGGTGGGCGTAACGCCGTTCCAGTTCATACCATAGACACTGTTGGCACTCGACTTTAGATTAGTGTTGTCCACTTGGTATGTATAGTCCACATTCAGCGTAAGGTCTTTTGTGATGTGCGCCACGGCATAGGCGTTCATACGTAGCAGATCGTGCACGGTGGAGGTGCGTGCCGCCTGTTTCTGCATGGCCAGCAAGCGGTAGTCGACTGCGGTGCCGTCGTCGGCCACAATGTATCCGGAAGGAACGAAAAACGATCCCCACCGCCAGATATACTGGTAGATGTCGCTGAACGAATTGGCACGGCTTATATCGCGGCGCGTGAAATTGGCCCGGACGCCTAAGGTAAGCCAGTCGGTGAGGTCGGTGCGCAGGTTGACGGCAAAGTTATAGCGATTGAGCTTGGCAGGATTGTATTTCATTACGTCCTGCTTGTGGTTATAGCCGAAATCCACATAATAAGAAGTCTTGCCGCTCGAACCGCTCACCGATACATCATGACTGGTGGAGGGAGCAGCACGGTTATACCATATATCCTGTATGTCGTAGTCGGCATAATAATAGGGCTGGCCGTCGTCGAAGAGGTAATCGCCTACGTTGCTGTCGCTGCTGTAGGCATTCATCTGCCCATATCCTCTCTTGCGACCACCGTTCTGCTCTTTCCATTTCTGCGCATAGGGCAGCAACTTGTCGAAATACATTCCGAAAAGTTCCACCGTTCCACTGCCTTTGCGTGCCTTGGCTCGCAGGGCTGCCGTGAGCTGGGTGGGCACATCGGGGAATTCGGGCAGTTTGGTGGCTTGGTCCCAAGCGAAATAGCCATTGTACTTTACTGACGTGCGATCGCCCTTATTGGCCTGTTTGGTAGTTATGAGAATCACACCGAAAGCAGCCCTGCTGCCGTAGATAGAGGATGACGCAGCATCTTTCAGCACTGATATGGTGGTTATGTCATTGGCGTTGATCATCGAAAGGTCATCGGTAGGAACACCATCGACCACTATGAGCGGGTTCGACGACTGACCGTTCGACAACGTGCCCAGTCCGCGGATGCGCACATTGGGCTGTGCATCGATGTCGCCATTACTGTTGACCACCGTCAGTCCGGGCACTGCTCCCTGCAAAGCCTTGGCTACGTCGACCTCCGGACGCGACGATAGCGTGCGGTCGATATCCACATTGGCTACAGCTCCGGTAAGGTTCACTTTCTTCTGTCTTCCATAACCTACCACAACAAGCTCGTCAAGCAAGACATTGTCGTCGTGCATCACCACCTTCATGCCCTGCTTAGCTGTCACGTCAACGGGCTTGTAACCGATGAACGTAATGCGTAGGCTGGCGTTTGTGCCAACGTCGAGTCTGAATGCTCCGTCACTGTCGGTAACCGTACGCTTTCCTGTTGCCGTCTCGGTGACGGTAGCCCCAATCACCGGTTCGCCAGTGGCATCAACAACTATGCCTTTTATCACCTCGTTGCTTTGCGGCACCTCGTTGCTTTGCGACATCTGCAGCACACTGACCTTGGCTTGTGCGCCATTGAACACCGGCACTGACAATAGTACGCCACACAGCGTCACCTTCATTTTCTTTCTCAATTCCACGACACAAAAAAATTAAAGTATTCGCACTTGAACAAAAAACATTGTTCAGCATCTTGTTCTTCCGAAATTACTTCGCCCGTGCATAGCAAACCGAAACGAACAACCATTCTGAATGCACGACAAAAGTACAAAAAAAATCTGATATAACTATCCTTTTGCATGGAAATGTTGCACGACGCGAGCAAACAGTATGCTTTCGCTTGTAATTCCGTCTTCTGATTTCCACATCGGGGAGATATCATTACGCATGAAGTCTTGTTCTTTCTGTTGACTTAACGAATGTACTGATTCGTTGAAAAAAGTTGGACAGATGATCAAATCATCATAACTTTGCAACCGACAAGAAGCAACATCACAAACACAAATTGTCGCACGAGCCGCCGAGTTGCCTGCTCCAATACATTAGCACAGGATAGAATCGTTGCCTGCACCAATACATTAGCACAAGATAGAACAGGCGACAAATTTAATGGATGTCAAAATTAGAGAGCTTATGAAAATGAAAAAATCTCTGTTCATCGCTGCATTGCTCTGTTGCGCAATGGGAGCGAAGGCCGACGATTACACGCATCTCACGTTCCAAAAGAACGACAGTTCCACATTGTCTATCGATGTAGCATCGCTGACCATGACGTTCGATGGCGAGCAGCTGGTGGCCACCAACGGCATCGCCACCTACCAACTGAACGTGTCCGACTTGGCAAGAATGTATTTCTCGAACGGCACGCCAACGGGCATTACGCAACTCAACAGCAACACTAACCACAACGTAGAGATCTACACACCTGCCGGCATCAGACTTGGCAGCTACGCCTCGCTTGAAGCATTTGCCCAGCAGGCGGACAAGGGTTTATACGTAGTGAAAAGCAATGGTAGAACTTACAAAACGATTGTGAAATGAACCGCATTATAGCAACCATACTCTTGTCGGGCACCATGGCAGTCAGCGCCGGTGCCCAGACGCTGAACGTGGTGGTGGGGCAGGTCACCTACGCCTTCCCCGCCACCCAAACAGGCTACATGCCCTACCAGAATGGCAACACGCTGACTGTCATGGGTAAGACTTTCAGCGTGTACGACATCACACGTATGTATGTAGACAACAGCGATGTCACGGACAACACCGTCAGCGTGAGCTACCAAGAGGCCGAAGCCTCTGTTGTGGTGGCCGGCAACGTGGCACGCTACGTGACACCCACCCTTAGCGGTGCGCACGTCAGCATCGTACAGAGCGACGAAGTGGCCGACTCCACATGTGGCGAAATCACCTACACGCTCAGCGGCACATCGACCGACGGAGCCTTTGAGATGGAAGGATCCTACAAGGCCACCGTCGAGCTGAACGGCCTGACGCTTACCAACCCCTCGGGTGCCGCCATACTCATACAGAACGGCAAGCGCATCGACCTCAGCGTGAAGAAAGGAACCGAAAACACATTGACCGACGGTGCAGACGGCAGTCAAAAGGCTTGCCTTGCCTGCAAGGGTCACCTGGAGCTGAAAGGCAAGGGCACACTGAATATCTACGGCAACACCGCCCATGCCATATACGCCAAGGAGTATGTGGAAATGAAAAACTGCACCGTCAACGTGCTCGCAGCCGTCAAAGACGGTATCAACTGCAACCAATACTTCCTGCTTGAAAGCGGTGCGCTCACCATCAGCGGCGTGGCCGACGACGGCGTGCAGGTGTCGTACAAGGATGATACCGACCGCGAAGAGGAAGACACGGGTGCGCTCACCATCAGCGGCGGTACGCTTCAGGCCACCATCACGGGCAAAGCGGCCAAAGGGCTCAAGGCCGAGGGCGACATCACCGTGACCGACGGCAACATCAACATCACGACCACCAGCAACGGCACATGGGACAGCGATGACGCCAAGACCAAGGCATCGGCCGGCATCAGCGCAGATGGCGCTGTGCGCATCGACGGCGGAACACTGACCCTCAGCAGTTCGGGCGCAGGCGGAAAAGGCATCGGCTGCGACGGCGACCTCACGGTGAACGGCGGAACAATCAACATCACCACCACTGGCGGCATGTACGCCTACGTGAACGGAACGGAATACACCAATTACACAGGCCAGTCGGACCGCCTCAGCACGTCGCAGAAATCGTCGCCCAAAGGCATACGCGCCGAAGGCAACGTGCTCATAGCCGGCGGCAACATCACGGTAAGCACGTCGGGCAACAACGCCGAGGGCATTGAAAGCAAGAAAGTGCTCACCGTCGACGACGGCACCATACTGGTCAACGCCTACGACGACGCCATCAACTCGTCGAGCCACATGTATATCAACGGAGGCGATGTCACCGTAGTGGCCAAGAACAACGACGGCCTCGATTCCAATGGCAATATGTACATCACAGGCGGAATCATCAAGGCCTTCGGCACCACGTCACCCGAATGTGGCATCGATGCCAACGAGGAGGACAACTACTCGGTGATCTTCACAGGCGGCACGCTATTGGCAGTGGGCGGCGGCAACTCGGTGCCCAGCACATCGGCATCGACACAGCCATACGTCAGCACCAACCTGTCGGTGACCGCTGGAACAGAGGTAACGCTGAAGAGCAGCAGCGATACGCTGGCCACATTCACCGTGCCCGCAACCTACACTTCGTCGCAAGGCGGATGGGGCGGACGTGCCGCAGCAGGCCCCGGCGGACAAGGCGGAGGCCCTGGCGGTGGCGGAAATCCCGGCGGAGGCGGAGGCGGCCAAGGTTCGGGAGCATCAGTGCTCATCACCTGTGCCGGACTCACCAAAGGCAGCAGCTACACCATTACCAGCGGAACGGCATCGGCCACAGCCACAGCTGTGCTGACAGGATCAAACGGCCGTCCCTGACACACCCTACAACGAAGGCCATATTTGCCGTCCATGCGTTTCGCGGCACATGTCCACAAGTTCCCCCCCGAGGACATGATGGCCTTCTTAACTTACGCCCCATCAAGTGGCATAGCCTGAAGCCCAGCCTTCAGACTATGCCATCGCAGGGCTTCTTTATGAAAGATGTGAAAGCTTTTTTCTTTCATCTCATACACTAAAGGCCACAGCGCAAACGTTATCCTAATGATTACGAAACACATAAAACGCATGTTCAAGGGGCAGAAAAGGACCGAACTGGGGGTCTATGCCGTATTGTGGCTCATCCTGTTTTCCGCACCCGTGTTGTCGATGTATATCGGCAGTACCACGATGCACCACGGAAACTACAATTGGTCACGCATAGTGGAGGCATGGCAACTGTTGGCCATGTTTGCCATAGCGTTTGCACTGCATAATTTTCTACTGGCACCGCTACTGGTCTACCGCAACCGCAAGTGGTGCTATCTTATTTTGGTACTGATAGGACTGGTGTGTTTCGAGACCTACCAGTGTTCCACACGACCGAGGCTACGCAAACGCCCGCCCATCGAGCGGATGCGCCCTGCCGCGCCAAATGCCGACAACCGCCGCACGCCCCCACCCGACTGGAGCCACGACAAGAACCTGCCCAAGGGCGAACAGCAATACAGACCCAAATTCGACGAACCGCCGCTTGTGTTCGGAGGAAGAGAGTCGGTGGCATTTATTATCATGGTGTTGCTGCTGGCACTAAACATCGGCGTGAAGGCTTTCTTCAAATCATCCGACGACCGCAAACGAATGAGGGAACTGGAGCGTGAGAACCTGCACCAGCAACTGGAATACCTGAAGTATCAGGTGAACCCGCATTTCTTCATGAACACCCTCAACAACATACATGCACTGGTCGACATTGATCCCGAACAGGCCAAATGCACCATCGAGGTATTGTCGCACCTCATGCGCTACGTGCTCTACGAGGGAAACAAACCGCTGGTACCCTTGCAGCGCGAGCTCGACTTCCTCAACAATTATATGGAGCTGATGCGCATACGCTATGACGACGATGTGCGCATCAACATGGATCTGCCGCACAAGGTGCCCGACATTAAGATACCACCGCTGCTGCTTGTCACCTACATGGAAAACGCATTCAAGCACGGCGTCAGCTACGAAAGGCAATCGTTTATTACGGTAAAGATAAGCGCAGACAAAGGCGGCGTGTTTTTCGACTGCCACAATAGCCGCAAGCCCAACCATGAGGACGAGCATGGCGGCGTGGGACTAATCAACGCCTCGAAGCGTCTCAACCTCATCTACGGCGACACATACACGCTCAAAACCGTAGCCACCAACACCGACTACCATGTTGAGCTCCGACTGCCTGCCCATCCCACAGAAATACAAAACGACAAAACACCATGATAAAATGTTTAGCCATTGACGATGAACCGTTGGCACTGAAACAACTGGCGACCTATCTGCAAAAAATCCCGTATTTGCAACTGGTGGAATGTTGCCGCAGCTCGCTGGAGGCGGCACGACTCATGCAGACACAAGAGGTGGACGTGCTGTTCATCGACATCAACATGCCCGACCTCAACGGGCTCGATTTCGTGCGGTCGCTCAGGCAACCGCCCATGGTGGTATTCACCACGGCCTACCACGAGTATGCGGTCGATGCCTATAAAGTGAATGCCATCGACTACCTGCTAAAACCCTTCGGAATGGCCGACATAATGCGTGCAGCAGACAAGGTGAAACGCCAATACGAGCTGACAAAAGCTGCCAGCACACCTGCTACCAACGACAACGATGCGCTCTTCGTCAAAGCCGACCACAAGGTGATACGCGTTGCCATAGACAACATCGTGTACGTGGAAGGCATGAGCGAATACCTGCGCATCTATCTGGAAGGGCAAAACAAACCGCTGGTGGCACTGCTCACCATGAAGAAAATGGAGGAACGGCTTGAAACGCACAATTTCTTGCGCATACACAAATCGTACATCATCAACATGCGCCACTTTGCCGAGATGAACAAGTCGCGCGTGACGCTCGACAATCAAGTCACCGTGCCGCTCGGCGACAGCTATCGCGACAACCTCTACGACTATCTGTCAGGGAAACTCCTCGGAAAGTGACAATAATAGCGAAAAATCACATAGCGCATCTAAAGGGCACGAAGACTGGAGGGCGGCTTTGGCTGTCGGTGCCCCACAATAGCTCAGACGTTGTGCTGATAAGGAACATACAGCACCTCTTCAGCAACAATAAGAAATATTGACAAAGACTTTTCGTATTCTGAAACGCTTGCCGATGCTTGTCCTTCTGCCGTAAAAATAGCGCGTTAGGAAGATTCATCTTAACTACTTGACAATCTGATAGATACACACTGTCAGCAAAGCACGTACATGCATTCTCTATGACCAGACTTGCCAAAGGTGGTCAATCGGAGGACGAAAGACCGTCAACCGTCGAACGATAGACGCAGAATGGTGGGTGCAGCGATGCTGAACCGCACCACGAAACGCTATCTATCGCACACCCAACAGCTGTCCTGGTGCGCGTTTCTTATGGCGAGCCATGTCTTTGGGAGTCACGAATGCGCTCGTCAGCGCACTGGAACGATGTGCACACAGGAACGTTTTTTTCAGAATTTTCGCAACAGATTTTACAGCGCATTGTAAATCAGCTCACCTCTTAATAATTATTACTTAACTCAAGTTTCGGATTTGGAATTATTGGTGTCCGGTAAAAACGTTACAACCGCAAGTCCCGTAGGGACGACAGATT
>CAVKHW010000023.1:0-37865 GCA_963656105.1 Eggerthellaceae bacterium
TTTGCCCCTGTAAGGGGCGCATAATTCATTGTGATATTGAAATATACGCCCCTTACAGGGGCAAAAGACGGTGGTGATTTGATAATAGGGGCAAGCCTCTATCCTATAATATGCGCCCCTTTCAGGGGCAATGGATGGCAAACCTTGCAATGGGCAAAAGTAAGCCCCACATAGCCCAAAACTTTATAAAGAACATCCATTCAACGTTTTACAATGTTAGGCCAATATTTTATCGGACACCAATAATCTGCAAACAGATAGCAACCGCAAGCCTTTGTGTCGTTTGGCTGCAGGCTGCAGGCATCAGCGCAATCACCGTATGGTGACCTGTGTGGCACCGTAGCCATACTCCTGAAACGATGCGTCCTGATAGGTGTAAGTCTTGTATTTATAGGTCAGTTCGTGAATGAGGGCACGGCGGAGCACACCTTCGCCCTTGCCGTGGATGAACACGATTTTCTGTCCTTTGCTGCCGGCATAGTCGGCCAGCGTGTCGCGAAACACTTTCAGCTGGTAGTCGAGTATGTCCTTTGCCGTCAGTCCGGCTGTTGAGTCGAGCAGTTCCTCAGCATGCAGATCCACCACCACCGTATTGTCCATGTCGCGATGCCGCACGTAAGGCGAGTGCTTACGGTTGCCTTTGCTTTGACTGTCGGTATAGCGGCTCACCAGTTTGTCGCGCTGCGCCTGCGTGGGCTGGCTGCCCGCAGTGGGAGCTTTAGCGTCCTGGTACATTTCGCGTTTCAGCTGTTTGGGATCCACCACCAGCGAACGGGCAGGCTGGTCGTTGGTCACCAAGGCGTAAAGCAGACTGGGTGAATCGAAGAATTCGCTATCCTGAAAGGTATGAACCTTGTAGAATTTGATGGGGTCTACACGCAGCTGAACGTCCAAGGCTGGCTTCATGACATACGCTTTGTCGCGCTTATAGGATATGATCTGTACCGACAGACGGTCAAGACGGTTGATTTCGTCCCTTCCTATTTCGTCAAGAAAGAGTTTCGTATTGGGCTCCACCTCACCTTGCGATTTCAGTTGCCAGCTGTTTCCTTCGGCAGCCGCCACCGCATACTGCATTGAATAGTTGCTGTCGTTCACGATATATACCTCGAACTGGGGATTGGTTATCTGCTTGATGTCGATAGGAACAAAAGCGAGGTACGCTGTAAGCTGGTTGCCTCCTTTACGCTCTTCGGCCGGACGACGAAATGTAACCTCACGGGTGTCGTCGAGCTCGTCGGGCAATTCCATATCCACCTCCTCGTCCTGGCCATCGCGAAGCAACGACGTGATCGAACGATGGCCGTGATTCAATGGTGTTTCCTTGGCTTTCTGCTCATCGGCCTCTGCCTTGCGGTTGATGACACGAGCCACGCTATAATCGTCCTGAGCTACCACCACCACTTCGTTGATAGGGGTGGGGATCTGGAAACCGTCGGCATCTTCTACCAAAACGATGCCCTTGCCTTGAAAGCCAGCAACCTTGCCGCCTCCAACCTCGCTGAGGAATCTTACTTTATCTCCTATCTTCATATATTCGGATTTATGTATTAAGGTATCAACAAACTGGAATCGCCATAACTCAGAAAACGGAAGTCGTGGCCAAGCGCGTAGTCGTAGACACGATGCCAATCGCCCTTAAGAAACGCACTTACCAAAAGTAAAAGGGTGCTTTGCGGTTGGTGGAAATTGGTGACAAGCATTTTCACCACTTTGTATGTGTAGCCGGGCGCAATGATGATTTGTGTGCTCGAATGCAAGGCTTTCAATCCGTCGCGGTCAAGATAGTCGAGAAGGTTCCGCACAGACTGTTCCACGCTTACGGGCTTGCCGTTGACTACCACAAGACCTTGGTCGTCGTGCGGCAGGTCGTAGGGCTCCCACTGGCAGACATGCAGGTCGTCCTCGGTCAAATCGGGGTTCATGGCCAGTTTCACACCCATGTAGTATAGGCTTTCGAGGGTGCGCACACTGGTGGTGCCCACGGCAATCACATGGCACCCGTGGGACAGTAGCCGCTCGAACGTGTGCCGATGCACCACTATATATTCGGTGTGCATGTGATGCCCTTCTATTTCGAGGCTCTTCACCGGTTTGAAAGTACCCGCACCCACATGTAGGGTCACCTCGTCGCGCACAACATGAGCGGCATCGAGCGCATGCAGCACATCGTTGGTGAAATGCAGGCCAGCTGTTGGTGCTGCAACGCTTCCCTTGATCTTGGAATAGACGGTTTGGTAGGTCGTCTTGTCACTCTCTTGTGTGGCGCGGTTAAGATATGGGGGGATGGGGAGCTCGCCTACAGCCTCCAGTATCTCGGCAAAATTCACGTTGGGATTGTCCCATTCGAAATCCACCCAATAATTGGTTCCGCCGCTCTTTTCCATTGTCTTGTTCCGATCCATGGCAGCACGCAGGGTCAGTGGCTTTCCATTGATTTCAAAGAAACGGGTCAGTGATCCTTCTTTCCATTTTTTCAAGTTGCCGACCATGCACAGCCAACTGCAGCGGCCGGTGGTTTGGAACATCTGCTCGTAGTCGGCGGGCTGGGCTGGCTCCATAAGAAACACTTCTATCAGGGCACCAGTCTCCTTGCGGAAATGCAGACGCGCTTGGATGACACGGGTGTTGTTGAACACCATAAGGGCGTCCTGCGGCAGATAGCCGGGCAGATTGTAGAACACATCGTCCGACAACTCGCCATGCCTGTAAACCAACAGTTTGCTATGATCGCGTTGTTTTAAAGGAAATTTGGCTATGCGGTCTTCGGGTAATGTGTAATTATAATCGCTGATGTGTATGTGTTTGGTATCTTGCATATTGATGGGTTGTTTAATATGAACATGTAGTGTATAAAGACCAGATGACAGCTATGCTGAGTGTCAACACGATGACAGATATAACAAGATCAACGTCGTCTTTACTGTAACCGGTATGCGTGTATTGGGTTGAAATGTAATTCAATTTCGGGCTTATCTTCAGATATGCTTTATAAAAAAGCCAATAGGCAATGCCTCCGGAAAGCGCACCCCATAAGAAACCGCAAATAACGTCGCCTGGATAATGCACGCCCAAATACAGTCTGGTCCATCCATTAAGCAATGACCATGCCAACAACGACATCGACAGTATTCGACTACGCACCAAGAAAGCAAAAAATACGGCAACCGACATTGTGTTGGCGGCATGAGCCGAGAAAAAACTGAATCCGGTTCCGCGATAATGTGATGCTACATCTATGGTATATTTAAGTATCGGATCGTTCGACGGCCTGAATCGACCGACCAAAGGTTTTACTATTCCATCGGCTACTCCGTCCGACAAGACGATACATAATGCAGAACAACATAATATTAATGCTATCTGTGCCATAGTCTCGTTGTTCTTCATTACAAGAATGAAGAGAGACACGTACAGAGGAATCCATGTGATGCCTGAGGTGAGTGATAGGACAAGATTGTCAAGAAACAAAGAGTCGCTTCCATTAAACCATGTCAAAAGCTCTTGATCGAGGGTGATAAGACTTTCTAATGTCATTGCCTTTCGAATATTTTAAAGTGCAGCCATCGGTTAACTTTCCGTCATCGGTCTGCCTCGATTGCATAGTCCGTTTCTTAGCTATGTTTGTAGGCTTATGTAATAATATCTACCTTTCCGTCATCACGCTTGTGCATCTTCGGATACAGATTGTCCGGCAATGTCTGACACACGAACGCGGTTGAAGACGAATCAGGTGAGGAGTTTGCATCAAATCGGCTCCAAGTGGGATGTGGCGAGCCAACCTTCTCGACCATCCGACAAGCGGATGCCGCGCCACTGGCTTAAGCTCGCGTCTGTAATCTCGACCCGTGTGCCTTCGTGAAGCACAAAGGCATCGGAGCCTTTAGCATCGGGCGTCTGCTTCACATTGACTGAGGGCGTCATGACTATGGCACCACAATGACTCTCGATGACCTGTCTTTGCTGATATGCAAAAACCGTGGAAAGAACAAACACCATGAAAAAGCCGGCACTTCCGAAGAATCCAATCTTGCGCAAACTTACTAACGGCGCAAACAGATATGCCAACAACAGAAGCAATGACAATGTCAGCGAAAACAGGGAGAGATTGGACCAACTGTCAATGCCTACAAGGTTGACAAGCGACCGGTACCATGTAACGAAAAACATCTCGCTCTTCGGCGTAATCTTGTCTATCGTCTTAGATCGGGCAAACTGCAGGTTGAAACGTATGTCTTTATCGCCTGGGGAAAGCAAACTGGCTCGCTCGTAGGCCAAAATAGCCTGCGGCAAACTGTCGGAACGATAGTAGGCGTTGCCCAGATTGTAATACAGGTCTGCTGATTTACCACGCTTGAGCAACTCCTTATAATCGCTTATGGCCTGCTGATAGTTGCCTTTGAGATAGGCTTCATCGCCATTCTTCTTAGTAACGCTCCATCCCTGAATAGGAAGAAACATTACCAAGAACAGGAGGATGGCAATCTTGCTCGCCATGGGGTTGTTATATCTTGTCACTATGTCTTTCATCCCTTTTTCCTCCCCTTCATTACTTTTTCAATTTCCATAATCGCTGTCATGGCATAATTGAATGTCTTTTCTTTATTACCTTTCGCATCGCCGGGCGCGTATCTTTCAAACTCGCATTCATCAAGAGCCGATAGGAAACGGCCAATGGTCGGGTCGTCGACACCATGGTTCGACAATTTCATAGATATGTTTTCGCGCGACAACTGCTCTAATGGTATGTTAAGCTTATAACTTACATAGCCCCATAAAGCACGCAACACTTCATCGTAAAAAGCACCGTCGTCGTTGGTGAACATAAGGCGACTGGCCTTCTTCAAACGCTTGCGCGCTATCGAATTGGCTTTCTTTCCGCGCATCTTTACCACATCGGCATTGTCGATGGCTCGCTTGCGGAATGCAAATAACAATACAAAGAACAAAAGCAATAATACGGAAAGTGTAACCCAATATCTGGTGCTTCCAAAGAATATCGAGCCTGTTGCAGACAGTATGGTATCGCCCGTTTTTATCTTTCGTATGTCTTTGTCGCTTGTGTCGTCAAAACTTTCTTCGGATTTATTCACATCTCCCTTTGTGACTGTCACTTTGAAGGATTGCGTCTTGAGCGTTTTGTAGGAATTTGACGATGTGTCATAATAGGTGAACTCTATCGGGGGAATCGTGAAATTGCCCTGATGGCGCGGTACAACCAGAAAATCGTATATCATATTACCGCCCAAGCCATTTGATGTGAGCTTAGTCTTGTCGGTAATCTTCGGGTCGTATTTATCGAAATCTTTTGGGAAATTCACTACCGGTTGCTTAAGCAACTTCAGATTTCCCATACCGCCAACCACTACGCGAAGTGTCAATGGGGTGCCTGCTTTAACTTCAGTTTGATTGAGCTGTGCTGAAATATTAAAGTGTCCCACACCACCTGAGAAACTTGCAGGTTTTTGCGGAAGTGGGTCAACTTGAATAGTCAAGCCAGGGGCAATAATGTTTCGTTTAACCTCCACATATCCTGAACCGCCATTGAAAAATGCTTCGAATGGATCAACTGAACGATTTTGCTGCACTACAATACCTTTGAAAGTAATGCTCGGTATGTCGAGTTTGCCAGTCATTTGAGGATACATTACATACTGGCTCCATTTCACAACACGGTAGGATTTGCCGTTTACTCGCTCCACATGGAAACTCTTTTGTTGCGGTAATGGTATCTCTTGGGTGTGAAAGCCCGTCAAGTCGGGCATCTTGCCTTCCAACTGTGTCAGGTCAACAAGGGTATAAACCTTATAGGTGAGCAATACGGGTTCCTGCTCGTGAACGCGCTTCTTGTCGGCCGTTACCTTAATAAACAGATCCTTGTCGGTTATCTGTGAGCCTGCCGTCTGCATCGATGATTCGTTGCCCGACTCATCGTGCATTTTCGGTGTACTGCCACTTCGCGCAGTGCCAGATACGGTTATCTTGGCACTTCGCGACGTAATGACCTTCCCGTTCACACGTGCGTGAGCAGCGGGAATAGTGAATGTACCTGCCCGGGTGGCATAAAGGGTATATGTGAATGTTATCGATGATGAACTGCTGGTATGTCCGTTCACCATCTGATAGCTGGATTGTCTGGAGGTGTAAGGTCCTGCCAGCACTTCCAATTCGTCAGGAATGTTGCCCGACCTAAAGTCGGAGACATCCTGCGTGTTTATCGTGTAAGCCAACCGGAAATTCTCCCCGGCATTCACATGCGACGGCACTGATACGGAAATTTGTGCATGAGCCGTCATCAGCCCACACATTAGCCATGCCATCAACAAATAATATTTTAAACGACAAATCATCATAAACGGATCACCAGTTCTTCTGAAGTTTTCGGCTTTGTGCCGATTGCTGTTGTTGTTTCATACGCTGTTGGGTAGCTTTCTCTTCTTGGAGAGCTGCATTCAACAACTGCTCGGCATTTTCTTTGCTCATCTTTTCTTCGGCATTTTGCTTCGTTTGTTTTTGCCTTTGTTTATCTTGTTGCTCTTTTTGTTTTTGCTGCTCGTTGTTGTCTTTATTTTGTTTCTGTTGCTTCTTGTCCTTGTCGTTCTTGTTGTTATTGTCTTTCTGATTTTTCATTTGCCGTTTGCAGAGAGCCAGATTGTAACGAGTCTGATTGTCGGCCGGATTATTGCGTAAGCTTTCTTTATAAGCTTCTATGGCCTGAGCATACATCTGGTGGTTTTGGCAAATAACCCCAAGATTGTGGTAAGCCAAAGCTTTTCTTTTCTTGGCCGTTTCCATTTTGCCTGCTTTCTCAAATTGTTCTACTGCAGCAGAGTCTTTTTGTTGCATGAGCAACGCACACCCCAGATTATATATGGCTTGTGTGTTTTGTGGATTCTTGCCCAATGCTTTACGGTATTCCGTTTCTGCAGCCGAGAACTTTTGTTGCCTATATAGCTTGTTGCCATTTCGCAAGCAGTTGCGGTCGGTTTGTGCGTGCGCTTGCCAACAGCCAATCAGCATGGCGATTGACACGAATATGCGACAAATCAATGACATTTTCATCTTTCTTTTCTTTTAAACAGTCTCCAATTCTTTGTCAGTGGATTGCGCGTCTCAAGAATACATGCCTCCGCAATCATCAATAGCAAAACGATGATACCAAACGCTTGAAACTGCTCGTCGTACTCACTGTAAATGACAGAGTCGGTTTCTCCTTTTTGCAATTTTGTGAGTGCATCGTTCAATTCGTCCTGTGCTTCAGAAGTGTTGTCCACATGAATGTATGTTCCACTGCCAGCCTTGGCTATTTGTTGACACATGTTTTCGTTAAGCGCAGACATCACCACCTGTCCTGATGCGTCATTCATGTATCCACCCTGACCGTCAGGAATGGGTGCGCCTTTGGTGTTTCCTACACCGAGTATAAATACGTTGATTCCTTTCTTGCGTGCTTCTTCGGCCGCCTTTTCTGCTCCGCCCTCATGGTCTTCGCCGTCGGTAATAACGATAATCGCTCTCCCTACTTTGTCCTGTTGTGTGAAACTGTGCATCGCCACTTGTATGGCGCGTGCGATATCGGTACCCTGCGTGCCAATGAGCGATGGATCGATGTTTTGCAGAAACATCTTGGCTGACACATAATCGCTAGTGATAGGCAGTTGTACAAATGCGTCGCCGGCAAAGACTACTAGTCCTACCTTGTCGTTTGTGAAATGGTCTACCAAGTTTTCAACCAGCATTTTGCTTTTGTCCAAACGATTCGGCGCAACATCTTCGGCCTTCATCGAGTTGGATATATCCATGCAGATGATCGCCTCTATGCCATTGCGTTTTTCGTGCGAGATTTTCGTTCCCATCTGCGGACGTGCCAACATCAGTATCAAGACAGCCAGAGCGACCATCTGAAGCCAGAATTTTACCGTCGGACGATACTTGGAAACGTCGGGTGTCAATAAGGCAAGGAGCGAGCTATCTCCAAACTTTTTAGCTCGTTTCCTTTTTTTATTCCATCCTGCCAAACGCAAGATGAACAATAGCGGAATGAGCCATAGCAACCATATATATATTGGGTCTTCAAATCTAATCATATTTGTCTATCGTCGAATAACGTATTCAATGTGAGCGAGAGTTTCAACTTATCCTTTCCATCTGCGCTGCCTGTTGTTACGGCAAGCGTCTAAGGACAGTGTTTCTCAACAATATTTCCAACAAAAAGAGGAGCATAGCGGCTATGCAAAACGGCTGATATGCCTCGTATCGCTTGGAGAAACGCGTGACGTTCATTTTCGTCTTCTCCAGTTTGTCGATATCGTGGTAAATCTGTTTCAGTTCCTTATTGTTTGTGGCTCGATAGAAATTGCCTTGTGTCAAGGCTGCAATCTCGCCAAGTGTCTTCGTGTCTATTTCCACAGGAATCTTCACATATTGCACACCTCCAGCTACTGCCATCGGATAGCGTGCCACGTCGTTGGTGCCCACTCCTATGGTATATACCCTTATGCCGAGCGACTTGGCTATCTGTGCAGCCGTCATAGGCGACAAGTCACCCATGTTGTTGCTGCCATCGGTCAGCAGTATCACCACTTTGCTCTTTGCCTTTGAGTCTTTCAAACGTGAGACGGCGTTGGCCAGCCCCATACCTACGGCCGTTCCGTCCTGTATCAGTCCGCGTGCGGCAATGTCGGTTCTGACATTGTTGAGCAAGCTAAGCAGCGAGGCATGGTCGGTGGTCATTGGGCATTGGGTGAAAGCCTCGCCTGCAAAGATGGTCAGGCCGATGTTGTCGTTCGGCCTTCCCGATATGAATTCAGCGGCCACATCTTTTGCCGCCTCTATACGGTTGGGTTTCAAGTCTTCGGCGAGCATAGATGTGGATACATCCATTGCCAGCATGATGTCGATACCTTCCACAGTTTTATTGTCCCACGCATTGTGTGTCTGTGGCCGTGCCATGGCTGTTACAACCATTATAAACGCCATGCATCTCAAGACCATGGGCAGGTTGACGATGCGCACTCGCCAGCTTTTGGGTGCATTGAGGTAAGTGTGTGTGTCGCTCAATCGTATTGTGGGCTCACTTTTCTTGCGGTATAAGAAAAACCACAACACATAGGGGATGAGCAATAATAGCAGTATGAAATATTCCTTATTAGCAAATTCCATTGTTCTGACTTTCTGTTTTTCGCAAAGCTTATGACAACAAGAGGTATACGTGATAAACCATATAGGTTATCAAAGCCACTATGACGACACCCAAAGTCCACAACAATCCTTTCAAAGTGATGCGGTTGTTCTTGGCCTTTTGGTCGTTCTCAGATAGTTTGGGTGCAATCTTTTCGACCGTTTCCTGAGTATCCTGTTTTGTCTCGTCAATGAAGTGGACTGCATTGACGAGGTTCAGGTCGTTCTCGTTCATCAAGGTGGAGTATTTGGCAAACTTCACAAGGTCGGCCGTAGCGAAGAGCTCGGTCAGTTCGTCCAGCATTTTCCGGTCACTGCTTTCTCTCAGTCGGTCGATAATTTCGGTTGATGTCATCTCCATGGCATTGAAGCCGAAACGTTCCTGAATATACTTTCTGAGCGTATCAGTGAGCTGAGTGTAATAACTCTTCTGGTCTTCGCTTTGCTGCATGTGTTGCGCCTTGATCTTCTCGATGGCCGACAACGCGCGTTGATGAGCCGGGACGTGTCGCACTATTTTGAACTGCGTTATGATAGGTTTGTTCTCGCGCAAGCGTATAAACAAGAAGAACATCAGCAGCATCAGAGCCAATGTCAGTAGCGAGATCCACAACACTGGGCTCCACTCGCTCCAAAGGAACGGATTGTCCTGCACGTCCTTGGGCGGATAGAACTGGTTGGGGTGCAAGGTGTCTACGTCCACGGTTATGACTTTTAGAGCCGATGTGCCGCCTTTGTAGGTCTTGCCATTCACTTTTACCGACAGGGCCGGCAATGCATAGAGCTTTTCGTCGAACGAGGTGATGGTATACACTCGGCTCACTTTCTGCTGTCCGCCTTCGACGTTTACCGTGTCACCGTCGGTTATCTCCACCACCTCTACCCCTGGCACCATGTACTGGTTGGCTGCCAATTGGGGCCATTGCAGATGGGCTCCTTTGGGCAGAGTGACATCCAGTTTAAGATGGGCTTGGTCGCCTATAAGTATGCCAACCGAGTCGACATTCTGCTCCACGGTTACTTGTGCTTGTGCTTGCCCCACGCACAAGAGCAACATGAATGTGAATATATTTTTCAAATAGTCGTTCATAGGGATATCGGGTAAAAGAGAACCGAGCGTGGTTACGCCCTTTGCTTGAAGAGCGTCATCATGGCTTTTACAAAGTCCTCGTTGGTTGCTATCGATACCCAGTCTATCCGTCCTTTGGCGAAGGTATGCGACAACATGGCTTGATGTTCCGTCCAATGATGTGCATGGGCTGTGCGCAGTTTCTTGCTTGAGGTATCGATGTACATTTCATGCCCTGTCTCGGCGTCGCGCACCTTCAGCAGTCCGACGTCGGGCAAGGTTTTTGCGCGTGGGTCGTATACCTGCACGGCCACAACGTCATGTTTGCGGTTGGCTATTTGCATCTCTTGTGCAAAGTCCTTACGGTCGTAGAAATCGCTGATGACAAACGAGGTGCAACGCCGTTTCATAACTCTTGTCAGATAGGCTGCCGCCATTCCCACGTCGGTTTTCCGGCTCTGTGGTTCGAACCCCAGCATCTCCCTGATAATGAAGAGGATATGCTTGCGTCCTTTCTTGGGCGGTATGTACTTTTCTATCTTGTCAGAAAAGAAGATGACGCCTATCTTGTCGTTGTTCTGTATGGCTGAAAAAGCGATGGTTGCTGCAATCTCTGCCGCCATGTCGCGTTTCATCTGCCGGGTGGTTCCAAAGTCGAGCGACCCCGACACATCCACCAAAAGCATGACGGTCAGTTCGCGCTCTTCTTCGAACACCTTTACATAGGGCTTGTGAAAACGAGCCGTGACGTTCCAATCGATGTCGCGCACATCGTCGCCAAACTGATATTCGCGCACTTCCGAGAAAGCCATACCCCTTCCCTTGAAAGCTGAGTGGTATTGTCCGGCAAAGATGTTTTGGCTTAGTCCACGAGCTTTGATTTCTATCTTTCTGACTTTTCCTAATACGTCTGTATTGTCCATAATCAGGGCACCTCCACCTTGTTGATGATGCGGCTCACTATCTCTTCGCTGGTCAGGTTGCTGGCTTCGGCCTCATAGCTCAATCCGATGCGGTGACGCAACACGTCGTGGGCCACGGCGCGCACATCCTCGGGCACCACATATCCTCTGTGCTTGATAAAAGCATAGGCGCGTGCAGCCTTGGCAAGGTTGATGCTGGCTCGTGGGCTGCCTCCAAAGGTTATCATGTCCTTGAGGTCGGCCAGGCCGTAGCGGTCGGGGTAGCGAGTGGCAAACACGATGTCGGCAATGTATTTCTCAATCTTTTCGTCGATGTAGACCTGCCGCACCACTTGCCGTGCTTTCAATATCTGCTCCGATGTAGTTACCGGTGTAACCTTTGGCATGGATCCTTGCAGGTTCTCGCGGATAATCAACTTTTCCTCTTCGATGGTCGGATAGTCTATGACAACCTTCAGCAAGAAACGGTCCACCTGTGCCTCAGGCAGCGGGTAGGTGCCTTCTTGCTCGATGGGGTTCTGTGTGGCCATCACGAGGAAGGGGTCGGGCAGGGTGAACGTCTGTTCGCCGATGGTCACCTGATGCTCCTGCATGGCTTCGAGCAGTGCGCTCTGCACCTTGGCGGGGGCTCGGTTGATCTCGTCGGCCAGTACGAAGTTGGCAAACACAGGGCCTTTCTTCACATGGAAACTCTCGTCCTTCTGCGAGTAGATCATTGTGCCCACTACATCCGCGGGAAGCAAGTCGGGAGTGAACTGCACACGGCTAAACTTCACGTCGACCAACTGCGACAATGTCTTGATGGCCAAAGTCTTTGCCAATCCGGGAACACCTTCGAGAAGAATATGTCCATCGCTTAGAAGGGAAATCAACAGGGAGTCGACAAGGTGTTTTTGGCCTACGATTATCTGGTTCATTCCGGCAACCAGATTGGTGACAAACCCACTTTGTTGCTCTATGAGAACGTTGAGTTCTCTGATATCTACTGATTCTGCCATAACAAATGCTGTATTTTTGCTTGTATTTATCTGATGTGCAAAAATACAACATTAAACATAGAGTAACGAAACGTAGAAACTAAATAATATTAAAAAAGTTTCTCAAATCATATAATTTAAGAAACTTTTCATTTCGGGAAAATAAGTGCTTGGTGGTTTTATTTTTTCATGTCGAAGCCCAGTCGCACGCCGTCATAACTCTTGCTGAGGTCGCCGATGGTCGAAACCGTGGAGTTGCCGCTTAGCGAGGCCATGGTCTGGAGGAGCGACAGCAGTTTCTTCGACTCGAACAGCACGCTGATGCCGCCGCTTGTTTTTGTAGCGTAGCCGTTGAGCGTAAGCAGAAGTCCTTGCATCTTCAGCGCTCCGGTGCTTTCGGTGAAGGTGTAGTTGCCGCTCCAGCTCTTGCCGTCGATTTTGGCGGAGAATGTACCGTCCTCGTTGAAGGTGATGTAGGTGTTGCTGCTCTTGAATCCCAGCTTAGAGTATTCGTTCTTCAGTTTCTCTTCGATTTGCGAGGCTACGATTTCGCCGCCTGCACGCGAGAGTGCGTTGTCGGAGGTGAAGGCGCATCCCGGTCCTGAATATTTCCATGTGCCATGCAGGTTGCTTGCAGTCAGTTTGTTCAGCCCGATCACGCTGCTGATCACATTGCTCAATGTGCCAGTGTTGGTCACGCTGCCAAGCACGCTGCCCAATATTGATGAGCTTGATGAGCTTGATGAGCTGCTCGATGTGCCTGTTCCCAAAGTTCCACAACTTGCCAAAAGCAAGAGGGCGAGCCCCGTAAATACTGTTGTTAACTTTTTCATTTCTCTCTTATTGTTTATAAAATGTTTGTTGGTCTTGTTATCCTTGCGTGTGGCCGGTTGTCCGGCCGCTGTAGGCGGCTTGTTTATCCTGTAGTTGTCTCACAGTTCGATGTTGTGTTGCCGCAATGCCGTTTTTGC
Source organism: Eggerthellaceae bacterium (assembly GCA_963656105.1). Lineage (GTDB taxonomy): Bacteria > Bacteroidota > Bacteroidia > Bacteroidales > Bacteroidaceae > Prevotella. Next base: position 13,121 of record CAVKHW010000023.1, read on the forward strand.
GAGCCGTTCGTAAACCACTCCCAGATCGGCGAAGCGCACCACAGCGTTCATAGCTGCATGCCTCACTCCGGCCGACGTGTCGTGCAGGGCGGTTGCTGCCTGGTCCAAAAACTCGTTGATGCCTCGCTCGTTAGGCTCCTGCCCTCGCATGAACAAGCGCCCCAGAATGTTGTAGCCGCATATCAGGCATACCTCGTTGTCGGCCGCAATCCATCGGTAGGCTATCTCAGGAGCATAACTCACATACTGGTAGAGGTTGAACGCTTGCATCTCGGCCATCTCCTGTGTGTGGGTCTGTTCCATCCATATTTCGGCCACTTCGACGGGCATGCTCTCGGCTGGCATGACCAATGTTGCCAGAATTTTGCATTCCCGTATGTCTTCTTTCCACAGTGCCACGGCCAGCTCATAGTTTTTCCCGAGGTCTTTGGCCATGGTCTTGAGCTGCACGAGGGGCACGCCCCAGTTGAGCTTATAGTCGACACCTTTCTCGCGCATCGACTGCGAAGCCGCCCCGTTCATCACGAGTCTGAAGCTCCGCTTGATTTCTCTTATCTTGTTTTGTATATCTTCTGTCATGGTCGTGTGCGTTATGTCCGTTCATGGAGCATTTTTGCGCATCGTGGTCTTACAACAGGCCATACTCCTTCGAGTAGCGCAACATCTGGTGCGCATAGCTCTCGGTGTAGTCGAGCTCGATGTCGATGATGTTGCCGGCTGCATCGGTCACGGGTTTCATCCATGGGTTGATGAAGCCCTTGTAGGGAGCCAAGTCGAGTTGCTTGTAGCGTGCCAGCACCTCTTCGTGTAGCACGGGGTCGACCTGCACGGCGTAACGTTCCACCAAGTTGCGTCCGGCCTCGTAGTCGCCCTCGCTCTTGATGCGTTGTATCTCGGCCAGCAGCTGGGCAAACAAGCCTCGCAGTGCCGCGTAGTCATTGACTTGGACGTAGGTCTTGCCGTTTCGTTTAATCAGTTCCACCACATTTTCGCCGTGTTCCAGACACCAGTGGGCTATCAGCGCACGGTTGCGCATGTGTGCCTCCTCGAGCTGATGGCCTGGTTTGATGCGCACCAGCTGGGTCATGAGCCCGTTCATCATGTAGGTGTAATACTGGCTTTCGTATGCGTGTCCGTCGGGCACCAGTCCGAGTTTCACCATTTCGGGGTCGGCTATATAATAGAGTCCGAACAGGTCGGCGCGCGCCTCCTCAATGGTGCTGCCATACGATTTGAGTGCATCTGACGACACGCCCGGCAGCAACTGTCCGCTGCCATGCCCCAGACACTCGTGCAGGTCGGTATGCAGATCGTCGCACAAGTCGCCATACTGCTCTATCAGGGCGCGTGTGGTGTCGTCCACCACAAACTCCTCGTCGAACCCGTTGCCCCGGGCGGCTTGGTTGTATGCCTCGGTAAGGTTGCCTATAGTGACACTTTTCGAGCCGTAGCGTGCGCGTATCCAGTCGGCGTTGGGCAGATTGATGCCGATGGCCGAGGCGGGATACTCGTCGCCGCCCAGCATTGCCGCACAGATCACATGTGCCGTGACACCCTTGACCTGTGGCTTGCGGAAGCGCGGGTCGACGGGCGACCGGTCTTCAAACCACTGGGCGTGGTCGGAGATGGTCTGTGTGCGACGTGTGGCTTCCAGATCTTTGTATTCCACAAGACCTTCCCACGACCCTTTGAGGCAGAGTGGGTCGCCGTACACTTCGATGAAGCCGTTGATGAAATCGACCATGCCTTCCTGCTCTTTCAGCCACTCTATGGAGTATTGGTCGAAGAGATGCAGGTCGCCTGTGCGATAATATTCCACAAGCAGACGTATCACTTTGCGCTGCTGGTCGTTCTCGGCCACCTGCTCGGCTTTCTCCAGCCAATGCACGATGCAGCTGATGGCCTGCCCATAGAGGCCGTCCGTGCGGTACACGTCTTCTTCCAACTGTCCGTTGCGCTGCACAAGTTTGGAGTTGAGTCCCCACGACGGTTGCTCGTCGCCGGCCTCGGGGTCGCGCCTGTCGGCATAGTACTGCTCGGCCTCCTGCTGCGACACACCATCGTAAAAGTTGCAGGCAGAAGTCCTGACCAGGTCGTCGCCGGCAGCTTGGTTCACACGCTTCGGCTGCACGGTCGGGTCGAAGATGGCTGGGCATATTGCCGACAACAATTCGCCGGCCGTGGCGTATCCCTCGCGTTGCCAAACGGCATCGTCGAGCGTCTGCACCGTCTGCCGAAACCATTGCTCGCTGAAGCTGGCCTCAAACTTCTCGCAACCGTAATGGTGGTGGATGCCGCTGGCAAACCACACACGTTTCAGGTACACTTCCATCGACTTGAAATCGGGCGTGCTGCGATCCGTATTTGGACTGACGTAAACGGCCTCAAGCGTCTTGCGTATCAGAAGATTGTACCGTCCGTGCTGGTCGGTCGTAATGTCGCGGCCAGCCAACGCCGCTTTGGCCAAGTAATACACATACAGCTTTTGCGCCAAGGACAAATCGCTAAAACCGGCGAGCCGGTAGCGAAGCATCTGTAGATCCGCAAAGCGCTCGTCGGTATAGATAAATGAGGTATTGCTCATTTTATATGTTCACGGGTTATTCGTTGGTCTTGCTTTGGTTTTTCACGCCAGGCTTGCGTCCGCGCTTCTTGGGGCGGTCTTTCAGCGAAGGATGCTGGGCCAAGTGCTGCATCTTGTAGTCGCGCGGTGTCATGTTGTTGATTTTGAAAAACGATGCATAGAACGACTGGCGGTTGGAGAATCCGACCATATCCGAAATGTCTTCCATGTTAAGGTCCTGATAACGCTTGTCGACAAGCAGCGACATGGCTTCCTGAATGCGGAACTTGTTGACAAACGACGTGTAGTTCATGTGGAACCTCACGTTTACTACCGCTGAGATATAACGTGTGTTGGTGCCCAAATCCGCAGCCAACCGCTTGGCCGAATAGTCCTTGTCTTTGTATCGTTTCTCAAGAATGATGATGTTGTTGATTTTCTGCTCCAACTCATCCATCAACTTCGGGCTGACAAGCGAACGGTAGGCAGCCTCCTTCTCCTTTTTTACAGTGATATTATACTTAGCCATAAATAATAACGATTATTCTCTTAGATATATTGCAAAGGTAATGAATATTTTCCACACTAAAATATTTTTTACCTCATTTTTTCAAAAACATATTTTTTTTATTAAGTTTCGTTTTATCTTTACACTCCTTTCGCCATTTTGCTATTTGCATGGCGACACGCTATGCGTCTCTATCGCTGCACACGAACATCAGCGAACGGTGGCGGCAGCCGTGTGTATGGCCTTGTTTCTTCTGCCAACAACTTGTCATAACAAGGCTACGTCTACACGGCGCACTGCGGCCTAAAACAAACGCCAAACTTTAAACCGAATAGCAGTTATCTGTAAACTAATAGTCACGCCGAACCTTTGCGTAAGCGGCGTCGTATGTCGCGACGACACGCCGAGCGCGAAATCCGTCAAAAATTGGCCAGAAAGGTAAACGGCTGTATATTAAAGTGTTACAAACATTGTTGTTGTAGCGGTCTGCCCGTTTGCAGTATTACGGGGTTGTTTTCTCCGTCATCTTCATGTCATAAGACACAAACCGTCGTGACATAGAGCATCATTCGCATAGCAACAGACGCTAAAACGAACCATCTCGAACCATGAACGGCATTGCCGTTGGGCACTTATTGAACCCCACCATCTGCCAACTCCACATCTATTCCTGCGCACTTCGTGTCGAAACCTATATCGCGCAACGCTAAAACAACAAATCAAAATGTATCGGATTTTTACTTTTTGTAAAGAAAATGCGTCACATAAAACAACAAATGACTTACAAAACCAACCGATGAACAACAAACTGCAACTAAGGAAAGAATATTACATATAATAAATAGGTATCCCGTTTTTATGGGTTCTGTGGCATTTGAATCGCAGATTATGTTTACCTTTGCAGTTGATTGGGCAACTCAGCTGGCTTGGAACACAATAGGATCTTTGCCCACCAACATCGTCAATACCAAACAATTTCAGATATTCGCACATGAGAAAAGTTGTCATAGCACTCGTCTTTCTGTTGACCATCGCCTTGCCGCTCCACACCGTGGCTCGTCATCACACTGTTGTCGTTTCGCTCGATGGTTTCAGATGGGACTACCCGCAATGGTACGACACACCCTTTCTCGACCGCATGGCCCAGCAGGGAGTGGCCTCCGGCTTGATACCGTCGTTCCCCTCGAAAACATTCCCCAACCACTACACTTTGGCCACGGGTCTATATCCTGACCACCACGGCATCGTAGCCAACGAGTTCTATGACATGCAGACCGGCGACCATTTCACTCTCTACAACACCCAGCAGAAAAGCGACCCACGCTACTATGGTGGCGAGCCAGTGTGGAACACGGCGGCCAGACAGGGCAAACGGGTAGCGGTGTTCTACTGGCCGGGATCGGACGTGAAGGTGAACGGACGCTACCCTGACATCTATTATCCTTACGACCGTCTGCCGCGGCTCTCGCTCTCCGAGCGCATGGACAGCATCGTGGCGCAACTGTCATTGCCCGAAGCCAAACAGCCGGATCTCATCATGGCCTACATGGATCAGCCTGACAGCAACGGACATCAATATGGTCCGCATAGCAAACGCACTCGTCAGGCCGTGGCCTACGTCGACTCGCTGCTACAGTCGCTTTACAACCGCATACTGCAGTTGCCCGACGGTGCCGACATTAACTTTATTGTGGTTTCCGACCATGGCATGGCATGGGTGCCAACAGACCATGCTGTCAGACTCTTGCCTCACCTCAACCCCGCTTGGTACCGGTCGGTGTCGGGATCTGTTCCGGCCAACATCTATGCCAACGAGGGCTATAAGGACTCCATTTACGAAGCGCTGAAGGATCTCGACCATGTTAAGGTGTGGAAAAAAGAGCACATTCCTGCCTATCTGCATTATGGCACCAATAGCCGGGTGGGCGACGTGGTGGTGTGCCCCGACCTCGGATATGTGGCCTACGACGATTCCATTCTTGTGTGCGGCACGCACGGATACGACCCGCAGCTTCCCGACATGCACGCCGTGTTCCGCGCCGTGGGACCCGACTTCAAGCACACGAAAATACCCCATTTCCGCAACACCAATATCTATCCGCTTGTCTGCCACCTCTTGGGCATCACCCCGGCACCCAACGATGGCGACCTCCGAGAGATAAAGGACATAATTGCGATTAGGTAAAAAACTAATGGTGTCAGGTAAAATATGGGTCTGACATATACAATGTTAGGCCAACATTTTACCGGACACCAATATATTGAAATCAATAAACGCAGGGGCAAGCCCCTGCGTTATAATTTGTCGCCAATATGGAGCGCGGAGCTTTCTTCGCTCCGCCGCTATGCATCGCTCAGTCGGTAGGTACGACCGGCTTTATGGTTCCGTCCTCGTTGAAGTACAGGCGGTCGATACAAGTCTCGCGGTGCACGCCCGGCTGGTGGCGCAGCCAGTCCTTGTTGATTCGATGGTACACGATGTACCATTCGTCGGTTCCAGGCACTTGTATAACGGCGTTGTGCGCTGTTCCGTAGATGTCGCGCTGTGCATCTTGCTGCAGCACAATCGGTTTGTCGGCAACCTTGATGGGGCCGAGTGGCGAGGTGGCGGTTCCGTAGGCCACGTGGTAGTTGGGCGAACCGGTGTCGTCGACTGACCACATGAAATAATACAGGCCGTTGCGGTAGAACACGTAGGGTGCTTCGCGATAGGCGTAGTCGCGCAGTGAGCCGCCCTGGGGTGTCATGAGGGTTGTGGTCTCCTCCTTGATGCTTGTCATGTCGGCATTAAGCTCCGCGCCAGCCATCATGCTGTTGCCCCAGTAGAGATATGGTTTTTTGCTGACAGGGTCGGTAAACACGTCCACGTCGATAAGCTGGCCGTGGAAGCCCTCGGGCTCCTTGCTCAGCAGCGGATGGCCAAGATCCGTAAAGGGACCGGTCGGATTGTCGGCCACGGCCACGCCAATCATCTTGCGTCCGCCATCCTTTGGTTGCGCACTGTAATAGAGGAAATACTTGTATCCTTTCGATGTCTTCACCTCTTCGGCAGCGGGAGCCCACAGGTTGCCGTTGGCCCAAGGTATCTGTCCGTTCTTTGCGTCGAGCACAACACCCTCGCACCGCCAGTCTTTCAGGTCGGCCGACGAGTAGGCATAGTATTGCCAGCCACCCCAGCCGGGTTTGCCGTCGGTGGTGGAGTAGATGTAATAGCGTTGGGTCTTGTTCGAATACAGTATCTCGGGATCGGCATGGTAGCCGTTGAGAATGGGGTTGCCCTGTGCGCTGACACCCTTGGCTGTGGGTGCGATGGGCTTGATGGAACCGTCAGGGCGGTAGGCCATGTTTTCGATGATCACGCTGCGGTGCGACCCGTCGCCGTCGGGCAGAGCGCCGTTGTGCGAGATGAACAGCCACTGGTCGCGCAGGTTCACGATGGCCGGGTGCGTGGTGTTGCTGTTGCCGGCTATTTCGGAGATGATGCCCATCGGTTTCCAGGGGCCGTTCATGTTGTCGGCCATGGCATAGGCTATCTTCTCTGGCCAACCGCTGGCATAGGTGAGGTAATACTTGCCGTTGTATTGGTGTACCCAAGGAGCTTCGGTGAACGGATAGTCGGTTCCAAGGTCAATCTGCCGGATGCTACCGGGCACAATCTCGGTCATGCTGTCCTTCAACTTGGCTATATAGCATTGTCCGTTGCCCCAAATGATGTATGGCGTTCCGTCGTTGTCGATGTAAACAGCCGGGTCGATGCAAGCCCACGAGTGAGAGGAAGCGAAACAGTCGTCGTTTGTAAGCAATGGTTTTCCCAAAGCATCGCGGTAGGGACCCGTAATCTTGTCGGCCACTGCCACGCCGATGCCGCACCAGTTGGTCGACACATACCAGTAGTATTTTCCGTTACGCTCCACCACGTGTCCGGCGTATGCCTGTTTGCTGCTGGCCCACTTGAAATCGCTGACGCGCAGTGGGGTGGGGTATTCAGTCCAATGGCGAAGGTCGGTCGTGGAGAATACCGCCCACTTGCGCATGGCGTATCCGCTATGGTTGCCTGGCTCATCGATGCCGGTAAAGAGCCACAAGGTGTCGTTCTTGACCAAGGCCGCCGGGTCAGCGGTGCGCTCGTGGGTGAAGATCGGATTGCCTGTGGCTGTGTAGTCGTGCTGCATCACATAACCCCATTGTTGCTGCAGGCGGTCCATCTCATCCTCGGTTATGGGAATGACTGTTCCGTGGCGCGGGAAGAAATCTTTGCGGAACGACTGGGGTTTGGACGAGAAGGTCTTCAAGTCGGCCGAGGTCTGGTACTCGTAACGTCCCGAACCAAATAGATCGTACATCAGTACATATCCGCTGCCGTCGTTGAGCGGAAACACGCCCGAACCTTCTACGCCTGTCTTTGCGTTGGCATAGGCATCGATAAACTTGAAATCTTCTTTCCAGGGTCCTGTCAGGCTTTTCGAGGTGGCCTGTTGTATGCCGTTCTGTATCTCCTTGCCCTCGGCGTTCTTGATGTTTCCCTTGTAGAACAGGTGGTAAACACCGTTGCGCTCGATGATGTCGTTGTCGATGCTGCCGTATTTGGCGGAGAAAAGCACTTTCGGCTCGCTTTCAAAACCGCTGAAATCCTTGTTGGCGTAGGCGTAATAGGTCACGAGACTCTTGCGGCCGTCGCCTGTGCGTTGGAGCGTAAAGTAAACCATGTACTTCTTGGCCTTGCGGTCGTAAATGGTTTGTGGTGCCCATACCCAGTAGGCATCGGCAAAATTCTTGTAGGCATCCTTGAGCACAATCTTTGCGTGCGACCAATGTGTGAGGTCTTTCGACTTCAGCATTACGATGCCTGGGTTGTCCTTCCAACCGTTGGCGGCAGTGTTCATGTCGGTTGCAACGATATAGAAGCAACCGTCGTTGCCACGCAAGATGTGTGGGTCGCGGATGCCGCCGCTCGTTGATATGGAGTCGCTGCCTACCACTGGACGGTTGTCGTTCAGCGCGTACCAGTCGGAAGCGTCCTTGCTGATGGCAAAACGTAGTTGTTCTTGCAGTTTGCCCTCGCCTGTCCCCTCGAAGTAGGCGAAGAGATAGCCGACAAACTTGTTTTTTCGGGTTGTAGCCGATGCGGGTGCCATGCAAAGCAACGCAGCCAGCAATGTGAGGAAAATCGAACGTCGTGTCATGTCGTTTAGCGATGTTTTATGGTTCCGGTGTTTGGTTATTTCGTATCGAAGGTACACATGGTGTGTGCTTTCAGCGTCATGTTGAGGTATTTCTTGTCCAAGCCCACCGTAACGCTGCGAGTCTCGTTGCTTAAGTTAGCGGCTACCACAATATACTTGCCGTTTTTGTGACGTGCCACAAGTATGGGCGTGCCTTCGTTGCCTTGTGGCTTATATCCCACAATTTCGGCTCCAGGTTCTATGAAATGGCTGTAGTGCATGAAGGCGTAGTATTCCGGGGTAAGCGTGTAGGTGCGCGTCTTTGAGTCGACGTGTACCAATGCGTTTTGTGGCCAACCCCACAACGTCTTTCCGTCGTCGGCCAGCACTCCGTTCCAGTTGAAAAACTCGTTGCAACCGTTACCCAAGTAGTGATTGATAAGTTCGAACACGTGCTCTCCGGCTTTCCAGTCGAAAGTGCCGCTGCCACATTCGCACTCTGAGCAGATATAGCTCCACTGGGGGAACTTTTGGCGGAGACGGGCAAGTATTTCACGGCCTTCCCATTGCAGACCTACGCCCTTCACGTTGGCAGGCATACGCTGGTCGCTTAGTATCTCGTCGGCATTGTCGTAGCGGTTCGTGTTGAACGTGCCCATGTAAAGAGACACTTCGGGATGCGTCTTCTGCAATGTGGGGGCCAGATAATCCATGGTGAAGCGGATGGTGCCTTGAGGTGTCCAAGGACAGCCGGGATAGGGCGTGTAGCTATACGATTCGTTTTGGAACATCACCATGTCAACGGGCACACCTTCGGCTTTGTATAGTTCGATGAACCGTGCGAACATGTCAGCGTATGCCTGCAGATAGCGCGGGTCTTGTATGAAGAAATCTTGGCAAGTAAGTCTGCGTGGGAACTTTGTCTTGTCGGGCTTCATCTGTTCGTTGTCCGAGCGGTCGCCGTCGCCGAAGAGCAGGTAGTCTTTTCGTGGGTCGAGGTCGTTGGTGGGATTGCTTTGCACGGCGTAGTGGTGATTGATTTTCATCCATTCGGGCGGACACCACGGCGACATCCATAGCGTGAGCTGCGGACAATACTTCTGTGCCAGATGGATGAAGGGCAGCTTTGTTTGCTTGTCGTGGTCGATATTGAAGTGTTTCAACTTGAAATCGCCGTCGACAGAGTCGCAACTGTACCATCCCATGTCGAGGTCGTTGGCGTTCATTGCCACACGTCCGCGCGTCAGTCGCAGGTCGCCTGATGGCGACCAAAAGCGGCGCATTATCTCCTCTCGGTCGGTGGCGGCGAGTACGTTGAGGGCGCGCCAATGTTGCTCATTGAAGGTTGAGCCCCAAGCTTTGTAAGTAACGATGGGTGCGGTCTGCGCATTGACAGTCAGCTGGGGCGACTGCACCGCTTTTCCGCTGAGGCTTGTCTGGGAGCGCTGCATAAACTTGCCGTCGGCCGATGAATAGACAGACATCTTTTGTGCGGCCGAAGGCATTGCTGCGAAAGCCAGAAAGACAAATGCGGCCAAGCTTTGAATGGTTTTTGTCATGATAGGAATGAGGGCGTTATGGATGGGCTTTTGAATGGATATCTTTGTGTTTAAACGCAGACAAGAGTCTGCATCAGCCACTATGTTTTGCACTTCGCGTCTGTAAAGAGAACTTTAGTCTCTGCGGAAAATATCTCTTGTGTATACTTTCTCCTTTACGTCGTCGAGGCACGTGTCGTAGCGGTTTGCGATGATGGCGTGGCTTTGCGTTTTGAACGCAGACAAGTCGTTCACCACCTTGCTGCCAAAGAAGGTGGAGCCGTCGGCAAGGGTTGGCTCGTAGATGATTACTTCGGCTCCCTTTGCTTTGATGCGTTTCATGATGCCTTGGATGGCTGATTGGCGGAAATTGTCGGAGTTCGATTTCATCGTCAGACGGTAAACGCCTATCACGCAGTTGTGTTCGCGGTCGGTATCGTAGCTGTTGTTGTCGGCATAACTATAATAACCGGCCTTGTTCAGCACGGCGTTGGCTATATAGTCCTTGCGTGTCCGGTTGCTTTCCACGATAGCCTCAATGAGGTTTTCCGGCACATCGGCATAGTTGGCAAGCAGTTGCTTGGTGTCCTTGGGCAAGCAATATCCGCCATAGCCGAACGACGGATTGTTGTAGTGCGTGCCGATGCGGGGGTCGAGTCCCACTCCGTCGATGATGGCTTTTGTGTCAAGTCCTTTCACCTCGGCATAGGTATCAAGCTCGTTGAAGTAACTTACGCGGAGAGCCAGATAGGTGTTGGCGAAGAGCTTCACGGCTTCGGCCTCTTTCACGCCCATGAATAGCGTGTCGATGTTTTCCTTGATTGCTCCTTCCTGCAAGAGCGCGGCAAAGGTCTTTGCAGATTCTTCCATCTTTTCGACATTGGTGACCGCGAAGATGGCTTTGTTTTCATCCTCGAATTCTGGTCGGTCGATGATTTTCGGATAACCCACGATGATGCGGCTTGGATAAAGGTTGTCGTACAGAGCCTTGCTTTCGCGGAGAAATTCGGGAGAGAACAGCAGGTTGAACTTTTTGATTCCTTTTTGAGCGTACTTTGCATAAAGTCCACGGGTATAGCCCACCGGTATTGTACTCTTTATGACCATCACGGCATCGGGATTCACCTCAAGCACCAGATCAATCACTTCCTCTACGTGGCTCGTGTCGAAATAGTTTTTCACGGGATCATAGTTGGTAGGGGCGGCAATCACCACGAAGTCGGCATTGCGATAGGCACTTCTGCCGTCGAGCGTGGCAGTCAGGTTGAGACGTTTTTCGGCCAAATACTTTTCGATATATTCGTCTTGTATGGGCGATATGCGCTGATTGAGTTTCTCCACCTTTTCGGGAATCACGTCCACTGCTGTCACCTGATGGTGCTGTGCAAGCAGGGTTGCAATGCTTAGACCCACATATCCGGTGCCGGCAACGGCTACCTTTATGTCTTTGAAATCTTTCATATAGTGACTGGTTAATGTTGCAAAAGTAGGAAAATAAATTGAATGAAAGTTCTGTAGTTAAAAAATAATTGTTGCTATGGGGGCTGCCGGTCTTTGCTTAAACCTTGTCGCCATAGCACAGGTCGCCTGCGTCGCCAAATCCGGGAACGATATATTGGTGTTCGTTGAGCCCCGGGTCGACTGCTGCACACCATATTGTGGTGTCCTCTGGTAGGCATTTGGATAGATGATTGATGCCTTCGGGTGTGGCCATGACGCACACTACGTGTACTTTCTTGGGTTTTCCTTTGGTGAGCAGAGCCTTGTAGCCCATTTCCATTGATCCGCCAGTGGCGAGCATGGGGTCTACAATGAGCAGCGTCGCCCCGTTAAGGTCGGGCGTGGCCAGATACTCCACATGTATGCCCACATGAGTATGCTCAGCGTCGGTGTATTCGCGGTAGGCACTGACAAAGGCGTTGGCCGCATGGTCGAAAATATTGAGGAATCCCTGGTGGAACGGAAGTCCGGCACGGAAGATGGTTCCGAGCACCAGGCGGTCGGTGGGAACGTTGACCTTGGCTGTGCCGAGCGGTGTCACGACGTTGCGCTCTTCATAGTCGAGGGTCTTGCTCAGCTCATAGGCTATAAGTTCGCCTACGCGCATGATATTGTTTCTGAAAAGCAGGCGGTTGTGCTGATAATCCTTATCGCGCATCTCTGCAATATACTTGTTGATGATGGAGTTTGACTTGCTGAAATCTATAACTTTCATGTGTAAGATGATTTTTGTCTGTTTCGATGAGGTAAAATTACAAAAAAAATCTGATATAGCCCTGCTCTGCCTTCAGTTTTTTGGTTGTGGCGTTGCATTTCGTTGTTTCGGGGATAAAAAAGGAGGATGCGTCCGTATGGATGCATCCTCCCTGATGATTGCTGCCCTTTTTCCCAGCGGTATGGGTGAGAGCTTCAGTTCTTGTTACTTCACGATTAGCTTCTTGCCGCCCACGACGTAGATGCCCTTAGGCAATCCCATCAGGCTGTTGGCATTCTTGCGTACCAGCTGGCCGTTGATGGTGTAGACATCTTTAGCTGCTTTGGTGTCGGCGGAAATGTTGTTTACGCCCGTCACGAAATTGTCCATTTCTTCCTTGGTGGCAAACACCTTGATGGTTTTTGCGGTGTAGAATTCCCTAGAGTCCTCCGTCATGCAGAAGATATAGTACGTGCCTGTTGCGATAGGTGTCCACGCTACGGTTGCGGTGTCGGTCTCGCCCGTGCGCAATTCGCCAGAGTAGGCGTAGTAGGGGTTCAGATAGCCGTAGTCGTCGTAGTTGTCGGCGTTGAGGTAGCCAACGTAGACGTAGAAGGAGTCGATTACGCCGCTTGTTCCGGTGTGTGCAAAGACGATGTCAATGTTCTTCTCCTCGCCCACATAGCTATACCATACGGTGTCTGTGGGAGCGATGGTGATGGTCGTGTCGCGGTCGTAAGTCACAACGTCGAAGAGCGACGAGTGGATGGTGTCGCCTGTAAGCTCGTCGGCGAGGAACACATAGTAGGTTCCGGTCTTGGCAAAGCTCATGGCAACGGTGTGCTGCAATGTGTCGCCAGCTGCGATATCCGGGCAAGTCCACTCGGTGTACTTTTCCTCTGTGGTTTCATCGCCGTTCATGTATACGTAGCCCACATTGACAGTGTGGCTGGCCACAGTGGCCTTTCCGTCGTTTACGAGTGTGATGTGGAAATCTCTTTCCGTGTTAGCCTCGAGGGCGGTGTAGGTGTCGGCCTCGAACGAACCTGTGAGATGGGGTGCGCCGGTGAACTGCACCAAACGGAAGTCGGAGAACGACATCCAGCTATGTACGGTGGTGGTAGCTCCCTCCACGCCGATGGTTACGGTGGTGTCGGCAGGTACATCGAAGACGATGTAGCTACGGTTCCATCCGCGGTTGAACAGCTGACCCGAAGCGCCTACGCAAGGCATATCCACGTAGCCCACCTCGCTGTCGCCGACCTTGGCGAAGAGCTTGAAGCTGCCCATTGTGGAGCTGGCGCGTGAGATAACGGAGAGGATATACTTGCCCTCTTCGAGCTTCACGTTCTGTGTCAAGGCTGATGTCCAAGCACTTGTGCTCCAGTTGTCGCTGTCGAAATACTTGTGCTCGGTGTTGCCGTCGGCGTCAGTCCAAGGCTCGTTCGACTTAATGCCGATTTTGCCGCTTGAAACCTTCCATACGTTGGCATCGATGGCCTCGTTGGCTGTCGGGTTGAGGATGGAGCTGGTCATGTCGGTAGCTGTGGTGTCGGCCTCAGCCATGATGTTGCTCTCGGCAACGATGCGCTCGGCGAGCTGCAGGGCGGTGGTGAGCGAGTCGGCCATGGCAGCCGTTTCGGGCGCTGCGTCGATGGTCAGCTTCAGATTGCCCACCTTCTCTGCGGAAGCATAGGGATACTCCTTCACGTTAGCCTTGGTGTCGGCCAGCGTCTTGTAGGAAGTGTGCGCGTTGGTCACGGTTTCAGTGGCTTGGGTCAGGGCATCGGTAGCCTCGATGTAAGCCTCCATGGTCTCCTCGGCCACGGTACCATACTGCTCGACGGTGGTGTTGAGCGCAGTCATCTCGCTGCCGGTCACGACGGTGTCTTTCTGTGCCTCCTGTGCGGCTGCAAGAGCGGTCTCGTAGGCCTCCTTGTAGGTGCTGAGGTCAATCTTGTTGCTGGTGCAGAAGATGCGGAAATTGTCGAAGATGGTCCAGTTGCTGCTTGTTCCGTTGCTTGTCTGCTTGATGCCGATCTTCAGCGAGCCAGTGGTAACCGACACTCCGCTGATGGTGTCGTTGTAGAGGTCTGCGCTGAAATACTTGGATGCGTCGGCCATGCTGTTGGGGATAGACCCGAGGTCGGTGCTCACGCCCACGCCGCTGAGCTGGTTGGCTGCGGTGAAGATGGAGGGCACGGCTTTTTCTACCGATCCCGCATAGGCCGTGGCGTTGAGGTTCTCTGTGCCTGCGCTGTGTGCTGCGGCTGCGGCGGTATAGCCGCCGTCGCGGTAGAGACCTTGGTAGACCACCATGTACACGCCGTTGGGCACTGTGGCCGTCTGGTTCACGTCAAACTGGCAGTCGTATTTCTCGGCGCAGTAGTTGGGATTGTTACCGCCGATGCTTGGCGATCCTTGCCATGCGTCGTTGCGCTTGTCGTTGCGGCCGAAATTGGTGCCTTGGAAGAGCAATGTGACGTCTACGGGATTCTCCTCCGAGGCGTTTTCCAGAGCTGCCATGATGTCGCTGATGCGTTGTTCCTTCGATACGGCAATCCATTTGGCGTTGTCGGCGGTGCCGTCGTCGGTGGTGGTCACCACGCTGCCCTCGCCCGAGAATGACAGGAACTTGCCCTCGGCAGTAGAGAGCGTAATGGTCTTGGCGGTTGCTCCCTCGGCCGTCACGTCGGTTGCGGTCCAGCCGTAGGTGGGGCCGTCAACATAGGCGTTGCTGCTCAGATAGTGCTGTTCGTTGGTGTTGAATACGCGCGAGTCGATCGTGTAGGTGCCGTCTTCGAGCGTGGCTACGGTGAAATCGAGTCCGTGGTCGTCGACCGAGGCTTGCGTGCCCCAGCTGTTTCCGGCGCAGAGCCATTTGCCTGCCCCCACATTATACAGGTAGTAGGTGCCGTCCGTGAGCACTGGCGCGGGTTTCTCCTCGATGGCGTCGGCGTTGACGGGCAGCAGTTGTATGGCGTTTTTGTAACTGCCTACGATGGCGGTAATCGATTTTGCAGTCTCCGGCCATGTGTAATCGTCGGCCAACACCTTGAACTGGTCGTAGACCTGCATGGTGTCGGTGCCCTGCACGGCGTAGTGCGCGTCGGCGCTGTCGATGAGTTGCGCCTCGCCCAATTTCACCAGTTGTGACAAGTCGCTGGTGCTGAGGGCGGCCAGTGTCACGTCTTTCGGCGTGGCGGTACCCTCGGTGATGGTCACCTTGTCGAGGCTGGTGCTGTCGTTTGCCACAAACTCAGGTGTGCCGTTGTAGGGCGAAGCCTTTCCGATGATGCTGCCGTTGAGCATCTGTCCTTCACTGATGCTGAGGCCAGTGTTGTAGAATATCACGGCTCCCGTAGCATCCTGCACATAGATATTGCCCTTGTAGACCTTCGTCACGTAAGCGTTGGTCAGTGTGAGGCGCACGGCGCTGTCCTTGGGCAGGGCGTTGAAGGCGGCAATGTCGGCCACAGTGTCGAAGGTGATGACCTTTACCTCAGGCTTCACCGTCTCGTCGTTGGCGTTGTCGTAGGTCACGGTGATGCTGTTGATCTGGCTGTTGCCACCGATGTTCATGGTCACTTTGCTGGCATTGCCCGTCCATTCAGTGTTGCTGGTGCCCTGCGAGGCAGGGTTGAAGGTGGGCGATGTCATCTTCTTGGTGGTGAACACAATCTTGGTGATGGCACGACCTTCGGGTGCTTCGAAATCGATGGTTCCGCCGTAGACGCGTAGCTGTGGCTTGCCCGATACGGCCCAAAAACGGTTGGCTGTACCACTGGCGTTGGCGCTGATGGTCATTGTGCCTTCGCCCACTTGTAGGGTGAGGGGTGCGGTAATGTCGCCGTCGGTTGTGGTGCTTGTTGATGTGGCATACGTGGAGTCCTGGAAATTGATGGTCGACTCCACGGCGGTTGTTTCCTCTTCGGCAATGCCGTTGATGGCGGGCAGCCCGGCCACAGCCACGAGGCTGACCGGCAATGCCATAACCATAGCACCGAAGAGATAAGCGTAGATTTTCTTCATATTCAGGTGATTGTTGTTGGCACGTCTATCGACCCGTTGGCATGCCTTGTAGTAGGTGTTTGTGATGAGCGAGCCACGTCATCGGGTCGCTTTTATCTTTCCCGGCTTAGGGGTAAAGCATGAGTGGCTGTGGAATGTGGGTTTTTAGCGGTTTATTATAATAAGGTGTTTAAAAGTTCAAGGTAGTGATAATACCTTGCAAAGATAAAACAAAATGTTGAAACTCTGCAAGATTGTTTGAGATATCTTTTTCAAAGTTTCAGATATTCGTCAACGATTTCCGTTCAGAGATGTTTTGTGCCGCCAATGTCGGTCGAAAGACTTGTTCTTGGTGAAACCTGTTGTCGCCTCGATGCTCCGCTGGTGTGGATGTGCGAACCGCTTGGGGACGAATGAAGTATATTTAACTTTCGGAGTAGCCAAATAGCGCGTGCCCCTTTCGGGAAAGTATATTCAAGTACAGATCCTAATACGAAACGTGAAAAACACGGTGTTTGCATCCCCTGAATGCCGTTCCGCTATAGATGCCATCGCCATTGGATTGTTGCATGATGTGGAACGAAAGAAAATAATAGCTTAAATTCTGAAAATTTAAGCTATTATTTTCTCCCATTCGATAGAAATCGGTAAGTGCTTGATAATCAGTCGGGGTGCGTGCAAGCGTAAATGTGGCTGCGAAAGGTGCGTGCACCTGTTGGCCAGTTTCCTTTGCCCGTCAGAAATACTGCACTGCGTACCTGTGCTTGCGCCTTTCGTCGAGTAACTTGTTGATTGTTGCGGCGTTAACATTTGCGTCAAGAAAACGTGTCATTTCGCAATTTTTATACAGATATAAGTTGCACGTTAATTATTTTTTATTAACTTTGCAGCAACAGTTTAGTTTGTTTTATGAAAATTGAAAAGTTATTTCCTAATTATATTTTCGAGTCAAGTTGGGAAGTGTGCAACAAGGTAGGGGGTATCTACGCTGTTCTTTCAACACGTGCTAAAACCTTACAGGACTGTTTGGGCGACCATTTGGTGTTTATCGGCCCTGATTGTTGGAAAGAACAGGAGTGTCCTTATTTTTGTGAAGATGTTTCGCTTTTTGCCGATTGGCATAAAGCAGCCGCCAAGCAGGGCTTGAAGATGCGCATCGGCCGTTGGACCATTCCTGGCAATCCTGTTGCAATTCTGGTGGATTTCTCCTCCTATTTTTCAATAAAGAATGACATATACGGTCAGTTGTGGGCCGATTTTCAGGTAGACAGCCTGCATGCCTACGGCGACTACGACGAGGCGTCGATGTTCTCGTATGCAGCCGCTTTGGTGGTAGGCAGCTTCTACGATTACTACCTGAACGACACGCAGAAAGTGGTGTACCACGGCAACGAGTGGATGACCGGACTGGGACTGCTCTACATACAGAAGCACTATCCCCAGATAGCTACCGTCTTTACCACCCACGCCACGAGCATCGGCCGCAGCATAGCTGGCAACAACAAGCCGTTGTACGACTATCTCTTCGCCTATAATGGCGACCAGATGGCCGGCGAACTGAATATGCAGAGCAAACACTCCATCGAGAAGCAGACAGCTCATCATGTGGACTGCTTTACCACGGTGAGCGACATTACCGCCCGCGAGTGTCTGGAGCTGCTCGACAAGCCCGTCGATGCCGTGCTGCCCAACGGCTTCGAAGACGATTTTGTGCCGCGCGGTGCCGCGTTCACACGCAAGCGCAAGGCAGCCCGCAAGCGTCTGCTTGATGTGGCCAACGCCTTGCTGGGCACCGACCTTGGCGATGACACACTGCTTATTTCCACCAGCGGCCGCTACGAGTTCCGCAACAAGGGAGTTGACGTGTATATCGAAGCCATGAACCGTTTGCTCCGCGACCGCGACCTGAAGAAGGATGTGGTGGCATTCGTGGAGGTGCCCGGATGGGTGGGCGAACCGCGCAAGGACTTGCAAGAGCGACTTGCCAGCGGCAAAAAGTATGACACACCGCTGGAGGTGCCGTCCATCACCCACTGGCTGAACGACATGAGCCACGACAACGTGCTGGGCATGTTGAAATTCCTCAACATGCAGAACCGCAAGGAAGACCGCGTGAAACTCATCTTCATACCCTGTTATCTTACGGGCAACGACGGCATCATCAACCTCACTTATTACGATGTCATACTGGGCAACGACCTGTGCGTTTACCCGTCCTACTACGAGCCGTGGGGCTACACGCCGCTCGAGGCCGTAGCCTTCAAAGTGCCCTGTGTCACGACGGACTTGGCCGGTTTCGGACTGTGGGCCAATACGGAAATCGGCCACGAGGGCGAGATAGAAGACGGTGTGAAGGTTATTCACCGCACCGACTATAACTTTTCGGAAGTGGCCGATGCCATCAAGGACACGGTCAGCAAGTATTCCGCTTTTTCGGCGGCGCAGGTCAAGAAGTCGCGCGACAACGCCAGCAAGTTGTCGAAGAAAGCGCTGTGGAGCCATTTCATCAAGTATTACGAAGAAGCGTACGACATAGCCCTGCAGAAAGCAGAGGCGAGAAAGCTAAGCAATAAACAAAACAAATAATTATAAATCACCATCTTATGAAAATCAAAGCAGATTATGCCAACGCTCCGCAGTGGAAGAGCCTGACGATCAAGTCGAGCCTTCCTGAGCAGTTGAAGTGTTTGGACGAGCTGGCTCACAACATGTGGTGGGCTTGGAACTACGAGGCGCGCAACCTTTTCAAGAGTCTCGACGAGAATCTCTACGAGAAGGTTGGCCACAACCCTGTCCTCTTGCTCGACCGTTTAGGTTACGACCGCAAGGAAGCCATCGTGAAGGACAAGACCATCATGAAGAAAGTGAAGGATGTGTATGCACAGTTCCGCGCCTATATGGATGTGGCACCCGACAAGAACCGTCCTTCTGTGGCCTATTTCTGCATGGAGTACGGCATCAATCAGGCGCTGAAGATTTATTCGGGTGGTCTGGGCATGCTTGCCGGCGACTATGTGAAGGAGGCTTCCGACAGCAATGTCAACATGTGCGCAGTGGGCTTCCTCTATCGCTACGGCTATTTCAAGCAGTCGCTCAGCATGGACGGCCAGCAGATAGCCAACTACGACGCCCAAAACTTCAACTCGCTGCCCATCGAGCGCGTACTCGACGAGAACGGCAACCAAGTGGTTGTAGATGTGCCCTACATGAACTATCAGGTGCACGCTCTTGTGTGGCAGGTCAACGTGGGTCGCGTGAAGCTCTATCTGCTCGATACCGACAACGATATGAACTCCGAGTATGATCGTCCCATCACACACTCGCTCTATGGCGGTGATTGGGAGAACCGTCTGAAACAGGAGATTCTGCTTGGCATCGGCGGTATGCTCATGCTTAAGAAGCTCGGCATCAAGAAGGATGTTTACCACTGCAATGAGGGCCATGCCGCTCTCTGCAACCTGGAACGTCTGTGCGACTACGTGAAGCAGGGACTGACCTTCAATCAGGCACTCGAACTGGTGCGCGCCTCGTCGCTCTACACCGTGCACACCCCTGTGCCTGCCGGCCACGACTATTTCGACGAAGCTCTCTTCGGCAAGTACATGGGCGGTTATCCCCAGCAGCTCGGCATCTCTTGGGATGAGTTCATCGGCATGGGACGTCAGAACCCCGACGATCACGGCGAGCGTTTCTGCATGTCTACATTTGCCTGCAACACCTGTCAGGAGGTCAATGGCGTGAGCAAACTCCACGGATGGGTCAGCCAAAAGATGTTCGCTCCCATTTGGGCAGGCTATTATCCCGAGGAAAACCACGTGGGCTATGTAACCAACGGCGTGCATTTCCCCACATGGACCGCTACCGAGTGGCGCAAGCTCTACGACAAATATTTCGACAAGAATTTCCTGTATGACCAGAGCAACGAGAGCATCTGGCACGCTATATACGATGTGCCCGACGAGGAGATTTGGCAGACGCGTATGGCATTGAAGGAGAAGCTCATCAAGTTTATCCGCGACAAGTTCACCCAACAGTGGCTGCGCAATCAGGGCGACCCCGCCAAGGTGGTCAGCATCCTTGAGCGCATCAACCCCAAGGCACTGATGATTGGTTTCTGCCGTCGTTTCGCCACCTACAAGCGCGCCCATCTGTTGTTCACCGACCTGGAGCGTCTTGAGAAGATCGTCAACGACCCCGAGCATCCCGTACTGTTCTTCTTCTCAGGTAAGGCTCACCCCGCTGATGGCGCTGGACAAGGTCTGATCAAGCGCATTTTCGAAATCAGCCGTATGCCTCAGTTCCTCGGAAAGATCATCTTCCTTGAGGACTACGACATGCAGCTGGCACGCCGCCTCGTGTCGGGCGTTGACATCTGGATGAACACCCCGACCCGTCCGCTCGAGGCTTCGGGCACATCGGGCGAGAAGGCTGAGATGAACGGTGTGGTCAACCTCTCCGTGCTCGACGGATGGTGGGTTGAAGGCTACCGTCAGGGTGCTGGATGGGCGTTGCCTCAGGAGCGCACCTACCAGAACCAGGGCTATCAGGATCAGCTCGACGCCGCTACCATCTATTCGTTGCTCGAGAACGAGATTATCCCACTCTACTACGGCAAGAACAAGAAGGGCTACAGCGAGCAATGGGTGAAGACCATCAAGAACTCTATTGCTACCATCGCTCCGCACTACACCATGAAGCGTCAGCTCGACGACTACTACGACAAGTTCTATAACAAGGAAGCCGACCGTTTCCACAAGCTGACGGCCAACGACAACCGCTTGGCTAAGGAAATCGCACTGTGGAAAGAGGCTGTGGCCGAGCGTTGGGATGGCATACATGTGGTCGACAAGGACATCACGGTGCTGACCGAAGGCGGACAGACTGGACAGAAGTACACATTGAAGTATGTTGTCGATGAGCAGGGTCTCGACAATGCTGTCGGTTTGGAACTGGTGACGCTGAAACCCGAGACAGAAAACTCTGACCGTGAGATTTACAGCGTCTACGAGTTCAAGATGACCGGCCACGAAGGCAACAACTATACTTTCGAGTTGACGGTTGAACCCGACCATGCCGGTGATTTCCGTTCGTGTGTGCGCATGTTCCCCAAGAACGAGAACCTGCCTCACCGTCAGGATTTCTGTTACGTGAAGTGGCTCGACTAAACAGATAAATAGAGGGGATAACATCCCTTTCTGATGATACAATCCATGAACATCCGGCGCGTTTGTGCCGGATGTTTTTTATGGAGGAACATTACAGTGAGCGTTCGAAATCAGAATCCGCACGCCGCGTGAACGGTGGCCACCAATAAAAAAGAACCTTCGCTTTTCTCGTAAAAGAGAAAAACGAAGGTTCTTTATGCCTCTCCCCGTAGCCCTTGGCATTGGGTATGGAGTGTGCCGGGTTAGAGATAGACCAGCGCTATCGCACTGATGTGCACCCGTGCGGGGCTACACCAGATATTGCGATGAAATGCTTTCGTTGTTGATGACGCGCTTTATGGTTTCGGCGAACATGTCGGCCACGCTAAGCTGCTTTACCTTCGAGCAGCGGTGTGTGTAAGGTATGGAGTCGGTGAACACAATCTCTTCCAGATTGCTGTTCTGCACACGGTCTGACGCCGGACCGCTCATCACACAGTGGCTTGCCAGTGCCCTTACGCTGAGCGCCCCAGCCTCTTTCATGATATCTGCTGCTTTGGTGATGGTGCCTGCTGTGTCGACCATGTCGTCCACTATTACCACATTCTTGTCTTTCACGTCACCGATGATTTGCATGCTCTCCACCACGTTGGCGCGTGCGCGTGTCTTGTTGCAGAGAACCAATGGGCATCCGAGGTACTTGGCGTAGGTGTTGGCACGCTTCGAACCGCCTACGTCGGGCGATGCAATGACCAAATCCTTCAGATGCAAGCTCTGCACATAGGGCAACAACACACCGCTGCCGTAGAGATGGTCTACGGGAACGTTGAAGAAACCTTGTATCTGGTCGGCGTGCAGATCCATCGTGATCAGACGGTCAATGCCGGCCACACTCAGAAGGTCGGCCACCAGCTTGGCTCCAATGCTCACTCTTGGCTTGTCCTTGCGGTCTTGTCGCGCCCATCCGAAATACGGAATGACAGCAATGATGTGGCGTGCCGATGCACGCTTTGCAGCATCGATCATCAGCAATAGCTCCATCAGATTGTCGGAGTTGGGGAAAGTGCTTTGCACGAGGAAGACATCGCGTCCGCGAATCGACTCCTCATAGGAAACAGAGAACTCGCCATCGGAGAACTTTGTTATGACAAGGTTTCCGAGCGGACAGTCCAAACTGGCGCAAATCTTTTCCGCAAGGTATCTCGTGCTTGTACCCGAGAAAACCAAGAAAGAGTTTTTTTCACTCATTTTTAATAGCGTTTATATTTTGTAAAAGTGTTTGCGGAAATTAGTCTACGGCATTTCGCAACTTCTTGAAATGATTGATCAGATCCTTGAAGTCCATCTGGTTGTGTATGTTGAAACGGCACCATAAGTCGCCGCAGATTACCACACCGCCGAACCCTAAGTCTCTGGCGGCCTTGATGTTGTCGATGCTCATTCCTCCGAGGGCATAGACATGGCGGTCGATGAGGCCGCTGCGGGATGCTTCGATAAGCTGTGGAGTGGTGAAGGTCTGCTTCTCGTCCTTGAACTCTATGCAGTCGAATATGTTTTTCAAGAACACGTATTTCGACTGTTTCTTCATGGTCTTCAGCATGGAGAGATCGTTGCAAGTGCGTGTTACGTTACCCTTGTAGCCGATGGGAATATTGTCTGTGGCGTTGTCCAAGTGAATGCCGGACAGGCCATATTCCTTTTTCAGGTAGGGATGGTGGTGTATGGTGATGTGCTTATAGTGGTCTTCGGGCAACAACGTGAGCAGACGCTCAGCGTAGAGTGGAGATGACCCTGGTTTGAAAAGGTGCAGGTTGGTCATCCCCTCGTCGAAGAGAGCTGACAGGATTATATCTTCTTCCACAAAAAATGTGGACTTCGTCATGATTACTAATTTCATCGTAGACATTTCTTTTCAACTGCAAATGTATGAAATTTCCATTAATTCAGCAATATTATCGGGAAATAAAACTTATCTTTGCAGAAAAATGTAGAGATGAAAATCAACCTGACGACTTTCGAGGAAATCCATCAACCGGTTTATATATTGGAGGAATCGCGTCTGCGACGTAATTTGCAGCTCGTGGCGCAAGTGGCGCAAGCTGCTGATGCGGAGATTATTTTGGCTTTCAAAGCATTTGCCTTGTGGAAAACGTTTCCCATATTCCGCGAGTACATATCGGCCACCACGGCAAGCTCGCTTAGTGAGGCCCGGTTGGGGTTCGAGGAGTTTGGCAGTGCCACTCATACCTTCTCGCCGGCTTATACCGATTATGAAATCGATGAAATAGCGCGTTGCTCCAGTCATCTTACGTTCAATTCGCTGAGTCAGTGGGCACGTTACGCCGATCGTGTCAAGCGCGAAAATCCTGCCATCAGCTTGGGCTTGCGCGTCAACCCCGAATACAGCGAAGTGGAAACGTTGCTCTATAATCCTTGTGCTCCTGGCACGCGGTTTGGCGTGCTCGACTCGCAGCTGCCCGCGCAGCTGCCCTCGTCTATTGAGGGTTTTCATTGTCACACGCTATGCGAGAGTGGCTCGGAGGTGTTCCAGCGCACATTGGCGCACATCGAGAAACGGTTTGCCAAGTGGTTTCCGCAATTGAAGTGGATCAACTTTGGTGGGGGACATCTCATGAGCCGTAGTGACTATGACACATCGCTGCTTGTTGACATTCTGCAGGCTTTCCATCGCAGGTATCCGCATTTGCATGTTATCCTTGAACCGGGTAGTGCCTTTGCATGGCAGACAGGGCCGTTGGTGAGCCAAGTGGTCGATGTGGTAGAGAACCATGGGGTGCGCACTGCCGTGCTTAATGTGAGCTTCACGTGTCACATGCCCGACTGTCTGGAAATGCCCTATCATCCGGCTGTTCGTTTTGCGCGTACTGTCGAAGAGGATGAGCAGGGGCGAGTTCCCGATGGGGTAGGCGACCATGTCTATCGGTTGGGCGGATGCTCTTGCTTGAGTGGTGACTTTATGGGACGTTGGCAGTTTGATCATGAGTTGCAGGTGGGGGAGAATGTCATTTTCGAGGATATGATACATTACACCACGGTAAAAACGAACCTTTTCAATGGCATTACGCACCCGGCCATTGCTTTGGCGCATATGGACGGCGAAGTGGAAGTGCTTCGCCAGTATGGATACGAGGACTATCGCTCGCGCATGGATTAAACAATTGGCAAAATACCCATTTTCCCATTCTTACCGATTGCTCGAAGGCTGCACATGGCTTATCTGCACGATAGAATGGCGCGGCATTCGATGATGTTCGCTCGTTGTTCTTTAATGGTTATATCAACTGAACGGTAAGTTGCCTCATCGTATTATTATATATAAGGTGGAATAATTAAATTGCACTTTCTTGAAAAAAAACACGATAAAAGTTTGCGGTTTCAAAAATAATCTGTACCTTTGCACTCGCATTTAGAGAAATGCTTCTGGCAACAGAAAACAAGCGGCAATAGCTCAGTTGGTAGAGCGCGACCTTGCCAAGGTCGAGGTCGCGGGTTCGAGCCCCGTTTGCCGCTCAACATTCTGAATAACCAAGTGGCTGGATAAAGCTTTATGCCCAGGTGGCGGAATTGGTAGACGCGCACGTTTCAGGTGCGTGTGTTTCACGAC
>CAVKHW010000024.1:0-37487 GCA_963656105.1 Eggerthellaceae bacterium
GCATAAGCCAAAAATATCGGTCAAAATATTTGGATTTTAACATAGAAAGCAGGGGCAAAGAATGATGGTGCTTGATAAATAGGGGCAAGCCCCTATCCTGTAATATGCGCCCCTTTCAGGGGTAAAGGATAACAAAACACGCTATGTAAAGTAAGCCCCGGGTCATCCAAAACCTTATAAAGAGCATCCAGCGTTTTACAATGTTAGGACAATATTTTACCGGACAGCAATAAAAACAGAATAGTAAGTTAGCAGACTTGCAAAGCCCAAGAAAAAAGTCCCGCTGGCCAATGGTCAACGGGACTTTTATCTGTCAGTCTGTTGTTTGCTACAAACTTAGTTTAATCTTAGAGGTTGGCGTTATCTTCCTTCCACTGCTCCACTGGAGGAACAATGCCAAGATCAATCACTTCCTTACGCATGTCGCAGAGATGAGCATACGACTTTTGCAACTCATCCATCTCCTCTTGAGTTCCTTGAGGAACAGTGTAGTGAACACCGGTCTTATCGATAGTGGTAGGAAGTGCCATCATAACGTCCTTAATGCCCAGTTCAGGCAGGTTGGCATAGCAACCAGCAGGCAAGGTGAAAGGCTCACCACCCATAGCTGCCTCAATCATCTTCACGGCATTGTAAGCCGGGCTCTGGAACGAACTGCGGCCACGGAGTTTGATAATGTTTGAACCACCCTGTGTGGTCATGTGCTTGATTTCCTCCCAGCGCTCGGCCGACAATCCCATCTCCTGAAGGGGCTTTCCATCGATCTTAACCTGCGAAGCGAACACTGCCATCTGTTCTCCATGACCGCCATAGGTATGAGCACCTGTGACTTTGTCCTGCTGCACACCGAACTCGAGAGCCAACGCCTGCTGCAGACGAGTAGAGTCGAGAGCTGCAAGCGAGGTCAACTGGTTAGGTTTCAGACCACTGTGGATGAGTGCCGTAAGAGCTGTCACATCGGCAGGGTTGAAGATCACAACCACGTGTTCAACGTCAGGGCAATATTTCTTAATATTCTCACCGAAATCAGCAGCAATCTTACAATTGCCTTTCAGCAAGTCCTCACGTGTCATGCCAGCCTTACGAGGTGCACCACCTGAGGAAATGATGTATTTGGCGCCAGTGAAAGCTTTCTTGGCAGCCTCGGCAACCTTCTCGGGATTGTTCATATCCTCCACCGCGGGAGCATAGTAAGTAAGGTTGGCACCGGGAACAGCGCACTGCTGCATCTCATCGAAAACACCGTGCACACCAGGCTCGTAGATGTCATAAAGACAGATGTTGGGTGTAAGACCAAGCATCAAAGCACTCTGAACCATGTTGGAACCAATCATACCGCCTGCACCGACGATAAGAAGCTTGTCATTTGTTAAATACTTCATAGCGAAAATATATAGTTAAAATTGTAAGTATCTGTCAAGGGTATAAAAGCAAAGACCGTGCCGTTACTCTCATCCAGCTTTCTCTTTTCTGCAAAGTTACTAAAAAAAACAAGTGGCCGCACATTTAATAGGTCTTTAATTTGTTGTTTATTCTTAAAAAATGTATCTTTGCCATGTCTATTTGGCAAAAAACGAACATACTAAATCACACGAATATGAAAGAATTTATAGCGCAACGACTCAGCGATTTGCGCGACCTGCTGCGGCGCGAGCATCTGGTCGCATTTATCTTTCCCAGTACAGACCCCCACAACTCCGAATACGTTCCCGACCGATGGAAAGGCCGCGAATGGATTAGCGGTTTCAACGGTTCGGCAGGTACGGCGGTCGTCACACTACACAGTGCGGCTTTGTGGACTGACAGCCGCTATTTTCTTGCTGCCGAGGAACAGTTGTCGGGAACAGAGTTCCAACTGATGAAACTGAAGATTACCGGAACACCGACTATCAGCGAATGGTTAGGTTCGGAACTCCGCAATATGGATGGCGCACAGGTAGGTGTCGACGGCATGGTCAACTCCATGGCAAGCGTTGAAGCGCTGATCAGCGATTTGCGTCACGAGGGCGGTATCACTGTACGCACCAACCTTGACCCGTTGGATGCGGTATGGAAAGACCGCCCACATATACCAACGGATCAGGTAAACATTCAACCCATAGAGTTTGCAGGCGAGACGACACAGTCCAAACTGGCACGCATCCGCCAAGAGCTACGCAGCCTACATGCCGACGGCATGCTCGTTTCGGCACTCGATGACATAGCCTGGACTCTCAATCTGCGCGGAACTGACGTACATTGCAACCCCGTGTTTGTGTCCTATCTTCTTATCTCTGGCAACAGTGCCATCCTATATATAAACAAAGAGAAACTGTCGCCCGAAACAGAAGCATATCTGCAGAGCCAAGGCGTGACAACGGCAAGCTATGGAGATGTGAGACAAGGCATCAAGGATTATGCCGAATACAACATCCTACTCGACCCGGACGAAACGAGCCACACCTTGTCGCGCTTGGTACAGACACAAGAGGTGATACGTCACAAGAGTCCCATACCAGCCATGAAGGCTATCAAGAACGATGCTGAAATACGTGGTTACCACTCGGCCATGCTCAAAGACGGTATAGCTATGGTGAAATTCCTGCGCTGGCTGAAGCCCGCCGTAGAAGCAGGCGGACAGACCGAAATATCCATCGACCGCAAACTCACGGCTCTTCGTGCTGAGCAGCCCTTGTTCAAAGACATCAGCTTCGACACCATAGCAGGCTATGGCACCCACGCAGCCATCGTCCACTATGAAGCTACGCCCGAGACCGACATTCCGTTGGAACCACACGGATTTCTGCTACTTGACAGCGGGGCACAATACGTGGACGGCACTACCGACATAACGCGTACCATTGCTCTCGGACCCGTGACCGACTACGAGAAACATATCTACACACTTGTACTAAAAGGACACATACAATTGGAGATTTGCAAATTTCCGGCTGGAGCAAGCGGCACACAAATGGACATCATGGCGCGCGAAGCCATGTGGCGCGAGGGGCTGAACTATCTGCACGGCACAGGTCACGGTGTAGGTGCATACCTCAATGTGCACGAAGGTCCTCACCAGTTCCGTATGGAATGGATGCCTGCGCCTTTCGTGGAGCACATGACGGTGACCGACGAGCCTGGCATCTACTTGCCCGGGCGTTTCGGCGTACGCACCGAGAACACACTCATCATCACACACTACAAGGACACAGAGTTCGGTACATTCCTGCAGTTTGAACCACTCACCCTTTGTCCCATCGACACCACGCCAATCATCAAGACGGAACTCCTTGATGAAGAAATAGATTGGCTGAACCAATACCATCAGCATGTTTTCGAAATGTTGGCTCCACATCTCAACAATGATGACAGAGAGTGGTTGCGTCAGGCCACACTGCCCATCTGAACAACCGAACAACGCTAACGGTAGATTTTCATCCAAACGATATCCCCAACAAAAAGGTCTCCAGCGAATAGTCGCTGGAGACCTTTTTGTTGGGGATATCGGCATTTTACTTGTGGGACAGTGTAAAAGGCCGCATCTTCATTCTTGTCCTTTTCTCTTTAAGTCATGCCCCTACCCCGGAACAGGGTAGGAAGCAAGATAACTTTATTGAAGAAGGAATAAGAACTGTGATGTTCTAATTACTTCAATATAACCTTCTTGGTAACGACTTTACCATCGGCAGTCTTACCGCGAACAATGTTCACACCCTTCTGCAGCGTACCGACACGGCGACCGTCAACAGAATAGATTTCGTTGAAATCGACCTTCTCGTCAGTAGCGATGTCGCTGATACCTGTAGATTCAGCATGCTTGCTGTTCTTACCGAGGTAGTAAAGCTCCCAGTCGGTGGTTACCAACCAATCGGCAGAAGTGTAAGTATTGTTGCCAAAGCCAATGCGGAGCAGACCACTCTCGTTGACCATGGTGTAGAAACTCATCTGGTAGCAATTGGCATCGAACATGACACGTGCATTGGCGCGTGTGTCGGGCAAGAAGTAGCGCAGGCTGTCCGTAGTGGTAGAGTCGATTGCCTCATACCAGCCAGTGCCAGTGGCACTGAATTCATCCTTGTACTCGCGTGTAGCCCAAAGAGGGAGGTTAGCCTTGTCGAAGTTTGCATATACCGTTGCGCGTGACACATCCTGAACAGAATCGCCAATAAGCTCGAGCCATGCGCGCTTGGCACCCACCTGACGGAAGTAACCTTTCACCTTCACTTGATAAGTGCCTTCGGGCAGACCTGTGATATCCTGATAGATGTCGCCGCTGGCGTTCCAAATTTCAGCAACATTGTCGGACACGGTAGGATTATTGCCTTGAGTCTTATTGACCGTCCAACCCGTGAGGTCATTGAATGTCGGGTTCACGATCCATGCGGTGTAGTCGGCAGGAGCATCGTCAGAGCCTTCCTTTATCATGAGGGCCTTGCGAGCCTTAGCCATCTCTGCCTGCTTGGCGGGTACATCGAGTATAGCGATAGAACCACTGGCAATAGCGGCAGTAACTTCAGAGATAAGGGCATTGGCCGTGGCGATAGCAGCATCAGAAGCACCCGTCTGGCTCATGTTAGTCAGCGAGTCGAGTGAGCTTTGCAGTTCCTTATAAGCATTAACCGAAGCGGTAACAGTGTCTTCAAGGCTGGTCAGTGCGGCGTATGCCTTCAGCATGGCGGTGCCGTCGCTACCGGCAGAAGCCTCGTCGGCAACGTTCAAAGCTGCAGTAAGCATAGACTTCTCGTTAGCTGACATCGGATCGGTAATGGCCTTGAGCTCGGCGATCTTGTCATCAAGAACAGGCTTGATGTAGGCTGCGTCGTTGCCCAAATAACGCATGGTGAAATCGTGGAAGATGATCCAACGGTTTGGTGTCTGGTCAGGATCCTGAGCCTTGATACCAATGCGCAAGGTGCCACCGCTCTCAGTAACAACGCCTACTACCGTGTTATTGTAAACATCGGCATCAGCACTCATCACCGTGTAACTGGTCGACATGGTGTTTGGAACATACACACCACTTTCGGGCTGAGCCCAGTCGTCGGTATTGGAATCCTGTGCCGAAGACCATGTGAAGTCCAAGATGTTATGGATGCGTTTTGACGACTTGCCAATGTAGATCCAAGCGGGAACTTCAGTTTGACCAGCCTGATAATTGGTCCAAGACGCTTCGATAGTGGCGGGACGCATATAAGCCTGAATGCTCAGCTCGTATGCACCGGGCTGCATGCCCTTGATGTCCTGATAAGTATCGAAGTTGGCTGCCCAGACCTCGCAGAGACGAAGGTCAGGAGTGCCGCCCGAACCGAAGGTTGCACCGCTCCAGCCCTCTTTGCTCTGAGGTTGTTCGGCAGAAGGCGTAACGGTCTCGTCGTTGAAGGTCGGATTGACAATGAGGCTTGTTACATCATCGCCAGCCACATAGCTCGACTTGCGGCACAGATCGAGAGCCTCGGTGATCTTCTGAATCATCGCGTTCACCTCTTCTGTGGTGGCAGTCAAGTCACTCAACATAACGTCGGCTTCAGCGGTCAACTCGCGCACGGCTTCACCGTTATTGAGCTGCCAGCTCTCGTCCTCAGCATCGTAAGCCACCTGTTCCAGTTTGGCCCAAGCGGTGATATTGGCCTTAAGGGCATTGTACTGCTCGCGGGCCTTCAGATAATTGTCTGCTGAAGTTTCCTTATCGGTAGCAGCATTACCAGCCTCGGCGAATGTTTTGCAAGCCTCATAAATAGAAGGCGTGTATTTGCTGTCCGACTCGCTGATAGCTGCAAGTTGCTGCAGGATGTTGTTGTTTACATACTGGAACGTTTCCAGACTTTGTCCAAGGCTCTCCACCTTGAACTCGCGCCAAACCGTCCATGCGTCATTGGAGGCAACGGATACGGTACCCGTGTCTGACATAAGGCCGATCTCAATATCGGCAGGCTCGGTCAATACGAGTTCAATGACATTGGTGCCATTGAGCACACCGTCGCCATCGGCATCCTGGGTGAACCATGTGGATGCACCAGGGCGGTTGTTCACCGAGCCAGCATCGACAGTGGCAATATCGATTGTGTCGCTGCCAACAAAGAACTTACCGTGCATGCCGGTACGCGTCAGTGCAATGGCAGTGAAGCGGTATACGCCGGCGGGCAACTCCTTGACGGTGTATTTGAGCGATGTGCCCATACTGTTCCAGAACTCACCTACACCATCAGAAGAGTCTCCTGTTGATGCTGCTGAACCGTCGCGGTTGACAACAGTCCAGTCGGCGGGTGTGCCACTTGCAATAGGTGTGGGGTTGCTGATATACTTGTTGGTCAGATCTTGCGGATTGGTCGGCGAGGCAGCCTGCTCAATGGCAGTGGACAGGCGTGCTGTTTCGGCCTCAATATCGGCAAGGGTTGCGTCGGCATTAGCCAACAACGCAGCACCGACCGTGACATCAATACCAGCGGCATCGGCACCCTCCACAAACTTGAGCAAGGTGGCTTTGGCGTTGGTGATGTCAATGGGCAGGAAGACGAACTGGCAGTTGGCAGCCGAGTCGGCATAAACCACATCATAGTACAATCCCCAAGTGATTCCGTTTACCTTGGCATTAGACGCATGGCTACGGTTGACACCAAGATACTCTCCGGGAATGTAACCGAGCAACGAGTCGGCAGCTGTCGACTCATCGGTAAGCTGATAATCTTCGAGGTTTGGCACCTGAAGGGTATAGACATTGTTGCCCACATTGACAATGGCCCATTTGGAGGCAGTTTCATTCCAAGCTGTGCTGTAGTCTACATAGCAACCTTTGTTACCTTTTCCTATAGTGCCATCATTGGGCTGACGATAGAGAATGTCATCGTGCGAATTTTTCTGCCATCCGGCAGCGTCATTCTTGATTTGATAAGTACCGTCGGACAACTGCAACACTATGCACTTTGCAGCTCCTGACAAAGGATTGACGACGGCCTGAGTACCCCAGCCTTCGCCTCCACCAAAATAGCGCCCGGTACCCACGTTCTGCATATAGACCGTGTCGCCCGGCGTGAGTGCCACTGGAGAGATATTGACCGTCCAGTCGGCAGCCCATGCTGTCAACGCCGTCAGCATCGTGACAAGCAACGTTGACATAAAGCGTAAACTTTGTTTCATAAGCATTAAGTTAATAAAATGAATTAAACAAACAATATCAAGTTTCGTTTTCGTCAATTAGTAGCGAGGCAGAAACCGTCCTGCCTTTTTCACATCGCCACCTTAATAATATAAGGTATAATCCATCCTGTTTCCTCCTCCTTCTTTTTGATTTACGCAGACCTATTGCAGCCTACGGCAAGACGATAAGTCAAGCCGCCATGAAGCGGGCTACATGGCCATGCGTCGTACAAACTGCCGAACCTCCTGCCGCGAACGATAAAGTCTTGACTCCACCGACCGGTAGGTCATGCGGAGCGTTTGGGCAATCTCCTCGTTTGACTTTTCTGCGTAATGGCTTAGCAAGTAGATTTGCCGATTGGCAGACGACATGCGATTGAGCGCAGTCTGTTCGAGCGCATAAAGTTCCTTCAGAAGCACGTGCTCGTCGGAACGGGTATTGTCGAGGGTGTCGGCCGTGACCTTCTCGGCGAAATGACGATGGATGGCCGCACGACGACGCAGATAATCGGTGCGCAGATGGTAAGCGATGGTGGCCGTCATTCCCTCAATGGTATCGGCATTCAACAGATCGATAGACATGAGGCGCACAAAGACATTTTGTGCCAAATCCTCACAGTCGGCTTCGCATAGACGAGCCTGCCGGAAGATAGCGAGTACGGAGCCCAGCATCTTTCGGTAAGTCTGATCTATCAGTTTTACCCGGTCTGTCATTTGGTTCATTGAGTAGAATATTTAGGTATTGTGGGGTTAAGGTTCCCACGCCTACTATCTGTAGGTTCGTTGCATTTGCAAATGTAGACAAAAAAAGAGTTATCTCAATACTTTTTTTCGAAAATGTTTCTATTTTAACATTTGACGTGATTGCGCAACGCAAGCAAAAGCCCCCGAGGGCATGTCCTCGGGGGCCTATGTTGTGCGCAAACCGCCTTATTAACGTCAGTAAGTCGGCTGCTCGTTTTTCAGACGATTACTTCACTACAATCTTCTTTGTGACGGTCTTGCCTGAGGCAGTCTTGCCACGAACGATGTTCAAGCCTTTCTGCAAGCCATTGACACGACGACCATCGACGGTGTAGACCTCGTTGAAGGTTACAGCCTCATCGGCGTCGATATCGTTGATACCTGTAGTCTTGGCATACTGGCTATCCTTGCCATAGTAGTAGAGTTCCCAGTTGGAAACAACGAACCAGTCTTGAACCTTGTGAGCTGTGTTCTTGAAACCAAGACGGAGATGGCCATTGGAGCCTACATAGGTGAAGAAGCTCTGTACAGGATAATAGTTCATCTGGAACTGATACTCAGCAGCCTGACGGTTGTTGGCAAAATGATAGGTTACAGTCATCATGGTGTCGGCGGTTTCATCGAGCACAGAGTCAACCATGTTGCTGTAGCTACCAGTGGTCCAGCTGTAGCTGTCGGCATTGTACTTTGAGCACCAGTAAGACGGTGCGATAGAATCCCAGTTGGCATAGATCACAGCATGCTCACCATAGTTCTCGATAGAGTCGCCAAGCAGGTCTTTCCAAGCCTCTTCAGCACTGACGGGACGGAACAGGCTCTGTACGCGCACCTGATAGGTGCCCTCTGGCAGACCTTCGATATCCTGATAGACATCGGCTGTAGCGTTCCAGATTTCCATGGTGTTGTACTCGATACCAGGAGTGCCGTCGCCGGCAGTCTTGTTGACAGTCCAACCGTCGGCGCTGCCGTAGGTCGGGTTCTGAATCCAGCTGGTGTACTTAGAAGGTTCGTCGTCAGAACCGGGGAGAATCATGAGAGCCTTGCGGGCAGCCTTCATCTCGGCCTGCTTAGCAGGGATATCGGCTACGGCGATAGTACCGTCGTTGAGGGCAGCCTTCACCTCGTCGAGGAGTGTCTTGGCTGTGGTACGAGCCTCAGCAGTGGCCTTCTCGGAAGCGTCGTACTGTGCGGCAAGCGAATCGTAAGAAGCGGCAAGCTGAGCATAGGCGGCGATAGAAGCCTTGGCCTGGGTCTCAGCCGTTGCGATGGCGTTGAATGCGTTCATCATGGCATCACCGTCGTTGTTGTCGAGAGCGGTCTGACCGGCAGCCACAGCATTGTCGAGAGCAGCCTTGTCGGCAGCTGCCATCTTCTGGCTTACGAAATCGTTCTTAGCCTCGTCCATCTTGTTTTGGAGCACAGGACGGATGTAGGTAGGATCGTTGCCGAGATACTCCAAACGGAAATCGCGGAAGATTACCCAGCTGGTAGAAGCATGATTCTCGATCTTGAAACCGATAGGCATGGAACCACCCTGCTCGGTAACAACTCCGTAGACCACGTTACGATAGTTGTTGTCGTAAGCAGCATCCTGCTCACCGTCAACGCTACCATTCATGGCAACATAAGCCTCGTCCATCGTGTTAGGCACATAGATAGCCTCGTCGCTACCGACGTTCACCCAGTGGTTCTCGCGCGATACGGAGGTGATACTTTCGGGGAAGGTGCAAGCGTAGATGCTCTTCACACGCTGCTGGGTCTTACCCATGTAGATGTAGGCCTGTGTGAGCGAGTCGCCATTGAGATAAGCCTGATAAGCGGAAGAAGATGCGCCAGCAGGACGATAGAAAGCCTGAATGGATAGACGATAAGCACCCTTCTTCAGACCGGAGAGGTCTTGGTGAATGTCGCAATCCTGGTCGTAGACCTCGGCAAGACGAGTATCGGTAATCCAACCGGCACCGATAACATTGGCGCCAATCCATCCCTTAGTGCTCTGAGGCTGCGTGTAGGTGGCAGCGACAGTCTCATCGTTGAATGTGGGGTTGGTGATGATGTGAGTCACATCGTCGCCCTCATGATAAGAGTTGAGCTTGGCCTGCTGCAAAGCGTCGGCAATGCGCAGAATCATGGCCTGCACCTCAGCGGTAGATGCTGTATGCTCTTCGTACATGTTCAAACCGTCTTCAGCAGCACTCTCCAACTCATCTTGGTCAGAATAGTTGTTCCAATACTCTTGGTCGGCATTATAAGCGTCGGTGTAGAGCTGCGAGTAGGCTGAAATGTTAAGGTTGAGCTCTGCAAGACCCTCGAGCGCACTCAGATAAGCATCGTAGGACTCCTGCTTGTCGGTGGCATCGATACCTGCCTGAGCTTGAGCTTTAGCTGCCTCATAGATAGACTCGGCGTAAACGGCATTGGTAGCGCTGACAGCAGCCTCAACATCGTTGAGAACGCTCTGGTTGAGATAACGGTAGCTCTCAATGCCCGAGCCAAGGTATTGCAGGGTGACATTGTCGATACCAATCCAGTTGGCAATGAGAGAGTCGCAAGCCAAGCCAATCTGCAGAGTGTCGGTACCTGCCAGATTGACAGTAATGCTATATGCGCGTGCATTGCCACGAGTAAGCAACGTCTTCACATCATTGGCGTATACATACTGGGTCTTGTTGGTAGCATTGTCAGGGTCGAACGTGTTGACATAAGCAGAGATGCCAACTTTGTAGACACCTTCGGGAAGGCCTTTCACGGTCTGGTAGAGATGACCAGAGATAGCGGTCGACTTCCAGTTCTCATAGAAGTAGTTATTGAATGCGCCTTCGTCATTTGCATTGGTATCTTTGGAGACATTGGTGGCTGTGCCCTTGTTTTGAGCAGCAGTGGTTGATGTCCAGCCAGCAACACTATTGGCCTCGAAGTCGGCATTCTGGATCATGCTGGTCATGTCCTGCGGATTGTCGGGAGTGACAACCTGCGAAATCTTTTCGTTTATGCTGCTGATGGCATCGTCAACATTCTGCTCGGTAGCATTCGTGT
The DNA here is from genome assembly GCA_963656105.1 of Eggerthellaceae bacterium. Taxonomy (GTDB): domain Bacteria; phylum Bacteroidota; class Bacteroidia; order Bacteroidales; family Bacteroidaceae; genus Prevotella. The sequence continues at coordinate 10,894 of CAVKHW010000024.1, forward strand.
TGTTTAATACGGCGCCCTCGGCAGTTACGTCCACATTACGCGCTTCGGCATCCTCAAGCAGGGCTTTCAGCGTGGTCTTTTTAGCGTAGATGTTGTAGTTGGCCTTGGAAACAAAGGCAAATTGACAACCAGCCTCATTGCCTGAGTAGGGCACATCGAAATAAAGACCCTTGGTGACTCCACCATTGTTGGTCGAAGCCCATGTGGAGGCATGGGTAGTCTGTGTGCCAAGGAACAAGGTGGCATCGTAAGGATTGCTTGTGCCGTCAACATCGCTGGCCGATTCGGGCATCTGAAGGGTGTAATAGCTGGTACCCGAGACGCTGGCAATGGCCCAAGTGTCGTTGTTGTCAGAACCGTCAACGAAACAAGTCTTGACACCTGATCCGACAGTGGCGTCGCTGTAGGTGCGGAACAAATACTTGTTGGACCGCGATACGTTCTTCAGTTTGTAGATTCCATCTTCACTCGTAGTGATAACTACCCACTTTTCAGTGGAGGAATTGGACACGGTTGCTTGGGTGCCCCAAGCCTCGCCGCCAGTTACAAATCCCTGTTGGCCTACGTTCCAAACGTAGACCGTGTCGGCAGTGGTAGCGGTGCTTGCAACGGGATTCATGGCCTGGAATGCCGGCGTGGGTACCACCCAATCGGAGGCAAACGCAGCACCTGACCCCAGCAGTGCCAACGCTGACAATGCCAAAGTACGGAAACTTTGTTTCATAAATTTAATAGTTAAAGGATAATACATGGTTTATTTAAGTAATTTGCTTCAATAAGACATCATCGGATAGACGCTCACGCGCAACGATGACGGGTTGTTGCTATATAGTTATTTAGGTACGGCAAAGATACTTAAAAAGTTGATAAATGTCAAAAGCTAATAACAAAAAAGTTAGTTTTTTAACATTTCGAGCTATATAACCTTTGCGATAGATGGCTTACGGGCTCGCGATAGATAGTGAATGGCAATGCGATAGGATACCTATGACGGAGCCATTAGGTACATATCGCAGTGCGGCGGAGCATCTTTCGCAAGAACACAGGAACTGACAGACCAAAAAAATCCCCGCCAACAAGTGCTGACGGGGATTAATATAAATAGGTGAAAGGATTTACTTGAACGGCATGTACCAGTTGCGCTCCTGCGTGAGGTCAACTACGGGGTTCTTGAACGCCAGTTTGTTAGCCAACCACTGACCGCCGTAATTGGCTCCGCCGAAATCGGAAGCGTTCTTGTGGCGGGCAATGCGCATGAGATCACCAAAACGGTTGCCTTCGAAAGCAAGTTCCAGTGCATACTCATCGCAAATAAGGTCTTCGACGGCATCGATAGCAGCAGGGCCATAGAGGAATGTGCTGTCGATCTTTTCGCCGTTAACGATATTGCCCAACTGAGCACGCTTCTTCAAGATTTCAGTGGCGTACTGATAGCCCGAATACTGGCCTTCGACTGCAGAACCACTGCCGTGGCAATGGATGCCGTAATTGCCTAAAGAGGTTACGGTTGCGGATGAAGAAGACCGTGTGAAGTAAGAGTCGTAGGCTGTGGAGAGGAATGGAATCGTGGTTGAGAGCAACGTGTAGGTAGTGTCGCGCATATAACCAGACACATAATGACCCAATGTATCGGCTACGTAATCGGCTGAGCTCAACTGTTCACTGCCGATGCCATCCTTGAGAATGGCAAACGCTGCATCGGGATAGCCCATGCGGTTGAGAGCCTCAGCCAAACGCAGGTAGACCGTGGCACCACGATAGATGTTTATATTACCACCCTCGTACTTGGTCATGAGATAGAACGTGGAGTCGGACTTGGTAACGGAGTTGATGGTGGACTGACGACGCATGTCTCCCAAAGCGACCTCAGTAATCGTGCGGGCATTGGCACCTTGCGGACGGTAGTAATAATTCTGCCGGTTAGCAAGGTTGATGTAAGTCTGCGAAGGATCGATCTGACGCTCGAGCACATACTGCGTGGACGTGGAATAAGAGGCCGTTCCATTGTTGATGGCAGTGGTATCGACATCGGTCGTGTAGTAGTCCCAACCAAAGAGCTTGGGCAGATTGGTTGTGGTGCCGCGCAACGAGTTGACAGCCATCGGAACATAGGTCACGATGTCGTTTGGAGTGGAAACTGAGAAAATCGTAGACCAAGTCAGTCCGCTCTCACTTTGCATATCGGTGGGGTACAACAAGTTGTTGGGATAGGTATAGAAACGAGAGGGAGCGCACATGTAATTCAACGCACGAAGATGGTTGTCGCGGATGTATTTCCAATAGCTTTGCGCAGCCTTTTCATACTGGTTGGTTTCCAAGTACATGTCGCCCAACACCACATCTACAGGGAACATAGTTTTTGTGGTATTGACATCTTTCTGTGTTCCAGCATTGGTCTTACCGGCATCAACGTTTGTGCCATAGGACGGAACCTCTGTGCCGCTGAACTTCTCAAGTTCGGGTGCCAAGGCATCAACAATGCCGTGCAAATCCTTAGTGACTCCCGTAGACGCTGTTTCGGCCTCACTGATGGAAGTGATGGGATTGGTGAAGAAAGGCACGGTGCCATAGGTCTTGGCCAACTGCATGTAAGCCCAAGCACGGATGCTGAGTGCCTGCGCATACTCGCTGCGTGCCACATAGCGCGAACCGGTCATGAGCGTGGTGTCGCGGTGAGCCACATAGTAGTTGCAGTTGTTGATGATGCGGTACCACACATACGCGGAGTCGTATTTGTTGGTGGCATCGTACGAGAAATTGTATAGCTCGCGAATATCGGTCTCCGTATAGTAGTTGGTAGCGGTCAGGTCGCCACGCATCTCACCGACAAGCACGTATTGGTCGATGGCCTGCTGCACACCCTTGAGGATGCCAAGGGTATAGTAGATGGAGTCGGTCTTTTGGTCGAGCGATGGATTGAAGACCTGCCGGTTGGATTCTGTTTCCATCATGTCCTGACAGCTGGACAGACCCAAGAGGCTGCAAAGACAGAAAGGCAGAAGCGCAAGTCCCAAACCTTTAATTGTGAATGTATGTTTGAATGTTTTCATTGTAATGAAATCTTTTGGTTCGTAGAGTTACAGGTTGATTCGGAGACCGAAGGTGAACGTGCGGCTGAGGGCTACGTTTCCTGGGTCGATGCCCTGGTAAAGCACACCATTGGAAGCAGAGAACTCGGGGTCACCACCAAGATAATGGGTGATGGTGAAGAGATTGTCGGCCTGTGCCCAAATGCTAAGTCCTTGGAGCCATGACAAGCTAACAGGAACCTTATAGGTGATGTTGAGAGTCTTAAGACGCAAATAGCTGCCATCCTCAATCCAACGGTCGCTGAAACGACTATTGCCCATAGCGTCGTTGTAGCTCAGGCGAGGCATGTCAGTCTGCTGACCCTCGTAACGCCAACGGTTGTTGACTGCAGTGGTCTGGTTCCAGAAATTGTTCTCGCCTTCGAGCAACGAGCGCTGATAGTTGAACACATCGTTGCCGAGACTGTAATTGAAACCAAGGCTCAACGTGAAGTTCTTCCAAGTGACATTGGCGAAAATGTTGCCGTAAAGGTCAGGGTTGGGGTTGCCGATGATGGTCTTGTCGGACTCATCGATCTTACCGTCGCCGTTAAGGTCTACGAAATGCACATCGCCTGCCACGAAATTCTGACGGGCACCGGTGGCATCGACCATATAAAGGTAACCGTCTTTACCGGCAGCCTTTGCCTCGGCATCGGTAGAGAACACGCCAGCGGTCTTGTAACCATAGAACACGCCGGCTGACTGACCGATGATGGTAGCAATGTTGTCGGTGCCATAGACGCTTGAGGTGAAGCCCGACGCTGTCTGCTGACCGTCTACCCAAAGTTTGCTATCGTTGGGCAACGACTTAATCTCGTTTTTGTAATGACCGATGCTGGCTCCTAACTCGATATTGAAATCTTTTGTGACAACGGGCTTGCCGCTCAGAGTGAGCTCAAAACCGGTGTTGTCGAGCGAGCCACCATTGCTCCAATAGTTGTTGATACCGGCAACAGGATTGTCGAAGGTCTTCAACGTGAGGAGGTTGCTGGTGTGGTTCTTGTAGAAATCAAAGCTCAAGCCCAAACGGTTGTTGAAGAAGTAGGACTGCAGACCTACATTAAACTTGCCAGTCTTCTCATAAGTGATCTTGTCGTTACCTATATTGTTGAGCTGGGCATAGTTGATTCGGTTGAGATATGTTCCTACTGTGAACGAGGTGCGAGCGGCATAGTTGCTGATGTCGTCGTTGCCGCTGATATCATAACCTGCACGGAGCAACAGATAGTTTACAACAGAGTTCTTCGGGAACCACGATTCGTTGGTGATGTTCCAGCCCAGCTGGATGCTGGGGAAGATGCCCCACTTCACGCCAAAGAGACCGAGACCTTCTGAGTTTTCACCGAAACGGCTGCTTGTCTCAGCGGTAAGCGTGGCGTTGACAAAGTAACGGTTACGGTAGTTGTAATCGGCATTGACGTACCATGTGGCCGATTTCCAAGTATCATCGACGCCGGTGGCCTCAGTGTATGTCATCGAAGCGGATATGTTGGGCTGCTTGTCGCTACCACCCGTGGAATACTGACCCGTGGGATTGTTGGTATCGTAAGCGAACGATGAATAACGGAAACCGCCAAACAAATCGAGGTAATGCGCGCCAAACTGCTTGGTCCACTGCAGGCGCGTATCGCTCATGATACTGGTCTGTTTGGCAAAGGCCGACTTACTCATGTTCTGCACACGGCCAAGTCCTTCAATAAGGAATGTGGGCATACCGTTGATGGGACGATAATAACGCTGCGACACACGGTCGAGGGTGTAGTTGAACGTCTCGGTCAATTTCAGGCTATTGCTGAACTGATAGGTCGGAGCAATAACGGCATAGAACTGCGTGTTCTCAACGCGGTTCTTGTTGATGGCATCGCCATTGGCCAAGAGCGCCGTCGGGTTACCCAATGTGAGGTTCTCGTCGATGCCTGTCAAGAAGGTGTCGGCTGATGAAAGGGTATTCGAGAGCTTACCGTTGCTATTGTAGGTGTACGGATTGAGTATCGGAGCCTTTATCAGACCAAGGAACGTGGGAGACGACACGGGAGCCGAAGTAAGATCCTCGGGCGCGCCATTGTCGAACACATTGCGATTCAACTTAACAAATGCCATATCGAACTTGGTGGTCAGGTTCTTGATGACATTGATGTCGGTGTTGAAGCGCACATTCAGACGGTTGAAACCGTTCTTGCGAGCGGTGCTCTGTGCATCGGTGTAACCGAGCGAGAGATTGTACATACCAATATCGTCACCACCCTGCACATTGATGGAGTAGTTTTGGGTCATGGCCGTGTGGTAAACTTCCTTCGACCAATCGGTGTCGTTGTGGTACATATTATAATAGTAGCTCGTGGGATCATCGATCAGGAAACCGATGTGGTCGGGTGTGATCTTGCTACTGATGTTAGGATAGGTGCCGAGCATCTCTGAAGCATAAAGACGATAGTCGGAAGCGTTCATCATGCTGGGCAACTTGGGCAAAGTGGTCACGCCTACACCGATGTTGGCATCGATACGCGTGGCCATAGAATGACCGCGCTTAGTAGTGATGAGCACAACACCATTACCTCCCTTGGCTCCGTAAAGAGCCGTTCCGTTCTTCAACACCTGCACTTTCTCAATATCATCAGGATTGATGCTCAGCAGCAGGTTGTTGTAATCGCCATAATGAATCATGCTACGCGTGGTCTGCATATCGCGCACAATACCATCGACCACAATCAGAGGTTGGGCATTGGCATTGAGTGAGTTGAGACCGCGAATAAACATAGCTGCGCCGTAGCCGGGACCACCATTGCGCGTAACAGTATGGACATCAGCGCCGATATTGTTCTCGATGTCTGTTTCCACACTCTGCGAAGTGGTGTGATTGACTGTCAAAACACGATCGGCCAAAATATCCGTACTTGTGCCGTACATGGTTTTGAAACGGTCGGCAAGCATTTTTACCTTCACGCCGTCCTTGTTAACAGGAACCTGTTGGCTAAGATATTGTGGCGCATACACGTATAAGGCCGTTGCGAAAGTGGGTACCTTAATGGTGAACTCACCTTTCTCGTTTGTCATGGCCGTATAATGGATGTCGTTGAGCGTTTGTACTTGAATACCCGACAAGGGCTGGTTGGAAGCAGCGTCTACCACGACACCCTTGACTTCCATCATGGGGTATTTGTCCTTCCTCACGGCAGGAGCCTTCTTCTTGACAACAACCGTCTCAGCTCCGTCGGCATAAGCGGCATCATCCTGCGCCATGGCCGGCAAGCCTGAAGTTGCAGCAAGGAGAATGCTCAAGCAAAGAATATGGTTTCTTTTCATTTTCATACAGATTTAAAAGTGAGACTTAATCGAGGTCATGCTGATATTTGTACCCCGGGTGCTCCTTGATATAATTGTCGAGTTCCTTCGGAACAAGCATGATGTAGTCGATACGCAGGTTACGGTCATTGTTAGCAGACTGAGCGCGGCTTGTGATACGAATGTAAGGAGCATAAGCTTCTTGAGTGCTACTGCACGTTCCGGTGCCGTAGTAACAGATTGGGAATGTGAAATCGCCAACATAAACAGTGTCAACCTTCGAAACATCATTCGTAAAGTAATTACTCGTACCTACTTTCATGCGTTGCTCTTTGGGTGTGCCCGAGAGATCGTTGTAACCAATGGTAACCATTACACGGTTGGGAAGAACCTTATCAACATAGGTGCTTGAATTGATATTCTCAGGAACGAAGCAAATGTAAACAGCGTATTCAGCTGAACGAACTTCCGGCAAATAGAATATTGCCTCGGGGTTGGAAGAAGCGGAAGCTGGAGAGATGGTTATATAGTTGTCGTTGGACACAGTACCTTTTACATCAGGGTTCTGCTCGGATTTTGTAATACTGGTGATTGTGGTGGAACCAGCGTTATAAGCATTTGCTACGCCCTGTTCGCCTTGAATCTTGATAATTGGATTCCATGAAATCCATGGGCGCATGCGAAGAGAATCAGTCAACCACATGTTACCATTACTCTTCTCAATGCGCTGGGCTCCTTCAAACAGCATTGAAGCATCCTCGCCATAGAAGATTGAATACAAGGTGCTGACCACTGAGTCGGTTGCCAGATGGGTTCCCGTCTGCAAATTATTGAGCACCTTATTACCATACATGTTATTGTTGAAGAACAAGTCCTCAGCAATTGTATAATGAATAATGGAGTCGTGAAGCAACGCGAAATCCAAGTGGCGAGACAGAGTGTCTATATACTCAGACTTTAGTGAGTTGATATTCGACTGCGGAACATCCTTCACATAAGTGAATGGCTTGTAATTATAATATTTTTTTATTTGATTATAAGCCTTCTGCCAAGCAGTGTTGGTAGGTACAATCACTGTATAGTTCGAGTCCTCGCGGTTGATTAACGCATTGTGCAATTTAGTCAACGCATTGGTCTCGATAAACACTGAGTCGAGGTAAGTGATTCGACCATCTACAACAGGACCCTGAACACTATTGTCTTCATCGAGAACCTTAAGATCATAATTATGAAAATAACGGCTGATAGAATCAATAGGATACACAAGCGAGTCGAGGCTCTCGTAGAGATTGGACATGTATGGAATCATACCTTTGGTTACATGGAGCACGCCGTTGGACGAAGCCACATTGGGCGTTTCCAATTCCACTCCATTGAACGTGTATGATCCGTTACCAACGAAGCTCATAACCTTCTTGTTGAGCATGGTAACTTTATCATTGACAGCGCCTGAGGCAGGATAGTTGAAACGAGCTATGTGGTTCTTAGAGAAATAGTCCTTCAGACTACTTGCAGAAAGAACACTCAGCGAATCGTAATTGAACGTGCCGTTGAGCGGAGCCCACACCGTGTAGGTTTGCGAGGCATTGACAACATCATCGTAACCAGACTTGTGCAAAAGATCGGCAAACTGAGACAAATTGGCATTGGCCTGGATATTCTCCCAAATGGTTTCCGAAGCCGAACCACTGATGCCATTGTTGTCATAGTGGTCATCCCAGTCGGAGCAAGCCGTGGTCATGGCCCCCATTGCAAGAAGGGCCACGGCTACAGTTGCATTTCTATATATTTTGTTGTTTTTCATCTGTTATTGTTTTGAAGCGGTTTAATACATGTCCTCCAAATAACGAGAGTTATTGTATATGTATTGCGGGACTATTTCAATATAGTCGAGATACGGCTGCCAGTCGGTACCCTCCAGAACCGACTTGATGCGGAGCCAGTTGTCACCCTGCTTCAGCTCGTGGCGCGTAACAATACGGCGAATGCTATTGGACAAGCCACGCATAGGCGTTGTACCGGACTTTGTGGTGAAATAGAGAGGGCCGCGCATCCAACCAAGGTTACGCATTGACTTATCTGTCTCAACGCCCATATCCTCCATGAGGGTATATTGACACCATCCAGTTGTAACGTCGGGTGTTCCATCTTGGTTAACAGTGATGGAGATACGTTCGTCTACAGGAATATCGAGAGCTTCCATCTTTGTACGGTTGTTGGTACCCTCACCCAAGTAGAATTGGTACATACCACGGTTGGAGTTGGTTGACAGACCAAGACGAATCTCATAAACACCATCTGGTACAGGTGGCAAACGGAATGCCACATCATAGGTGCCCTTACCATTGAACTCATCGCCCTGGAAATTGTACCAACTTGTGGCAGCAGGGAGATAAAGAAGACGGGTATTCTCGCCATTGTAAAGAATAAGGTGTTCAGGAGAGAAATCGGTCGGGATACGCACATAGTCACCCGAAAGGTTACCATCCTTACCAGATACGCCATCGTTCAAAGCCTTGATTTCATCATAGGTGGGATTACGGAGCGATGCAGACATCATCTCGGGTATAAGAGCCGTGAAGTCCACGCGGATGCGCTCATTGAGTACTCCCTTTGGTACCCACTCTTCAAACACCAACATATCAGTGATGGGATGGATATATCCATTCAAAGCCTGGATATTGTTTTTCTGCACTTCAATGCCTGCATGACCGTTAACCACTTGGTGCATGGCATCGGAGCCCAAACCAGCAATCTGATCGGTCATGGTATTGTTGGCCTCATAACGGTTCAAGAAAATCTTTCCTGCACCTGCTTTGGCTGAACGAAGGCTCTTAATCAAAGTCATAGGCAACATCGTTTCCCAATAGTCATAGAGAGGAACGCTGCTTACCTCATTATAACTTGTTACAAGCTTGCTATAAGGCACACGGCATTTCACCACATGATAGCGCAAGAACATGTTCAAGCAGTTGTAAGGACTCTGATAGTCGTCGCCTGTGCTTACCTTCACGCCCTTATTGCGATAATAGTCGTACCAGCCCGAACCAGCATCTGCACAATGCTCATAAACACTGTTAGCGTATGCAATGAGGTCTTGCAAATTATTGATGCCGTGTTCCTTGAGCGTTTCATCCGTCTCAGCAAAGATTGTGTATCCCAACACCGCCTTATCCGGGCAATAGAACTTATAGGTATTAGACGGAACCGTTACGGCACGTTCAATATCAGAGAGGGAATCTTCAAGGCTCGTGAGATCAATGGCTGCTTTCCAAATGGAGAACAATTCGGGATGATTGTTCATTTCACCTGTAACAAGCAGATTACTGCGGCGAATGACATTGTCGATTACATGAACAACACCATTCTCCATTTCATTGTCCATCTTGGTAATGAGCGAATAAGAATTGACCAATGTCTGACCAGATACAGAGTCGATGCTTGTATTAAGATCACGACCCAACATGGTTCTGATGGTCATTCCGTTCTGCATGTTGATAGCCAACACCTCAGAAGAAGACAAATGGAACTTGGCTATATCGTTGCAAAGCGAATCGCTCAGCCCTTCGAGGGAACGTTCGGTCATGCCGTTATGTTCAACTTTAGCTGTCGTATCGTCGTAAAGACTGTCGACATACGAGGTTACGGCTTCGTTAGTCGGTGCAAAGCAGGTATAAGTTCCGTAGGCTGCAAGGATTTTATCCATACCAGCCCGCTTCAGAATATAATTAAAATTACTGAAGGAATCGGGACGGTTAGCCAAATAGCTCTCAATGGTCTCACCCGTAAAGGTGTAGAGATTGGCGTCATCAATATCCTCCTTACAGCTGGCCACGAAAAGCAACGTGGGCAACATCAAAAGTGCAGCCAGTCTGCGTGCAAGCTTATGATATACTGTAGTGTTCATAGTCTTTAGTTTTTACTTGTTGATTCATTATCAGAATAAACCGGATTCTGCTTGAGCAAGAGGTTGGTATGTACCTCACTCCTCGAAACTGGCCAATACATGAATGGTTCTGACTTCATTTTGTAAGCCACAGCATCACCACCTGTATCGTACTTTCTTACAATCATATTGGTGAATGTTCTGGGTAAAGAAGGCCACGAACTTACATCGGCCATTTTCTGGCGGCTATTCACGCCTTCCATGTGGCGGTAAGCATAGCGTATCATGTCAAACCACCGTTTCCCCTCGAAGCAGAGTTCGCGTTCACGTTCGCAAAGCACCAACTCTTCCATGCTGCTCTTAGATGTAAAATCTGAGTATTTCAGAGTGTCGGTGGCATCTGACAACATAGACCGCTTGTTTACTACCTGCACGATATTGAAAGCATTACGAAGCACTTCGTCCGAGTCAGAAGCTGCAGTCTGCACTTGGGCTTCTGCTTTCATCAGCATAACGTCCGTAAGACGATACACAATCCAGTTGCGTTGATAGTTATCGAAATTGTTGGACGATTTATCAAGTCCTACATTGAGCTTGGAAATATCAGAAATATTACCATTTCTATCAACTATCTTACGAATCTCAAGTTGTAGAGCTTCTGAGCTATTGGCAAGATAAACGTTATTCCAAAAACGGTAGTCGTTTTTGCTTGCGTACACCTTCGTTCCAGAGAGCGAGTTAGCATCTGTATTGACTGAGTTGAAGAGCTGTGAAGCTTCAACCATGCCGCTGGCGTCATGATCACTTGAAGAACCAGACATATCATAATAATTCTCCAAAGCCGTATTAGAGTTACGGTCACCATCGTACTGCCATTCCAAAATACTTTCGCGGGAATTGTTGCTGGCAAAGATATAGCCAAAAGCACTACGTCCTTCATACAAATGATAGATATCGTCTGTTGCCCCACTTACCGACTGGCTATGGGTTTCTTGGTAGTATTGGTCTTTAGAGTTGATTACTTTATCTGCATACTCGATACAGCTTTGGTAATCACTTTGACTGTGGTTCATGGAAGCACGCCAGAGATAGATGTCCGCCAAGATAGCATAGACAGCATCACGCGTAATGTAGCCAAAGTTACGCCAGTTGCTAGTGCCATAGGCACCAGAACGCATGACCTTAGTTTCGGCTTCCTTCAGGTCTTGAATGCAGTATTCAAGCACGCTGTCGGGACACATTTGCGCAACTTGCATATTCTGGTCATCATCCTCATAGCTCTGCGTGGTGTAAGGCACATCACGGAAAGCGCGAACAAGGTAGAAATAGCAGAGTGAACGCAAGGCCAACATTTGACCGCGTACCGTCTCGTAATCACCTTGAGTAAACTCAGGGTCTTCGTCCATAACACCTTCGGCATGGTTCAGCACGATATTACAACGATTAATTACGTTGTAAAACGAGCCCCATGAATTGTAACCATTGGTTGGCAAGAGGTTCATGGCCAACACGTTGTCGATGGTTGTGTTGGAGTAGCTTGAGCGTTTCACGAGTTCGTCAGAGCGCAATGCACCCCACACAATGGAACGCTCCTGCACATTATAAGAAAGCATGGCAGCATAAGCACCCGTGACCATTTGGTCAACATCTTCCTTTTTCTTCCAGAAGTCTTCGCCCACCGTCTTGTCTGTGGGATAGATGGTAAGAAAGTCGTTGCACGATCCCAATGTAAGGACGGCACAAGCTCCCAACATCACCTTCTTTAATATATTATTGACTTTCATAAAGAATATCTGTTTTTAGAAACCAACATTAAGATTCACGGTCACAGACTTACTTCTCGGGGTCTGTGAACTATCGTATGCGATACCCCATGCACCTGAAGAGTGCTCAGGATCCGTTCCGCTATACTTAGACCAGCAGAGCAGGTTCTGTCCCGACACGCTAACCTGGAGACGGCGTAGTCCAATCTTCTTAAGCAACTTCTTGTTGAAGTTATAAACCAGCTGCACATAGCTCAACCGAACGAACGAGGCATCCTCGACGTAACGATCGCTACCCAAGAAATTATAGCCCGTATCGTACATGGCACGAGGAATCGTGGTAACATCACCATTCTTGCGCCAACGATAGTTAACTGCGGAGCTCTGGTTATAAGAATTGAACATCTCCTCCAGATACATCTTGGCAGAGTTTACGATATCGATACCAGCGCGATAGGTGAACGAAGTCTTCAGGCTCCAGTCGCCATAGTTCAACTTGAAGCCGAAGCCACCTTGCCATTTCGGGTTAGAATTACCCAAATAAACAATATCCAGCGAGTTAATCTGTCCATCGTGGTTGACATCCTCGTAGATGGCATCACCACCCTGGAACTGATAGGTTGAACTACCATCATTGAAATTATACACCTGACGAATGGGCAGACCAGACGAATTCATCAATACATGACCTTCATCGTCGATGGCTATGGGAGCAGTCTTACCGCTGGCAAGGAAATCATTGTTGATGTAATTGCGGAATTGCTCCGTCGACCAACCATTGCGTTCCTTCATATTCTCCAGATATTCATAGCTATACTGGTAAACACCCTTGTAACGCAGGCCATAGATAGATCCCAAGGGGTTACCGACCTGTATACGGTTCAGGTAAGTACCACGGCTTGTGGCATCCCATTCCGAGTTGATGCTCTCAAGCACGCTTTGGTCCATGTCAAGAATCTTGTTGAAATTCTGCGATACGTTGAAATTAGCGTCCATTGAGAACTTTCCGATACGCACGAACTTATTAAGTTGCACATTGAGTTCCCAACCTCTGTTTTCCATATCTCCCACATTCGTGTATGCAAGACTTGAGAAACCAGTAGAGGAAGGAATAGAGACATTGCTCATCAAAAGATTGCTTGTCTTCTTATAATAGTAGTTGAAATCACCATCGATCAAACCGTTAAAGAATCCGAAGTCACCACCAAGGTTGATCTGAGTGGTACGTTCCCACTGCAACTTGTTAAGCTGCAATCCTTCGAGGTAGGCAGCGGCATCGGCATCGTTCTGTCCGTAAACGCCACTGATGGCGTAACGTGCATATTGCAAATACTCAGATCCTGGCTGGTTACCCACGACACCCCATGAAGGACGGAACGAGAGCATGGAGAGCCAAGAGCGCGACCACTTCATGAAAGGTTCATCAGAGATGTTCCAACGAGCGGAAAGACCAGGGAAATATCCCCACTTCTTCGAATCACCGAACTTGGTAGTTCCGTCTGCACGAAGCGAGAAGTCCATGGCATAGCGTCCCTTATAAGAAAGGTGTGCACTATACAAGGCCGACATCGAACGCCACTGGCCATTGCTCGTGCTCATGCTGGCGGGACGAATGTTAGTGGTTGAAGAGTTGATAGAGTTCGGTGTGTTGTATGAAACCACCGTCTGCTTGTTATTGTTACCAGTAGTCAATTCACCGCGAAGCATCATGGTAAGATACCAGTCTTCGTTCTTGAAGTGAGGAGTAAAGGTCAACGTATGCTTCGTATTGATGGACAATGAGTTATAATCATAATCCTCATTACGGTTGTAGCTTTCGTTTGTCCATCCGGACTCAGAAAGAGAAGTAGGAATGACAAGTGCTGCAGGCCAATATTTAGGCGTACTTGAAGAGTAGATGTCCATATATACCAGTCCTGTGTAACGCAGACGTGACTTGGAATCATCGGTACCAAGAAGGTCATAGTCGAGACGGAATTCAGGAGAAATACGGTAAGTTTTCTCATCGCGCCAAGCCAAACGTGCAATGGCAACGGGGTTGCCGAGATTACGAATGTCGCGCAACTCATAAGATGACGTACCAGCTACGGTTGAACCCGATCCATCGTTTTTGCCACCAGGCAACATGGTATAATACTCATTAGTATTGTTGCCATTGGCATCCTGACGATAGATACTCATGTTCGGGCTCATCTTTTGGGCACGACCGAGGATATTATCGTCATAGTTACGGTGGTTGTTAGTATATGTCAATGGGAAGGTGACACGGAACGTGATACGGTCACTAACAAAATAGTCGAGTGCCAGTTTGGTAGAGAAACGGTCGAGTGTCTGTTCGATGATGGTACCGTTCTGATGGTCGTAACCAGCAGAAATACGGAAATTAGCCTTTTCACCACCACCAGTGATGGTCAAGTAGTGATACTGGCTGACACCTGTCTGTTGTACAGCATCCACCCAGTCGGTATTGTTGTTCCAGTTTTCGAACTCAGCCCAAGAGCGGTTGTAGTTTATCTCGTTGATGTTGGTCGTAGCCGTAGAACTCTGGCTTGGGTTGTAGTACATTTCCTTAAGCATCATGGTGTAGTCGTCACCACTAAGCAAGTTGTAACCCTTTGGCTGCCATGAAGTTTGCACACGCAATGAATAGTCAACGCGCGTGTTTCCACGGCTACCGCGCTTGGTGTGTATGGAGATAACACCGTTGGCACCACGCGATCCCCAGATGGCTGTAGAGGCAGCATCTTTCAAGATGTCGATGCTCTGGATATCAGACGGGTTGACCGAAAGGAGCGAAGCGTAAGTTTCCTCGTTGGCATTGGTAAAGTCGAAATTAGCATCCGGATTGTCGAAGATTTGGTCGTCGACAACGATCAGAGGCTCAGCAGAACCATTGATAGAGGTGACACCGCGCAAACGCATTGATGTACCCGAACCGAGGTTACCCGAGTTGGCCACAATGTCAAGACCTGCGATTTGACCCTGCAGGGCTTCATCGGCCGATGTGAAAGACAGACCTTCCACCTCGTCCATGTTAAAGTTTTGGGTAGCCATAGAGACCTCGTTCTCGGGGATGGAAAGACCGCCGTTGCTGAATTTCCTCTTAGCTTTTACCACAACCTCCTTGATAACGTTCTGGTCTTCCAGTACAACGTCGAAGGTAGTACGCGATCCGATGGGCAAAGACTGAGTCTTGCAGCCCACGTAAGAAATCTGTAGTTTGTTGGCCGTATTCTTGATTTCCATCGAGAAGTTACCGTTGATATCGGTCACGACTGCAGAGATGATACGCTTGTTAGCGTCACGCTCGGTGACATTTGCTCCCATGATAGGTCCCATGGCATCGCTTACGGTACCCGAGACACGTGTTCCCTGTGCCATGGCGAAAGTAGACACCATGGTGAAGAGCACGAGAAGCAGATATTTTATCGTGTTTGTTTTCATAATCTCTTTTGTGTATTATTTCCTGTACATTCTTGCGAGCCTCTCCAGTCCGGCCTTTTGGTGGCCGATGAGTTTACGCTGGGCAGCGGCAGTGCTCCACAGGCCGTCGTAACGGTTTGAACTGTTGGGGTTGAGCGCAGTTGTAATCTCGTGCACCACGGCAAACGAAGAAGAAAGAAGCTGCGTAGCATTGACAGCCGTGTTGTTGAACACATAGTCACGTGTCATTTGGTTAACAATCTGTCCACTCTTGTTGCTGATGGTCACGGTGTTGCCAGATATGTCACGCACTTGGAACTGTCCTTGGCTGCCATCGAGCACCGTCAGCTTGGTGGAAATGCCCAAGGTATCGGTGTTGGCAGTATAGAACTCGCCACCTTCCACCTTATTGTCAGCATAGATGGAATTGTCTTGGAAATGATAACGAATGAAATTGCTGATGGTTTCAATCATCGCATACACCTTAGCTTTAGCCTGTGCACATTCACGGGTATTATCAGCTACATATTCGCCTGTTTCTTCATCATACCAAGGAGCTGCAACTGCTTTCACGTCGTCCCACGATGGCAGTCCTCTGCTGAAAGCGTCCTGCATAGCCTTGTTGTCGGGCGCATAAACCGTATAGTTATAACCGCTGAAATAGCTGACATCCTGGTCAAGACCATGATAACCGCCAGCGTCGATAAACGTAGTGAACTGACGGATAGGAGCTATAGGCTGCGTGTTGGATGTACGGTTGCTGATGCCAGCGAAGAGACCCAACTGCACACGGTCTTCGGTACACAAGTTGTAGAAATCAGCGAACTGGTTCTCGCTTGCCAATGTGGCATACACCGACTTCATAGGCATTTGAATGACATGGTCGAGTGCATACGACTTACCGTTCTTCTGATTGTAGACCTGTGTAATCTTAGAAGCTTGTATCACAGCATTTTGCGTTCCACTAATATTGATACCGTTGATCTGTGCGCCACCAGCCACTGTGCTGCCCACAGTGCCACCCGACACATAGATGCCGCCACCATTCTTAGTCTTATAATAGTGGTTCTCGCCCAATGTTTCACCCTCATTCAAGATAACAGTGTGGGTGTTCAAGATATCGATGAACTGCGAACGGAACTCAGAAGTTGACAACTTTGTGGAGTCTCTCCCCACTGTGCCTGTTGCCGGGTCATAGTCGAAAGCCGAGCAGAAGATGTTGGGGCTGACATCGCTACGATAGTAGAAATGGAGCACACGCGGTGAACGACGAAGGTACACCGGGTCTACATAATATAGGTCGAAAGCCTGGTCGGTGGGGATGAAAAATGCATAGTTGGCATCCATAGCGAGCAGGTAGGCATAGAAATTCAACTTCAGCGTGCTCTGATCCTGAATACCCCAGTTCATGACGCGCATATTGTCGGAAAGCAGAGCGGGAGCGGATACTGCCACATAACGGTTGGGGGCAAAGACCTTGTTGGTCATGTAGGCCACACCATTGTTTGCAATCTTCACGTCGTACTTGCCATCTTCGGTACGGTTCAGGTCGTCGAGGGTGATGCCGAGAGGATCCTGCGAGTCGTCCATCACGTTGTCGAACTTACTGGGAACTGTCGAAATGAACTGCGGTTTCATCAGCATAGAGAGGAAAGCCTGCACAATATTCTTAGGAATAGAGTCGACGTTCTCCATGAGGTTTTCTTCGGTGTTGGGCTTTGCTCCATACTGGTCGATAAGGAACGAACCCGAACCGCCCGGCAGGAAATACTGCTTCATGGCAGCATCTGTGGGCACGAACATGGCGGCTACGTCGCTCAGCGAACTGGTGGCGCGGTCAGGGTAATACTGATTCCATCCCGGGTCGTAAGGCAACAGCTCGCCTGAGCTCAGCGTCTTGTTATTAGGATCAATGGTTAACGACGACCCGTTCTTTGAGCGGCTGCTCATATAGCGTTTCTCGAAAATAGAGTCCTTGACTGCGTAGCCATTGACGAGCGCCCAGTCGTTGTAGTTGTTGGTAACAGACATGCTGTAGAAAGGAGCGCTGAAACGGTCGAGCATACGGCTGAAAATATTGCTTTCGCCATTGGTGCGAATCATCTCGGCCAGATTGCCCGGTGGCACAATCACGTCTTCCATCTGATGGATATATCCATTCTTACAGGTAACATCCGGATTGATGATACGGTTGCGGAAGATGTAAGCCGTGTTGGCCTGATCATCATACTCGGTACCGGTCACCACAGCGAAGTCACTGTTGGCGCCCATCGTAGTGATGTTGTTGGCCGTGAGCTGTTCGGCTGTGAAATGCACCATCATCGGGCGCGTTGCGTCCATAACGAGGTCAATGCCACTATTATAATACTTTGTCCAATACTCATTGTTACGAGGCAACTGTGTTGCGCCGTAGAAGTGAGTGATGGTGTCGATAATATTGACACCCGTCTGGTGCTTCATAGCGATACCCGAAGTGACACTTGTCGATTGGTCGGGTACGTTAGACAACATTTCCACGAGGATGGCGTTGTCGAGCATCGAGTTGTAGAGCAACAGTTTTTTCTGTGCCTCCGACAAATCTTCGTATTTGCTCACGCCCCAGTCGTTTTTGGCAAAGAAACGTTCAAAAGCCTCATCGTTGGCAGGAAAAACGGTTTTTGATCCCGTCTTCTCCAAAGTCTCAGTGTATCCGAGATCGTCGATGAGATGCAAATAGTTGGTAAAGGTACCGGTCAGTTGCGTTGAGTTGGGATTTTTCAGCTCATCGTAGATACTCTGTCCCAGCCAACTCGGGTAATTCCCCGGGTCGTCAAGGTCGTAGTCGTCATGACATGCTGTAAATCCTCCCACCACAGCTACTAAGCAGAGAGACATTGCTATCTTTCTGGCCAGTTCAGAAAAGCGGTAGTTCATACATTAAAGATTTTATTGTTATATAACTTTTAGAATATTCTGTAATGAATACGAAACAACCGCCACTTTTCCGCAAGGAAAACAAAAAAAACTTTTAAGATCTCAATAAAAAAATAAAATTAGGGCAAAACGAAACGCACAGGTTCACCTTTGCCAACATTCGTGTAGATAGCGAACCACAAAAAGACGTCCGAAAATCGATGCAAGGTGGACTATAATAAAAGGTACGCGCGTACATTATATATTAGCGTAATAACGTCCCCACACTCCAAGCCCTTCCGGGGGCTTGGAGATCGGAGTCTACAGCGTCTTTAAAACATTTACCATGCGCTTCACGCCTTCTTCAAGCGTCTCACGCGAACAGGCCAAGTTTATACGCAGATAACCCTCTCCGTCACGCTTGCCATAGAGCGCACCGCTACTTACGAACACTTTGCCTTCATGCAGCAGGCGTCGTATGGCTTCATCGCTACTGATATGCAGGGCATGGATATCAATCCAAGCCAAATAGGTTCCTTCAAGACGACAAACGGTTATCGCCGGCAGAGCATTCGATAAGAAATCCTTGAGCCACAGGTAGTTGTCGTAAACGTAGGTGCAAAGTTCATCTATCCATGCTTCGCTCTCGTTATAGGCAGCCTTTAGTGCTTCCACCCCGAATGGGTTCACATCGCACACTTCATAGATATTGATCACCCTGTCTATACGCCGACGCATTTCTTCGTTACGGCAGACAAGATAGGCATTTTGCAAGCCTGCAATATTGAACGATTTGGAAGGAGAACACAGGGTAACGCTGTTGCTTTCGTTCTGTCGGTTGACGGCAGCAAAAGGCGTAAACAGATAGCCAGGCATGACCAGCTCACAATGTATCTCGTCGCTGATTACACGCACATGGTTTTCAGCACAGATTTTTCCCATCCGTTCCAGTTCGTCACGTTTCCACACACGTCCCACAGGATTATGAGGGTTGCAGAGCAGAAAAACTGTGACTTTTTCATCGCGGCATTTGGTTTCGAAATCGTTCCAGTCGATGACATAGGAATCGCCTTCTCTTAGCAACGGGCTTTCTTCGATTTCGCAACCCTGGTTGCGGATGGAAGAAAAGAAACAGTTGTAGACAGGCGTCATAACAAGCACT
The DNA here is from genome assembly GCA_963656105.1 of Eggerthellaceae bacterium. Taxonomy (GTDB): domain Bacteria; phylum Bacteroidota; class Bacteroidia; order Bacteroidales; family Bacteroidaceae; genus Prevotella. Next base: position 30,373 of record CAVKHW010000024.1, read on the forward strand.
TTCTCGCCGGGAAGAGTCAGCGCCTTGATGGTGCAACTTATCGCTGGCACGACGCCTATGGTGTAGAGTATCCATTTGCTTTCGATATTCCATTGATGGCGGCGTTGCTGCCAGGAAAGGATAGCCTCATAATAGTCATTGTCAACCATTGTATAACCGAAAACGCCATGATCCACCCGGCGTTGCAAAGCCGCGCGTATGGCTGGCGAAGCCTGAAAATCCATGTCGGCTACCCAAAGCGGCACAATGTCATCGTCGGCAAACCGATCCCATTTCACTGCACCGCTATGACGACGGTCGACGGTGTTCGAAAAGTCGTATTTATTCATAGTCTTTCTTCAATCTTGCAGTCATGGCCTTTGGCAAACACATCAAACGTTATCTTTCCTATTTTATCGGCAACGATACGGCCGCTTACAGGATTCTTAACCTCGGTGACAACGCCCGAAATAGAAGCATCTATACGAGTTGAATCCTCGAAGATGCGGTCGCAAGCAGGATCGAACGTGCAGTCCTCAAGCGTTATGCCATCCAGATAACACAAGGGTTGTTCGCCGGAGATATGACATCTCACAAGCTTGACGTTCTTGGAGTGCCATGCCAAATACTCACCATCGAGTTCCGAATCATATACCGTTACATCCTCGCATTCCCAAAACGAGTCTTTGGTAGTAATCTTAGCGTTGTGCACCTCTACATGCTTGCAGTATTGAAACACATATTTAGCATCTGAGATAAGCCCATCAACGTAAATATTTTTAGAGAACATAAAGGGATAAGTTCCGTCGTGCAACGTTACGTTTTTCAGTCTCAGTCCATCCACCCGCCAAAAGGTCTCGTCGGCATCATTAATGGTGACGTTCTCCAGCTCGAGTTTATTCATCTCACGAAAAAACTTGGGGCCGTCTATCACGCAGTCGCGCATCACCATGTCATTGCTATACCAAATGGCTGAACGGCTCCCCGGAGCGAAATAGCAACTGGTAATCAAGCTGCGGTCTACATGCCACCATGGATATTTGCCATAGAACTTGGAATCATGGCACTCTACATCGTGACAACACTTGATGCCCGACTCGCCATCGGTAATCGTTATATTTTCCAGCACCACATCGTGGGCACCAAAGAGAGGGCGTTCGCCTCCAAAAGTCAAATCGTGAATGGTATCCATGGATTGTTATCGTTTAAACGTTCGTATAATATCATCAAATATAGAAACAAAGATTATGCCAAAGCAAAAATATTGATTTGTCTTATAACAAAAATCCTACGGCAGTTTTGCGGTTTGCAATTAATGGTGTTCAGTAAAAGTAAAACGTTGAAAGGTTGTTCTTTACTCAAGTTTCGGATTTGCCTTTTAGCAGATGTCCCCGTAGAGGAGACGTATATTCAAGTATAAATACCTAAAACCGAAATTTCAGTTATTGAAATCAATAAATACCAAGGAACAAGACCTTGCACTATAATCTGTTGTTACAATGAGACTTGCCCTTTACACAGTGTTTTTCGGACACCAAGAGTTTGCAATAGGTATCGAATGGCAAGTCGATAGATACCGAACCACTGAACGATAAGTATCGAATCGTAGAGCGAAAGGGCACATATCAACGCCCCATTCGATAGTTTTCGCATAGGCGGTAGACCATGAGCCACCTCTTTGCGACAATGCATCACTCATCGTTGCCCTCCAAAACGATGTCAACCCTTGTCTGAAAGCACACTCTGAAGACTTCCTTTTGGAGGAAAAGCAACGACAATGTCGTTAACAGAAGCGGCATGAGGTATCGTTTCCCTACAAAAACAAAGATGGTAGAAGCAATATTAAAATCTTGATTTTACCATGCTATTTCATCCAAAATAAATGACCAAAAATTTTGAATAACAAGTAATTTGCTGTAAATTTGCAAAGTGACCTTTATAGCAGGACATAGCCCATTGAGCCACTTGTCTTATTACCTACAAAACCTAATTAAGTCAACCATCATGGAAAAAGAATTAAATCGCGCTGATCTCGACAACCTTTGGAAGGAAGTTTCAGCCACATCAGATGAAGAGACAGAAAAGAAATACAAAAAATACTGCTTTGATGAAAGCGGCATATTGATTGGCACATATCCGAGCGATCAAAACATCATCAGTATAAAGGGTAGCGAGATGCTACTGGACGGCGATTTCGGCTACTTGAAGGTAAGCGGAAATATACAAAAAGGCGCATATACCGGCAGCGCACTTAACAAGCGTGTATTCGAGTTTCTGGCAAACCACACCAACGTAGAGTGGGCCTACTGCTATAAAAACGGCTCTACGGGAGGAGTACTCATGACATCCAACGAAGCGCATGAAACCAGCCTATTGGAAGACACTAATTATTACACATTGAACGGTTACAACTGCTTTGCCCATAACCATTCGCAGACTCAAAAAGGATTTGAAGAACAATTCAGAAGATATAACAGTTACCCCAGCCAGTATGACATTGACCATATGAAGAAATATGGCTTTAAACATGCTGAAATATTTAATGAAAGCGACGGAAGGTATTACAATTACAATGAAGAATCCACCATTCAAGACATTGAATTGGCAAAGAAAATCTTTGGAGCCGGAAACTTTGAGTTCAATTGACTGTCATGAAAAAAACGGCAACTTTAATCTTAGTTTTAACACAATGGGCAAATTTCTATTGCTGCGCCCAACATGGCCATGAATGGCCGTACTTGAACCTTGACAAGGCTTGGAATGAATACAGGTATCATGCCAGGTTTGCACCCGGAGGATTGAAATGGAGATTTTTCCGCGACACTGTATCAGTGAAAGAAATGAAAGCTGCATTTTGGAAAAACAAAGACGTGCCACGACACATATCTCCTTACATTGGTTTCGACACACTCGGTACATCAAAAGGAAAGGCCATCATACTAAAGTCACCCCTAAAAGATACACCATTAAAAAACGTGTTCACCAAACAAAAATTGAGGAATAAGTTGACTGGCGACATTGTGTATCTTGTCCAACCACATCAGTACATGGGCTTCATCGTATCACCCTACGCCTTTTATGAAGTTTACCAAGCCGGGAAGCTAATTGGCCAAGAAGGGAAATATCACGATGGCGGAGCTGATTTCTTCTGCTATGCGCAGCAAGCAACCACCACACTTCATGGCGAATGGAACGACAGCATTATGAGCGGCGCAAGGCTTTTGGGCACTATGATTGAACTTAGCGAGGGCATACAACAAGACAGAAAAGAACAGAAATTTACCGTTTTGCTGCACAGGAAACCTGAGCAAGAGCATCCCACAAAGGAAGAATACACCATTGAGCTGTTGGAACCCCAAAATCCAAATCAGCAGATTATTGAAGATTTTCTCGTGATGAAAGCATACATTGAGAAACTCCATTACAACGCTTTTAAAGCTTATTATACCAGCGACCTACGCCTCCTAATAGGGCGATATTACCGTGTAACTGTCAACAAGTACGGGTGGATGGTGGAAGACTATATAAATTAAAAAATGAAAAAGGCACTTCTTACATTGGCATGCTTGCCGTTAATGATTGCCCACGCTCAATGGATAGATGAAGGAGATGAGGTATGGGCAAGATTAAACTTTCCGAAAGCATGGACGAGCTACTTATATGACACAAAAGCAGACCTATCCATACTAAGACTAAATTACTTCCGAGACACGATATCGTTGGAGGAAATGAAAACAGCCTTTGAGGACTATAAAGACAGCGAGTTCAAAGTTTCACCCTATGCCGGCTACGACTCTATCAGCACCTATTATGGAAAATTGCTTGTTTTAATCTCCCCACTAAAAGGCACACCTATTAAAGATGTATGGATGATGCAACACGTCAATAAGAAAAAAGCAAAACTGCTCACTGGAGACATTGTATTTCTGCAATCCCCCATGCGCTACATGGGATACACCGTAAGTCCCAACCCCATTTTGGAAACGCGCAAAGCAGGATACCTAAAAGTGGACGAGGGTAACGCTTTCGCTCACTGCGCCGATTTCTTCAGTTACATGTCACCTTCGTTCCTTGCTCAGGATTGCGCATGGGGAAACCGGGTCAAAGGTGGGGCAAAATTACTGGGAACATTAATCGGCATGGACACCTACCCTGATTACGAACGAGAAGAACGCACTTTCTCTGTTCTCTTGTACGAGAAACCAAAATGTGAAACCAATAGCGACGAAATCTACAAGATTGAATTACTTTCACCAAAAGATCCTGACTGGCAAATCCAAACGGACTTCGGTAATATGCGACGTTTCGTGTCTACAATGCCGTACGGTACATTTCGTCCTTTATACACCACAGATTTTCGAATCTTGACAGGACGATATTACCGTGTAACTGTCAACAAATTCGGTTGGCTAATAGAAGACTACATGACTATAAAACACTAATAAAACCATGACCGTTTATTTTATCGACTATTATCGACCAGGCTATGTGAACGGCATCACGACATATATCGAAATTCTTACCCAGAGTTTCTCAAAAGTTCAACACATGACGTTGTATGTTGTCTATGTTGCTGCATTAGCAAAAAGCAAACGGATTCTATCCGAAAAGAAGAACGAAATAAATTACATTTATATTCCATTCGATCTTGCAGAAGAAGGGGTTTGCAACGCTAATGACGATGTGTTTGCAAGTTTCATGGCAAAGCAACAACACGACGAAGATGTTATATTACATTTAAATTGGATGAACCACGCTTCTTTCGCTCTGTTGCTCAAGAAAAAAATGAAAGTTCGCACAATATTGACAAAGCATTGCGTGGCATGGAGAGACCGCATAAGGGATAATTACGAACTATTCTACATAATTCATTCGTTCCTGCAAAAAAATAAAAAGGGCAATTTTCTTCTTTGGAGAATATTAAATCCCGAGTACACGGTTTTCCATGGTATTGACGGAATCATTACACTGACACACGACGCTAATTGCCTTTTAACACAATATTATGGCATAGACAAAAATTGCGTACGTATGATATACAATGCCGCACAAGTACTTTCAAAAGATAATAACAAAACAAAAGAACAACTACGAAATCAATATGGTTACCCGAATAATGTAAAGATAATTCTTTACGTAGGCAGAATAAGTGAACTGAAAGGTTTACAATACTTATCAGAACTACTTGTACACCTTAGTAATACGAATAGAAAACACCACTTAGTGATATGCGGAAATGGTGATTTGGAATGGTTGTTAGCAACCATCCCACCAAGACTAAAGACTTCCGTTACTATCATGGGATATACAGGAAAGAAAGTATTGGAAGATCTTTACAACTTATGCGACTTGGCAATCATGCCTTCTATTGTTGAACAATGCAGTTATGTCGCGCTTGAACTCATCAACGCACAAGTACCGCTTATCGTCAGTAGTATATCAGGCGTTACAGAACTGTTACCAGCTGAATATCGCAACGATTTTCCAATCGCCTTTGACTCAAACGGGTATCAAGCAGATATTTATAAATTAGAAACAACTGCAACACAACTTCTCAATGATGCTTCGAAGCGACTATTACGAGCTAAAAAATGCATGTCATATATACAAACTATAACATCTGTAAACAGAATGGTAAATGACACCTTAGAATTTTACAAGACTCCGTTGAAAGACCCAATTTATAATTGGGAAAATCGCCCATTGGTAAGCATCATTATCCCCTGCTATAATTCCGAGTATTTAAAAGAATGCCTCCACAGTATTCTCAACCAGTCTTACACAAATTTTGAAATCATTATAGTGGACGACGGTGTCAACAATTGTTGTGAGATTGCCGAACAAATGAATGACCATAGATTAAAAGTTATACAAAATCAGCACAATAGAGGCATTGTGTATAGCTTAAACAAAGGAATTTCTTCTGCAAAAGGAAAATACATAGTCAGAATCGACGCTGATGACCGAATGCTACCCGAGAGATTAACTAAACAAGTTGCGTATCTAGAAACACATCCAAACTGTGGTGTGGTGGGAGGCTGTCACCTTGTTATTAATGCCAATGGTTATCCTGTATGTTTGGTGGCTTATCCAGAAACTGATAATGAGATAAAACTTTCACGTTTTTTCATGAACCCAATTTCGCACCCTACAGTCACAATGCGTCATAGTTTATTTGAAATAAACAAATACGAAGAGAAGTATCCTTATTGCGAAGATTATGACCTTTGGATGCGACTAGCAAAGCAATGCGAGATGCATAATCTGCCAGATTGTGTTACAGAATACCGCATTCATAGAACCAGTTGTTCTGCAAGTAACACAAAGGAACAAAAAGAAAATTCACTTAAAATCGTTTTAAACGAATTACGGAATGAAAACATTGATATAAACAAGAATGAGCTCAAAATCGTTGCCGCATGCTGCTTTGGTGCGACGGAAACATTTTGGATCAAACATAAGTCAGAACTCAACAATTGGATAAACAAAGTTATGATATCAATTAAAAGTGACACAAACTCTGACCTTAAGATATTGTTATCCTATGTCATCAGACATGGTCTGTGAACATTACTTTTATAACAAAAACATTTTAAGTTAAGTAAGGTTACATATTTGAATTATATATCATTAGATTCAAGCCATCATAAAATTGACTTAAGCCCCAAAGATGTACCCTCTCACTACAAAACAAAAGCAATATGGAAAAAGAATTAAACCGCACTGACCTCGACAACCTTTGGAAGGAAGTTTCAGCCACATCAGATGAAGAGACAGAAAAGAAATACAAAAAATACTGCTTTGATGAAAGCGGCATATTGATTGGCACATATCCGAGCGATCAAAACATCATCAGTATAAAGGGTAGCGAGATGCTACTGGACGGCGATTTCGGCTACTTGAAGGTAAGCGGAAATATACAAAAAGGCGCATATACCGGCAGCGCACTTAACAAGCGTGTATTCGAGTTTCTGGCAAACCACACCAACGTAGAGTGGGCCTACTGCTATAAAAACGGCTCTACGGGAGGAGTACTCATGACATCCAACGAAGCGCATGAAACCAGCCTATTGGAAGACACTAATTAGGGTTCACTAATTAATTTCCACCCAACAACCTTGTGGCGTGAGCGAGAT
>CAVKHW010000025.1:0-35662 GCA_963656105.1 Eggerthellaceae bacterium
ATGCCGTCATTCACAACGACACGCTCGTGGCGCGGACGGCAGGGGAGTGCAGCGTGGTGGCGATAGGCGGCTCGGGCCGCCTGTCGGACACGTGCTCCGTGACTGTCATAGACCGCTGGGACACCACCGACTATAACCATAGCGCACCCACCGACATGGTGGTCTATGCTAAGATAAGCGTGAAAGGAATAACATGGGTCCCCGACTCACTGCCTGTGGCAGCGGTGGTGGGCGGAAAGGTAGCCGGTGTGGCGGAACGCAAACGGTTCCTCGACACCGATTATGCGCTGATACGCATCTGGGCACTTGCCGAGGCAGAGGGCGAACCGCTTACCTTGGTGTGCTACGACCGCCGCAATTTCCGCCTGTACAAGGCGGCGCAGAGTCCCGCATATACCTCGGCGCAAGCCTTGGGAACCTTGTCGAACCTATACGAAGTGGAATTCTGAAGGTAGCGGTGGCGCAACGTGTAGTCTGTTGCGACATGCAGGCTTGTAAATACCGCAAGAGAGTGCCAAGGCAACGGCCTTGGCACTCTCTTGCGGTATTGTGAATGGACGAAGAAGCGCCTTACGCTTCCTCCTCGTTGTTCTCTTCGGCTACGAAATTTTTCAAATCGTCGGCATTGAAAGCCTTGACATAGGCTGCGTGGCCGACAACCTCCTCCTCAGCAGCGCGTACATAGACCTGCGCACTCTTGGCGAAGAGTGCGGGAGCCTTGGTGGCGTCGGTAAGGATGAGCAGCGACATGATGATGTCGCCGGTCATGTCGTAGAGACGACGGGCCAGGAAATCGTGCTCGGCCTGATCGCCGCTGGCTTTCACCTTTTCAACGGCCTCGGCATAGAGGTCGGCCATCTTGGCCACGCGCTCCTTCAGTGGGCGCAGTTCTTCGGCCACCTCGTCGAGCAACATCTCCTTGATGATGTTGAGGTAGGTGCCGTTGGTGATGTAGCGCACAGCGGCCACCACCTGCAGCTGCGTTGTTCCCTCATAGATAGAGAAGATGCGGGCGTCGCGGTAGAGGCGCTGGCTCTTGTACTCCATAATGAAGCCCGAACCGCCGTGGATGGAGATGGCGTCGTAGGCGTTTTGGTTGGCATACTCGGAGTTCATACCCTTGGCCAGCGGTGTGAAGGCGTCGGCCAAACGACTGTACTGCTTCATCTCCTTGCGCTCCTCGGGGGTGAGCTTGCGGTCGCGGGCTATGTCCTCAAGAGCCTTGTAGATGTCTACGTAGCGTGCGGTCATGTAGAGCAGCGAACGGCCTGCGTCGAGCTTGGCTTTCATGCGTGAGAGCATATCGTAGACAGCGGGGAAGGTGATGATCTTTTTGCCGAACTGCTCGCGTTCCTTGGCGTAGGCCAAGCCTTCGTTGTAGGCTTCCTGTTCCACGCCCACCGACTGTGCGGCGATGCCCAGACGGGCACCATTCATCAGGCTCATCACATACTTGATAAGACCCAGGCGACGCTCGCCGCAGAGCTCGCACTTGGCGTTCTTGAACACCAGTTCGCAGGTAGGCGATCCGTGGATGCCGAGCTTGTGCTCGATGTGGCGTACGGTGACACCGCCGTCGCGCTTGTCGTAGATGAACATCGACAGTCCGCGTCCGTCGTGCGTGTCCTCCTCCGATCGTGCCAGCACGAGGTGGATGTCAGAGTCGCCGTTGGTGATGAAACGCTTCACACCATTCAGGCGCCATGTGCCGTCGGCATCCTGTGTGGCCTTCAGCATGACGTGCTGCAGGTCGGAGCCAGCATCGGGCTCGGTGAGGTCCATCGACATGGTTTCGCCCTCCGAGATGCGGGGTATGTATTTCTCCTGCTGCTCTTTGGAACCGAACTCGTAAAGGGTGTCGATGCAGCTCTGCAGCGACCATACGTTTTGGAAACCGGCGTCGGCGGCAGAGATAATCTCCGAGAGCATGGAGAAGACGGTGTTGGGCACGTTGAGTCCGCCGAAACGGCGGGGCATGGAGATACCCCAAAGGCCGGCCTTGCGGGTGGCGTCGAGGTTCTCGTAGGTCTTGCTGGCGTAGATCATGCGGCCGTCCTCGAGGTGCGGTCCCTCAAGGTCCACGCTCTCCGAGTTGGGTTCGATGATGTTGGCGGCCACGTCGCCCGTGATGTCGAGCAGACGTTTGTAGTTCTCGATGGCATCGTCGTAGTTGACGGGGGCGTCGTCGAACTGGTCTTTGTCGGCGTAGCTTCTTTCCTTCAGCTCCACGATGCGCTCCATCAGCGGATGATGGAGATGGAATTCTATCTCAGGATGATCACTATAATAGTTTGCCATAGTTGTATTCTTTGGAGCGCTGACCATGCCTTCCGTGTGGGCGGCACGGGTCAGGCTGTGTCTTTTATTTTGAATTCTGTTTGTAGTATTTTATCATCTTCGGGACAACCTCCTCCACATTGCCCACGATGACATAGTCGGCAATCTTGTTGATGGGAGCGTCGGGGTCGTTGTTGACCGAGATGATGATGCCGGCATCCTGCATGCCGGCGATGTGCTGGATCTGTCCGGAGATGCCGCAGGCAATGTAAACCTTGGGGTGTACGGTGACACCAGTCTGTCCGACCTGACGGTCGTGGTCAACCCATCCTGCATCAACGGCAGCGCGGCTGGCACCCACCTCTCCGTGGAGCTCCTTGGCCAGCTGGAAGAGAAGGTCGAAAATCTCCTTGCTGCCCATGCCGTATCCGCCGGCCACAACGATGGGAGCAGCCTTCAGATTGTTCTTGGCAGCTTCCACATGGCGGTCGATAACCTTCACTACGTAGTCCACCTCGGGCACATATTTGGCCACGTCGGGATAGACCACCTCGCCCTTGGCGTTGCCCTCGTAAAGGGCTTTCTGCATCACGCCACTGCGCACAGTGGCCATCTGCGGCCGGTGGTCGGGGTTGACGATTGTGGCCACGATGTTGCCGCCGAAGGCCGGGCGAATCTGGTAGAGCAGGTTGTCGTAGTGCTTGCCGCTCTTCTTGTCGTCGTAGTCGCCAATCTCAAGCTGGGTGCAGTCGGCGGTGAGGCCGCTGGTCAGCGATGAGGAGACGCGGGGGCCGAGGTCGCGGCCGATGACCGTGGCGCCCAACAGGGCCACCTGCGGATTTTCCTCCTTGAAGAGGTTCACGAGTATGTCGGTATGGGGAGCTGATGTGTAGGGGAAGAGTCCCTCAGCATCGAACACGAAAAGTTTGTCGACACCATAAGGCAGAATCTGGTCTTCCACCTTGCCCTTGATGCCAGTTCCTGCCACTACGGCGTTGAGATCCACGCTCAGCTGATTGGCCAACTTGCGGCCCTTGGTGAGCAATTCCTGAGATACCTCGGCTACCGTAGTGCCTTCAATCTCGCAATATACAAAAACGTTGTTCATATCTGCTTAGCCAATAATCTTTTCGTCCAACAATTCCTTGATGAGGCTCTCCACGTCAGCGTCGCTGCTGGTGAGCGTCTTGCTCTCTTTGGCCTGGAACACGATGTTTTGCACGGCCTTTACCTTGGTAGGCGAACCTGCCAGTCCACACTGCTCGTAGTCGGCTCCGCAGTCGGCTATGCTCCACTGGCCGAGCGTCAGATAGGGGCGTGTGGCGTAAAGGTTGGTCCAAGGTTCGTCGCCCTTGCGCTCCATGGGGCATGTGGCGTATTTGTATTTCATGACGCGCTTGGCGTTGCAAGGGCGGGCAGGGGCGGCTGTTCCGTTTACGGTGATGAGCACGGGCAACGGAGCCACGACAGTCTCTACGCCGCCGTCGATGTGGCGGCGGATGGTGGCTTTGCCGTCTTCGACCTTAATCACCTCCTCGGCGTAGGTCACTTGGTTGAGGCCGAGCTTCTGGGCCACCTGTGGGCCTACCTGAGCGGTGTCGCCGTCGATGGCCTGACGTCCGCCGAGCACAAGGTCGACGTGCCCCAGCTCGCGGTCGATCTTGGCGATGGCTTGCGAGAGAAAATAAGAGGTGGCGAGGGTGTCGGCTCCGGCACTCTTGCGGTCGGTGAGCAGAAAACCGTCGTCGGCTCCGCGGTAAAGGCCTTGACGGATGATTTCGCCGGCGCGTGGAGGACCCATGGTCAGCATGGTTACTGTGGTTCCGGGATTTTGGTCTTTGATGCGGAGCGCTTGCTCCAGGGCGTTCAGGTCTTCGGGATTGAAGATTGCGGGCAGTGCGGCGCGGTTGACGGTGCCTTCGGCTGTCATGGCGTCCTTACCCACATTTCTTGTGTCGGGTACTTGCTTGGCAAGCACAACAATTTTCAATTTCATATAAATGATATATAATTGTGATATTTCCGAAATACGGGCGCAAAAATACAAATATTTTACTTTCCGACCAAACAAAATGCACAAAAACCAAAAAGCTGTGCACAAAACGGGATGTTTGTGCAACAAACCAACTAAAAGGGCGCAGCATCCGCCACTGCGTTTGCTGCGCCCTCTACCATGCATTATATATTATTTAGCGTTTTCGCTTATCCGTGTTCCGCGTTGTAAACGTAACAGGGCTGTGATGCCTCAGTATGATATTTTCTTAAAAAAAACAGTCGGTTGAGCAGTCTGTTCTAGCGCGACGCAAATCGTGCATTGCTGCGTTTTTCCACCTTTTTGCGACTTTCGCACTGCCCATTGTGCTTTCTGATTGGTGCTGAGGTGCGTCGTCAACCGGTCATTTGTGCCTTTTCGCAGTGCCATCCGTGGTTTTCGGGCAGCCGATTGGTGGTCGGTCGCCGGCCCGTTTGCCATCTATCGCCACCCGATAGCATACCTATTGGCTTTGTCCGAATGGCCAGGAACTGTTGGTGTAGTTGTTATTCGCTTGCAATGCGCTGATAATCAGACGCTACGCTAATTGGCTCAAAATTGGCCTATTTGGCTCCACAATCAGTCGCGGATGGCTATATCGCAGTTTTTGACCTGCTGTTTGTAAATTTATAACGCATCTTTTTATGGTCGGATGCGATGTGATTTTTGCACATGGTTGTAAGATACCCGAGTGCCGGACTTATGGGTCGTTCAAGGCAGTGGATTGATGTTGCCCAAGTTCTCGTTACAAACGCCCAGCAATTTGCCCACATACTTGTCGTTGGCCTGTTGCTGCATTTCCTTTAGGGTATCTCTCACCAGTTTGTAGTCGGTGGTTTTCAGCACATTGCCATAGTTGTTGCAGAGTGCGGTGATCTTGTTGACGATGCCCGTTAGCAATGGCAACTTGTCGCTGCTCTTTTGCCCGTAAACTCTGACGAACACCAAGTCTTTTCCCAGTTTGTCGTTCTGGTCGACATAGAGCGACCTCAAGTTGCTGAACGACTGCATAAACTCCTGACTGTTGGTGGGCTTTTCGATAATCTTCGTTTCTTCTATGCCCGTGGTGTACGTTTGCGGATCTTTGCCGTAGATCTTCATGACATAGCCCGCCGCCTTGTCGCCGTCTTTCTTCCAAGCCAGCACATAGGCGTAGCGCTTGGTCTTGTCTTTCGTGTCGTGGAAAAACTGCAGGTTGTAATTGCAGTCGCGGTCATAGCTGATTCGTCGGCTTTCCTTGTTGTTTTCGCCGTAGGCTATTGATGATCCCGTGTCTTTCAGGCTGCTTGTACCAGCGGTTTTCATGAACGAGATGTAGGCAGGCTGTGCTTGGCTCATCATGGTCTCGTCGAATTTCTGCACGACGGCCACTGGAGCTTTGAAATGGTATTCCTGGATGTATCCGTCGCTATAGGTGTTGCTGATGACCTGTGTGGTCTGCTTGTCCTTTACGAGTTTGCTGGAGAACTCGGCGAAAGCGTCGAACAAGGCTTGTTTCGATTTCTGTGCCATGGCTGGCAGTGTGATGAAGGCCAGACAACAAGCTACCAAGAGCTTTCTACTGATTTTGTTGTTCATATCAATGGAATATTTAGTTAATATACATTTTCTTCGTCCTTGTCGTTATCGTCGAGACCGGCCATTTGCAGTTGCCAGTTGAGCGTGTCGATGGCGTTTTCGATATACAGCCGTTGCAGCCGTTGCAGCTGCCTGACGGCTTCTTCGGCCTGTTGGTCGCCGATGGCGCTGATGGCGCGCCGTTCGGCATCGGTCATCGACCATGCAGCCCATTGCACGTCCTCACACTCGGGTTCTTCGGTGGGGATGGATATCCGTGTTGGCTCCTGGCTTGCGCTGGCTTCGGCCAGCAGCACTTTGGGCGGTGCGGGACTGAAACGGTGGCGACGGTAGCGGTCGGCGTTCTTCTTGGTCTCCTCCTTCATGGGCAGGGTGTCGGTCTCGGTTGCTGGTGGCTCGGGCGTGGTGAGCGTGTCGATGCAAGGCGTGGGGGTGGCCTGTGCCATGGGCGTGTCGGCCGGATGGCCGCCAGGCCACATCATGGCGATGGCCAAAGCCAGCGAGGCGGCTGCCGCAATGGCGGCGCAGACACGCAGCTTGCGCTGGTGGGTGGTGGCCTGTCGGGGCATGCCTTCGTTGAAATAGGCAAACATGAGGCGGTAGTCCTCCAAGTCGGCGTCTACCTGTGGATGGTCGCTGAACCACTGAGCCAGTTGCCGCTCCTCCTGCAACGAGGTCTCGCCGGCCATAAAACGGTCGAGCAGATCGCGTATGGTGTTGTGTTCGTTTGTCATAATCGTTTGCCTTTCTTGATTTGTTCCAACAATCGTTTTCTTGCCCTTGAGAGCAGGGTGGACACCGAGCGTGGGGTGATGCCCACGATGGCGGCTATCTCTTCGGCTGTCTTGCCCTCCACCTGGCGCAGGTGAAGCACCTGATATTCGGTAGACGGCAATCGACGGATGGCCTTGTCGAGCCATTGGCCGTACGACTTTTCCTCAAGCTGTTCTTCTGTTCGTTCGTATGCTGCTATGTGCCGAGCCTGATCTAAAGCCACGGTGCGCTGTTTCCTGAGTTTGTCGAGGGCCAAATGCCGAGCCATCGTAGCCATTAGCCCCAGAGCGTGCTGCTGCGATGTGATGTGCTCGCGCAGTGCCCACATCTTGAGCAATGAGTCTTGTGCCACATCCTCAGCCTCACCGCTAAGGACGGTGAAACTCATGAGCTTCTGCAAGGCCAAAGCTCTCAGTTGTGGCACAATGTCGACAAACTCTTGTTCGGTCATGTTCTCTTTTCGGTTTATATACATTAAACGAAGACGGAGAAGATTTATCAACGGCATTAACTCTCTTTAACGGTTGCAACCTGTCTATGGGGTGGGGCGTACACAAGAATCCGCCCTCTTTGCACTCAAGCGTTGGCTATGGTGTACAAAGAGGGCGGATCAGCGGCTGCGTCGCACAGGCGACGTGCCTCTTTAGGTTGCGCGTTACTGTATTTTCTCGATGGCGGCGGCTATATTCTTTTTCTTCAGTGCTGCAACGATGGCTTTGGCCGTAGCCTCGTCCACCTCGGTGGGTAAGGTCTTGCGTGTGCCTTTCAGCAGATTGTTGAGTTCTTGGGCGGTAAGGCGCTTGTTTACCCGGCGGTCGGTATTGAAAGCGTTGAGGATGACGGTCTTCTGCGATTTGCTGACTTTACCGAGCAGCACCACGTTGTATTTAGCCGATTCTTCGGTTGGGCTGGTCGTCTGTTGGGTGTTGTCCGGTTGGGCGGGATCGGAAGGGGCGTTGTCTTTGTCTGCCGTGGTGCGGTCGGCTGTTGCGGTCGCGCTCTGTGGGGTGGGTGTGGGCGCAGGCGACGGCGTGTTTGCAGGTTGTTCTGCAGGGCTGCTCACGGGCGTTTTTGGGGGCGTTTCGTCTTCGTACGACTTGATTTCCACCAGTTGGTTGTTGAATATCTCGATAATGCGCGCAAAGCCTGTCGGCATGTCTGCCGACGTCACGCGGAGATTGACATCGATACATTGACGGTTCAAGTACGTCTTGTTCGAAGTGGCGGTAGCTGAGTTGTCTTCGGTTGTGTACTTGGCTTTCAGCTGGAGTTTGTTTTCGCTCATGCTGCTCTCGGTTACCGATGCCTGGAATTGCAAGTCCACTTGTTCGATTTGCAAGTAGGGCACAGGCATGATGCAGAGCAACGGCACCACAAGCTTGTTCACCACACCGGCACTCTCGTAGTAGAATGTCAGCGTGATGGGTTCCAATGAACCGGAACCGTCGTCGTTCTTTCTGAACACCACCTCGTTGATGTATTCGAGCGTGGCCTGGGCGGCCTCTTTCTGCGCATTGACGCAGGCCGAGAGCGGATTGCCTATGATGTGGCTAAACTGCAGCTCGCCCAATGCCGTCTGCTGCTGGCCGTTGCCTGAATCGTTGGGTTGCGACATGTGGATCGTTTTTTAGATATTCGTAAATGGAGAGTGGCGTTGGGATGTGGCGAATCTGTGCAGATTGCGTGTTGCTTTATCTGAAACCGTTGTTGGGCTTGTAGCATTCGCCCACCCTGTCCAAGCTATTGCAATATCACTTGTTGTCGGAATTCTTTATGCGTGGCACTCTTGAAATCTTGCCGTTTGTCAACTTAGATGAAATGATTTGCTTATCTTTGTTGCTCAATATTTTATTTGACGACACCTGAAGCTTCTTCAGCTCTTCCTCTTTCTTCTTCAGTTCCGCCTCCTTTGTCTTCTGCTCGCTTTCTTTTTGTTTCAGTTGGTTTTCATTATTCTTCTGTTCCTCCTCTTTCTTTTTCAGTTCCGCCTCCTTTGTCTTCTGTTCGTTTTCCTTTTGCTTCTGTTCGTTTTCTTTTTGCTTTAGCAAGTTTTCGCTCTTCTTCAGCTCCTCCTCTTTTATCTTTTGTTCGCTTTCCTTTTGCTTCAGCAAGTTTTCGCTCTTCTTTAATTCTTCTTCCTTGATCTTCAGTTCCTCTTCTTTTTTCTTTAGCTCTTCATTTTTCTCGGATTCTTCCTTATTCTCCTTTTTCTGCGCTTTCTGTCCAACGGCTTGCACAAGTGCAGCGAGCAACCGGCGGCGCTTTTGCTCAAGCGCTTGCCGTTCGGTTTGTTCTTCGGCAATTTCCTGTCTCAGACGGCTCACGTCGCTTGCCGTAAGGGTTTGTTGAACGATAAGGTTGTTGTTGAAAAAATCGAGCATCTTGGCCATGCCTGCTGGCATGTCGGTTGTGGCTGCGCGTATGGTGATTCCCATTTTGCTCTGTGTGGATGCCGACTGTTTGTTGTCGTTGGCACACTGGTAAGCCCCCAAGGCATACCTGGCCTCCATTTTGCTGTCGTCGCAGGCTGTGATATCCGCTGTGAACGACAGGTCGACATGATCAATGCGCATATAGGGTATAGGCACGATGGTCATGAGAGGAACGGTCATTACATGGCGTATGCCGTTCATTACGAACGTGAAGGAGACCGTGATGGGCTCGCTTCCCTCGGGGTCGAGACCCGATGCGGTCATGGCAAACTGGCGTATATAGTCGACAGTGGTTTGCGCCGCTTCTGCTTGAGCGTGCACGCATGCCGCCAGAGGCCCGCCAAGAAGATTGTCGAAGGGTATGGCGTTCAGGGTGCTTGCCACCTGTTGGCCGGTGTGGGTGTTGCTTGCTTCTGGCATAATGGCATGGTGGATTTAACGTTGGAAAGAACTTGCTTTCTTGAGATTCTGCTGCGCTGCGTCAACATTCTTCAAGATCTCCATGGCTCGTTTCGACTCGTTGCGGTTGATGGTCAGCACCAAGCCGCAGTGGGTGCATCGTAGGCCAGTGGCTGAAAGTAGCTCGCTGATGGTGGTAGGGATAAAAGTTCCGCATTTTGGACAGTTCAGTCCAGGCGTTTTTTGTTGTGGATTGTTCATAGCGTAATTGTTGTGGAATTAATTGTTGGCGGAAGTGTCGTTGGTTACCGTGATGTTGCTTTCAGTGGCTTGTAGCAGACTGCGCATGCCGTCGGCCAAGGTGACAGGCTCCAGTTTGATGTGTATCTTTACGTTGGTCATCTTCTCTGTTTGCGTCTTCTCTGCCTGGCTTTGGCTTTGTGCGGGTTTAAGAAACCTTACCCTTACTTTGGCTGCCGACGTGTCGGTTGCTATCTCCTGAAGTTTTGCCGTTGTGGAGCCGTTGGCAGAAGTAATCCGATTACGGCGGAGAAGCTTTTGGAAACGATTGTTGAAGTCGGCTTGCTCCTTCTCGCTGATGGTTTTTATTTCCATTTGCGCATCGATATCGAAGGTGGCCTCGGCCACGCGCAGCGCTGGTATAGGCAGCAACGACAGTTTGGGAATGGAGACTACCTTTCGCCGTCCGTCCGAACCAGCCATCTCGAAGTCAACCATCTGTAGCGTATTGTTGTCGTTGAGAGCGTAGTCGCGAAGCAATTCCAAATAGTCTTCGGCAGCTTTCATGTCGGCATTGATGGTCGATTCGATCATGGAGTTCAGCATGTCGGCAAGCGTCATGTCTATTGTGCCGTTGGTGTTGGTGTCGGTTGAAGCATTGCTTTTGGTAATGTCGGCCATGTGTGTGTTAAAGATTTTAGGGTTTATGATACGAATACGATGCGTTGCAGCGAGCCGGCGGTAATCTTATATGCACCCTTTGTGTTGAACACGAGTAGCATATCGTTGCCGCTTGTGAGCAGTGAGGGCTGCTTGCCGTTGCTCTCGAGTGGGCTGCAACCTATGGCTTGGGGTTGGAATGTGCCCATGCCGTCGCGGTAGTTCACCGTCAAGGCAGCATATCCGCCGACAAGCGACGTCTGGTCGGCCGATACCTGCAGCGTTCCGGTGGGATCGTACTCTTCGGCCGAACTGTCGAGCACGTTCAGCAGTCGGTCGATGCCGCAGGGCATGTCGCCTTCCGAAGCCGTTATGGAGATGTCCATAGTGGTTTCTATGCTGTAGCGCGAGTCGCGTGTGGCACCTGAGTCTTTCTTCGACGACAAGCTGGCCGAGAAGGTGGGAGCAGAGGTTGTTGTTGCCGTCTGCGCCGTTTGCGTGGTCGTTGTAGTCGTCGATGCTGCAGTTGTCTTTGTGGTCGTTTCGGACGCGGTTGTTGTCTTGTCGGTAGTTTTGTCAGTATCGGTGTCCGAAGCGGTCGTGTCCGAACTGCTGGCGCTTTGCTTTTGCGTGCCAGTCAGGTTGTTGCTTGCGGCCGAGTCTTTGGGTGTGCCTGTTGTATCTGTTTGCTGTGCGAGGACGGGCGATCCCACGCTTCCTACCGACGCCACTACTGCCGATTGGGCATTGACCCTTGCCTTGAAGGTATAGGTCATTGTTGTGATGGAAAGGCGTGGCACAGGCATCAAGGTGAGCAGAGGTACCCGCATTTTCACCTGTTTGCCGTTGCGTACGAAGTTGAGGGTAACATAGGTCACCTTGCTTTCTCCGTTATCGTCAGTAGTCAGACCTTCTTCGCGTATGTAGCTGAGCGTTTCTTTGGCCAGGTCGCGTTGCGCCTTGACTGCCGCCCGTAACGGTCCGCCGATAAGTTGGTCGAACGAGAGGGTGCCGAGCATGTTGAGCGAGTCGTTGACAAACGCCTTGTCCACTTGCACTTCGCCCAGTTCTTTCATCTGCTGGGCTACCGAGGACTGGCTGGTTGCGTTGCTTACGTTTTCGGCGGCCGTCTGAATGGCATCCTTTAAGGTGCCAGTCAGGTCGCCGGCCTTATCCAACACGTTGCTTACTTCCGACTTTATGTCATCAGTAGAGTTATTCTTTGTCTCATCCTTTTGGGTTTCGTCCTTGTTGGTTTCGTCCTTGTTGGTCTTGTCCTTGTTACCCGTGATGCTGTCCTTCAGATTGCTTAGTGCGTCGCTAATGCCCTGCATCAGGCCACCGCTTTTTTCGGTGCTGCTATTGGCATCGGTATTGGTCGCGGCATTTTGTTCCGTAGGAGGAGAGGTGTCGGCAGGCGTTTCGCTTGCCACATTCTTAACATCGTCTGCCATAGTGATAGTTTTATTTGGTGACATGAATGACCAGCGTCTTTTCGCCGGCCTTAGCACAATAGAAGCCTTCTTTTGCAAAGACGCAGAGTATGCCGGTGTCGTCGGTTGCCTTTTGGCAACAGTCGCTGTCGGCTTCGGCTCCGGGCTGCGAGTTGGCGTATTCAAAGATACCGATGTCGGCTGGCATATAGTAGCCGGCGTTGTTCTTGTAAGAGATGTAGGTGCTGCCCCCTGCTGCCAGACTTACCACCTGGTCGGAGGCGTGCAGCTCGCCTTTGGTGTCCACCGAGTCGATGGACGTGTTGAGCATTTCGAGCACTTTGGCCATTCCGGCCGGCATGTCGTCCTGTCCGGCCTTTACGCTCACGTCCATGGTGTATTCCACGCTGTACTTGGAGTCGCGCGTGGCGGTAGAGTCTTTCTTGCTCGACACGCTGGCGCTAAATTCCATGCTTCCGCTTGCTACGAGCGCATTGAAACCGGCTTTCATGCTCAAGCCCGTTTCCACGGCGAGCGACTTGTGCTCGGTTTTGGATGTGGAGGCCGACGCAGAGATGCTTGCCTTGAACGCGATGTTGACCTCCTGTATGGCCATGTAGGGTATGGGTACGATGGTCAGCAGTGGAAGGCTGAGCGTCATGGCGCGTCCGTCCTTTCGGTACTCGAAACTCACGTAGATGGCTTTCTGCCCGCCGTCGTCGGTGCTGGTGAGCCCTACGTCGCGTATGAACTCCCAAGAAGTCTTGGCCGCCTTGGCCTGCGCCTCGATGCATGCCGAGAGCGGACCTCCGATAAGGTTGCCGAAGGGCATCGATTGCAGGGCCGAGGTAGCGACGGTAGAGGGAGTGGTGTCGATGGTTGACATTGACATAAGCTTAAATCATTAACGGTTGAATAACGGGGCACTGCCATAGGCGTGCCGTTCAGGAAGCCGCTGCGGTTGTGGTGGTCTGCTTGATGACCTTCACATTGACCTTCTGCACCTCGCCGCACGATATGACGTAAGGCTCCGCTTTGGGTGCGAGTGTGAACTCCATGGTCTTGTCCATCTTGTTCTCGACGCCCTTAGTGCCTGAGCACACGATGCCCGACGAGTCGTACAGGCCTTCAGGTGTCTTGTATTGAGCCACCACCTTGGCTGTCTTTCCTTCCTCCACGTAGAAGGTGGTGTCGTTGACGGTCAGTTCGCCGTCGGGCGAGCAGATGTCCATGGCTGCGCCGAGCATTTCGAGAATCTTGGCCATTCCGGCGGGCATCGAGTCCTGTGCGGCATGCACGGCTACGTCGATGGTGGCCTCCACGCTGAACGAGGAGTCGCTGGTGCTCTTCGAGTCGCGTTTGGTGGAGTAGGAGGTCTGCAGCTTAGTGGTGCTTTTTTTGAACCATCCCTTGCTGGTTTGG
This sequence comes from Eggerthellaceae bacterium, assembly GCA_963656105.1. GTDB lineage: Bacteria > Bacteroidota > Bacteroidia > Bacteroidales > Bacteroidaceae > Prevotella. Next base: position 13,248 of record CAVKHW010000025.1, read on the forward strand.
TTCAAATCGATTTTCCCCTCGCTCGATGCGTTGCTGGCGAGCGACTCGCTCTCCAGTCCGTTCACGGTGGCCTTGAAGTTGATGTCGACCGTGTTGATGGCTATGTACGGTATGGGCAGGATGGTAAGCAGCGGAACGCTGACTGTGGCCTTGCGGCCGTTCTGCACAAAGTTGAAATAGACGTAGACGGCTTCCATGCTACCGTCTTCCTGTTGGCTTAGACCCACGTCCTGTATGAAGTTCACGGTGGTCTGCGCAGCTTCGGCCTGAGCCAAGATGCAGGCGTTCAGTGGTCCGCCGATGAGGTTGTTGAAGGGCAGTCCTTGCAGTGTGCTTACGGTTTTGGTTGTTGCGTCCATGGTGTTGTTTGTTTTTAGATGTTCAGGTTCGTTTGTTGTTTTGTAGGGTCAGGCAAGCCAGAACCTTTTCAGACGCTTGCCGTGTCCATTATTTAGATACGCTATTGAGATTGGTTGCAATCGGCGGTTTTCCTGGTGTCATTTACCGCCTGCCGCCCGATATGCGGCCAGCAGTTTGGTGTCGTACTGATTGGCTGCGTATCCGCTTCCGTTGTAGAGCCGTGCGAATGTGGCCCAGTTCTTAGTCTGCAGTGCGGCGAGCATGCCTGCCGACTTGCGTACGAATCGGCAGAATACGAGCAGTTGGCTGCGTTCGCTCTGTTGCATGACAAACACAAAATCCGATACACTGCGGTAGCCGCACAAGGCATAGTGGTAGCCCATGATTTGGAACATGCCCCAGCTGGCCGATGCGTTGGCAGCGTCTACGTTGATGCGCCGTGCCTGTTCCAACCGAGCATATTCGGCTATGCCGCCTTTGTAATGTGCCTTGGTCCACTTGGGATATACAATGGTAGGGTTGGCTGCAGCATACTTGTTGGGGTCGATGCCGCGCTGTTTCAGTTGGTTCCAAAACACATGCCCTTCGAAAAGTATGGCTGGTTTGCCTGCGGACAGAAAACCGCCACGTCCGCCTGTTTCCACCTTCTGCACCGCCTTGAGGGCTGCCGGCTCGCAGTCGAGGAGCTGTGCGCCTATAGTAAAGTCGGTGTCGGTGAGTCGGGCTCCGGCTTCGTGGCCATGTGTGAAGAGCGCCTCCCAGGTGTCGTAACCGGCAATGCCGTCGGCCTGCAGGCCGTGGCTCTGCTGGAACGATTTCACTGCGGCGCAGGTGGCTGCGCCAAAGTCACCGTCGGTGGTGAGTTGGAAGCCTGTGCGACAGAGTTCGGTCTGTAGTGTTTTGACGGCTGCGTCGCGCATTCCTTGTTTCAATGTTTTCATATATGTGTAGTTTTTCGAGTGTCTGACGGTGTCGCCGCGATGGCGAAGGTTTGTGTTTGTTAGATGATATCTGGTTGCAAAGATAGCCGAAAAGCACATTGGCTTATAGGATATTTTTTTCAAAAGATGGCCAATTTCGCTCATTTTGGCTCATTTATGTCGCAAAAACGAGCGTTTTCGGTCTGTGCGACACAAATGCAGTGGCCAACAGAGGTGCTGCTGGAGCCAGATTCTTTGTGAGGTGGGTCGAATGCTTCCGGTGGACGGTAGATGCCATATAGTGTTTGTGTGGGTTGTGCCCCGTGTCGGAATGATGGGGTGGGGCGCAATAGATTTGTGGCTGTAGAGTGAAATGTTGCCTATACATCCAAACACAAAGGCCCTGCCCCTTGTGGGAGCAGAACCTTTGTGCGGATAGAATGGGTTGCCTGACGGTTGGGCAGTGTCAGTGGCTTGTGGCCGAAACTCTGCGGCCTTTGCCCTTTGTGGGCAGTTGCTTGTAGTTGAGTCCCCAGTGCTGGGCCAGACGTTGTGCCTCGCGCTTGGTGAGCGTAGTGATGCCGCAGTGCTTGGGTTTCTCGAAATTGGTGCTGACCATGACGCTGTCGTTGAAGTGCCCCAGTGGTTTCCAGGTGTCGAAATCGGTGGTCTCTTCGAATCCGAAGTTGGTCTTGCGGTCGCCGTAGTTGTCGTATATGAGCACCCACTTGTTTTCGCCGATGCGCTTGAAGATGGTTGGAGCCTCGGCCGCCGTGGGTGCATGGTCTATCCATCGTGGCGAGAATGTCCATGGCCCCGTGACGTGGTCGCTGACGGCCTGCTTGATGCCCGGCGTGCCGTCGTGTGCCACGTACGACAACACATATTTGCCGTTGTAGGGACAGATGTCGCCGTCGATGGCTGTGGTCTTTCCGTCGGGGTACTCGAAGAGCACCTTGGGAGCCGATTCGAGGCGGTTGTAGTCGTTGTTGACGTAGGCGTAGTAGAGGAGGTTGCGCTGGTTCTTGAAACGCATGGTGAAATAGATCATCAGTTTGCCGGCCTCGGGGTCGTAGATGGTTTCGGGTGCCCAGGCACAGCCAATGTCGTTCAGTTCGGGCGAATACTGGTCGATGCGCAGCAGAGCATGAGTCCAGTGTACGAGGTCGTACGACTTCATGAGCACCAGGTTCTTGTTGTTGCCCCATCCGTAGGCGGCTCCGTCGCGCTCCCACTCGGTGTCGCGCTTGCCCTCGCGCTGGGCGTAGATGTGCAGGTCGGTCATGGCCAGGTAGAATGCCCCATCGGGTCCGCGGTAGATGTGCGGGTCGCGTATGCCTCGCTGCTCGGCTATGGTGTCGCCAGCTATGACCGCCTTGTCGTCGTTGAGAGCCGTGAAGTGGTAGCCGTCGCGGCTCATGGCCATGTGCAGACTGTGATCCTCGTCCTTGTGGTAGACCATAAGGTAGGCATCCATGTCTTTTTCGGCGGGTGCTTTCTTGGTGTGGGCGGTGTGCGAACGCGTTGTGGCCGGCTGCTCGCCACGGGTGGCCGCGCTGAGCGGTTGGAAAGGCAGAAGGGCGGCAAGAGCCGTGAACAACAGGGAGAGTTGCTTTAGGTGAATGGTTGACTTCATGGTATGTGAACGTTAATGTTGTAGATATTCTCTGTTTCTATTAATACGAAACAAACGTGTAAAATACTTGCAATTTATGCAACAAATTGTTTCTTGAGAATAGCGTCTGGATCAATCGGTAACCGTTTGGCCGCAAATACGCGAATTTTCGGCTACTTTTGCAAACGTCTGATGCTCTGCGACTTGCTGCATTCTTGCTTTCCTGCCATTGTGTTGGTTCGTTTTTGGGGTGGCGAAAGGTATCCGTTCGCAGTTGCATAGGTGTCGAACCGCAGTGCGCCGGGTGTCTTGCCGTGCTGCGATATGCGGTCTTTGGGGGTGCGATAAGACATCTATCGGGGTGCGGATCCGTCGGAAACACCCCGACATTCAGTGCCCAGCCTGCTGCGGAACCAGCCAAGGCTGTAGGCCGGTGCGCTAGAACGCAAGTGCCGGAGACCCCTGTTTTTTCAGAACAATCATGACAATTGAAATGATAGGTGACGTTTGTCAAAAGGTGAAATCCATCTTCTAAAGTGGAACCACTTGAGGTACGGCTGATCGGCTATATAATAAATTAAGGTGAAAAAAACACTGCTGAGATTCATTTTGGCTATCTGGCACGTGCGAAAGTGTGCAAAAAACCGTATCTTTGCAGAAACAAACGAAAGGAACAGATACATGAAACGATTGATGACAACCCTAACCCTTGTGGCACTAACAGCCTTGAGCTGCATGGCGCAAGGGTTCGATAACTTGCCCGACCCCATTGAAGACGTGAACAAGGTGGTGGACAACACGCCCGACTCCATTGCCAAGGCACTTATGTCGCGGCCTGCGCCCGGCTCCACACGCAAAGGCGCGAACCCAGTGCTCTTCCTTGTGGGCAACTCCACCATGCGCAACGGCACCAAGGGCGATGGCTCCAACGGCCAGTGGGGATGGGGATACTATGCCAGCCAATATTTCAACGCCGACCGGATAACGGTGGAGAACCAGGCGCTCGGCGGCATGTCGACGCGCACCTTCTACCGCAAGCTGTGGCCCGATGTGCGCCAGGCACTGCGCCCCGGCGACTGGGTAGTCATATCCATCGGCCACAACGACAACGGCCCCTTCGACTCAGGGCGTGCGCGGGCGGTGATACCCGGTACGGGCAACGACTCGCTTGAGGTGACCGTCAAGGAAACAGGCGAGCACGAAGTGGTCTATACCTACGGCGGATACCTGCGACGCTACATAGCCGAGTGCCGTCAGGCAGGAGCCACCCCCATACTGATGAGCCTCACGCCACGCGATGACTACGATTCGGCCACCGGCCGCATCGTGCGCAAGCCGCAAACCGGGTGGGCTGCGCTGGTGGCCGCCGAGGAGGGCGTTCCCTTTGTCGACCTTAACGAAATAAGCGGGCAAAAGCTCGACAGCTATAGCCATTGGAAGGAGAAATACCACTTCTATGGCGACCATATACACACCAGCTACTGGGGCGCAGAGATGAACGCGCGGTCGGCGGCCGAAGGCATCATGGCCAGCCGCAACCCCGACCTCAAGCCTCTGCAGGCCATGATGACAGGCGTGGCGCTGCCCGTGTGGGCCGTCGAACGCAGGAAGGGAAAGCCCGTAGTGTGGATAACCGGCGACTCGACGGTGAAAAACAAAGACAGCGAGAAAGACGGCATGTGGGGATGGGGTGCCCTGGCTGCCACCGTGTTCGACACCACCAAGTGTACGCCCTACAATGCCGCCATGGCCGGACGCTCCACACGCTCCTACATACGCGAAGGACGGTGGGAAAAGGTGTACAACGCCTTGCAGCCGGGCGACTTTGTGCTCATTCAGTTTGGCCACAACGACATCTGCCCCATAGACGACAAGAAGGAACGTGGTGTAATACCCGGCACGGGCGACACGTGCCATGTGTACCGCATGGAGAACGGTGGCCGCTACGAGGTGGTGTATAGCTTTGGGTGGTATCTGAAAAAGATGATCGACGATACGCGCGAGAAAGGTGCCACACCCATCCTCGTGTCGCTCACCACACGCAACGAGTGGCCCGGTGGACATGTGGAACGCCGCAACGACTCGTACGGCAAATGGTACCGCGAGGTGGTGGCAGATACGGGCTGCGAGTTTGTCGATGCCCACAACATCATAGCCGATTATCTCGACAAGCACTACAAAGGAAAAGACAGTGCTGCCGAATACTTCAATCACGATCACACCCACACATCGTATAAAGGAGCCAAAAACAACGCCCGGATGATAGCCAAGGGCATCAGATTGGCCAAGAGCCGGTTGGCCGACTGTCTGAAATAACACACAAGGCCATGATAGATCGCGCTACAGTAGAGAAAATAAAGGAAGCCGCCAACATCGTCGATGTGGTGTCGGAATTTGTGACCCTCAGAAAGTCGGGGGCCAACTATAAGGGCTTGTGCCCTTTCCACAACGAGAAAACCCCGTCGTTCTACGTGTCGCCGGCACGCGGCACGTGCCATTGCTTCGGATGCGGCAAGGGCGGAAGCCCCATCACCTTCGTGATGGAACATGAGCAGATGACCTACCCCGAGGCGCTCAGGTGGCTCGCCAACAAGTACCACATAGAGGTGCGCGAACGCGAAATGACCGACCACGAACGCGAAGAGCAAAGCCAGCGCGAGTCGATGTTCATCGTCAACGAATGGGCTGCCGGATACTTCGAGCAACTGCTCCACACACCCGGTGAAGGGCAGGACATCGGCATGCAGTATTTCAGAAGCCGCGGCTTCCGCGACGACGTGATACGCAAGTTCCGGCTTGGCTACGACCTGCCCAGCCGTTTCAAGCTCGGACAAGCGGCCCTTCAGAAAGGATACAAAGCCGAATTTCTTGTCAAGACGGGCATCTGCTACCAGAACGAACACGGCGAGCTTATCGACCGCTACGCCGGACGCGTCACCTTCCCATGGATAGGGGTCAACGGCAAGGTGGTGGGATTCACCGCACGCGTGCTCGACTCGCGTACGAAAGGGATCAACCAGAAATATGTGAACTCGCCCGACAGCGATCTCTTCCACAAAGACCATGAGCTCTACGGCATCTACCAAGCCAAGAAAGCCATAGCACGCGAAGACCGGGTCTACATGGTGGAGGGACAAGCCGATGTCATCGCCATGCACCAGTGTGGCATCGAGAACACTGTGGCCAACTCGGGCACGGCGCTTAGCGTGCACCAAATACACATGCTGCATCGGTTTACCTCAAACATCACACTCATCTACGACGGCGATGCAGCGGGCATACATGCAGCACTTAGAGGTACCGATATGCTGCTCGCCGAGGGCATGAGCCTCAATGTGCTGCTACTGCCCGACGGACAAGACCCCGACGAGTTTGCGCGGGCACATACCGCGGCCGACTTCCGGCAGTTCATCGAGGAACATCAGGTGGACTTCATTCAGTTCAAGACCAACCTCATGCTCAAGGGCGAGAGCGACCCAAAGAAACGGGCCGAAGCCATCAACTCCATCGTGCAGTCGGTCTCGGTAGTGCCCAACCAGATACTGCGCGACACCTATATACACGACTGCGCACAGCGCATCGGCATCAACGAGGGAACGCTCATCAACCAGATGAACAATTTCATACGGGCTCGACAAAGTGGATCAACGGCTTCCCTACCAGCTGCAACAACACCCCAGCCGCAGTCGCAGGCTGCTGAGGCGCAAACTCCAACGGCCGAGCCGTCGCCCTTGCAGCAAGTTTCCAAAATCGAAATGATGCTCGTGCAGCTCGTCGTGCGTCATGGAGAGCGTGTCATCATGGACGATGTGGAGGACGAGGAGGGCAACCATTACAGCCTGACTGTTGCCCAATACGTCTACTATAACCTCGCGGCCGATAACCTGTCGCTACACAACGAACTCCTCAACCAAATGCTGAGCGAAGCCTGTGAGCGTAGTGCCGACCCTACATTCAAGGCCGAACCCTATTTCATCAACCATGAGAATATCGTTATCAGCAAGATGGCCACAGACTTGGGAATGGATCGTTACCATCTTGCACAGGCCAAAAGCGACGGGCTCGACAACGAAGAGGCACGACTGCAAGCGCAGCAAAACGAAACCGAAGAACTGCGCAACAGAGCCATACACTTGTTGCTCGACTTCCGGAAAGACTATGTCGAAACACAACTCAAGGAACTGCAAGCCAGTATGAAAACCGTAAGAAACGACACGGAACGGCTGAAGGAACTTATGGAGAAATACCGCGATATGCAACAACTCAGAAACCAACTGGCAAGACAACTGGGCAATAATATCGTGACTTGAAACTGATGGGACAACGGCGATGAAAGAAAGTTAAAAGACAACATATTCAACGAGATTTGATTACTTTTGCAGTCAGTATATGACAGAACTCGCAACCATAGTGCTTTTGTGGGCTATCATGTTTATCATAGCCTTTGTGTTCATACCCGTGTGGCGAAAAAAACACGACGCGGGAAAGGGATTTTATGCACGATCGCAGGACGACAACAAACTTAGCGTTAACTATGCTTTGAGAAGCTTGAACTGCAAGGTAAACTGGATGGAAGACCATGAAGACCTCGTGGCACGCTACGACTACCAGAGCGGGCACTTCAACATACGGCTGGAAAAGAACTCGCCATACGTCCGTCTTTCCTATTTATTCTTCTTCGAGGCCAGTCCGCACAACCTCGAACTGGTGCGCAACGTCTGCAACCGCTGCAACCTCAACACCGAAACGTGCCGCATCGTCTATACCGTCAATACCGAAACAGGAGTGATCGACGTGCATATCGTCAGCTCGCTGGCCGTCAACGACACTACCGTAACAGAAGTGCTGACCCGAGCCATGGACAACACCTTCAGATGGCAGAACGCCTTTGTGAGGCTCTACAACGAACTGCTGCCCGAAAACGAGAAAGACCCAGGACACGATACAGAGAAAGATCATGCCACAATGGAACGCGGCATGTTCCTGCAGCGCGAACAGGAGATGATACATCAGGAGGCCGGATCCGAATGGCATCAAGGACAAGGCGAAGACTCCCAGATGGGACATCTGCTCACCATTGCTTTGGGACTGAACGATATTGTGCCGGCTCATTTCGTGGTTTACGGCGATGACTTGCAGGAAGAACTCGACGACTGCGACACCATTCTCAGTTACGACATCACCCAGCCGCTAATCAATCACAACGCCTTTGCACGCCTATCGGCCTTGGCACGACTCGACTATTATGACCCAGGAGACCCCGTGAAAATGCGCCATCTGACGCTCGACTTCGAACAGGAAGGCGCAACACGCGATGTGCTTTATTATCGCATCACATTGTCGTTGGCACCTGTCTCGCCCAGTGTCGGCATCGACACAAGGGTCAACGGAACAACACGACGGCAGGTTAGTGTGCTGCTTGGATACGACCTCACGCCGAAGGAGGAACGCCTCGGCAAGTTCCGGTATCTCAGGAAAGAAGCCATGGCCAAGGCCGAAGCAGGCAGATACGACGAGATGACGGATGAAGAGCGTATGCTGATCAACATGAACTGGCCCGATGGCGGAGCTCTCATGCAAAGCGGAATGGTACTTTTCGACCAAAAACGCTTCTATGAGGCCATACGGTTTTTTGAGACCGCGTATGCTCAGTTGCACATCAAGACCGACAGGCAAGGAAAGAAAGAGGATGCCTTTGCCGAGAAACTTTGTTTCATTTTGGGTGTTTGCTACGGGGCTCTCGCACAATACGAGAAGTCAATTTACTATCTGCAGCAGATTAACCCGTTTGAAAACGTACTCTGCACAGAGGCTTATGTCAACAGCTTGGTCAACAAGCAAGACCGCAGGGCATTGGAAATTATCGACAACATGCTCGTCGGCCTGCAAAATGCACACGACTCCGAAACCTGCGACTCCGAAAAGAATAAGCCGCAGTTGGGCAGGGGCAATGCACAAATAGATCAGGCTTACAACTTTCTGTCGCGCCGAAAGGCGTACCTGCTGGTGGTGACCGAAAACTACGCCGAGGCCGAAAGCATGCTTAAGAAAATGCTCAACGACCCTACCAACAGCGATTTTGCACTGAAAGAATTGGCTTACATACAGAAAAACAAAGGAAAGAAACTATAAGCGGTAACCACGCTACAACCCGTCTGTGCATACGTATGGCAAACAAACAAGTGCACGAACGATTTACAAGAATACCCATCACGCAATGTATTACATAGAAAAACATTTTGAAATATCAGCCAGTCACCGTCTGAATCTCTCCTATGAGAGCAAATGCACAAGGATGCACGGACACAACTGGCATGTAACAGTCTATTGCAAATCGCATGAACTCAACCAAGACGGAATGGTGGAAGACTTCGGGCATATCAAGCAAATAATACATGAAAAGCTTGACCACGCCGACCTCAACAGCGTTCTGCCGTTCAACCCTACGGCTGAAAACATAGCCCGCTGGATAGTAGACCAGTTGCCCACATGCTACAAAGCCAAGGTGCAGGAGAGTGACGGCAACATTGCTATTTATGAAAAAGACGAATGAGCGAGGCCATGAAGACGTACCGGGTAAACGAAATGTTCTGTAGCTTGCAGGGCGAAGGTCGCAACACGGGACGTGCCGCCGTCTTTGTGCGGTTCAGCGGTTGTAACTTGAAATGTCCTTTCTGTGATACTGATTTTGCGTCGTTCGAAGAGATGAACGGCATGGAAATCGTGGAGCGTGCCAAGAAATATGAGGCGCGTTTGGCAGTGCTCACAGGCGGAGAACCCTCCTTGCAGGTCACGGAAGAGCTCGTCGGGCAGTTGCACGAGGCAGGTTTCGAGGTGGCCATGGAGAGTAACGGCACACACATAGCCCCCTCCAATCTCGACTGGCTGACCGTATCGCCAAAGACGCAGCCAGTTGTGCAGCGTTGCAATGAGCTGAAAGTGCTGTTCGACGAAACAGAATCGGTCGATGACTATGGCATTCAGGCCGATTACTATTATCTGCAACCATGCGATACGGGAGATGCGGAGCATAACCAAATCATTACCCAGCGTTGTGTGGAATATATTAAACGGCACCCCCGATGGCGCCTCTCGCTGCAAACCCACAAGTTGATAGGATTCAAGTAAGGAGGCATTTATGGAGTACCTACGCGATATATGGCTCGTGGTATATGCTGCCATTGTACTGGGTGTGATGGGGCGCATCATTATGGACAACCGCGAACCGTCGAAAACTATGGCGTGGGTGCTCGTGCTTTGGTTCCTTCCCCTATTGGGCATTGTGCTCTATTTTTTCTTCGGACAAAACACACGCAAGGAACGTCTCATAAGTCAACGCTCGCTCGACCAGTTGACCAAGAGGTCGATGCTGGAGTTTGCGGAACAAAAATCTCTGCGGTTGCCAGAACCCCACAGACCCTTGATGCAACTGTTCAACAACCAAAGTATGGCGCTGCCATTCAAGGACAACAAGGTCGATATATACAGAAACGGTTATGAATTCTTCCCAGCCTTGCTGCGAGCCATAGGCCAAGCCACCCACCACATACACCTGGATTTCTATCTGTTCTGCGACGATCCGCTGGGACGGTTGGTTGCAGATGCGCTCATTGATAAGGCACGCGAAGGCGTGGAGATACGTGTTATCTATGACGATGTGGCCTGCTGGCGTGTCGGAAACGCCTTTTACGAGCGCATGCGCAACGAGGGAATAGAGGTTCACGCCTTTATGCCCGTAAAATTTCCTGCCTTCACTTCGAAGATGAATTATCGCAACCACCGCAAACTTTGTGTGGTGGATGGACGAGTGGGATTTGTGGGTGGCATGAACATTGCCTTGCGGTATGTGAAAGGCACAAAGACACAACCATGGCGCGATACCCATCTGAGAGTGGAAGGCGGTGCCGTGTATGGCATTCAAAGAGCTTTTCTTGTAGATTGGTATTTCGTAGACCGGACATTAGTTAGCGACCGAAAGTATTATCCGCCACAGAATCCTGCTATCTGCAACAACTGTGTGGCGCAGGTTGTTACGAGCAGTCCCATCACGCCGTGGCCCGACATTATGCAAGGGTATGTCCGCATCTTGCTCGAAGCCAAGCGTTATGTCTACATGGAGACACCTTATTTCCTACCCACCGAACCCATACTCTTTGCTCTGCGCACGGCAGCGCTAGCTGGTGTGGACGTGCGGCTGTTGATACCGGCCAAGAGCGATTCGAAAATTCTTGACTGGTCGACCTTGTCTTATGTAATGGAGACCCTTCAGGCAGGTGTGAAAGTGTATCTCTATCAGTCGGGTTTCAACCATTCGAAACTGCTTGTGAGCGACGACTGCATATCTACCGTAGGCAGTACGAATGTGGATTTTCGCAGTTTTGAGCACAATTTCGAGTCGAATATATTCTTCTACGACGAGGGCATGGCGCTCCGTCTGAAGCGCGTGTTCCTTGACGACCAACGGCAAAGTCTGCCCATCGAGCAAGTGAAGCGTGTGGAAAACCGTCCGTTCTTCAAACGGTTGGGCGAAAGTCTGTTGCGCTTGCTTAGTCCGTTGTTGTAGCAACGGTCGGTTCGTAAGGGTGCGGCCTTTTATTTTTTTCACAAATTTAATAGTCTATCATTGTGCTTATTACGGATTTTTTTCTAACTTTGCAAACGATAAATCTTGAACCATTTAATAGGATTAAAAGATGAAAATAGAAAAGATTCATGCTCGCGAGATCCTCGATTCTCGTGGCAACCCGACAGTGGAAGTGGAAGTAACATTGGAAAATGGTGTCATGGGTCGTGCCAGCGTACCCTCAGGTGCTTCTACTGGTGAGAACGAGGCTCTTGAGCTTCGCGACGGCGACAAAGGTCGTTTTCTGGGTAAGGGCGTCCTGCAGGCTGTTGCCAATGTCAACGACATCATTGCTCCTGCTTTGAAAGGCTGGGATGTGTTTGACCAGCGCGGCCTCGACTATAAGATGCTCGAGCTCGACGGCACACCTACCAAGAGCAAGCTCGGTGCCAATGCCATCCTTGGCGTGTCGCTCGCTGCTGCTCATACAGCTGCTGCTGCCTTGCACATGCCTCTCTATCGCTATATCGGTGGCTGCAACAGCTATACTTTGCCTGTTCCTATGATGAACATCATCAACGGTGGTGCTCACTCTTCAGCTCCCATCGCTTTCCAGGAATTCATGATTCAGCCCCGTTCTTCAAAGAGCGAGAAGGAAGCTATCCGCTGCGGCGCTGAGATTTTCCACGCTTTGGGCAAGCTTCTGAAGAAGCGCGGCTTGTCTACCGCTGTGGGTGATGAGGGCGGCTACGCTCCTGCACTCGACGGTATCGACGATGCTCTCGACAGCATCTGCCAGGCCATTAAGGACGCTGGTTACGAGCCGGGTAAGGACGTGACTATCGCTATGGACTGCGCCGCTTCGGAGTTCGCTACCGAAAAGGACGGCAAGTTCTATTACAACTACAAGCAGCTCAACAACGGCATGCCTAAGGATCCCAACGGCAAGGAGTTTGACGAGGACGGCCAGATTGCTTATCTTGAGGAGCTCTGCAACAAGTATCCTATCGCTTCTATCGAGGACGGTCTCGACGAGAACGACTGGGAGGGCTGGAAGAAACTTACTGCCAAGATTGGCGACAAGGTGCAGCTCGTTGGCGACGACCTCTTCGTAACCAACACCAAGTTCTTGGAGAAGGGTATCAAGATGCACGTGGCTAATGCCATCCTTATCAAAGTGAACCAGATTGGTTCGCTGACTGAGACCCTTGAGGCTATCGAGATGGCTCACCGTCATGGTTACAACACCGTTACCTCACACCGTTCGGGCGAGACCGAAGACACCACTATCTCAGACATCGCTGTGGCTACCAATAGCGGTCAGATCAAGACTGGTTCTATGAGCCGCACAGACCGTATGGCCAAGTACAACCAGCTCATCCGCATCGAGGAAGAGCTTGGTAGCGAGGCTGTCTATGGCTTCAGCCGTCTGGATCGTTCTCTCTAATACGGGACATTTAGCATTCTAATATAGTGCCCGCGCAGACCATTGGTCTGCGTGGGTTTTTTGATGGCTGTTTTGTTCTCCGCGCGTTGCCTGTCCTGCAACTATTGATTGCGTTCCCCGGCCAGGGTAGACCAGTAGCCGGCCATGAACCGGTCATCCCTGCAGTGCACACCGTATGCAGGAGGAATGTTGTGGGAGGATGTCTTCCTAACACCTTGTAGTTCTGCCGACTACCATCCCCATCGTATGCAGGAAGCATGGCGCGAAGGCCAAAAGTCAAAGATTAAATGTCAAATCTTCTTGCACAACATAGTGAAGTTTTAGTAATTTTGTGGCGAAAAGAACTAAAAACTTATTCTTGATTATGAAAAAAAGCATTTTAGAAGGACGTGAAGCCCTTGAAAAGGAAATCTACAAAATTGCCGAAGTAGCAGGCTATCTTTGGCAAAATGGATGGGCCGAACGCAACGGTGGCAATATTACTGTTAACATAACCGAGTATGTGGACGATGCGATTCGAAATCTGCCAGCCATTTCCGATGTGAAGCAGATAGGCGAAACGCTGCCCCATCTGAAAGGCCAATACTTCTTTTGCAAGGGAACAGGCAAGCGCATGCGCGACCTGGCTCGCTGGCCTATGGACAATGGCAGCGTGATACGCATACTCGACGACTGCGCCAGCTATGTAATCATTGCCGATCATGCCGTACAACCCACCTCCGAATTGCCCTCGCATTTGGCTGTCCACGACCGTCAGATAGCACTGGGTTCGTGCTATAAGGCCACTGTTCATACCCATCCCATAGAGCTTGTGGCCATGAGCCACAACGACCATTTTCTGGGCAAGGATGTGCTCACTCGCATACTTTGGAGCATGATTCCAGAGACCAAGGCGTTCTGTCCGTTGGGGTTGGGCATTGTGCCTTACAAGTTGCCGGGCAGTGTGGAACTGGCTCACGACACGTTGTCCGAACTCGAAGATTACGACGTTGTGCTGTGGGAGAAGCATGGCGTTTTTGCCAAGGGCAAGGATGTGATGGATGCTTTCGACCAGATTGACGTGCTCTCGAAGAGCGCCAAAATTTATCTCGACTGTAAGGCTATGGGCTTCGAGCCCAAGGGAATGACCGACGGACAGATGGCCGAGATGAGCCGCGTGTTCAATCTTCCCCGCTGACGCATGGCTCCATTTGCGTCTTCAGGCTTACGGTCGGTTGAGGGCGTGCTGCGATAGATGCTGAACGGCAATGCAAAAGGTACCGAACCGCGTTGCGATAGATATCGAACGGCAACGCGATAGATGCCGAACCGCAATGCGACAAGGCACCTATCGCAGAACGCTGCATCCGACCACATGGTGCAAACATACGGGAAACCCCGTGCCAGCGGTTCTTTCACCGACAGGCAGACCACCTGTTGGCAAGTGCCGATTCGCACGGGGTTTTTCTTTTATGTGTGTTTAGCGCAGTGTGCTCAGCCTGTTGTGCCGTAAGCCAAGAGATGGTCGGCTTGCGACACAAGGCGTTGCCCTATCGTCGCTATATTATAGCGGTGTGGTGAAGATGAACGTACGGATGCACCAATAGCTGAGGATGCCAGCCACGTAACCTGCGAAAGTGATCCAACTGACGTGCTTCATGTACCAGCCGAAGGTGATTTTTTCCAGTCCCATGACCACCACGCCGGCTGCCGATCCGATAATAAGCATCGAACCGCCCACGCCGGCACAATAGGCCAACAGTTGCCAGAAAAGTCCGTCAACGGCCATGTCGCCTGTTGGCGACACTGGGTACATGCCCATACATCCGGCAACCAAGGGCACATTGTCGACGATGCTCGACAACACGCCGATGATACCAGTCACCATGTAGTGGTTGCCTGAGAATGCCTCGTTGAGCCCCTTGCCAAGTTCCGTCAGCACCCCCACCTCTTCAAGGCAGGCCACTGCCATCAGTATGCCGAGGAAAAAGAGAATGGTCGACATATCGATGTTGTGCAGCAGATTGGCCACCCGTTTGCGCGTACCTTCATGGTCGTTCTCGTGGGGCAGACGACTATAGAAAGCCTCAGTAGTTGTCCACAGCACACCCAGCACGAGCAGAATGCCCACGAATGGGGGCAGGTTGGTGATGGCTTTGAATACGGGTACGAATATCAGTCCGCCCACACCGATCACGAAAACAGCCTTGCGTTGCCGCTCGCTGAAGTCGAGTGCCCGGCTGTTGTCTGTTGCCAGTTGTTCCGATTCGTCGGACAGGTTGCCCTTAAGCATATATTGCATGATGAGTGCCGGTATAATCATCGACACCAATGAGGGAACCAATAGTTCTGAGATTACGCCGACGGCCGTAATGACACCTTTGTTCCACAACATGATGGTGGTAACATCGCCGATGGGCGAGAAGGCTCCGCCCGAGTTGGCGGCAATGATAACGAGCGAAGCATAGATGATACGGTCTTCGTGGTTGCGCACCAGTTTGCGCAGAATCATAATCATCACGATACTGGTCGTCAGGTTGTCGAGAATGGCCGAAAGGAAGAATGTCATGAAAGCGATACGCCATAGCAGCGTGCGCTTGCTTCGGGTCTTCATTACTGAGCGTACCCAGTTGAACCCGCCGTTTTGGTCAACAATCTCCACTATGGTCATAGCGCCCATAAGGAAGAATAGGGTGGTCGACGTGCCGCCCAAGTGGCGCTCGATGGTTTCGCTCACCTCGTTGATGAGTGCCGGCCCTGACACGCCTGCAAGGTAACTCTCGGGGGAAATCATGAAGAGAGTCCAGCAAACCACAAACATCAGCAGGGCGATGGCGGCCTTGTTTACTTTTGTCACGCTCTCGAGCGCTATGAACAGATAGCCCACGCAGAACGCAATAACAATGGAAATGGTTAAAGATGACATGACTTATGAATTTATGATGGTTTCCGATGCCAAGGCAATGATGCCTTTTGATGGCGCAAAGTTAAATAGAATTCTCAAAATAATAGGCTTAAAAATCAAATTATCATGCTACTGCGAGTTTAAATGTTTTATCTTTGCAACATCTAAACCAACAACTAAAAGCCTTCTCTTATGGCAACAACCAAATACTTTTTTGCGGTAGACCTCGGGGCTACAAGCGGCCGCACCATCATCGGAGCCCTTGGTGGGGGACAACTGGCCTTGGAGGAGCTGACACGCTTCGGCAACCAGCTCATCGAGGCCAATGGTCATTACTATTGGGACATATTCGCTCTCTACTGGGAGATCATCAAAGGCCTACGGCTGGCCAGCGAACGGCATATTCCCATACAGAGCATCGGTATCGATACATGGGGCTGCGACTTCGTCTTTATGGCCGACGACGGACAGATTCTCGCCAACCCCATGGCATATCGCGACCCCCATACGGCTTGCACCATGGACACCTATTTTAATAATGAACTGCCCAAACAGACCGTCTACGACAAGACGGGCATCCAGTTTATGAATTTCAACTCCCTTTTCCAGCTCTACCAGATGCGCCGCGACGACAACGCGGCACTACGCAATGCGGCCAAGGTGATGTTCATACCCGATGCGCTGAGCTACCTGCTTACGGGCCATGCCATCTGCGAGTACACGGTGGCCTCCACCTCCCAGCTGCTCAATCCAGCCACTCGCGATCTCGATGTAGACCTGTTGCGGAGCGTGGGACTGTGCCGCCACCACTTCGGCACTATGACCGCACCCGCCACGGTCATAGGTAAGCTGACCTCCGAGGTGCAGAAACTGACGGGGTTGGGAGCCGTGCCGGTCGTTGCCGTAGCCGGCCACGACACGGCATCAGCCGTAGCTTCTGTGCCCGCCGCCGACTCGCACTTTGCCTATCTCAGCTCGGGCACATGGAGTCTGATGGGCATCGAAACACCGCAGGCCATCATAAACAGCAACAGTTTCGGAAAGAACTTCACCAATGAGGGCGGCATCGAAGGCACCACGCGTTTCCTGAAAAACATCTGCGGCATGTGGATTTACGAGCGTTGTCGCCAGGAGTGGCCGGATGCCAAGGGGTTGAGCCACACCGATCTGCAGCGCGAGGCCATGCAACAAGAGGCGTTCCGCAGCCTTATCAATCCCGATGACCCGATCTTTGCCAACCCCGAGAGCATGGTCGAAGCGATTGCCGCCTATTGCAATCGCACAGGACAACCCGTGCCGCATGGATACGCTGCTTGCTGCCGTTGCATCTTCGAATCGTTGGCCTTGCGCTACCGTCAGGTGTTCGGATGGCTGAAAGAGTTTGCTGATTTCAATATCGACGTACTCCATATTATCGGTGGGGGATCGCTCAACGAGTATCTCGACCAGTTCACCGCCAACTCCTGTGGTGTGACTGTGCTTGCCGGACCGCAGGAAGGCACCGCCATCGGCAACGTGATGTTGCAGGCCAAGGCAGCGGGCGATGTGGCCGATGTGTGGGAGATGCGCCGCGTCATTGCCGCATCGGTCGTTCCGAAACGTTTCGAACCGCGCGATACTGAAACTTGGAACGCTGCCTACGACCGCTATCTGCACATCACAGGCGCATAAACATATCAATGACAAACCATAAAAACAAGAAACCATGAAAACAGAAAACATCGAAAAAGCCTACGCGCTGGCCAAAGAACGCTACGCCGCTCTTGGCGTTGATACCGACAAGGCCATCCAGACCCTCGAACAAACCCCCATCTCCTTGCATTGCTGGCAGGCCGACGACGTGGTCGGCTTCGAACGCAACGTAGCGGCTTCGGGCGGCATTATGACCACGGGCAACTTCCCCGGACGGGCTCGCAACGTGGACGAGCTGCGGCAGGACATCGACAAAGCCACCTCGCTGCTGGCCGGACCTATGCGCCTGAACCTGCACGAGACCTACGGCGACTTCGGCGGACAGTTTGTTGACCGCGACCAGTGCGGCCCCGAACACTTCCAAAGCTGGATGGAATGGGCCAAGGAACGCGGTATGAAACTCGATTTCAACTCCACCTCGTTCTCCCATCCCAAGAGTGGAAGCCTGTCGCTGGCCAATCCCGACAAGGCCGTGCGCGACTTTTGGATAGAGCATACCAAGCGCTGCCGGCGCATTGCTGATGCCATGGGACAGTATCAGGGCGACCCTTGCATCATGAACATCTGGGTGCACGACGGTTCGAAAGACTACACCGTGGAGAAATACCGCTATCGCCAGATATTCAAGGAGAGCCTCGATGAGATTATGGCCGAGCAACTGCCAAACATGAAGACCTGTCTTGAGGCCAAGCTCTTCGGCATCGGTCTGGAGGCTTACACCGTCGGCTCGCACGACTTTGTGGCAGGCTATTGTGCCAAGAACAACATGATATACACGCTCGACACAGGCCACTACGAGCCTACCGAGAATGTGTCCGATGCAGTATCGTCGTTGCTGCTCTTCGTTCCCGAGCTGATGCTCCACGTGTCGCGTCCCATGCACTGGGACTCCGACCATGTGACCTGCTTCGACGACAACACGCGCAATCTCTTCGCCGAACTGGTGCGGGCAGGCCAGCTGCACCGTGCCCACATCGGACTCGACTATTTCGATGCCAGCATCGACCGCTTGGGCGCTTACATCATCGGAACACGCGCCACGCAGAAGAGTCTCCTTGCCGCCTTCCTCGAGCCGCTCGACAAGCTGCGCCAGTATGAGGACGAAGGAAAACACTTCGAGCGACTGGCATTGTTGGAAGAGGCCAAGACTCTGCCTTTCGGAGCCGTCTACGACTATTTCAACTACAAGAACAACGTACCGGTGGGCGAGGAATACATTCCCGAGATAGAGCGTTACGAACAAGAGGTGACCTTCAAACGCGCTTAACGGCATGGATATCATCATCGGACTTGTCATCATAGCCGTCGGAGCCTTCTGCCAAAGCAGCTGCTACGTTCCCATCAACAAGGTGAAGGAATGGAGCTGGGAGAGCTATTGGCTCGTGCAAGGCGTGTTCGCCTGGCTGTTGTTGCCGTTTCTGGGCGCGTTGCTGGCTGTTCCGGCTGGGCAGAGCCTGTGGACGCTCATTGCCCAGACGCCTCCGTTCAATCTGTGGATGACACTGCTCTTCGGAGTTCTGTGGGGCGTGGGCGGACTGACGTTCGGCCTCTCCATGCGCTACTTGGGCGTGGCGCTCGGCCAGTCGATTGCCCTTGGCACCTGTGCCGCCTTGGGCACCGTGATGGGGCCTGTGCTGCTCAACGTGTTTTTCCCCGAACTGGGCGCACTCGGGTCGCTTACCTTTGCCGTCATCGCAGGCGTCATCATCACGTTGGCGGGCATAGCCGTCATTGGCATGGCTGGTGCCATGAAGGCCAGCTCGCTGAGCGAGGCTGAGAAGAAAGCGGCAGTAAAGGACTTCAATTTTCCCGTGGGCATTGCCATTGCCTTGCTCTCGGGTTTCATGAGCGGTTGTTTCAACGTGGGGCTGGAGTTTGGCAAGGATATCAATTTCGGCCACCTCACCGACCCGATGTTCCGTACGCTGCCGGCTACGCTACTCGTTACCGTAGGAGGCTTCGTTACCAATATGGTATACTGCCTCTATCAGAATCACCGTAACCACACATGGGGCGACTATGCCAAATGTCGTGTGTGGGTCAACAACCTTGTGTTCTGCCTATTGGCAGGCGCACTGTGGTATTCGCAGTTCTTTGGCTTGAGCTTGGGCAAGGGCTTCCTTGCCGAGTCGTCAACGCTGCTCACATTATCGTTCTGCATACTCATGTCGCTCAACGTGGTGTTCTCCAATGTGTGGGGCATCTTGCTGCACGAGTGGCGCGGTTGTTCGCGCAAGACCATTGCCGTTCTCATTGTTGGCATTGTGGTGCTTGTCGTGTCGTCGTTCGTGCCGCAGTTCTTGGCGTGAAGTTCTGATACTTACCGATTCATCAAAAAGGTGGCAACATCCTATCTGAGGGTGCTGCCGCCTTTTACAGTCTGTAGATATTGGTGTCCGGTAAAAATGTCGTCTAATGTTGTAGCCTGTTGAAACGCCCGTCGTTGCAATGATTTTCTACTGACTCAAGTTTAGGATTTGTCACTTGGCAAGCGTCCCCGAAGGGGGCTAACTCTGCATAACCGCTGGTGGAGCGAGCATGGCGAGCAGAACCTGCGGATTGTAAACGACATCCGCATTACCGTCCTCGAAGAGGGCGAACACGTTCAAAGAGAATCTTTGCATGGAATGTTCGCCCTCTTCGAGGACGATTTTATCATCCGACACTCTATCCGCTGGTGACCGAAGGGAACCTGCGGTTATGCAGAGTTAGCCCTCCTTCGGGGACGTATGCTCAAACATAGGTCGCAAATCCAGGTACCTATTTCAGGTCTCTTTTTGTCATATAAGTCGCAAATCCGAAACTTGAGTTACTGACTTTACATAGCGCGTTTTGCTATCCATTGCCTCATCGTTCAACACCGTGATGCCAAGCCCCTGCAGGGCTTTTCATCGCAATCCGTAGTTCTGCGCCCGCCTTTAGCCTTCCGAACTGCATATCGTGCGGTGAAAGGGTTAGGGCTTGAAAAGGCTGAAGTTTACACTGCCATAGCTGCGATGCTCCACGAAATGGGCATTCCCGGAGAAATCGTGTTGCTTGCCGTGCTCAAAGACCAGCAGACCATCGTCTTTCAGTAGGTTGCGCTCAAGGATAAGGTCGGGGATAGTGGGCAGTTGTTCGAGTGCGTAGGGAGGGTCGGCGAAAATGAAATCGTACTGCTCGTGGCACGATTTGAGGAACCGGAATACATCGCCGCGGATGAGCAGGTCGTTCGCTGCTCCTATTTTCTTCAAGCATTGGTCTATAAAGCGCGCATGGTCGCGGTCGGACTCTACGCTTACCACACGGTTGCAACCTCTGGAGAGCAGTTCCAGCGATATACTGCCCGTTCCGGCAAAGAGGTCGAGGGCATCGCAGCCGTCGAAATCCAGGTATCCGTTGATGACATTGAAAATGTTTTCTTTCGCAAAATCGGTTGTCGGGCGCGCTTTGAACGAACGCGGAACGTCGAAATGCCGGCCCTTGTATATTCCTGTAATAATTCGCATAATGATGTAAGGTAGGGTGCGTTGATGGGTGTGAAGGGCCAGATCAGGCCAAATAAAGCGTTAATAAGTCGAGGGTGATGCCGCGCACTTGGGTAAGGGGCGCGCGATTGAATTCGGCCGAAGGATTGACCACCGACACCTTCTCTACATAGAGACGCAAGGTCTTGCTCAGTTCTTCCTGTTGTGCGATGTTGCCCGAGAGGTACAACTCGTCTTTCTGTTGGTCGAGTGCCAGCTGCTTCCACACGAAGAGAATGAAGTAGACCATGTCCTTGGTGTGTTTCACTTCAAAGCTGTTGGCGAAGATAAAGCGGTTGCGCTCGAAGCTGAACACTTCCATCTTTCCGTCGTGGAAATAGGCAAAGAGTTTGCGTCGGTTTCCGATAAAGCTACGGTGGTGCAGATAGCTCCACACCGGACGCATCAGCGCGATGAACTTAGCGTCTTGGTAATGGTCTTCGACCACCATCTTCAGATCTTTGTTGACGGCGAAGAGTGCCACGGCGTTCATGTCGGGCAACACATTGTTCATGACTACGCATCCGTCGGTGTCGGGATAAGAATGGGCGTAAAGCGTGGTGGCGTCGGCCTCTCGGAATTCTTCAAGCGGTATGATGAGCGTTGGTGAGTCGATGAGTACCAAGGCGCGGTTGGTGCCAGCTTGCAGCAGGTTGGCGGTCTTGAAGGCTTCGCGCAGGTTAGCGGCCATCGATACGCCGCTCTTGGCCGTGTAGGGCTCGTAACTCACTTGTGCCGCCGACTTGTTGTCGGCCATGGCAAAGGCTAACGAACCTTTGCTCACGCGGATGGTTATTCTTGGTTGGATATTCATGTCTTCTTGGGTGGCGTAGCGTTGGTTTCATTCCCAGTTGCCCTGGTTTCCGTTGGGCTGGCTGATGTCGCCAATCTTTAGGCCGGGGTATCGCCCGGCCTCGTTGGCTTCGTTCATGAGCGAGGCTATGGCGTGTTTGTTGAGACCATCGAGGTAGGTGTCGTATGTTGAACCGCACTCCATCAAAGGCGTCTGCTGCCCGTTTTTGCTGATGATGGTGGTAGCGGAGAGGGTGAAACGGCGTTTGTCGGTATAGGGAACATACTGCATGGAGTCGGCAAGCAGACCGTCGCTGATGAGCGTGGCGAAATCGGCGGTGTATGTACCGTGCCGTTTGCGGAATTGTTCCTCGGCTTTTCGTATGGCTGTAAGGCGTTGTTTGACGGCTGTTTCGCGCTGCTCCTGTTGTTTCTCGAACCGTATGGGGGCATCGACACTCGTCCAGCATATCACGAGGAGTATCAAAACGCAGGCTGCGAGAAGATAATTATTTTTGAAACCGACCTTCATTTTTCGTGATTATATTATTATCTTTGTCTTTGCGAACAGACTTATCTTGTGCAAAGATAATGCAAACGAGTGCAAAGAAAACTTGTTTTCAATTTGCCGAGTGC
>CAVKHW010000026.1:0-34996 GCA_963656105.1 Eggerthellaceae bacterium
GCATAAGCCAAAAATATCGGTCAAAATATTTGGATTTTAACATAGAAAGCAGGGGCAAAAGACGGTGGTGCTTTGATAAATAGGGGCAAGCCCCTATCCTATAATCTGCACCCCTTTCAGGAGCAATGCATGGCAAAACTTGCAATAGGCAAAAGTAAGCTCTACATTTCCCAAAACTTTATAAAGAACAGTTTTTCAACGTTTTACAATGTTAGGCCAACATTTTACCAGACACCAATAAAATTGAAACAAAAATACTTTCAATGATTGGCAATATCTTACATAAAATCGCTTTTGCATTTAAGTCTGCACAGTTTCAGAATCTATAATTAAAGCACTCAAGTTTCGGATTTGCCGTTTAGCAGGTGTCCCCGAAGGGGGGCTAACTCTGCATAACCGCTGGTGGAGAGAGCGTAGCGAACGGAACCTGCGGATAGAGCCCCAGATGACAAAACGTCCTCGAAGAGTGCGAACGCTCGCACAAAGCATTTTTGCATGACAAGTTCGCCCTCATCGAGGACGATTTTACGCTCTGCTACTGAATCCGCAGGTTCCCTACGGTCACCAGCGGTTATTCAAAGTTTGCCCCCTTCGGGGACGTATATACAAGCATAAATTCCTAAATCCGAAACTTCAGTTAAAGAATAAATACAAACAAAAATAATTCCACTGTACCGATAAAAAGCAAATATAAATTTTGCTGTATCGGCAAAAGTAGTTTTAGTTGTGATTAACTCAACTTTCTGTTTTATCATTTGCAGAGTTTACCCCCTTCAGGGACGCATATTGAAGGAAAAGTACAAAATCCGAAACTTGAGAATTAATCAAATCACTACTTTGATTTCCAATTTTTCTTCAATTGCTTTGTAGTCTTTGCATTTTTATGTAACTTTGCTTCATATCTCTATAATAGATGTCAGTGTATGTAGGAACAAACTGAGCGTGAAAGCGAGAGGAGAGGGTTCGAATCCCTACGTTATAGAGATTTCCGCTAATTTTAAAGAGTAGCAACGTATTCGGGTTTAGCAAATTGCTTGGCGGTTTCTCGTTTTGGCAGTTCTCGTTTTTTAGTAGAGAAAATGCGACTTTAAGTTGAAAACCGATTATTCTGCGAATAGTTATGTCATTCGTAAAAAAAAACTTTCCTTTTCTTCAATTCATTCTTTCATTTGAAGGAAAATATGTAAATTTGCAATATTAAAAGACAAAGCGTATCTAAATTTGCTAGGGTAATGAATGTCGCAATCGTAAAATATAATGCAGGTAATATATTCTCTGTCGTAAGTGCCTTGAAAAGGCAAGGGGTCAATCCCGAGCTGACTGACAATGCGGAACGTTTGGCTTCAGCCGATTGTGTCATTTTTCCTGGTCAGGGGAATGCACGCACCACAATGGGCGATTTGAAAAAACATAGGTTGGACGAGGTCATCCGCACCTTGAAACAACCGGTTCTTGGAATATGTGTAGGCCAACAGCTATTGTGCCGACATTCCGACGAAGGAAACGTGAATTGCATTGGCGTATTTCCAGTGGATGTGAAACGTTTTGAACCTGTGCTCAACGACCAAAAAGTTCCCGCTATGGGATGGAATACGCTAACAGATTTAAAATCTCCTTTAATGAAGGGAATCAGCAATGATAACTATGTGTATTTTGTACACAGTTATTATGTTCCTCTTTGTCCGTTCACGATTGCTACTTCAGAATATATTCAACCCTATTCAGCAGCACTTCATAAGGATAACTTTTGGGCAACCCAGTTTCATCCGGAAAAGAGTGGGGTAGTGGGCGAACAGATTATCAGTAACTTTTTATCCTTGTCAAGATGAATATCCAACTTATACCGGCCATTGATATAATCGATGGAAAATGCGTGCGCTTGACCAAGGGTGATTACGATCAGAAGGTTGTCTACGATGACAACCCCGTTGAACAGGCGCGTAGGTTCGAGGATTTGGGCTTTACCCGTCTGCACGTTGTTGACTTAGACGGCGCTAAGTCAAAGCATATCGTCAACACGAAAGTCTTGGAGGCAATCACAACCGCCACACATCTGACCGTAGATTTTGGTGGTGGCATAAAGTCGGATGCCGACATACAGACGGCCTTCCAGTATGGAGCTTCGATGGTCACTGTTGGCAGCGTTGCTGTGAGCGATTCCGACCGTTTTATTTCGTGGCTTCATTGTTATGGCTCCGATCGATTAATACTTGGTGCCGACACGCGTGATGGAAAAATTTCCATCAATGGTTGGCTCAACAATTCCGAATACGAATTGATTCCTTTTTTGGATAAATATGTGAAAGCCGGTGTCAAACACGTCTTGTGTACCGAAATTTCGCGAGACGGCACATTGGCTGGCCCTGCCATTGATGTATACAAGAACATTTTGGCCTGTTATCCGCAGCTTGACCTCATAGCAAGTGGCGGAGTGGGTTCGGCAGAAGACATAATAGCCCTCGACGAGGCAGGTATCCCTGCCGTGGTTTTTGGAAAAGCATGGTATGAAGGGCGTATAGACTTAAAGCAGTTGAACAATGGGAAGTAATACGATAGCCAAACGAATCATACCTTGTCTGGATGTAAAAGACGGGCAAACTGTCAAGGGAGTGAATTTCACTAACCTCAAACAGGCTGGCGACCCAGTAGAACTTGGCAAGGCCTATAGCGATGCAGGTGCCGACGAATTGGTGTTCCTCGACATAACGGCCTCATTGGAAGGACGCAAAACATTCACCGAAATGGTGACTAAAGTGGCAACCGAAATCAATATCCCCTTCACCGTGGGTGGCGGCATACACGAGTTGGCTGATGTTGACCGTCTGCTCCATGCAGGTGCCGATAAAGTCAGCATCAACAGTGCTGCAATAAAAACACCGCAGCTAATCGACGAAATTGCTGCCAAATACGGTTCGCAAGTATGCGTTTGCGCCATCGATGCCCGACTGGACCAGTCGGGATGGCTTTGTTATGTTAACGGCGGCCATACGCCTACGGCACTTAATCTCTTTCAATGGGCAAGAGAGGTTGCCGACCGTGGAGCAGGCGAAATACTTTTCACCAGCATGAACCATGACGGTGTAAAGACCGGATTTGCCTTAGAAGCTTTAGCACAGTTGGCTGAAGAAGTGTCGGTGCCAATTATTGCCAGCGGAGGAGCTGGAACCATGGAGCACTTCCGCGATGCGTTTACCGTAGGACATGCTGATGCTGCGCTTGCCGCCAGCGTCTTTCATTACGGGGAAATAGCAATCCACGATTTGAAACGGTATTTGAAGGATGAAGGCGTAAATGTGAGGGTTTGATATATAACTATGCTATGATGAATATAGATTTCGAAAAAATGGGAGGCCTTGTGCCAGCAATCGTTCAAGACGCAATGACAAAGAACGTGCTGATGCTTGGATTTATGAACGAAGAGGCTTACCGTAAAACTATAGAAACCAAAAAGGTGACGTTTTGGAGTCGCACCAGAAAGTGTCTATGGACCAAAGGTGAAACGTCGGGCAATTATCTGAACCTTGTGGACATCAAGATCGATTGCGACAACGACACGCTCCTTGTTTATGTGCATCCACAAGGCCCTACCTGCCATTTGGGAACGGATACTTGCTGGGGAGAACAAAACATATTGAATCCCGTTGTATTCCTGTCCGACCTGCAAAGTTTTATAAATAAACGCTTTCAAGAAATGCCAGAGAATAGCTATACTACAAGCCTTTTCAAGAAGGGTATCAACAAAATGGCACAGAAAGTGGGCGAGGAAGCGGTTGAAACCGTAATCGAGGCAACAAACGGCAATAACGAAAATCTTGTTTACGAAGCTTCAGACCTGTTGTATCATCTAATAGTGATGCTAACAGCAAAAGGACTGTCTATCGAAGATGTGGCGCGCGAACTAATCAAACGCCATGACCCCGAATGGGATAAAACAAGAAGAATGATGAAAAGTAACCAATCTTAACCCTTTTAGAAACTAATAATGAGTATGCTGATTGACTATCAGAAAGTCAAAATATACCAACAAGACAACCTGATTCTCGATGAAGTTGAGTTCAATGTTGAAGAAGGGGAGTTTGTGTATATCATAGGTAAAGTGGGTTCTGGCAAAAGCTCACTGCTGAAAACATTCTACTGTGAACTTGATGTCTACAACGACGAAGCCGAAAAAGCCAATGTGCTGGGGAGAGACTTGACTGCCATCAAACGCAAGGACATCCCTGCACTGCGCAAGGAAATGGGTATCATTTTCCAGGATTTTAAACTCCTTACCGACCGAACGATATACAAGAACCTGCAATTTGTTCTGAAAGCAACTGGTTGGAAGAACAAACATGATATCGACAAACGCATAGGCGAAGTGTTGGCCGACGTTGGCTTGGAAGACAAGAAAGACTGTATGCCTCACGAGTTGTCGGGGGGAGAGCAACAACGCATAGCTATTGCCAGAGCCTTGCTTAACCAACCCAAAATAATTATTGCAGACGAGCCAACAGGAAATTTGGATCCCGAAACGGCCAACAATATCGTAAAACTGCTCAAAGACATTACCACTAACGGCACAGCGGTGGTGATGTCTACACACAACATCCCCATGCTCGACCGTTTCCCGGGTGTCGTGTACCAATGCGACAATGGGCAAATCAAAGATGTAACATCGTCGTACAACAAACTGAAAGTCAGCGATAAACAATCGTTGTGAGAACTATTACTATAAAGTATCTGATTAACACACATAAAGCAAACGACTATGAAAGTAATGAAATTTGGAGGCACTTCTGTCGGTAATGCCGAAAGAATGAAAAATGTAGCTGCTCTGATTACAGAGTCAGGCGAGCCCACTTTTGTCGTGCTTTCTGCAATGAGCGGAACCACCAATTCGCTTGTAGAGATAAGCAATTATCTTTATAAGAAAAATCCCGAAGGCGCAAACGAAGTAATAAACACGTTAGAGAAAAAATATCAGCAGCATGTAGAAGAACTTTATTCAACAGACGAATATAAGGAGAAAACCAAAGCTTTCTTATTGGAGGAATTCAACTACTTGCGTTCATTCACGAAAGACTTGTTTACAAGTTTTGAGGAAAAGACCATCGTTGCTCAAGGAGAAGTAATCTCAACCAACATGATGACAAACTACCTCAAGGAGATAGGGGTAAAAGCAGTTCTTCTTAGTGCGCTCGACTTTATGCGAACCGACAAGAATGCCGATCCTGACCCAAGATACATCAAGGAAAAACTTCGCGCCACTATGGAGAAGAACGAAGGTAACCAAATATATGTAACACAGGGATTCATTTGCCGAAATGCTTATGGTGAGGTCGACAACTTGCAGCGTGGTGGATCTGATTATACAGCCTCGCTTATCGGTGCGGCGCTTCCTGCTGATGAAATACAAATATGGACGGATATTGACGGCATGCACAACAATGATCCACGAGTAGTGGATCACACTGAAGCTATCCACCAGCTCAATTTTGAAGAGGCTGCAGAATTGGCTTACTTTGGTGCCAAGATTCTGCATCCCACATGTGTGCAGCCCGCCAAATTTGCAGGTATACCCGTAAGACTGAAGAACACACTTGATCCCAAAGCTGAGGGAACAATCATTGACAACGTATTGATACGAGGAAAGATAAAGGCAGTAGCTGCAAAAGACAATATAACTGCTATTAAGATCAAGTCTTCGCGTATGCTCCTTGCTACGGGATTTCTTCGAAAAGTTTTCGAAATATTCGAAAGCTATCAGACCCCCATCGATATGCTAGCCACTTCAGAAGTAGGCGTCTCCATGAGTATCGACAACAACGCTCATCTCAATGAGATCGTTGACGAACTGAAAAAGTATGGCACCGTAACCGTGGATACCAATATGTGCATTATCTGCGTGGTAGGCGACCTTGACTGGAGCAATCTCGGATTTGAAACCATTGCTACTGACGCCATGAGAGACATACCCGTCCGGATGATAAGTTATGGAGGAAGCAACTACAATATTTCCTTCTTGATTAAGGAATCAGACAAGAAACGGGCATTGCAAAGCCTTTCCAACACTTTGTTCAAGTAAATAGCAC
Organism: Eggerthellaceae bacterium; assembly: GCA_963656105.1. GTDB lineage: Bacteria > Bacteroidota > Bacteroidia > Bacteroidales > Bacteroidaceae > Prevotella. The sequence continues at coordinate 6,075 of CAVKHW010000026.1, forward strand.
ACTACTCAATACACAAACACTATATATGAAAGGAAATTTTCCGATAGACAAGTTTCAGAAAGTCAGAACACCGTTCTACTATTATGACACCACACTACTGAGAGAGACGCTTCACGAAATTAATAAAGAAATGGAGCGCTATGACAACTTTCTCGTCCATTATGCCGTAAAAGCAAACGCCAATCCTAAAGTTCTGCGAATTATCCGCGAAGCCGGGTTGGGAGCCGATTGCGTAAGCGGAGGCGAAATAGAAGCGGTTTTACATGCAGGTTTTCCCGCAGACAAGATTGTCTATGCAGGTGTGGGGAAAAGCGATTGGGAGATTAACCTCGGATTGGACAGTGGCATATTTTGCTTTAATGTAGAGAGTGTTGCCGAATTGGAAGTTATTAACGAGTTGGCAGAAGCCAAAGGCTTAGTGGCCAATGTCTGTCTGCGAATTAACCCGAATGTTGGTGCTCACACGCATGCCAATATCACGACAGGCCTTGCTGAAAACAAGTTTGGTATCGCATTGAATGATATGGTTTCAACCATCGACAAGGTGGAAAACATGAAGAATGTTTGCTTTAAGGGCTTGCATTTTCACATTGGCAGTCAGATACTTGACATGGGCGACTTCGAGTCTCTCTGCAACCGAATTAATGAATTACAAGAAGAACTTGACCGACATCACATCCGTGTTGAAAACATCAATGTTGGCGGTGGGCTTGGAATAAGCTACGACCATCCAAACCGCATTCCCGTGCCCGATTTTAAATCGTACTTTTCCACTTTTGCCAAGCATCTTTTGTTACGGCCTAACCAAAAATTGCATTTTGAATTAGGTCGTTCGGTTGTGGCGCAAATGGGATCACTTGTCACGAAAGTTCTCTATGTAAAACAGGGAGCAACTAAACAATTTGCCATAGTTGATGCTGGGATGACCGATTTGATTCGTCCTGCGTTGTATCAGGCATATCATAAAATTGAGAATATAAGTAGTGACCGACCAATCAAGACATACGATGTGGTAGGGCCCATCTGCGAATCAAGCGATGTGTTTGGCAAATCGCTTGATCTAAACGAAACCCGTCGGGGTGACCTGATTGCAATCCGATCAGCGGGTGCTTATGGAGAGATAATGGCCAGTCAATACAACTGCCGCGCTCTTCCTCAAGGATATGTTACAGAGGATCTGTAATAACACAAAGTTAATAATAAAGAAATGGAAGTGATTTTATCAGACAATATAGCAATTATATTATCTATTGCTGCTATCGTGTTTGCTTTGGCTACTCCGTTTTTTAGTCCGTTTTGCCGACTGAAACGAAAAGACAAGCCAGTGGATCAAAGAGAATTGCAACCCGTTTCTATCATTATTGCTTCGCATAAAGATGCTGATCGACTGGAGAAACATTTGCCTTCCATTCTGCAGCAGGATTATCCCGCTGGCTATGAAGTGATCGTGGTAATCGAAAAAGGTGACCCAGAGGTTGAAAATGCGTTGAAAAGAATAGAGTATGAGCTAAATCAGCAGTCAGTTGATGCGCATCTTTATGTTACTTATATTCCGAATACTTCACGCTATATGAGCCGTCGTAAACTGGCCATTACACTGGGGGTGAAGGCAGCTAAAAACGAATGGCTTTTGCTAGTCGATTCAGATTGCGAGCCCCTCTCCAACAATTGGCTGTCTCTTATGGCTCGTAATTGTGATGAAGGAAAATCGTTAGTCGTAGGATATAGCAATTTTTCGGAAGACACCTCGCAGTTTAAACGCTACGAACGTTTCTATCACTTCTGTTATTTGTTGCGCGAATGCCGTAAGCGAGCCTATCGAACCAATTGCTCAAACCTTATGTTTCGCAAAAGTAAATTTATGCGTGATAATGGTTATTTGGGCAATTTGGACTTGGTACGAGGCGAATACGATTTTTTGGTCAACAAATTTTCTGAAGTAAGACGCACTGCTTCTGAAACGTCGCCTGATGCATGGCTGGTGCAAGATGCACCTACACAAAAGTCATGGAGCGATGCGCATATCTATTATATGGAATCACGCAAGTCTTTGACGCGCAACTTTATGCATCGTCTGCTTTTTGATGTTGACCAAATAGTAATGCGTATGTATTTAGTGGTAATTTTGTCAAGTGTTGCATATTCGGTGTTTACAGATAATTGGCTTCTCCTTGGTGTTGCTTGCTTTAGTTTCATTATGGAGTTTGCAATCCGATATGTGGTTGATCGGAAAGCAATTAGAAAGTTTGGTGAACATTTCTCAATGTCTGCCGTTTACGATCATTTTATGATGTGGTCGAATATGTATTTTCTGTTGCGTCATTATTTTTCTGACCGTCTGAATTTCACGACCCACAAACAATAGGTGCATAATGGAGGGCTACTACGATGCTAAGAAAAATTCTATATCATGTAACTCCAGAAACCAAGGCGTCACCTATCTACAATGAAATGGTAACGCAATTGGCTCATAACATGCAAAGGTTTGCAGACATTGAGCTTTCTTACACTCGTGAAGACAACACATGTGGACATTTAGCCGATTATGATTTGGTACATGTGTTTGGTTGTTGGAACAAAGATGCCATACGACTTTTGGACACTTTGTACGCATGTCATGTACCCACCATCTTTTCGCCTTTAGGTGGTCTGCAACCATGGTTTGTAAGGCAACACAAGGGACATTTGATATTTACAACCCAACGGGATGCAGTGCGCAAAGCATTGACTGTACATGTTTGCGGTAAATTGGAATATGAAACATTTGTTTCTCTCAAGTGGAACTCGCATGTTGCCCTTATAAAGAACCCAGTTTTGACGAGCAAAGTGACATTTATCGAGATGTCTGACCAAATGAGCCAACTATATCAAAAGGTTATAGACTCATATGCCCGATTATTACTAAAGCAGAAATCATGCAAAGTTATCGGGAGGCTGTTGGCTCTAGGTATAGACCCCACCATCGGTCGCGATAAAAAGCGTTTAAATAATCTCTCGCTTTTACTGAAGGATATGGATGAAGCTGAATGGCGAAAAGTTTTTCTATACGCTTCTGATGAGCGTATTTTGGATGAGTTGATATTGGGTCTAAATCGTTTGCAAATGGATATACCGATTACAGATGTCTCTGATGTTGACCGATACGCCTCGGATTATAATTACCCGAATGGTGCTTTGGATGGCCAGAAACTCCTTTCGCGTAATCCGTTGACAAAGAGCAAGCTCAACGATGTGTTTGATTCTAAAAATGAGAGAGAAAAATCGATTTTAGTTAAACTGCTCAACTTTAAATATGAAATGGAACACCAGATTGCGCCTATGTCGCATTTGGCAGACATTTATAAAATTATTCGTTTCAGTGATGTCGACGAAGATAAACTAAAGGAAGCAGCCAATTCGATGGGAATACAGGATTTCTCGCAACGCCTGATGGCAGTTCTTCAAGATACACTTGGACTTACAGAGGGTTTCATGCCTTTTATAGCTAAAAATGACAAGATTGCACAGGAATTGACAAAAGTCATAACAAAATTTAATACTTATTGATATGATTAAACAATATGACGTGGAAAAAGACAAGCATTATCTGCAATTGCTAGCCCACTCATTTCCTACAATAGCTGATGCCAGTACCGAAATCATCAACCTGCAGGCCATATTAAACCTGCCTAAAGGAACTGAGCATTTTCTGGCTGATATACATGGCGAATACGAGGCTTTTCAGCATGTATTGAAAAATGCCTCGGGTAATATTAAGCGTAAGGTAAACGAACTGTTTGGAACGACATTACGTGAGAACGAGAAAAGAGAGTTGTGTACGCTCATATATTATCCGGAACAAAAATTGGAAATAGTGAAAGATGCGGAACCTGATATCAACGACTGGTATCATATTACACTGCATCATTTGGTGGCCGTGTGCCGAGATGTATCAAGCAAATACACACGTTCAAAAGTGCGCAAATCGCTTCCCGATGAATTTTCCTACATTATACAGGAATTGTTGCATGAATGCACAGACGATTCGGATAAAGCAGCTTATGTCAATGTCATAGTAGACACCATCATATCAACAGGACGTGCTGATGATTTTATTATTGCCATTTCCCATGTGATACAACGTCTTGCCATTGACCAATTGCATATACTTGGTGACATTTACGATCGAGGTCCGGGAGCACATAAAATCATGGACTTGCTGGATGGGTATCATCATTGGGATATAACTTGGGGTAATCACGACATTCTATGGATGGGGGCAGCCGCTGGAAACGATGCATGCATGTGTAGCGTCATAAGATTATCATTGCGCTACGCTAACCTTGCTACTCTGGAAGAAGGCTATGGCATCAATTTATTACCACTCGCCACCTTTGCCATGGAAACCTATACCGATGATCCTTGCGAAGAATTTCTACCCAAGTTGACAGGTGGGGCTGAACGTCTCGACGACAAAACAAAACGGCTTACCGCACAAATGCACAAAGCCATATCTGTCATTCAATTTAAACTAGAGGCACAACTTTACGAACGACACCCAGAATGGAATATGCAGGATCGCGAGATGTTCAACTTTGTTGACTATGGCCACAAAACCATACACTTACTCGACAAAGATTATCCGTTGACAAGTTGCTTTTTCCCCACAATTAATCCTGACAAACCCAATGAACTGACACTGGAAGAAACAGAACTGTTGGCGAAACTACATCATAGTTTCGCAGTGAGTGAAAAATTTCATAAACATATTCGCGTGCTTTTGGCACATGGTTGTATGTATGGTGTTTGTAACAACAATTTATTGTTCCACGCGTCGGTTCCTTTGAATGCCGATGGCTCATTGAAGGAAGTTGAGATTTATCCAGGACATCATTGCTCTGGCTTGTCGCTTATGAAAGAAATAGGCCACCTCATTAGACAAGCTTTTCAAAGTGATGCTACGCCAGAACTTCGAAATTACGCCATCGATTATTTCATGTATCTGTGGTGTGGTCCTGACAGTCCTTTATTCGATAAGTCGAAAATGGCAACCTTTGAAAGATACTTTATTCGACAGGAAGAAACTCACGAGGAGAAAAAGGGTAATTACTTTTTGCTACGAGATGATGAATCAGTATGCGATCTTATCATGGATGCCTTTGGCATAAAGGGCAACAATCGGCATATGATCAACGGACATGTACCCGTAAGGGTTGGAAAGGGAGAGAATCCTATCAAAGCCAATGGCAAACTGATGGTAATAGATGGGGGCTTTTCGCAAGCCTACCACAAAGAAACAGGAATTGCAGGATACACATTAGTTTACCATAGCCGCGGATTCCAACTTGTTCAACATGAACCATTCACCAGCGCAGAGGATGCTATTTTGCGGGGTACAGATATTAAGTCTACCACACAAATCGTTGAGATGTCGTCTCATAGAATGAGAGTGGCTGATACTGATAAAGGCAAAGAATTACAAAACCAAGTAAAAGACCTTGAAGAATTGCTTTATGCATATCGTCACGGATTTATAAACGAAAGCGAATATAAAGATTAAAAAACATCAGAGCAACGGTTGACTATTATTTTGAACGACATGTCCGTTGACTTGGTTTATACATAAACTGTTTAAATTTGAACACTGAATCAAGATGCAATAATAAAGTCAGTTGACAATAGAAAGCTATGCGCTATGGTAGGGAAGTATTGATAAAAGGTTAGAAAAATCGTCGATGATGGCATCGGCACCTGCATCTATTAAACTTTCATGTGACCCATTTCCATAACTTACACCAACAGTCGAGCAACCTGCATTGCGACCCATAAGTATATCAAAATGAGTATCACCAACAACCACTGCATCGCTTGGAATTAGTGAGAAATGATTTAATGTGGTAATGACTGGCTCCGCATTGGGCTTGGCATGTGTCACGTTTTCGGCAGCAACAATAAAGGATATGATGTTTTCAAGCCCAAACGACTTTATAAATGCAGACACGGATTCGAATCCTCTGCTTGTGGCAATGGTTAGAATGTATCCCATAAAATGAAGTTGTCGAAGAGTTGCTGCAACATGCGGAAACATCTGAACTCCTAATTCGTGGTTTACCTCTTCAAATATATTACGGTAAAGTTGGGTACATTTGGCTGCCGTGTCTTCGGTCATTGGCGACAAGATTGGAAAAGCTTCGATAAGCGGGAGCCCTATGGTACTAGCAATTTCCTTATTTGTGTGTTGTTGAATATTCATTGCATCGAAAACACGGTGAAAGGTATTGATAATTACAGGCGCTGTATCAGCTATTGTTCCATCGAAATCTAATATTATAATCTTTTTCATCTCATCAATTATTTATAGAACCCACCTATAATAAAACCTTGCACTTTCCTTTTGTGGATATGTGCAAGGTTATATTTCTTTATTCTTAGGCCGTAACTTAATTATTACTTTACAGGCATCTTGTCGATACGACGCTGATGGCGTCCACCCTCGAACTCGGTATTGAAAAATTCGTCCATTATCTTTTCTGCCATGTCGTTGTCGATAAACCTTCCAGGCATTACGAGCACATTAGCATTGTTATGCTGACGAATAAGATGTGCTATTTCGGGTATCCAACAAAGACCAGCTCTTATTTCTTGGTGTTTATTGAGCGTCATTGCTATACCTTCGCCTGAACCGCAGATACCTATTCCTGGATATACTTCACCGTTTTCGATTCCATTAGCCAGAGCGTGACCATAGTCGGAATAGTCGCAACTCTCCTCAGTGGCAGTACCATAATCTTTGTATGCAATACCCTTATTTTCAAGATATTGTTTAACAAATTGTTTTAAGGCAAAGCCAGCGTGGTCGCTGGCTAAGCCTACGGTTTTAATTTCCATTTGGATCTTTGGGTTATCTGTTCAAGAACGCTTTCACTTGCTTGTAGACATTTTCTCCTGTGTAGCCCAATTTTTCATCAAGCACTTTATAGGGAGCGGAGAAGCCAAAGCTTTTCATACCAAAGATCTTGCTGTTAGGACCAATTCCAACTAATCCTTCAAGAGTACAAGGAAGACCAGCCGTCATGCCGAATTTTTTCACATCATACGGCAGAACTGCATCTTGGTACTCTTGTGATTGACGACGGAATAATCCCTCAGAAGGTGCACTCACAACACGCACTTTGATGCCATCTTTGCGAAGAGCATCGCAACCTGATTCCAATGTTGAAACCTCCGATCCGCTTGCAACCAAAATAACATCGGGATTCTCGTCAGAACCAGCAACAATGTATGCACCCTTACGTGCCTGCTCGTAATCGTTTCCAGCAGGTAGTTTGGCTATACCTTGGCGCGAAAGAATTAACGCTGAGGGCGTTTCCATGTTTTCCATGGCCATAGCCCAACAGACAGTTGTCTCGTCTGCCTCGGCTGGACGGAATACGCGGACACTATCCTGTCCCTTATGGTTTTGTAACTTCTCCATCAGACGGATTTGGGCTTCTTGCTCTACAGGCTCGTGGGTTGGGCCGTCTTCGCCTACACGGAATGCGTCGTGTGTCCAAATGAACTTGACGGGAACACCCATCAATGCAGCGATACGAACAGCTGGTTTCATGTAATCAGAGAACACAAAGAATGTGCCCATTGCTGCTATGACACCTCCATGTAGCATCATACCGATACACATGTCGGCCATTGTCAACTCGGCTACACCTGCCTGAAAGAATGCACCAGAGAAATCGCCCTTCTGCAGAGCGTGAGTTTCTTTCAAGAAACCATCTGTCTTATCGGAGTTTGAGAGGTCGGCTGAAGCACAAATCATATTGGGAACCTGTTTTGCCAGTTCAGACAAGCAGGCAGCTGAAGCAGCACGTGTTGCCGAACCTTCTTTCTGCTGCACTTTGCTCCAGTCAATCTTAGGTGCTTTCCCGCTAAACCACTCGTCCATCTGCTCTTTGAGTGCAGGATTTTGCTTTGCCCACTCCTCTTCAGCAGCCTTACGTTTGGTCACAATGGCTTTCAACTCTTCGGCACGGTCTGCATACAACTTTTTCACGTCTTCGAAGATCACGAATGGATTTTCGGGCTCACCTCCAAGATTTTTAATGGTATTAGCAAATGCGCCTTCACCTAAGGGAGCGCCATGAGTCTTGACGTTGTGCTCGTAACTGGTTCCGTCAGCTTTCAAAGCACCCTTACCCATAACGGTTTTTCCAATGATGAGGGTGGGGCGTTCTTGCTCTTGTTTTGCAGCATCGAGCGCTTTACGGATTTGTTCCACATCACTACCATCGATCTCTATGACATTCCAATTCCAAGCCTTATACTTAGCCGCTGTGTCTTCTTGCATAACCTCAGCACACTCAGTAGACAACTGAATGTCGTTGGAATCATAGAACATGACCAAATTGTTGAGACCCAAAACACCTGCTATACGTCCAACGCCTTGCGAAATTTCTTCTTCAACGGCACCGTCAGAGATGTAGGCATAAATGGTGTGTTGCATCATGGTGTGACCTAAACGTGCTTCGAGGAACTTCTCTGCTACAGCAGCACCTGCTGCAATAGCATGTCCTTGACCTAAGGGACCACTTGAATTCTCAATTCCGCGAACTACATCGAGCTCTGGATGACCAGGGCATGGTGACCCCCATTGGCGCAACTGTTTGATTTCATCGATACTGAAACGACCTTGAAGTGTCAATGCTGCATAAAGCATGGGGCTCATATGGCCAGGGTCTAGATAAAAACGATCACGACCAGTCCATGTGGGGTCTGTAGGATCCCATACCATATACTCAGAGAAAAGAACATTGATAAAGTCAGCTCCCCCCATTGCACCACCGGGGTGTCCAGACTTGGCTTTCTCCACCATGGATGCAGCCAATATTCGGATATTGTCGGCTGCATGATTCATTACTTGAATGTCATTCATTGTCTTGATATTTATGTATTCTTTGTTTTGTTATTTTCAAGTATCGTTTGTTGCAAAATTACTATTTTATATTTAGAACAACGATTGATTTGGCAGGTATTTTGGCACTCAAAGTATTTTTCTTTAATTTGGTTCCACTAAAGTTGCCTGTCTTAATTACATTGGGATGTTCGAAATCGTTGTAGTCTGTAATATGTTGAGCGGTAAGGATTTCACCAGTGACAGATTTTGCATCGTAATCAGCTAAGTTGATATCTATTGTTTGTGTCTTCTCTAAACTGGTGTTGGCAAGAGAAAACACGATTGTTCCGTCTGCTTTTTTTGCAGCAGAAGCAGAAATGGAAGGTATCATTCCCTTAGTCATCCTATACATGTGTCCGCCATCAACAGGTATGGAATCCACTTGGGCATCCAAGGGCAGATAGATCGCATCCTGAAACCCTCGATACATTCGAAAAACATGATAAGTTGGTGTAAGAACCATATGGCCGATGCCTTTTGTGTCTGTTAGGATCATGGATTGAAGCACGTTGACCACTTGAGCTATGTTGGCCATGCGCACACGGTCTGTATGTCGATGGAATACGTTGAGCGTAAGTGCAGCAACCATAGCGTCGCGCATGGTGTTTTGCTGATAAAGATGTCCCTTGATGGTGCCGGGCTCTTCATCCCACCAAGTTCCCCACTCGTCAACTAATAGGCCAATTTTTTTCTGGGGGTCTTTCTTGTCCATTATGGCACAATGTTTTGCTATGACATCTTCTATTTGCAATGCTTTTCCTAACGTCCAATAATATTCCTGATTACTGAAATTTAATGCTGAACCCTTGTGGCTGCTCCAGTCTTTTACTGTATAATAATGAAGTGATAATCCGTTCATTAAACCACCAACATTATCCATAAGAATTTTTGTCCAGTTGTAGTCATAGTCGCTTGCACCCGAGGCAATTTTGTAGAGCTTGTGATCATCATAATTTCTGCAATAAGTGGAATATCTGCGATAAAGGTCTGCGTAATACTCGGGCCGCATGTTTCCGCCACATCCCCAACTTTCGTTGCCTACGCCGAGATATTTCACATTCCACGCTTTCTGACGTCCATTCTTTCTTCTAAGATTTGCCATAGGAGTGTCTCCGTCGGATGTCATGTATTCTACCCATTTAGCTAGCTCTTCCACTGTGCCCGACCCAACATTACCGCTTATGTAAGGCTCTGCTCCAATAAGTTCGCAGAGATTGAGAAACTCGTGGGTACCGAATGAATTATCCTCAATGGTTCCTCCCCAATTGTTGTTTTGCATTTTGGGACGTTGTTCTTTAGGACCAATGCCGTCCATCCAATGATATTCGTCGGCAAAGCACCCTCCAGGCCAACGTAGCACAGGCACTTTCAAATCTTTTAATGCCTGCAGCACATCATTTCTGTAACCGTTTGTGTTAGGTATGCTAGATTCGGAACCTACCCAAAGGCCACCATAAATGCAAGTGCCTAAATGTTCTGCAAATTGTCCATAGATTTCTTTGTTTATCTTATACTGTCCTTGATTGGTATGTACAGTAAACGTGGCATGTTGTGCAGAGATGTTAGTTGCAAACATCATTGAAACTGCAAAAGTGGAAATGTATTTCAGATCCATAGAGAAATATTTTGATTATGCAGTGAAACTTCTTCCGATTAAAAAGGAAAAGATAATCCGCAATCAATAACTTTACCTTGCTTTGTAACCCAATGATGTAATTTTAACATTGTGACATATCTCGAAACCGATATGGCAATCGGAAAAAGTTAATGAATTGCGGATTATCAATGATATTCATGCTTAGTCTTTGTTTTGCACAGCGGATTGCTCGATAGCAAGTCCTTTCTTGTAACTTTCAATATACGAATTGAATCCTTCCACTTCTTCAGGTGAAGGTTTAACCTCTGTTCCCTTATTGCCAGAAAAAACTTTCTGGTCGAGGAAGTCTGCAAGTGATTGGTGCTTGTCACTATTTACAAGATAAGAAGCCAACAAAGCCATACCCCAAGGACCACCTTCGCCCGCTGTTTTCATTACGGAAATGGGAAGGTTGAGTGCAGCAGCTAAAATACGTTGTCCAACTTCGGGTGTAGTAAAGAATCCACCATGGCCTGTGATACGGTCTACTTGTACTTTCTCGTCTTTGAATAAGATATCGTTGCCAATTTTGAGCACAGCAACAGCACCATAAAGGTTGGCTCGCATGAAATTAGCTAAAGTGAAAACATCGTTGGGGGAGCGAACAATCATAGGACGTCCTTCGTCCAACCCTGTAACGGGTTCACCCGAGAAATAGTTGTATGCCATAAGACCGCCACAATTAGGATCGCCGTTAAGACTTTCTTGGAACAACTTCGTAAACAATTGTCCGACATTAACAGTCTGACCTGTCATTTCCAAGAATTGACAGAATATGTTGACCCATGCATTGATGTCACTTGTGCAGTTATTGCAGTGCACCATTGCAACAGGTGCGCCGTCTGGTGTAGTGACTATATCTATGCTCTTGTAAGCTTTTGAAAGATTTTTCTCCAATACAATCATTGAGAATGATGATGTTCCACAACTTACATTACCTGTACGTTGGCGTACGGCATTGGTGGCAGCCATTCCAGTTCCAGCATCACCTTCTGGAGGACACATTGCTATGCCTGCTTTCAAGTGACCAGACGGGTCGAGCAATGTGGCACCTTCTTGTGTTAGACGACCTGCATCTTGTCCAGCTACAAGAACTTTCGGAAGGATGTCGCGCAGCTTCCATGAGTATCCTTTGGGCGATATAAGAGTATCGAACTTTTTGACCATCTTCTCATCATAGTCTTTAGTCTCGGGGTCGATAGGCAACATTCCTGACGCATCGCCAATGCCAGTAACGCGTTCGCCTGTCAACTGCCAGTGGATGTAAGCATCGAGTGTTGCCAAATAATCGATATCTTTTACATGACTTTCACCATCGATTATACATTCATAAAGATGCGAGATACTCCAGCGCAGAGGAATATTGAAATCAAACAATTCAGACAAACGAGCTGCTGCTTTGCCTGTGTTAGTGTTTCTCCAAGTTCTGAAAGGTACAAGTATCTCCTTATTCTTGTTGAAAGCCATATATCCGTGCATCATTGCACTGATACCAATAGCAGCTAAATTTTCAAGTTCTAAACCATATTGGTTCTTTACATCCTCGCGCAGTGTGGCATAGCAATGTTGTAAACCTTCCCAAATGGCCTTAATACTATATGTCCACAATCCGTTTTCCAATTGGTTTTCCCAAGTGTGAGAACCTTGCGCTATCGGATTGTTGTCGCCATCAATAAGCACAGCTTTGATTCTCGTTGAACCAAATTCAATACCTAGGATGGCTTTACCTTGTTGTATGGTGTCTTTCGCTGTCATAGTGTCTTTAGGTTTAAGCTTCTGATAGTCAAATACGTGCATGCTTAGTTTTTTATTTTCGCCAAAGATGAGCACTACATAGACAATAGAAGTCTGCTTTGAAACAATTAGAGCTTCAAGCTTTAAGCATGGTTGAAGAGTTATGTCTTTTGATGAATAACTTATGTTTCATGCTTTGAAGCTCGAAGCTCATTAATATTTTTGATTATTTAAGTGCCTTATTAAGCATATAATAAATCTCGTTATTACGAAGCTGCTCTTTAAAGGTACGAATAGTTGTATTCTTGTCAATGTTGACGAATTCTATTCCAAGAATTTCGCAGAAATCCTCCCAGTACTCAGCAGTAATGTCGTACGAGAATGCGCTGTGGTGTGTGCCACCGGCAAGAATCCAAGCACCTGCACCGATCTCGAATGTAGGTTGTGGAACCCAAAGGGCTGATGCAACTGGAAGTTTAGGCATTGGTTGCGGTTTGATGCATTCAACCTCGCTTGCGATAAGACGGAAACGATTGCCAAGGTCTACAACGGTAGCCTTTATGCCCTTGCCGGTCTTTGATGTGAATACAAGACGGGCTGTTTGCGATTTACGGATACCGATACCAAGGAAATGCACTTCAAGCTTAGGCTTATCAGTAGCAATAAGAGGACAAACCTCAAGCATGTGACTTTGTAGACTGGATGTCTGACCTTCTGCAAAATTAAGCGTGTAATCCTCTAGGAATGAACACCCTTTCTCAAGACCTTGGTTCATAACCCAAAGCGTGCGATAAAGACATGCCGTCTTCCAGTCACCTTCTGCACCAAAGCCATAACCCTCGGCCATCAAACGTTGAGACGCAAGTCCAGGAATTTGATCAAAACCGCAGAAATTGGAATCGTTGACATCGGCATCGCCGAGATCGTCAAAATTGGTTGTGAAAGCAATAGCGCCTTCATCCTTGAGTACACGACGCAGTGCTAATTCAGCCTTAGCGGAATTTTTAACTTTCTCCCAATAGACTTCTTCGCCAGACTCATCAATTTTAATAGTATAAGCCTTCTTGTATTCTTCTACAAGAGCATCAGCCTCTTCGTCTGTCACTTTCTTGTAATATTCCATGAGTGACGAAACAGGATAATAGTCAACATGGTAGCCCAAACGTTGTTCGAATTCAACACGGTCGCCATCTGTAACGGCAACATTGTTCATGTTCATGCCAAACATCAAGCAACGTACGTTATGTGCATCGGCAACAGCAGCAGCTACACGTGCCCATGTAGCGATTTGTTTTTGAGCTTCCTCGCTCTTCCAGTAGCCAACAACAACTTTTCTTGGCACACGCATGCGAGTACAAATGTGTCCAAATTCGATATCGCCATGTGCCGACTGGTTAAGGTTCATGAAATCCATGTCGATAGAATTCCAAGGCAACTCAGCATTGTATTGTGTATGGAAGTGGAGCAGTGGCTTCTTCAGTGCCTGCAGACCTTTAATCCACATCTTAGCTGGCGAGAAAGTGTGCATCCAAGTAATGATACCAACGCACTTTTCATCATTGTTAGAAGCTTTCATGACGGCTTCAACTTCAGCAGAAGAATTGGCCGTACCTTTGTATACTACCTTGATGGGGATGATTCCACTATTATTTAGGCCATCTACCATATCCTTAGAGTGACCATCAACAATCTTGACTGTTTCACCGCCGTAAAGAAGCTGTGCTCCTGTCACGAACCAAATTTCAAAGTTTTCAAATGCTTTAATCATAGTTGTTTGTTTTTAATTATTGGTTATACATTGCATTCACTGAGTTACAAAAAATTATTTCTTTTTCTTTTGTCCATAGTATGCATTAGGGCCATGCTTGCGGCTGAAATGCTTCTCTACGAGCAACGGATTCATAGTGGTACGAGGATTAACCGAGAATGAAACAAATGCCATTTTCGCTACTTGCTCAGCGACGACTGCATGATACACAGCTTCGTTGGCATCCTTTCCCCAGGTGAATGGGCCATGGTTTTTGACTAAAACGCCAGGTGTATGCACGGGATTGATGTTATCTTTCTTGAAACGATTTACTATAACCACTCCGGTCTGATATTCGTAATCCGCCATCATGTCTTCTGTCATGGCATCTGTGCAAGGAATGCTATCGTGGAAATAATCAGCATGTGTAGTGCCAATGTTTGGTATATCAACACCGGCCTGCGCCCATGCTGTGGCATAGGTGGAGTGTGTGTGAACAACACCGCCAACCTCAGGGAAATTACGATAGATTACCAAATGCGTTGGCGTGTCGCTCGAAGGATTAAGGTTTCCTTCTACAACTTTACCAGTCTCAAGATCCACTACTACCATGTCGCTAGCTTTCATGGTATCATAGCTTACCCCCGATGGCTTGATAACTACTAATCCTTTTTCACGATCGACACCTGAAACATTACCCCATGTGAAAAGTACCAAGTTATGCTTGACCAAATCAAGGTTTGCTTGGAATACTTTTTCCTTTAATTCTTCTAACATAATACGCTCCTTTAAAGTTATGATTTTATTTATGTGTTTCTATTTCGTATTTCTCTTATTTTGAAAAGATAATGTGTTCGATTCAATGTTGCGGGTAGGGAAAAATATGTTTCATTTTCCTTATTTCAGTTTGAATGAGGGAGCCTTCTCATAAATTTTCTTATTAAAACGATAGAGAGCAGCACCTCGTTTGGATGACAATTTATCAATCATATCAGTTTTCTCAATGAAATTGATATCTTTGATACGCTTTCGGAAATTGCGCTTGTCGACTTCTTCACCCATTACTGCCTCAAAAACATGCTGCAGCTGTGTAAGAGTGAAAAAGTCAGGAAGAAGTTTAAAACTCAATGGCTCATTATTGATGCGACGACGAATTTGCGCGATCGCGTCTGAAATCATTTTGTTATGATCAGAATAAAGATGGGGCAGATGATTTAGGCTGACCCATTCTAAGCCATGCTCAATGCGTAGGCGATCATCATAATCAACCACGTTTATGAGCGCACAATATGCAATAGAGATAACTCGTTCGCCTGGATCACGATCAACGCAACCATAAGCCCCTACTTGGCGCATATATAGTTTTTCCATTCCAGTAAGGTCGAGAATAACCCTGTTGGCTGCATCTTCTAAATTTTCATTGCTGCCAACGAAACCGCCATATAAAGACCATTCTCCACGTCCTGGATCCATTTGGCGTTTGCCAATTAATACCTGTATATTACTTCCGTCAAACCCGAAAATGATACAGTCGACTGAAACCAAAACCTTGGAATATTCGTTATAGAATTGCGTCATCGTCGTTTGTTCGTTAATCGCTATGCAACAACTATTTGTAAGATAGGAGTAGGAAAATTTCATTGCTACAATTTCCCTTACTCCTAACTCTAAATAGTGATTTTACCAAAAATAAACATAGAATGCGGCGCAAAGGCCGATAACTATAAGGGTGCCAATAATATCGAATGCTCCCCAACTTTCACGGATAGACTGTTTGAAATCTGCTGTGAAAGTAATTGCTTCAACCTGTTCTTTACTGGGTGCAGGCGTAAAGCAACTTACAACAACCATAAAGATAATAAGGAAAACGAGCAACCAGCATTCAAAGACTAACCAATTGGTCTGCCAGAACCATGCTGTACAATCCCAAAAAGTTCCTTCCATTGCAGTCTTGCCTGTATCAGTTATTACATTGGTAACAAGTCGTAGCATACCAATAAGGAATCCTGTAATCATGGTGTATTCACCAGCTTTTGGCGTGATTTTCTTGAAGAAAATACCCATAGCAAATACAGCGACCATGGCTGGAGCCAGAAGCGACTGAATACCTTGTAAATAATTATAGAGAGTGTCCATCTTCATCATGATAGGCAACCAAGCAAAGCCAAGAATTACCACAACCACAGTAGCTACCCGTCCAACGAAAACATAGTGAGCTTCTGACTTACCTTTTTTAAGTGGTTTGTAGAAATCTTCTGTAAAAAGAGTGGCACAGCTGTTGAAGAAAGCAGCCAATGATGCTACCAGCGCACAGATGAAACCAATGGTAACAATACCCTTTATGCCTGCAGGAAGAACACTCTTTACCATTATGGCAAATGCTGCGTCAGTTTGTTCCATTTGTATAGCACCTTTTTGAGCTAAAGCTGCTGCGATCATTCCGGGAATCAAGAACATGAAACAAGGCAACACCTTGAAGAAACCGGCAGCAATTGTGCCGCGACGTGCGCGTTTCATAACCTCAGCATTGCTTTCACCAGGAACTTGTCCCAATACACGCTGCACAATATGCTGGTCGGTACACCAATACCAGAAGCCTATGATTGTAGCTCCAATGAAAACGACAAATCCAGGATACTCTTGATACATTGAGTCACCTTTCTCCCAATGGAACATATGTGTTGTACCATAACCATTGTTTAATTGGCTGCAATAATCCATCATGTCAGTCCAACCTGCGGTAATGCTACCACCACCCAATGCGCTGAGACCAAGGAAGAGAACCAAGAAAGCACCAATCACTAGGATAGGTGTTTGGATGGTAGATAATGTCATCACACCTTTCATACCGCCGAAGACAGTAAAGATGGTGGTAAGGATTATCAAGCCAATTGCTCCAACCCAAAAGTTAAGTCCCCAAAGATATTCGAAGAATATACCACCTGTAAGAGCAGTTACACTCACTTTAGTAAGGATATATGCAACGAGTGTAATAATAGATAGCCATGACCCGGTACGTTGTGTATAACGGAACTTGAGGAAATCAGGCATGGTAATAATCTTTCCCATCTTGTTGATGAGTAATTGATAGAACGGCACAAACAACCATCCCAAAATAAGAATCATCCATCCTTGCATCTCCCAGTGAGCCATACCCACACCACTTTTGGCGCCTGTTCCTGCTAATCCTACTAGATGCTCAGAACCTATGTTGGCTGCAAAGATAGCCATACCGATTACATACCAAGGTTCACCTTTTCCGAAGAGATAGGCAGAAGAATTTTCACCCTTCTGAGCTTTTCTGTCCTTGACTATCGCATGCCATACCGCCCAAATAACGCCGACAACGCCAATGGCGAGAACGACCCAGTCAAGCCAAACGAATTCTGTTGAACTCCAATTCATTTTCTTTTATTAGTTTAGGTTATAAAATAGTTATTTTTTTACACTGAATTTGTAAACGAGATGAGAATAATATTTCTCTCCAGGTTTAAGGTATGGATTAGAAATTTCCCATCCCTTTGTTTTCTCAGTAATTTTGGTTGGACTATCAGGATACTTTTGGCTTTCGAAGCAAACGCTTACATGCTTAGGATATTTGATACCATGTTTACATGCAATACCTGTCCCTTGGAAATTGCCTGTATAAACCTGAATACCAGGCTCGTTTGTAAACACTTCAAGTAAAATGCCAGTCTTCGGCGAGAATAAGCTAGCTGCAACTTGTGTATCATCACCTTTGCCATTTTTGAACGTGTTGAGACACCAATTATGGTCATAGCCTGTGGCATTCTTGATTTGGTCGAATGTGTAATCGACTTTCTTTCCAATTTCTGTTGGCGTACGGAAGTCCATTGGAGTTCCATCTACATCTTTTATTTCCCCAGTGGGAATGTAAAGAGAGTCAGCTGGCGTAAATTTGTCAGCATTGATGTACATGACTTGATCAAAACCTTCCTTTGAAGGATCACCATTGAGATTGAAATAACTATGGTTTGTCATGTTAACCACTGTTTCTTTGTCAGTTGTTGCTCCGAATGTAATGTCAAGCGTATTATTACTTGTTACCACATAAGTAGCTGTTGCCTTAACTGTTCCAGGGAATCCATTTTCGCCATCAGAAGCGACAATGGCAAATGTAACAGAGCTATCTGTTTTAGTCTGAATATCGTACACTTTATTGAGCCAACCTGTATTTCCGCCGCCATGCAAGCAATTGGCATTGTCATTAGCACGAAGTTGGTAAGTTTTACCATCCACGACAATCTTGGATTTTTTGATACGATTGGCATAGCGTCCTACACTCGATCCATAGTCGGATGGCGAGTTTAGAGTATCTGCATATTGTTTGATATTGTCGTAACCTAAAACAACGTCAGTTGGCTTTCCATCCTTGTCAGGTACGCAAATACTAACGACTCTGCCACCATAGTTAGTCAAGCATACTTCCATGCCATTGTTGTTTCTAATAGTTACAAGTTCCGTCTTTTTCCCATCAATGGTACTGTCGAATGCCGTGGGATCAAGGCCCGATTCAGTGGTGTTTTTTTCACCACTACATGATGTTAAAGCTGCAATAGCTAGCCCAGCTCCGAGCATCATATTCCTTAAGTTTTCCATAAGTAAGTGTGTTAGTTGATTGGTTCTAGTTATTTGATGGTAAAGATACGACTTTTCTTTCAAAGTTGCATAACAAAACGTGTGTTTTTTTTGAAAAAGGGTGTTTTTACACTTGTTAATAGATATCAATGGTTCTATATGCGACAAAAAAGACAAAATACGACAAGTTTAAGCTATGGATAACGCTGCAGAGTTATCATTTTCAAATTGATAACATACCTTATGAAAATAGGAAGAAAACGATTGTTTTCTTCCTATTTTATTTAATTGCTGTTAGATGACGTGAAAAAGACGTTAGCAAATTTTTCGAGAGCCGTCTCCAATAACAACATTAATGACTTCTGGTTCGTGGCCGTACTTCTCGTTAAATTTCAACTTGGCATCCGCAATGAACTTGTCGTAAACCTCATCCTTAACCAGATTGATGGTGCATCCACCGAAGCCTCCGCCCATTATGCGCGATCCCGTTACACCATTTTCTTTTGCAAGATCATTGAGGTAATCCAACTCTTCGCAACTCACTTCATACTCTTTGCTCAGGCCATAATGAGTTTCGTACATTTTTTGGCCAACAGTCTCGTAGTCGCCTTTCTCCAAAGCTTCACTTACAGCTAAAACGCGATCAACTTCTCCTAATACAAAATGAGCGCGTGTGTAATCTTCTTCACTGACCTCAGGCTTCACGGCTTCAAGTTCATCCCAGTTAGCATCGCGTAATGTTTCAAATTTCTTGTCGGGGAAATGTTTACCCAAAGCTTTCACTACGTTTTCGCAAGAGTTGCGGCGATCATTGTACGGAGATCCCTTCAATTCATGCTTAACTTTAGAGTTAAGAAGAACAAGCTTGTAGCCTTTTGGTTCCCAAGGGAAATATTCAAATTCGCGGCTACGACAGTCGAGGCGCATCAGTTTTCCCTTTTGACCGAAAACAGACGCAAACTGATCCATAATACCACAATTGACCCCAATGTACTTGTGTTCTGTTGCTTGGCCAGCTAGAACCATATCCCATTTGGAGACTTTATTGTCACCAAACAAATCGTTGAGTGCGCATGCGAAACAACTCTCCAAGGCTGCAGACGAGGACATGCCTGCACCCAATGGAACATCGCCAGCAAAAGCAGCATTGAATGGCTTGACATCTACACCAAGAGCCTTCATCTCCTGAACGATTCCGTAGATGTAACGAGCCCAAGTAGCTTTTGGCCCTTCGGGATCATCAATCTTGAAATGAGCCATATCCTTTAAGTCAATGGAGTAGATATTGCAGGTTTGCTGACCATTAGGGCGAACTTCAGCCATAATACCTTGTTCCACTGCTCCAGGGAATACGAAACCTCCGTTATAGTCGGTATGCTCACCAATCAGATTGATACGACCAGGTGAGTGATAAATGTTTCCTGTCTTTCCGTCGAAATGTTTAACGAAACGACTTCTTACATGTTCAATATCCATAGATATAATTTTTAAAAAGTTAAAAAGATTCTTATTTGTTCTCCAGACCTACCTTTGATCCCCAATTGCAGAACCAAACGATGTATGCATAGAATATGAAAAGACAGCAACTGGCAATGATTACACTTGTGGAATCGACCAATTTACCCATTAACGGAGTAAGGAGTGCTGCACCAATTACACCGGTATTGATTACACCTGTTGCAGCTTTCGTGTGTGGTCCCAACTCTTGCAAACCGAGGTTGAAAATCAAAGGCCACATTACTGAGTGGAACAAGCCTGCAGCAATCATACACCAAATACCTGCCATACCAGGCAGAACAACACTAAGCAGGATGCATACAGCACCAAGCATCAAACACGAAGTCAGCAATTTACGTGGTTCAAACTTTGCCAAAATGGCTGCACCAATGAAACGTCCAACCATCATACCACCCCAATAGAATGCCAAATAGCTTGTTGCAACAGCGGTGTAATCACTGTCGGCACCCATCATGTCGCGGAACTTATATGGCAACATTGAAGGTACACCAATTTCTACACCCATATACATGAAGATGCCCAATGCTCCCAACCATACATGAGGATATTTGAAAACTGAAGATTTGTATTCGCGATGAATACCGGCATCTTCGGCTTGTTTTCCTTCATCTATCTTCGGAAGTTTGAGGAAAACCAAGATTACACAAATAAATAAGGTAAAGATTCCGAGTCCGAGGAACGGTGTTGGCACTGCAGATGGTGTTGGAGCTTGGTCACGAATTATGACGTAGGTAATAAATAGAGGTGCCAATGTTGTAGCTACAGAGTTAAGAGCTTGGCTTAAAGTCATTCGGAATGCGCCTTTCTCAGGAGCTCCAAGAACCATTACATAAGGGTTAGCTACGTTTTGCAGCATTACGACGCCACAGGCTACCAAACACATACTTGCCAAGAAGACACTATAAACATTTGCTTGAGCAGCTATTGCTGAATTGATTCCGATAGAGTTGATTACAAATCCTATACCTGCAATAGCCAACCCAAGAATAAGCGTTCCTTTATATCCAATTTTGCTCATAAGCATAGCAAACGGTATGCTCAGTAGATATGCGCCATAAAAAGCGGAATTTACATATTGTCCTTGCTGAGCTGTCAAGCTGAAAGCTTTCGAACAGAAAGAAATCATGGAATTGTTCATCGTCGTTATGAATCCTATAAGGAAACAAACGATAAATACAACAATCAGCGCAAAAGTGTAGTTCGGACGCTGTGTTTTAAGATTTTGTGACATATTAGTTAAGTTCAGTTATTAGTCGTTAAGAAGCGGGAAGAAAGAAGATTTCACAAAGTGGAATTCATTCTTTCTTCCCTCTGTCATTACTGCGTTTTTTCGACCCTACTTTTCAACGCCGAATTTATAAATTGTTTTTTGCTTGTATTGTTCTCCTGGTCTTAAAACGACATCGGGGAAATAAGGGCGATTGGGAGAGTCAGGGAAATGTTGCGCTTCAAAGCATACCGACGAACGTTTAGGGAAGGTAGCTCCACTTTGTCCATCCTTACCGTCGGCCCAGTTGTCGGTGTACAATTGCACGCCAGGTTCCGTAGTGTATACCTCCATTGTGCGGCCGCTGTTAGGTTCAACAATCTTTGCAGCAAAAGCAAGCTCGCCGAATTCCTTTTTATTCAAGACGAAACAATGGTCGTAGCCGGCACCATTTTTAATTTGTTCATCTTCGGCATCAATATCCTTGCCCAGTGTCTTTGGAGTGCGGAAATCAAATGGTGTACCTTCTACTTTCAATATTTCTCCTGTAGGAATAGATGTCGCGTCAATAGGAATAAAGAAATCGGCATTAATTTGGCAAACGACATTGTCGATGGTTGGAGTAGGATTGGCAATACCAGCCAACGAGAAATATCCGTGATTGGTAAGGTTGATAATAGTTTTCTTGTTAGTTGTAGCCAAATACTCAATCACCAACTCGTCATCATCGGTAAATGAATATTCAACAGATACTTTCACCTCGCCCGTGTAACCCTCTTCTCCATAAGGGCTTACCAAATTGAGCGCTAATGTATGCTCATTCATCACATGAGCATCCCACACACGTAGATTGTACCCTTTCATTCCACCGTGCAAATGGTTGGTGCCATTGTTCACAGCCAAATGATAATCCTTGCCATTCAGTGTAAAATCGCCTTTGCAGATACGGTTTCCATATCTGCCAATTAGCGTTGATTTGTAGGGCGAATCTGATTTCTGCGCAGCTTCTATGCTATCGTAGCTCTGTATGACGTTAGCCAATTCGCCATTCTTGTCAGGAACGAATACACCTACTATTGCGCCCCCATAATTGGTAATAGCAACAACATGCCCTTTGCTATTTTTGAGGAAGAAGAGGTCGGTCTTCTTTCCATCAACAGTGGCTTGATAATTGGATCTTTTCAAGCCGCCGAAGTTTTCTGTCTCAGTCGTGCTCATGTTATTTCAGGTTTTAGTTATTTTATCTAATTGCAAAGTAACTAAAAATAAACCATAATCACAAAATAAAACAAGAAAAATAGGAAGGCTTTTGTGTTAAAAATCGTTTAATAGAAGCAAATCTGATACCACATAATTTGATCCCCCAACAAAAACGAAATCATCTTTGTCAGCATTTTGAAGAGCACGCTGGTATGCTTTTTCTATATCTCCACAGTCTTCTCCTTGTAAGTGATGCTGAAGACCTTTTTGCATTACTTTATCTGAGGGGATGGCTCGTTTTGTTTTTGCTTGCGTCCAATAATAGAATGCATCTTTGGGCAATAGTTCCATCACTGTGTCGATATCTTTATCGTCTACCATGCCAAAAACGATGTGTTTTCTTTTAGCGCATTGAGCCTTAATCTGTTGTGACAAATATTTCCATCCCCCAGCATTATGACCCGTATCGCATATAACGAGAGGATGATTGCGCAGGATTTGCCAACGGCCTTGCAATCCCGTTAATCCACATACCTTACTAAAACCTTCGGCAACAGCTGTGCTCGATATCGGGCGTTGTCCGTGGGTGTTCGCTCCACCTTTTGCATGTATTTGGTTGCGAAGAACATTTATTGCAGCGAGTATTGTATTAGCGTTCTTGACTTGATATTCCCCGCCAAGCTCTCCATGGATTGTTCCGTCATGAGCAGTTTGGTAATCCATACCTCCATTCGTTCCCATTTTCCACGCTACAAGTTCTTTATTTTGCTCAGCGTAGATCAATTGCGCATGTTGGGTATGTGCTATATCGTTAAATACGGGCGTTGTTTCTGGTAGTGCCTCACCAATTACAACCGGTACACCTTTTTTAATAATACCAGCTTTCTCTCCCGCAATTTTTGCGAGTGTGCCACCCAGAAACTGCGTGTGGTCAAAACTAATATTGGTGATGACCGACAGGATGGGGTTTATTATATTAGTGCAGTCAAGACGTCCGCCCAGTCCGACTTCAATAACTGCCACGTCAACTCGCTGTTCCTTAAAATAGAGAAAAGCTAAGGCTGTGGTCAATTCAAAGAAGGATGGGTGCAAAGGCTCAAAAAACGAACGATGTTCTTCAACAAAGTCAACAACACGTTGCTTACTGATTTTCTGTCCGTTAACACGGATACGTTCACGAAAATCCACGAGATGCGGCGATGTATAAAGTCCAACCTTATAACCAGCAGACTGAAGGATTGCAGTCAAGGTGTGCGAGCACGACCCTTTGCCATTCGTTCCAGCCACATGTATAGTCTTGTAATACTGATGCGGATGCCCAAAATGTTTGTCAAGAGCCAAAGTGTTTTCCAGTCCCTCTTTATAAGCAACAGCACCCACATGCTCAAAGAGAGGGGTGCTGTTATATAAGAACTCTACAGTCTGTTGGTAATCCATAAACTGATATTCTCTATTAATTGAAACATTCTTTGAATTTGTCAAAGATGCTTTTCTTAGCAACGGCATCACCTTTGAAATTCTCACTGTCGCGGAGCGATTCCACAGCTTTCTTTTCTTCTTTGGTAAGCGTTTTAGGGATGTAGATACTCATATTCACCACAAGATCGCCCATTCCCGAGCCATATCCGCGCAGAGCTGGCAGGCCTTTTCCTCTTAACCTTACGCTTTTTCCAGGTTGGGTTCCAGGCTCGATTTTCAATGTTACCTTGTTACCATTGATAGTCGGTATCTGAGCCTCGCCTCCTAATGTTGCAGTTGGGAAATCTAGCAAAAGGTTATAAATAAGGTCTTGCTTATTACGTGTAAAAAGGTCGTTCTTCTCCTCTTCTACCAAGACTTGAATATTTCCATTGATTCCGTTATGAGGTCCTGCATTTCCTTTGCCGTTGACATTGATAACCATGCCTTCCTCTACGCCTGCAGGTATTTCGATTTCTACGATTTCGTCACCTTTTACAATACCAGTACCACCACATTCTTTACATTTGTTCTTGATAATGGTACCCTCTCCGTGGCAAGTGGGGCATTCGGACTGAGTGGTCATCATGCCGAACATGGAACGAACGGTACGATTGACCACACCTGCTCCATGACAAGTGGGGCAGGTCTCGGGTTTAGAGTTTCCTTCAGCCCCCGTGCCGTTGCAATGACTACATGTCACGTCTTTTTTTAGTTTGAATTTTTTGGTTACTCCTGACGCGATGTCTTGCAATGACAATTTGACTTTTAAGCGCAAGTCGGAACCGCGATATACGCGTTGCTGGCTTCCGCCACTACCGCTAAAACTGCCAAATCCACCAAAACCGCCATGTCCACCAAATATATCACCGAACATGGAAAAGATGTCATCCATATCCATGCCACCACCGAAACCACCGAAACCGCCTTGAGAACCATTAAAACCAAACTGGTCGTACTGCTGTCGTTTTTGTGGGTCATGAAGCACGTCGTAAGCTTCTGCGGCCTCTTTGAACTTCTCTTCAGCCTCTTTCTTCTCAGCTTCAGATTTTCCTACTTGTCTATCAGGATGATACTTGATGGCCAATTTGCGATAGGCCTTTTTTATGTCATCTTCAGAGGCGTTCTTATCTAATCCGAGAACCTCGTAGTAATCTCTTTTTTCTGCCATTTATATGTGATGATAGGGGGAGTCTATTATTTCTGGAGCAGTCTCTGTTTATTGTCCGACTGCTACTTTCGCGTGACGGATAACTTTGTCGTTCATAGTGTAGCCTGTTTGCAGACAGTCTATTACTTTGCCCTTTTTGTCATCGCCCATTCCTGGAACCATTGCCACCGCCTCATGGTAATCGGTGTCGAAATCCTTGTCGGATGTGTCTATTTTTTTTACTCCCAAACCTTCCAATGTTTTGGTGAACTTGTTAAAGATATTGTTGATGCCTTCACGTATGGCTTTAGGATCTTCGCTCTTGTCTGCCAAGGCGCGCTCAAAGTCATCAAGCACAGGAAGTATTGCAGCTACAGTCTTTGCGCCGCCGTTAAGAATCAACTCCGCTTTTTCCTTCAGCGTCCGCTTCTTGTAATTGTCGAATTCGGCGACCGAACGCAAATACTTGTCCTTCAATTCTTCGATTTGCTTTTCCGCTTCTTCTAGAGGTGATACTTCTTCCTTCGCTACTTTATCAGCCGCAACATCATCCGTTTCTTTGTTTGATGTTTCACCGGATGTTTTCTCGGCTTCATTCTGTGGATTAGTCGAATCAGTCTGCTGAGCCTCAACGTTTATTTGGCTTTTATTTTCTTTAGTTTCTGACATAATGTAAATGCTTAGTTCATCTGCATGGCAAGCAAAAATTATGCCACTGAGCCACGCTTGAACATATTATTTTCGTCTATTAACAATTGTACATTTTTGCCTTCTGCTCTTTGATGGCATCATCGTGTATGTACTCATCATACGGCATGAGCTTGTCGATAGTGCCATTTGGCGTCAACTCAATGATGCGGTTTGCTACGGTCTCAATGAATTCATGGTCGTGACTAGAGAAAAGAACATTGCCTTTAAAGCTCACCAAATTGTTGTTGAATGCCTGAATGCTTTCCAAATCCAAATGGTTGGTAGGCGTGTCGAGAATCAAGCAGTTGGCATTTTGCAGTTGCATACGTGCTATCATACAACGCATTTTCTCACCGCCCGAAAGTACATTCACCTTCTTTTCGACTTCTTCTTGACGGAACAGCATTCTTCCCAGATAAGCTTTCATGGCGACTTCATTACCCGGACCGTACTGTGACAACCAGTCCACAAGGTTCAACTCGCTATTGAAGAAACTGGTGTTGTCGAGTGGGAGATAGGCCGTCGTAATGGTTACGCCCCATTTATAGGTACCTGCATCCGCTTGGCGGTTTCCATTGATAATCTCAAACAAAGCAGTCATTGCTTTTGGGTTATGAGAGAGGAATACCACTTTTTGTCCCTTTTCAACGTTGAAATTCACGTTGTCAAAGAGTACATTTCCTTCTTCGTCTACTGCCTTCAGTCCTTCCACCTCAAGTATTTGGTTGCCAGGCTCACGTTCCATTTGGAAGATGATGCCGGGATATTTGCGGCTTGACGGTCTGATTTCTTCTACATTGAGTTTCTCGAGCATCTTTTTGCGGCTCGTTGTTTGGCGGCTTTTTGCCACATTGGCAGAGAAGCGGCGAATGAACTCTTCCAGTTGTTTCTTTTTCTCTTCAGCCTTCAGCTTTTGGTTTTGTGCCTGTCTGAGAGCCAACTGCGAACTTTCGTACCAGAAACTGTAGTTGCCGGAGAACACGGTCACTTTACCAAAGTCGATATCTATGGTCTGCGTGCTCACAGAGTCGAGGAAATGACGGTCGTGACTCACCACGAGAACTGTCTGATGCTCATCGATTTCGCCAAGATAATCTTCTAGCCATTCAACAGTATCCAAGTCCAAGTCGTTGGTAGGCTCGTCAAGCAATAGATTGTCGGGTTTGCCAAACAAGGCTTTGGCCAGCATAACACGCACTTTCTCATTATTAGAGAGTGCTGTCATCTGTTTTTGATGCAGCACTTCCTTAACGCCGAGATTTTGCAGTAGTTGCGCAGCTTCACTCTCTGCCTCCCATCCGTTCATCTCTGCGAATTTCTCTTCTAACTCTGCAGCACGGTTGCCGTCTTCTTCTGTCATTTCGGGCTTTGAGTAGAGGGCTTCACGTTCTTTCATGTTCTTCCATAGCGGCTCGTGCCCCATAAGAACCGTATCCATAACGCTAAACGAGTCATACTTGAAATGGTCTTGTTCAAGTACTGACAATCGTTCACCTGGCCCGAGTTCAATAGTTCCTTTGTTTGGTTCGAGATCGCCACTGATAGCTCGCAGCAGGGTTGACTTTCCTGCGCCGTTGGCACCGATTACTCCGTATATATTTCCTCTGGTAAACTTGATGTTTACATCCTTGTAAAGTACGCGCTTGCCAAACTGTATGGCTAAATTGGTAAGACTAATCATTAAAACTAATGCCTTTTGTTGTTATTCAAATTTGTTGCAAAGTTAATATAAAAAAATGAGAACTAAGCCGTTTGAAAGCCCAATTCTCATTTTTTTCGGTTTCTGAATAATTGCTATTGATTTTTAATCAGTTATTGTTATCCAAGATATTTCATGAGTATACGCACATTTCCACTTTCGCGAAGCTTGGCTATGCTTTTTTCTCGGATTTGGCGCACTCTTTCGCGTGTCAAGCCCAACTGTGCGGCTATTTCTTCTAATCCCATTTCGTTACATCCGATGCCAAAGCATTCTCGTATGATGGTGGTTTCGCGTTCGTTGAGTACGCTCTCCAGCACGGCGTTGAGCTCTTGCGCCATACTTTCGTGGTCAACAGTTCTATCTGTGCGGCTTTCTTCTCCACTCGACATAATGTCGAGCATCGTATTCTCTTCGCCTTCTTGAAATGGTGCATCGACACTGACATGATGTCCGTCGGCCATCATGCTTTGCTGTATCTTGTCGGCATCCACGTTTGTGGCTTCAGACAATTCTTGAATACTTGGCTGCCTTTCGTGTTCTTGCTCAAAGCGGTTGATTTCGTGATTTATTTTGCTTAGCGACCCCACTTGGTTGAGCGGAAGACGCACGATGCGACTCTGTTCTGCAATGGCTTGAAGTATTCCTTGTCGTATCCACCACACGGCGTAGGATATGAACTTGAACCCTCTCGTTTCATCAAACTTTTGTGCAGCTTTGATGAGGCCAATATTCCCTTCGTCTATGAGGTCGGTGAGCGACAGACCTTGATGTTGATATTGTTTGGCAACTGATACTACAAAACGCAAATTTGCAGTAACAAGCTTTTCTTTTGCCCGTTCGCCTTCACGGCCGCCTTTTTTAATTTTTTGCGCCAACGCAATTTCATCATCAATGGATATTAGCGGAGCTCTGCCTATTTCAACAAGATACTTGTCTAAAGCTTCGCTTGCGCGATTGGTGATGCTCTTTTGAATTTTTAGTTGCCTCATTATCTTGATTTATAACCGCCTAGAATTCTGCAGAAAGTCTAGGCTAGATTCTCCCATAATCCCTACAAAAATAGCGAAATTTTATCTACCTTATTATATTTATAAACATATTTTTACTTATTTGGCTACATTTTACCTATTGTTAACATTTTAATCGGCCTTTTTCGCAAAAAGGCGCAGTTCTTTATTCGTCTGGAGGTTTTAGGTACAATTGACAAATTCGGAAAATTGTTGTTTTTTCGGATAAAAAAAAGACCTTCAATAACATTCCTTCTAGAGTGACGATCAGGTATTTCTATAGTGTTTGTTAGCCTGAATAATTCATAGAGAACCATTGGTCTCCGTCTTTAGCCTCGGTTCTTCTCA
>CAVKHW010000027.1:0-31952 GCA_963656105.1 Eggerthellaceae bacterium
TGTGTTTTCTTTGTTTTCCTTTGTCATGCGAAATTCAGCCTTACTTTCCGATGCAGAAATTTTTAAATATATTATTTAAGGTTTCTTGCGATGTAATTTGGCTGCCTGTTATTTCAGCTAGTGTAGTAAGGCATAAGCGCAAATCTTCGGCTAGTAGATCTGATGATATACCATTTGACAAGCCTTCTAGAATGCGTTGTAAATCTTCGGATGCTTTTCTCAAAGCTTCAAAATGGCGTATATTGGTAACGACAATTGTATTTTCATCAATTTCGGGTATATTTGCTGCCTTATATATTTTTTCTTTTAGCAGTTGTATGTTTTCGTTATTCAAGGCACTTATGGCTATTTCATTATCTAAATATTTATGATTGGAGATGTCCTTTTTGTTGTGTACTATAATGATGGGTTTGCCATTAGCGTGCTTCCTTATGTCATTCTGCTCTATTGGGGTAGGCATAGTGTCGATAACCCATAAGATTATGGCAGCTTTATAAATTTGCTGATAAGCACGTTCTATGCCTATGCGCTCTATTACATTATTAGTATTCCTTATACCTGCAGTATCAATAAAGCGAAATGTTGCGTTATGAATACTTGCAGTTCCGTCGATTGTATCGCGTGTTGTGCCATCAATATCACTTACAATCGCTTTATCTTCATCAAGTAATTGATTTAACAATGTGGACTTTCCCACGTTTGTTTTTCCCACTATTGCCACAGGTATTCCCTTATTAAGCGCTTGTCCTGTTTCAAAACTTGT
Organism: Eggerthellaceae bacterium; assembly: GCA_963656105.1. Lineage (GTDB taxonomy): Bacteria > Bacteroidota > Bacteroidia > Bacteroidales > Bacteroidaceae > Prevotella. Next base: position 764 of record CAVKHW010000027.1, read on the forward strand.
GTACAATGTCCGTAGTTTTTGATATATTTGGGTTGACAACTCTTCTAGTTCTTTACGGTTTGCAAATTCCAAGTCTTCATGATCAGAAAAATCCAGTTCCAATTCCAATAAACTTGTCAGTTTCAGTAATTCTTTGCGTAATCGTTTTAGTTCTGAACTGAAGTGACCTTTCATTTGGTTTACAGCCAAATCGTGGGATGCTTTATTATTTGCTGCAATTAAGTCTGCAACAGCCTCTGCTTGTGACAAATCCATTTTCCCGTTCAAGTAAGCCCTCATTGTAAATTCTCCTGGTCCTGCTTGACTACATCCACTGGCTATTAGACTTTGAATTATGTTTCTTGCAATATACTCGCTTCCATGACAGCTGATTTCAACCACATCCTCGCCTGTATACGAATGTGGTGCATGCCATAATGAAACGACCACATCATCGATGGTCGTATGATCATTGAAGCTATAGACGGTTCCATAGTGCAAAGTATTGGCCTTGCAACTTTGCAAAACTTTTCCCGAAGCAGACTTAAAAATGCGATCTGCGCAAACGATAGCATTTTCGCCGCTAATTCTAATTACGGAGAGAGCACCACCCGGTCGCGTAGCGATGGCACATATAGTTTTTTGTTCTAATATCATTAATTGTTAAACATTAAGTATCAAATGCGATTGAGGACAAGTGAAATAAGCTTATCAATATCACCCTTATAGTTGGTTTCCATTTCTTTAGCTCTTCTGTTGGCTATCACCATACAACACGTTAAGGCCTTGTGTCCCATGAGAGTAGCTAATCCGGACAGAGCCGATGATTCCATTTCGAAATTAGTGATTTTTAGTCCCTTATAATTGAAATTTTCGATTTTTTCATTGAGCATAGGATCGGCTAACGGAAGACGCAGTCGCCGTCCTTGTGGACCGTAAAAACCGCCGCAAGCCACCGTAATACCTCTGACCATATCTGTGTTGGCAATGCGTTCTACAAGTGTATTGTCAGCAGTGGCAACATAGGGGTTTCCCATTGTTAGATTCCATCCCACAAAAGTTTTAAAAGATTCTTCCAATTCCAAGTCAGAAGCATTGTTTCGTCCAGCGTAGAAATTTAGCAATCCGTCGAATCCAATGCTCTTTACAGAGGCAACAAATGTACCAATAGGGGTTTCTGGCTGCAGCCCGCCGCATGTGCCAACCCGTACTATGGTCAGCGTGCGATGTTGCTCCTTTTCGGTACGTGTATCTAAGTCGATATTGGCTAAAGCGTCTAATTCATTCATCACAATATCAATATTGTCGCAACCAATACCTGTTGAAAGCACTGTAATGCGTTTCTCCCCATAGCTGCCAGTAATGGCTCGAAATTCTCGATTGGCAACTTCGCACTCTTTGCTATCAAAATGAGCTGCCACGATATCAACGCGTCCAGGGTCGCCCACAAGAATCACCTTGTCGGCTAATTGTTTTGGTAATAGATGAAGATGAAAAACACTACCATCGCCGTTTATGGCGAGTTCGGATTCTGCAAAATATCTTTTCATGGTAATAGATTTTATCAGAGATTGTTAGTTCGGGTTTTCAATGTTTCTTATATTTTTTTCTATATTTTCAATATCTTGTATCTGTTGCTGTTGTTCTTTCTCGAGTTTCAATATTTCCGTTCGCAAACTTTGTCGCAAACTAGGTGAGTAAGCATATTGTTTACGATAAGCGTCAAGTTTTTCGCTTGTTTTCTTTAACAAATTAGATATCTCTTGCCATTGGCTATAAAGATTTCTGTTCTCAGGATTTTTGAATTGATTAAGGTCTGTTATTATAGTTTGGTTATTGACAACGAAATGTAAACTTTCAGATGTAGATGTCTTCTTAGCTCTTGCAATTATTGCCGCAAGGCGTTGCAATGCTGCTTTCCTATCGCCAAATTTCCAAGTTTCTCTAATGGATGTTATATTGGCAAAATTCATCAATTGCGAATCGTTCAAGTTATCCTCGTGAAAATCTTTACGAGGATAAGTAGGAACAAATACATATATGCAGACGCTATCTTGTGCTTGGTAGCGGTCAGAAACCAACCACCCCAACGTATCGATATCGTCGAACGCCAACAAATACTCGTTGGCTGATGAATTAAAAGGAAGTCCGTAGTTTTGCGGGGCATACCATTGACTGTTTTCGTTGTCGTATGTGGTCATGAATAGGTCAAATCCTCCAATACTATTTATTCCTTTTGCGGCAAAGAACAAAGTCGTGCCATCATTCGACAAGAATGGGTAACAAGGGTTGACGAACTCTTTGTTATCCAATCCGGGTAAAGGTTGCGGTTGGCTCCATTGTTTCCCCAATAGCGTTTGTGTAAACAACATCGTATCCGTTGAATCGCCAGCCGCAAAGATTCTTCGGTCTCCAAACCCGTTCTCATATTGAGTGAGTACAGTTCCTCCATTTCCAAGGCCATCGGTATTAGCCGAGATTGTACCAATCTCGTTATTCGTTGGCAGATAATGCAAAAACTGAGATTTTGAAACCACCATACTATCAACAAACATCACTTTAGCAGTTGCTTGCAACATAGACTTGTAAAGTTTCTGTCCCTCAGTTTCTATACGTGGAGTTGTTTTAGGCATCCTTGCATTTTTTTTCTGTGCAGCCATTGGAAGCGCCACACATAGCAAAAGCATGCACAATGTTTTTTTGAATCTCATCAGTTTTCAAATTTTCAAGAGTTCTCAAAGATACGTATTATTTTTGAGAATCATAAAGATAATACGTTATTTTTTCACAGAAACTCAAGTTTCGAATTTGTAGTTTAGCAAATGCCCCCTTCAGGGACATAGGCTAAAAGGAAAACATTCGCATATCCGCCAAAATCATGAAACAAGAATCAATGCATGCCAAGCCCTGCAGGAGTGCGACAAAGATGACTCTATGAAGGGCATGTGCGTCTGCATGTAATAGCGTTGCTTGCTATAAACATAAAATCCGTATAGAGTAACCTGACGACCGTCGAAGGCCAGTGTCTTTAGAAATATTGTTTCGCAAGTCATCTATGGATAGAGTGGGGGATGTAACTGTTCTGCAATCCAATTAATACAAGAACATGTGGGACTTTACAACGCAACAGCAAAAATGTTGTGAATATTCTGAAAAAAAAACGATCCTCTACGCTAATCGTTCCAGCACAACGGCTGACACTGTCGTGACCAGGAAAGACAAGTAGACGCATTGAAAACGCACACCCTTACTGCCGTTTGCCTTGCGGCGGATACCTTTTCGCAGCGCGGTTCAGCACCGTAGCATACGCCGTTCGGCAAAAACCATTCGGCGATAGATGTTCTTTCGCAAGCCGATAGACTACCTTTGGCAAGCCGGACTATTGAAAATAACGCGCAGGCATCACGCTATCAAAATGTAACAGCCTGCTTATCATACAATTGAGAAAGCACGTCGTAGTTTCGCATATTTGCGGCAGACGGACAAACAATGGCCAACGTTTCAGTAGAAGAAAAGTTTTTGTCAATACTTCTTGCTATAGCTAAATAGTTACGTAGGGGATGAAACATAAGTTAAAAAAAGAATAAATAATACGTTAGACTTGTCGTTTCAGTAAGAGTTATATACTTTTGTAAACGAATATTAAGTTACTGTTAGCAAATATTGTATAAATTAAACAAAATACTCATGAGAAATATGGTAATGCGAGGGCTTCTCTTTATTGTGCTTTTCATGATGCACGGGCTCTCGTGCCATGCCGATTGGTTTAAAGGACGGATAGTCAACGCAGAAACAGGCGAACCGCTAGTAGGTGCTAGCATTCGCAGCGAGGTGAATCCGCAGCCAGGTTGGTCGATGCAAAACTCAGCTGAGGCCGATAGTACAGGATGCTTTAAAATAGGAAATGGTTGGGAAGGGCGCATCCTTTTCACCTTCAGCATGATTGGTTATAAAAATTTGCGTAAGGTAGACTATTCGTATGGAAATGACGTGAAAGACACTATCGACCTGGGAACCATAAAACTCCAGCCCACCGCATTGATGTTGCACGAAGTTGAAGTGACAGCAAAGATTCCACGCATCACCATGTCGGGCGATACCATCGTATTCAATCCCGAGGCGTTCAAGCTAAAGGAAGGGGCGCGTCTCGACGAACTTATCAAGAAATTGCCCGGTGTAGAAAACCGCGATGGTCAGCTTTACTGGAACGACAAGCCTATCCGACTGATGATGAACGGGAAAAACATCTTTGGCGGCGACGGACTCGTGAGCCAGCTGCCTGCTGAGGTGGCCAAAAAAATAAAGCTCTACGACCGAAAGTCGGAACTGGCCAAACATACCGGCAAGGACGACGGAGAAGAGGACAACGTGCTCGACATTGAAATAAAACCTGGCTTCCTTGACAAGTGGTACGGTGAATTGGAAGCAGCTTATCAGACCAAGAAACGCTATGCATTCACAGCTGAGGCCAGCAAGCTCAGCGACCACGACCCACAACTGGTGTTCATACAAGCCAACAACGCTAACCGTTACTATGAGCGTTCCAAGCAAATGATGATGAACAGCAATATCGCCAACGACGGTAAGAGCCAATACGGATCCTACAACTACCAACACAACTGGCAGACGAAAGGTGCTGAAAATCTTTCGAACAATCGTTTCGATATCAGTGCCACGATGGGTCATCGTGACGGATGGGGTACAACCTACAGTTCGATGGAGACGTTCTTCCCCAACCAAGAGCGCACGCTCTCGTTGTCGAAAAGCTATACATACAACCATAATCTTAATCCGCGTCTGCGAGCCAATATCTTTGCGTACGTCGATACGGTAAATGCTATAAAAGTAGAAGTGGATGCAGCAATGGGCAAATCGCGCCGTCTGAACGAGTATGAAGGAGCATCGTACAGTTACGAACCCGACCAATTCCAGTACCATTCGCTGGCATCTGCCATGGGTGCAAAGCCGGGCGATGCACTCTACGAACATCTTATAACACGCAACCACAACTACGAAACAACGAATGAAATGACACGAAAGATTAATCTAATCTATGCGTGGAATCACTATATGGGCAAGAAAGGTTCTTTCTCATTGAGCGGCAACACGCTGGCTTATGGCGAGAATCAAGACACCCACAACACCCACAACTTGGAATATTTGCGCAAAGGACGCAACGAAAACAAATGGCTGTACAACGAATACAAATACCATAATATAGAGTCTTCGCTCACTGCAAAATTCGATTATTGGTTATCGACAAAAGTTTATGTCAATGTTAGTGACAATGTGAACTATAGCCGCTACCGCACACAACGCAATGTCTTTGCTGACACTGACGAAAATCTCGTGGAAAACGGCAAACCGACTACGCCCGACTATGACAACCGAAACGATGTCACGGTGCGGAAATGGAGCAATTTGCTCTCGCTGAAGAGCACCATAACGCCAGTGAAGCCATTTATTATCATGCCGAAGTTTGAATGGTTTACCAACCGCGAAGATGCCAACTACCAATACGGCCAGCTCGACACAGCGACTGTGCGCAACACGCAGACCTTCACTCCTTCCATATTCTTAAAGTGGAAATTGAGCCGTGTGCGCAACATGGATCTATCGTTCTCCTATAATACTACGGTACCCGAACTGACAAGTACCTTCGCTTTTAGAAACACCATCGATCCATTGTCTATTTATACAGGTAATAGCTATCTGAAAAACACTCACAGCCATTCCACATCGTTCGGCTATCATCGCATGTGGCTACGCAAACAGATTGTTCTTGGAATGAGTGCTTCGTACACCAAGAATATTAACCCCTTGACCACACTTTTCCGTTACAACTCGCTGACGGGTGTCTACACCTCCATGCCGAAGAACGTGAAAGGCGGCGACCAATGGAAGGTAAGTGTCGATTACGACCAAGGGCTCGGTGTCGACTTCCGGCTGATGAACAAGTTCAGCGTGATGTCATCGCAGGCTAACGGTTATCTCACCGTAACTGACAACGGTAATTCAGATGCAACACCTAACTTGAATCACCAAAAACAGCTTGCAGTCAATGAAAATATCGAATTTTCTTACGAGGTGGAGAAAGTTCAGTTGACGCTCTATAATCAGTTGACTTGGAACAGATACCGCTATGACGCATCGTCCTACAACTCAAAACCACTTGATAACAGCTTGGGCATTCGAGGAAACGTAGAGCTTGGAGCGTTCAGCTTTGACTTTGACGTTAAGGATCTTTATCGCACTGGTTACATTACCAACGCTATGAATGGTCACCGCATATTGGCCTATGCGAATGCCTCTTACAGTTTCTGCAAAAACAAATGCAAGCTCACGTTGGAGGTCGAAGACATTTTCAACCAGGACGACAATTACTACAGCGACTATAATTCCTATCAGCGAAGCGAATCATCGGCCGACTTTATACACCATTATGCTCAGCTGAAATTCACTTACCGATTTGATGCGAAAGCCGACAAAAAGAAAAAGTAAAAACGTTAGGATGTAAACAATACGGGAGGGCGTCTATGTTATGATTAGCATATACGCCCTCCCGTTTCTTTGGCTCGTATGTAGCAAACATACGATTATTTCTTTCTGTATTTCTCTATCAGCTGTTCAGCCCGTTCATCTCCCAGTTCTTTGGCTTTTTGCAGAGCGGTTAACCCTTCGTCTTTTTTCCCCAACTCACATTCGGCCACACCTTTGATAATGTAGAGGTCGGCGTATTCGGGCGCAAGGTTCATTGCGATATCGCAAGTCTTGACAGCATCTTCTAACTGATTGACACGCAGTTGTAAACTGGCCATTTCGGCATAGTATGTAGGCTCGTTGCGGTTGAGCACGATGGCATGTGCAATGTCATTGAGAGCTATTTGATATTGGCGTATCTTCACTCCGCATTGATATCTTAAATAATAGAAGTCGGCAGTTGCGTTCAAGTGCATCAAAGTGTCGTACTTGAGGTAATCCATAAAGGCTTTACGGTATTCGCCCGACACATCAAGCAAGCGTCCGCGAGCCAACACATAGGGAGCGGATATTGAACCGTCTTGTACGGCTACAGCCGAGTCGAGCAGTTTCAGCACTTCTGACTGCGGAGCCTTGAGCTTTGTCTTGCATTGCGCAGCCTCATAGTACACCTCGCCGTTCTTCCCCAATTCTGTGGTTTGCAACTCGGTAAACATCGTGAGTGCCTTTGCATAATCGCCTTGGGCATAGACTATCTGAGCTTGCTGGTGTTTGTAGATGGGCAACGGATTAACTTTTGATGCTTGCTGCGACAACTCCAGAGATTTCTGCATGTTCCAATCCGTATATGTCGTGTCTAACTTAAAAACCGAGGCTTGATACACAAGTTTTGCATAATCGAAATAAGCCTCATCTTTGTTAGTAGCGCGTTTTACCGCCTTCTGCATGGTTTCATCTGCTGCGGCCATTTTCTTCTGAGACACATACATCTCGCCTAAAGCCTTGTAACCCTCCGTTGCAGTGGGAAACGCTTGAATGAAATCGTTGATATATTTTTCGCACCGCACTGAGTCGCCTTGCTGGGTGGCAAGCATTAACGTAAGCGTAGCCTGCTGTTGGTCGGTGGGAAGAGCCGTCCGAATGCCAGTAGCGCGAAAGGTTTTGTCGTTGAGCGACAAACCGTTGATGGAGAACGATTTTACAATTCGTGCATCGGTGGAAAAAGCCTGACCACCTTCTTTGGGACGTTGTATGATGCCCAGCAGTTGACCCAACTCATTGACAATAGGACATCCTAAATCATTGCCCGAAACATCTTCATCGTTGAAAACATAATAATTGTTGCTGTCCATGAACTTTTCAGTGCGTACGGGAACCAACTTCTTAATAGTCGGTTTTTTGAGATCATAGTCGATCGTGTAGACATTGGTTTCTGCCGTACTAACCGATGTTATTTCCAAACTTGCAGGAACATCTCCTTTGACTCTAAACTTGCAAATGTCGTATAGTTCGGAAATACCCATCATGACATCTACCTCATGTTTGTTGCCCTTCGAATCGATGGCTATTGCATGGTCAGCTCCTAAAAACGGTTGCCACATGGCAATGGCTTCACCGCTTTTCCCGATGAATACACCATGGGTTGAACCCAAAATAGTACCATCCTTGCTGAATGTTGTTAACGAGAATACGCTTGCCGCCGCCTTCTTAACAGGTGAAGGCTGTGCCCAAAGACAATTCGCACACAAAGATAAAAGCAAAACTAAAACTGCTATTTTATGTTTCATCGTTTTGACGTTACAAGATAAATAATTTCAAATATCTGGCTTTATGTTAATAAAAAGCAATATAACTGGAATTTTATTATGTTTGAACTAATCTTTATAAACAGCATCGTCATTACTTCATTCCAAGGAGATCTTTTGCGTTTTCGATGGCTGCTTCGCTTATGTTACTTCCGCTAAGCATCTGCGCAATCTCTTTGACGCGACACTCTTTTGACAACATTGACATGTGGCTGATAGTGCCCTGAGCTGTCTCTTCCTTACTAACCTTATAATGGGTAGAACCTAATGCGGCTATTTGTGGTAAATGGGTTATTGAGATAACCTGTCGATTGTTTTCACCCATCTCTTGCATGATTTGAGCCATCTTTTCTGCCACGCGACCGCTTACACCTGTATCAATCTCATCGAAGATAATGGTCGGCAGTTTCACAGCACCGCTGATCATGGCTTTAAGCGACAACATAACGCGGGCAATTTCGCCGCCTGACGCTACTTGTGATACTGGTTGCAACGGCGAGCTTGTGTTTGCGCTAAAGAGAAATGACACCTTGTCACTGCCTGTGGCAGACGGCTCGCGTTCCTGAAAGCTAATTGAAAAACGAACATTGGGTATGCCCAATGGTTGTAATCGTTTCTTCATTTCATTTTCGACAGTAGCAGCCGCTCTTCTACGGGTTTCGGTGAGTGCCTGAGCTATTGCCGTATATTCCTCTAAGGTCTTGTTCACTTGTCGGTTCAACAAGGATAATTGTTCGTCGCCTCCATCTATATTGTTGATTTGTAAGGCCAATTGATTCCTGACGGCAATCAGTTCATCAATGTCGGAGACATGATACTTGTGCAACAGAGAGTTTATCGTATCGAGGCGTTCGTTGATATTCTCTAGTTCAACTGGATCATAATCGATATTGTCTTTCCTTCCATTTATGTCCTGAGCTATGTCTTTCAATTCGATGTAAGCCGTGTTGAGACGTTCAGAAAGCTCTTTCACCACAGGATAAACGCTTTCTATTGCGTTTAGGCTATCTATTGCGTTGTTGAGCGATCCCAAGCATCCTGTTTCGTCATTGTTTAATGCAATAGAGGCTTGATAGAGCCCACTCTTGATTCCCTCGGAGTGGCTCAATAGCGTAGCCCTTTGTTCCAATGATTCCTGCTCACCTGTTTGTAGGTCTGCTTTATCCAGTTCTGCATACTGATATCGCATGAAATCCTCATTCTCTCTTATCTTTTCGCATTGTTCTTTGAATGATGCGTAAGCTTGTTTGGCAGCTATGTATCTTTGGAAAGTTTCCTTGCAGTGCTTCAATAAATCATTGTCTTTTGCAATGATATCCACTACATTGAGCTGGAAATCTTCTTTCTGAAGCAACAAATTCTGATGCTGGCTATGAATGTCAACCAATAGCTCGCCCAGATCGCGCATTATATTGAGACTCACAGGGGTGTCGTTGACAAAGGCACGGCTTTTCCCGCTAGCACTTACCTCACGTCTGAGAATACAGTCCGTAGAATCGTAATCGATATTGATTTGAGAGAAAAAGTCTTCCAAATCGTAATGGGAGAGATCAAAATGAGCTTCTACTACGCACTTTTTGCAACCATTCTTGATTTGCTTGCTGTCTGCTCGTTGCCCCAACAAAAGGTGCAGAGCTCCCAAGATAATACTTTTTCCAGCTCCTGTTTCACCAGTTATGACCGAAAATCCGGGATGGAAATCGATGTTTAGTTCATCGATAAGCGTAAAGTCCTTGACGTATAATTGTTTAAGCATACCTGTTGCTTGTGATTTCGAAGCTATTGTTTGATTTTCTCCCAAGCATTGTTTTGAGAGGCGTTGATTGAGAAAAGTATGTCGTAAACGGTTTCTTTTTCCTTTTGTGTGCCCTTTCCTTTATAGATGTTAGCCAGTTCGTCGCGTTTATAATCGGTCCAAATGGCCGGCCATTGGCTCATAGGCTTATCCTCATGACATTTTTTAAGGTTGTTCTCTATCGTTGTTGTGATTTCCGTTCTTCCTCTTTCCACATTGTTTGCCATTTCATCAAGTCCTTTACGATAGTAATCGTATTGTAACTGTCTGAAAGGTTTCATTCCACCATCTAGATAATCATTGATTATAGCGAACCGGTTGCGGTCATTGTCAAACGATTTCCAACCTGTGAATTCCAAGTTCTGCGCATTATTTGTAAGATTCATACAACGTTGCAGAACATCTTCTCCTCCCATGGGTGAAAAACTGTCGAGATCTATACCTATTAACAAGAACGCATAGTAGGCGAAGAGTGCAGTCAATTGGTTGTCGATGGTTTCTTCATTAAAATCGAGTTGGTCGAATTGAGCAAACTTGAAATTGAAGTTATTGTCTGTATTATTATATAAGGTCGTGGTATATGAAGCGTTGTAAACAGGGCGGTTGGCTTGTATGAGCGCTTTGCAAGTGAAAAGTCCTGATGACTGATCATACTTGGTGACGGTAATATTGAAGTTACAGTCAATTCGCTCGTTTTTTTGGAATTGCAAGTTAGTCCATTGCCTCTCGTTGACAAATTGTTCTATTGTTTGTTGCAAATTGTCGAATACAGAGGCATCGGTTCCTTGTATTTGATTGTGGTTGATGGTTATCTTCGCATTCAGCTCTTGACCACTGGTATGGGTAGCCAACAAGCATAGGATAACAATGAAGATATGGCGCATAAGCTTATTGTGGAAAAGGTAAAGTGCTATTTTCCGGCGGTGTTTACGCTGTTCATATTTAGTTTTGCCTCACGCAACTTTATACGCGTTAGCGTTTGTTTTGTGTTAAGCGTAAAATCGTTGGACATAATCCAATCAAAATAGTGCGGGTCACGGTGCAACACATCTGTCACAACCCAACCTTTGTATTTTCCAAAGTTGAAGATTTCCTGCCTTTTGGGGGTTCCGTCTTTGTCTGTGATGACGTTTCCTTCTTTGTCCTTCATGTTCTGCCACACCATGCGTCCGGCAAAGTCGACATTGTCGTTCATTTTCGATTCAACAGCAAGCACATCCATGTCGTTGGTTAAAGCCATACTGGGTTCTTCCACAATCTCTGGCGAATACTTGTCAAGTTGACCCATCAGTACCCTATAAGTAGCCTCAGCATCTTGGTCAGCACGATGAGCCACAAAGTCTTCTTCCATTTTATGCCCTGTATAGAACCGATAGGCAGCTGCCAAGTTGCGTGGCTCGCGTTTATGGAAAATGGTCTGTGCGTCGATGAGCCTGCATTTGGTAAAGTCGAAATCTACGCCTGCCCGAGAAAACTCTTCGGAAAGCAATGGTACATCAAAACGATTGGAATTGAAACCAGCGAAATCGCATCCCGTAAAATCAGCAGCAAGATCTTTGGCAATCTCTTTGAATGATTTTTCGTTCTGTACTCGCTCGTTCGTTATACCTGTGAGTTCTTGAACCAACGTGTTTATGGGCATACCTGGATTTACATAAATGCTTCTGCGTTTCTCTTCTCCGTTGGGCGATATTTTAATATATGAAATTTGTATGATTCGGTCGCGAACCAAATCAAGCCCTGTCGCCTCCAGATCAAAGACGACTAAGGGCTTCTTAAGATTAAGCTTCATCGTTTTGTTTTAGTCGTTCAGCAACAAGGGCATAATCAACATCAGAACATCCGTATCCTCTGATTTCTGAGCAGGAATGACCACACCTGCACGGCTTGGGTCGCCAAGCAGCAGCTTTATGTCCTCGGTATCCATTGCATTGAGAATTTCGAGCAGGAAATCTCCCCTGAAACCAATCTGCATGTTTTGACCTGCATAGTCACAAATGAGCGTCTCTTTCGCACTGGTAGCGAAATCAATGTCCTCTGACGACAATTCGAGTGTGCCGGCACTAAGACGGAAACGAACCAACTGACTGCTCATGCTGGCAAAAGGCAGTACGCGCCGTATAGCACTGATAAAGGCTTTCCTGTCGATGTTCACCTCGTTTGGGTTGTCACCTGGTATGGCAGCATTGTAGTTGGGGAACACACCTTCAATCAGACGGCAAGTCAACACACCTTCAGCGAAATGTATTTCAGCAGCTTGCTTGTTGAACTTTATTACTACATCGCCGCTATCACGGCCAAGACTGTTTTTAAGCAATGTTGCAGGTTTCTTGGGAAGGATAAACGAAGCTGGCGTATCGCTCTTGGTTCCGTAGTAACGGCACCGCACAAGTTTGTGTCCGTCGCTGGCCACAAATGCCAGACAATCGGGTGTCAGGTCGAAATAGATACCATTCATGACGGGCCGAATCTCGTTATTGTCTGTGGCGAACATCGTTCGGTTGATATTATCCACCAACACGCCAGCATCGACGGTGACGACATTCAAATTGGCAGTTTGTTGTTCTGCCCGAGGATATTCCTCGGCATTTTGAGCCGTAAAATGATATTCACCCCCTTGGTATCCTACCACCACTTCGTAAGTTTGCAAGTCCACCTCAAAGGTGACAGGCTGTTCGGGCAGTTCCTTCATGGCATCAAGAATAGTGCGGTTGCTAACGGCAAATGCTCCGTCATTGTCAAACTGGTCGAGCGAGAGCGATGATTTCATAACGTTCTCACTGTCGGAGCTGGTGATGAAGAGCTGGCCGTTGCTGACCTCGAAGAGGAAACTCTCAAGGATGGGCATGGAGTTCTTGTTGCTGATAACCTTAGAAAGGATCTGCAGTTTGGCGTTAAGAGCCGTACTGGAAAGCGTAAATCTCATGACTATAATGGTTTATATCTTTTTCTTATTTATTTATAGGCAAAGATACAAATAAAAAAAGAAAATGCGCGTCGACTTAGACGTTTTTTTTATTTTTTTGAATTTTGTGTGATGAAAGTTTGCTCCGTATAGATAATTTGCGTAATTTCGCAACACGGAATTTCTACTATTAAATAACAATACAACAAAAATGGCATTACAAGGAATAGAAGTGGAAGGCGTGATAATCAAGGAGTACCCTCCAAGAGAAGGTGTGGCGAAATCGAGCGGAAACGCATGGAAATCACAGGATTTTGTGATACAGACACGTGATGCGTATCCGCGCACTTGCCTCTTTAACGTGTTCGGAGCCGACCGCATCGAACAATTCAACATACATCAGGGCGACACGGTTCATGTGTGGCTTGACATCAATGCGCGCGCATGGCAGGATCGTTATTTCAATGACATCCGTGCTTACCGAGTAGACCACGTTGACCCCAACGCGGTCAATGCAGGTGTGCAGACTACCCAGCCTGCGAGTGCACTTGGAACGACATCGCCAGTTGCTCCCTCGACGCAAGACCCCTTTGCAGGCGGAACGTCCAACGATGCGTCCAACGACCTTCCTTTCTAATAGATAGACAATCATCATTCTAAAAAATATTCATTATGAAACCTACTTTGTTACTTTTGGCAGCTGGAATGGGTAGCCGCTATGGTGGCCTAAAGCAGTTGGACGGCCTTGGCCCCAACGGTGAGACAATTATGGATTATAGCATCTACGATGCCATTCAGGCTGGTTTCGGCAAGATTGTTTGGGTGATCCGCAAGGACTTTGAACAAGATTTCCGCGAAAAGATACTTTCCAAGTACGAGGGCAAGATACCCTGCGAGCTCGTTTTCCAGAGTCTCGACAAGCTTCCCGAGGGATACGAGGTGCCCGAGGGACGCACCAAGCCTTGGGGAACCAACCATGCCGTAATGATGGCAAAGGACGCCATACATGAGCCGTTCTGCGTTATCAACTGCGATGATTTCTACAATCGCGACTGCTTCCAGGTCATCGGCAAGTTCCTTGCCAATTTGCCCGAGAACAGCCAAAACACATACGCTATGGTGGGTTTCCGCGTAAGCAATACGCTGAGTGAAAACGGCACGGTATCGCGTGGTGTCTGCGCCAAGGACGAAAAAGAGCATCTGGCAAGCTGCATAGAGCGCACCGAAATTGAGCGCAAGGAAGACGGCAAGGTTGCCTACAAGGATGAGAACGGCGAGTGGGTGAGCATTTCGGACAACACACCTGTAAGTATGAACGTATGGGGCTTTACTCCCGACTATTTTGAGTATAGCGACAAGTTCTTCAAGGAATTCCTCGATGCTCCAACAACCAAGACCAACCCCAAGGCCGAATACCTTATCCCTTGGGTAGTAGACCACCTTATCCATCAAGGAAAAGCCACATGCGAAGTACTCGACACTACCAGCAAGTGGTTCGGTGTGACCTATTCGGCCGACCGTCCGAGTGTAGTAGAAAAAATCCAAAAGCTTGTTGATGACGGCGTATATCCTGCAAAGCTTTTCTAATTGATTTCGACAACCGTGGCCTCGGGTCATGAGTTTCATCGATATACCCACCTTGATAAATCGTCAAGGTGGGTTTTTCGATTTATTCTGTGCAAACGGTAAAGAACATTTTGGCTTCCTCTGCATAAATCATGTATCAGCATATGGATGGGGCGAACAAATATAAAGACAATACGCAAAGGTAGTGCATCAAGCGACATAAACTGTTCGTGTTGCCTGCAAACCTGATTGGTTGCTGGACGCAAAATGCATGGCGATGCGATATGTGACCTATCGCATCGCGATAGGTATCAAACGACACTGCGATAAATATCAAACGGCGATGCGAAAGATGCCAAACGGCGATGCGAAAGATGACAAATGGGAATTGTCGTATGGCATGCGGGCTTTTACGGGTGAAGTAAACGGTCATATTTCATAATATAATAAGGTAGAGTCGCTGGAAACGTTTATCTGAAAAACACTATGGTCAATCAAATCGCATAGTGTGCTTGCGTAAAGGTTTCAATTATGACATTTTGTAAATTATTGGCGTAAAAAGTACCATTTCTTCTTTTATTGATTATTAAATTAGCGTTAATCTGGAATAAAAAAGGGTAGAAATTTGCATTGTATTTGGATTATTTCGTTACCTTTGCGGAAAAGATACAAAAAAGATGGCATTGGTAATCATCGGAATAATGCTAGTGGGCTACCTGCTTATCGCAACAGAAAGCTTTACGCAGATCAACAAGGCTGCGGTGGCGATATTCGCATGTACAGCAGGCTGGGTGCTTTACATCAGCTATGGTGCCGATTTCGTTATGAGCCAACATCCGACCGAGTATTTAAATTATCTTGCCGGGAATACATCCACGAGTATTTCTGTAAAAGAATTTATTGCCAGTAATATCTTTCTGAAATATTTGGGAAAAGCTTCCGAAATAGCACTTTTCCTACTTGCCACGATGACAATTGTGGAAATACTCGACAACAACGGTTGTTTTGATTTCATACCCCAATTGCTCAAGACGCGCAACGGTAAACGCATGTTGTGGATATTGGCCGCAGTCACACTCTTGATATCGGCCAATCTGGATAACCTTACCACCACATTGATGATGCTGGTCATTATGCGCAAGATAATTCCCAATCAACGGCAGCGCATGATTTACGGCTCTGCCATAGTGGTTGCAGCTAACTGCGGAGGTGCTATGACTGTAATAGGCGACCCTATGGGATTGATGCTTTGGAACAACGGGTTGGTTAGCGCAACCAATTATTCCATGACGCTCGTAGTGCCCTGTTTGGTGGCCTGGATTGTGCCCACATGGTGGTTGGGACGCCATTTGCCCGAACGGGTGGAGACCGAATGGATAACAATGCCCTACCGAGGCGATGACACACGTCTTAATGTGTGGCAAAGATTGCTGATGCTTGTAGTCGGAATAGGTGGACTTTGGTTTATACCGACATTCCATACCATCACAAAACTGAGTCCAGTCATTGGAGCGTTGTGTGTGCTTGGCGTGCTTTGGGTGGTGAACGAGGCCTTCAACCGCAAGCTCATGAACATGGATGCAATGGAACGTCGACGGATGCCCCAATCCCTGTTTTACGGCAACCACCAGCTTATATTGTTTGTAATAGGAATTATATTGGCTTTGGGCGTCATAAAGGAAACGGGCGTGCTCACGCAGGCATGGAACTTTTTGGATCAGTGGCCACTGGGCAAATGGACTTACGGCCTGACGGCGGGTGTAATCAGTTCGTTCCTCGATAATTTCGCTACAGCAGCAACCTTCATATCGCTCAACCCCACGACAGAGATGAACGACAGCTACTGGAAGTTGATTGCCTACGGTGCATCCATTGGCGGAAACTTGACTGCTATCGGTTCGGTGGCAGGCATGAGTCTTCTGAAGTCCGAACGCATCCATTTGGGGTGGTATTTCAAAAATGTGGGTGGCATTACAACCCTTGGATTTGCCTTGGGATTTGCAACTCTTTTGCTGATGATTAATTTGTAACTTTACATAAAACAACACTTATAGGTTATGGCAAAGATTAAGACTATTGGTATTCTAACATCTGGCGGTGATTCGCCAGGCATGAATGCGGCCATTCGCGCAGTAACTCGCGCAGGAATATGCAACGGATTCAACATTAAGGCTATATACAGAGGCTATGACGGCCTCATCAATGACGAAGTAAGACCTTTTACAACCGAAAATGTATCTGGCATAATCATGCAGGGTGGCACCATCTTGCGTACAGCGCGTTCAAAGGAATTCATGACCCAAGAAGGCAAGGAAAAAGCTTATGCCACACTTCAAAAAGAGGAAATTGACGCTCTGGTAGTGATAGGCGGAAACGGATCGCTGACGGGTGCTATGAATTTTGCTAACGAATATGACGTGTGCTGCATCGGGTTGCCTGGAACCATCGACAACGACCTTTACGGCACCGACTCGACAATCGGATACGATACAACACTCAACACGATTGTGGAGTGTGTAGACCGCATACGCGATACCGCGCAAAGCCATGAACGCATCTTCTTTATTGAAGTGATGGGGCGCGATGCTGGTTTCTTGGCACAAAACTCAGCGATTGCCAGTGGCGCCGAAGCTGCCATCATCCCTGAAGATACAACCGACGTTGACCAGTTGTCGCAATTCATGGAACGCGGCATACGCAAGTCCAAGAAAAGTTGCATAGTCATTGTGTCGGAAAGTCCTAAATGTGGTGCACTCTATTATGCCGACCGTGTGAAAAAGGAATTTCCGGGCTACGATGTACGCGTATCCATTTTGGGTCACCTGCAACGCGGTGGACGGCCGTCGGCTCACGACCGCATATTGGCCAGCCGCACAGGTGTGGGAGCCATCGAAGCCATCATGCAGGGACAACGCAATGTCATGATTGGCATACGCAACAACGAAGTGGTTTATGTGCCGTTATCCGAAGCTATACGGTCTGACAAGCCCTTTGACCGAAAACTCATCAAAGTGCTCGGCGACTTGAGCATATAGGATCAGAATGAGGCATGTGCACCATCGGAATTTATTTTAACTAACATATTTAAACCTACTATAGAATATGGCACAGATTAATGGACGCATCTCCCAAATTATAGGTCCTGTGGTCGACGTTTATTTCGATACACAAGGGCAAGATGCAGAGAAAGTGTTGCCTAAGATTTTCGAAGCCCTTGTGGTGAAACGCACAGACGGAACGAATCTCGTTATTGAAGTGCAACAACATATCGGCGAAGACACAGTTCGATGTGTGGCTATGGACAATACTGACGGTCTCCAACGAGGACTGCCAGTGGAAGCCACCGGAAGCCCTATCACCATGCCGGCTGGCGAACAGATCAAGGGGCGCATGATGAACGTCATAGGCCAGCCCATCGATGGCATGAAAAATCTTGATATGGACGGAAGTTATCCCATTCACCGTCCTGCTCCTAAATTCGAAGAATTGTCCACGCACAAAGAGATGCTGGCTACCGGAATCAAAGTCATTGACTTGCTGGAGCCTTACATGAAGGGTGGAAAAATCGGACTGTTCGGTGGTGCTGGTGTTGGCAAGACGGTGCTGATCATGGAGCTGATCAACAACATCGCCAAAGGACACGACGGCTATTCGGTTTTTGCAGGCGTTGGAGAACGTACCCGCGAAGGCAACGACCTCGTGCGCGATATGCTTGAGTCGGGCGTTATACGCTATGGAGAGAAATTCATGAAGGCCATGGAAGAGGGCAAATGGGATCTGTCGTTGGTTGACCCCGAGGAACTGAGCAAGTCGCAAGCTACTCTGGTTTACGGACAGATGAACGAACCCCCCGGGGCGCGCGCTTCCGTTGCATTGTCAGGATTGACGGTGGCAGAAGAGTTCCGCGACCATGGAGGAAAGGATGGTGCGCCAGCCGATATCATGTTCTTTATCGACAACATCTTCCGTTTTACCCAAGCTGGTTCTGAGGTGTCCGCATTGTTAGGACGTATGCCGTCGGCCGTTGGATATCAGCCCACATTGGCCTCAGAAATGGGGGCTATGCAGGAGCGTATTACATCAACGAAGAAAGGTTCCATCACTTCTGTTCAGGCGGTATATGTTCCGGCTGACGACTTGACTGACCCAGCACCTGCTACAACTTTCTCGCACCTTGATGCCACAACCGTGCTCGACCGCAAGATTACAGAACTGGGAATCTACCCCGCTGTCGACCCATTGGCTTCAACATCAAGAATACTTGACCCACTCATTGTAGGCAAGGAACATTATGAGTGCGCACAACGTGTGAAAGAAACATTGCAGCATTACAATGAGCTACAGGATATCATAGCCATTCTTGGCATGGACGAATTGTCTGACGAAGACAAGCTCGTTGTCAATCGCGCACGTCGCGTGCAACGTTTCCTCAGCCAGCCTTTCGCAGTGGCCGAACAGTTTACTGGCGTACCTGGCGTAATGGTTACTATCGAAGACACTATAAAAGGGTTCAATGCCATACTCGACGGAGAGGTCGATGACTTGCCCGAACAGGCATTTATGAATGTGGGCACCATCGAGGACGCAAAGGCAAAAGGCAAGAAACTCCTCGAAGCAGCCAAAGGATAAGGCAGCGGATTAAAGGATTAAAAACTTTGAATCATGCTTAAACTAAGATTAGTTAGTCCTGAAAAGGTTGTATACGATGGCGACATTGAGAGCGTGAAGGTACCGGGCATGCTTGGCATGTTTGAAATACTCAATAATCATGCCCCAATTGTATCCTCGCTCACAGAAGGTGTCGTGGAGTATACCAATAGCGATGGCAAGCACAATATCCATGTGCAGGGTGGATTCGTTGAAGTGAAGAAAAACGAAGTCTGCATTTGCGTTGAGATATGATGAAAAACTGTAAGAGAATGAACCATTTCAAATATGTGCGCAAAATAGGATTATGGGTGATCGTGGGATTAACCTTGCTGACACTCCTTGTCTTGAATGTAATCCAAGAAATAAGATATTTAAACCTTGTGATTGAGATTTCTTTCATCTCACTGATGGTATGGCTTATATTCAGTTCAGTTCTCTTCTTGTTGAACATTCATAAGAGAGAAACTAAATAACAAAATGCCCTCTCTTACAAGTTTCATCAGCTGTGCGCTATTGTTTGCCCTCCTCGGAGGGGCTTGGACAATCGGACTGGACGTAGTCAAAAAACATTTCATCCAGTATTTGGTTCCTTATTGCATCCTTTTCACAGTGGTGCGATTTACGGTAGTGCTGGCAGTTATCGGAACTTATGTGTTTTGCCTGTCTGATAGTCATGCTGAGTCAAAGGCGTTTGCTGCTATGGTTCTCATAATGTATGGCGCGATGATGGTAATAACGTATGTGATAAAACATTAATAAATAAGTATATAAATGAAATTCGTTAAACATATAGTATGCTTGTTTGTGCTGATGACGACCTCATTGTCTGTTGCCAGTGCTGAGCCGAACGGCAAGTCGGAGACGCTAAATGTAAGCGAAATAGTGCTTGAGCACATCAAGGACTCATATGATTGGCACATTACTGACATTGGCAAACATCACGTCGTAATCAATTTGCCGGTTATTGTCAAAAGCTCTACTGGTTGGCATGTTTTTAGTACTGCTGAGTTTGCGCATGAAACCAACCCCAATGGGTATAGGATGGGGCCACACCAGTTGGCTATAGCCACCAAAGGTGAACATGCCGGAAAGGTAGTAGAGTTGGTGAATGGAAAAGAAGAACGACCATTCGATATCTCCATTACCAAAACGGTAGCAGTTATGTTCATCAATTCGATTATTTTGGTTTGTTGCATACTGATTCCTGCCCGTTGGTACCGAAAACATAAAGCTAGCGACCCTGCTCCCGGTGGTTTTACCGGACTCATGGAGATGTTGGTAACTTATGTGGAAGACAGTATTATCAAACCAGGTGTTGGTGAAGTTGGTTACGAAAAATACTCACCTTATCTGATGACATGTTTCTTCTTCATCCTTACCTGTAACTTAATGGGTATCATTCCGTTCCCACCTGGATCGGGCAATGTTACTGGTAATATTGCCGTTACTTTCTTCCTGGCTGTCTGCACATTTATAATAACGCAGATTAGTGGAACCAAGCATTACTGGAAAGATATATTTTGGCCCGATGTGCCGCTGGCACTGAAAGCATTCCCATTGATCCCTATTATCGAGTTCGTTGGAATATTCACAAAGCCATTTGCCTTGATGATACGTCTGTTTGCCAACATGATGGCGGGACACGCCATAGCGGTATCATTGGTATGTATCATATTCATTGTCGTATCCAAAGCTTTGGCAGTCTTAATTGGCATGTCAGTACTGAGCATCGTAATGGCTGTTTTCATGATGTTGCTCGAGTGTATGGTTTGCTTCATTCAGGCTATGGTGTTTACCATGTTGAGTTCCATATTCATCGGATTAGCAAGAGAAAAATAAACATTAATTATTGTAATAATAAAAAACTTAAAGATTATGATTTCATTATTATTGGCAGCTGAAGCTGCAGCAGGTCTTGCAAAGTTAGGCGCTGGTCTCGGCGCAGGTATCGCTGTTGTTGGTGCCGGTATTGGTATCGGTCGTATTGGCGGTCAAGCCATGGATGCCATGGCTCGTCAGCCCGAGGTGATGAACAAGATTTTCACAAACATGATTGTTGCAGCCGCGTTGGTTGAGGGTGTTGCCCTTTTCGCCGTGGTTGTCGCATTCCTCTGCATCTAGTCGTCATAAGAGTTAATTACTGCGTATGGATTTGTTAATGCCAAGTACAGGCTTGCTTTTCTGGATGACTGTAGTCTTCCTGATTGTGCTTTGCATATTGGGTAAATGGGGATTACCTGCTATTACTAATATGGTTAAAGCGCGAAAAGAATTTATCGACGATAGTCTCCGCAAGGCTCATGATGCCAACGAGAAGCTTGCTAACATTCAAAAAGAAGGAGAATCCATTCTGCAGGAAGCCCGCGAGAAACAGGCAGCCATTTTAAAAGAGGCTACTGATACTCGCGAGGCGATAGTCGCGAAAGCTCAGGATAAAGCGAAAGAAGAAAGTGCTCGCATTGTCAACGAAGCAAAAGCTGAAATTGCCAACGAGAAACAACAGGCCATTCGCGAAATCCGAGCTCAAGTCGCTGAGTTGTCAGTTCAGATAGCTGAGCGCATTGTGCGTGAAAAGCTTTCTAAAGACGACAAGCAGATGGAACTGATAGACAAACTCTTGGATGAGATTTCTGTTGATGAAAAAACGGCAAAATAGTTGTGGCTTATGGATTTAGGTGTAATATCGGTCAGATATGCCCGCGCGCTTTTAAATAGTGCTACGGATATGAAGCAGGAGGATATCGTTTACATGGAGATGCAGCTGCTAGTGCAGAGCTATCTTCAAGTTGAAGACCTTCGCTCCACGATAGACAATCCTATGCTCGAAAAAGACAAGAAGGAAATATTGTTACTTACAGCTTGTGGCGGAAATGTTACAGACTTGACAAAACGCTTTCTCCAACTTGTCTTGAAAGAGGATAGAGAAAATACCCTGCAATTTATGGCTGCTTCTTATGTGACACTATATCGAAAACAGAAAAACATCACTCGAGGAAAACTGACTACGGCTGTTGCAGTCTCGCCCGAAACGGAAACAAAAATGAAAGCAATGGTCGAAAGCAGAACTCATGGAACGGTAGAATTCAACACCGAGGTTGATTCCGACATAATCGGAGGATTTATCTTGGAATATGATACCTACCGTTTGGATGCAAGTGTCAAGACAAAACTTAACACCATTCTTAATCAATTAAAGAAATAATCTATGTCAGATAAAATTAGGCCAAGTGAGGTATCTGAAGTTCTGCAGAAGCAACTCGAAGGTATTAACTCGCAAGAGCAGTTTGATGAGGTTGGTACTGTGTTGACCGTCTCTGACGGTGTGGCACGTATCTATGGCCTACGTAATGCTGAGGCCAGCGAATTGCTCGAGTTCGAGAATGGTACTATGGCCATCGTCATGAATCTGGAAGAAGACAACGTGGGTTGCATTCTGTTGGGATCAAGAGCCGGAATCAAAGAGGGACAGAAAGTAAAACGAACGCACCATATTGCGTCTATTCGTGTAAACGACAATTTCTTGGGGCGTGTTGTAGATCCACTTGGTGAACCAATCGATGGAAAGGGCGATATAGATCTTACAGAATCGTTTGAAATGCCGCTCGATAGAAAAGCTCCAGGCGTAATCTACCGTCAGCCCGTGAAGACACCTTTACAGACTGGATTAAAGGCTGTTGACTCAATGATTCCTATTGGACGAGGGCAACGTGAATTGATTATCGGCGACCGTCAGACTGGAAAAACAGCTATCGCTGTAGATACTATAATCAATCAAAAGGCTAATTACGAAGCAGGCAAGCCAGTCTATTGTATTTATGTGGCTATCGGGCAAAAGGCTTCAACTGTGGCTACGCTGGTACAGACGTTAAAGGAACATGGAGCCTTGCCATATACCATAATAGTTAGTGCTACAGCTGCCGATCCAGCCGCAATGCAGTATTATGCCCCGTTTGCAGGTGCTGCTATAGGTGAATATTTCCGTGACAGAGGCTTCGATGCGCTTGTGGTCTATGACGACTTGTCGAAACAGGCTGTGGCTTATCGTGAAGTGTCATTGATTCTGAGACGGCCATCAGGGCGTGAGGCTTATCCAGGCGATGTCTTCTACCTTCATTCTCGTTTACTTGAACGTGCTGCACGTATCAACGACCAACAAGACATAGCCGAAAGAATGAATGATCTGCCTGACAGCATGAAAGGACATGTAAAGGGTGGAGGCTCATTGACTGCTCTACCAATTATAGAAACTCAAGCAGGTGACGTGTCGGCTTATATCCCGACAAACGTGATTTCCATTACTGATGGACAGATATATTTAGAGAGCGACTTGTTCAACCAAGGTTTCCGCCCTGCTATCAATGTAGGTATTTCTGTCAGCCGTGTAGGTGGGTCGGCACAAGTGAAGAGTATGAAGAAAGTAGCAGGAACTCTAAAGATAGACATGGCTCAATATCGTGAGTTGGAAAGTTTCTCCAAATTCTCAAGCGATATGGATCCTGTTACGGCAATGACCATTGATAGAGGAAGAAAAAACAACCAGCTACTCATTCAGCCTCAGTATAGTCCAATGCCTGTAGGAGAGCAGATAGCCATTCTATATTGCGGTGTCAATGGGCTAATGCATGATGTGGATGTGGAACAAGTGCGTGTTTGTCAAAGTCAATTCTTAGAGCAAATACGTACGAAGTACCCTAACATTATTGACAACCTGGCTGCTGGAAAACTTCTTGAGGAAGATAAAAAGGCAATAGAGCAGGTTATGGCAAACGTCACAGGACAGTTTAAGAAGTAAAGCCTATGCCGTCATTAAAAGAGATTAAAACCCGGATCGCATCCGTTAAAAGCACCCGAAAAATAACGAGTGCAATGAAAATGGTTGCATCATCAAAACTACATCACGCACAGACTGCCATCCAGAATATGCTTCCTTACGAGAACATGTTAGAACATATTCTTAAAACTTTTTTGGTATCAGTCCCAGAAGCTCGAACCATATACGATGCAGAACGGAATGAAATAAAAAAGGTGGCATTGATTGTTTACTCTTCCAACAGTTCTCTCTGTGGTGGGTTTAACAACAATGTCATAAAGAAGACGATGCAGGTGATTGAGGGTTATAAGACTCAAGGAATTAGTGATATTACAGTCTATCCAATAGGACGTAAGATTGCTGAAAAAGTGACGAGGTTGGATTTAAAATGTGCAGGCGATTATTCAAATTTGTCAGACAAACCAAATGCTTCGGAAAGTGCAGCTATAGCACAAGAGATTTCGGCAAAGTTTATCGGTCACGAATATGATAAGGTCGAAATGATTTACCATCATTTCAAAAGTGCTGGTACGCAAATACTGACACGACGTGTCTTTTTGCCAATTGATCTGTCTACAGAAAAAATAGGTAATTATAATGACCGTGACCTTAGTTCAAATCTTGCAACGCAGAAAGCCCAAGAATATCTACGTAAAAAAGGACAAAACAAAAACCTTCAACAGAAAGAAGTAGTAGAACTCAACGATGATTTTATTGTTGAACCCGACAAAGAAACTGTGCTTCAGTCGCTGGTTCCTAAACTTCTTAACCTGATGGTTTATACGGCTCTTTTGGATAGTAATGCTTCGGAACATGCTGCACGTATGGTAGCCATGCAGGCTGCAACTGACAATGCAGACGAACTTTTAAAATCGCTCAATCTCGACTTTAACAAGAGTCGTCAAGCTGCCATCACAAACGAACTTCTTGATATTGTAGGAGGGTCCACAAACGATTGATAGACTTCTCTTTTATAATTCAGAGGTGCCAGAAAAACAAATATTGTTTAACTGGCACCTTTTTAATTTGCTCAACCGAATGACTTCTTACCCCAATATTGGATGCTTCTAACAAATTTAAAAGATTATTTAGATCTACCTAAAATCCCATAAATATGAAAAAGCAGTAAAAAGTTAAAATATTACGGTAAAGTTTTGGAGCTTTGAAAATTATTGTGTACTTTTGCAATAGTTATCCTGAATACAATCTTTTTACCTTAAAGAAGACTAATGCCTATTGAGAGTAAGTGGCGCTCGCTGTGAAGCAAGCGCCATTTTGTTAGTATTAGACAAATGAAACATTATTTTAGTCATTTGCATTCAATGTGATACATTTTAACAACATGATGTGCGGTTTTCATGGATAAATGATTAACTTTGCAAAATATAATGTAATAACGAATCAAGATGGAAACCAAAGAAAACAAAAGCGAAGAAAAGCGCAGTTTAAGCTTTGTAGAGCAGCTAATAGAAGAGGATCTTGCCGCTGGTAAAAATAGCGGCCGCATACAGACTCGCTTTCCTCCAGAGCCTAACGGTTATCTGCACATTGGCCACGCCAAAGCCATATGCATGGATTTCGGAGCCGCAGAGAAATACAATGGAGTCTGCAATCTTCGTTTCGACGACACGAACCCATCCAAAGAGAACAATGAGTATGTGGAAAACATTCTTCACGACATCAGTTGGTTGGGATTTAAGTGGGGTAACATCTATTATGCATCCGACTATTTTCAAAAATTATGGGATTTTGCTATTTGGATGATAAAGAAAGGCATGGCGTATGTGGACGAACAGACTTCCG
The DNA here is from genome assembly GCA_963656105.1 of Eggerthellaceae bacterium. Lineage (GTDB taxonomy): Bacteria > Bacteroidota > Bacteroidia > Bacteroidales > Bacteroidaceae > Prevotella. Next base: position 26,557 of record CAVKHW010000027.1, read on the forward strand.
AACAGATAGCCGAGCAAAAAGGCACTCCCACGATAGCAGGTACGGCCAGTCCCTATCGTGACCGGCCTGTTGACGAGAATCTTCGTCTATTCCAAGCTATGAATACCCCTGAGGCCGTCGAAGGATCAATGGTACTCCGTGCCAAGCTCGACATGGCTAATCCCAACATGCATTTCCGTGATCCCATCATGTACCGCATCATACAAACGCCTCATCACCGCACTGGTACAAAATGGCATTGTTATCCCATGTATGATTTCGCACATGGTCAAAGCGACTATTTTGAAGGAGTGACCCATTCGATTTGCACACTTGAGTTTGTGCCCCATCGCCCTCTCTACGACAAGTTTATTGATTTCTTAAAAGAGTATGATGGAACAGCTGCTCAAGGGCTCAACGATTTCCGTCCACGACAGATTGAATTCAATCGTCTGAACCTTACATATACTGTAATGTCCAAGCGCAAATTACACACGTTGGTCGATGAGCACCTTGTGAACGGTTGGGATGATCCGCGTATGCCCACTTTATGTGGCATGCGTCGTCGTGGTTACTCACCAGAATCTATTAAGAATTTCATTCAATCGATAGGTTACACCAAATTTGATGCCCTCAACGACATGGCGTTGCTCGAAGCAGCCGTTCGCGATGACTTAAACAAGAAATCAACACGTGTGTCTGCAGTGGTTGATCCGGTTAAACTAGTCATTACCAACTATCCCGAAAATCAGAATGAGGAAATGGTGGCTATCAATAATCCAGAGGATGAAACATCTGGCACACATACCATAACTTTTTCCAAGAATCTGTGGATAGAGAGAGCCGACTTTATGGAGGATGCTCCTAAAAAGTTCTTCCGTATGGCTCCCGGAAAAGAGGTGCGCCTCAAGAATGCCTACATCGTCAAGTGCACCGGATGTACCAAGGACAACGAGGGCAACATAGTGGAAATACAAGCAGAATACGATCCTGACAGCAAAAGCGGAATGCCAGGAGCAAACCGCAAGGTGAAAGGAACACTCCATTGGGTAAGTGCTGACCATTGTGTGAAAGCCGAAGTTCGCGAATACGACCGCTTGTTCTTTGTTGAAAATCCATCGGCCGATGAGCGCGATTTCCACGAGTTACTCAATCCCGATTCACTGCACATCAATCGTTGTTGCTATGTCGAAAACTATGCAGCTACTCGCAAACCAGGCGAATACCTGCAGTTCCAACGTATCGGCTATTTCATGGCTGACCCCGACACTAGCGATAACGCCCCTGTTTTCAATAAGACCGTAGGTCTCAAAGACGCATGGTCGAAAAAGAACAAATAAGCTTCCGATAAGGAACGTATCGTCTCTTGGACAACCATTATGGATTACAAATTTGACGACAACTTAAAAAAATATGAAGCTGCCCGCTCTGCAGGCAGCTCCATTTATTTGGAACCAGACGAACTTACAGAAATTGCCGAGCATTACCATCTTCATGGCAGGTTGTCTGAGGCGTTGGAGGCCGTCGACTTGGCAATCACAATGTTTCCTGGTTCCACACAACCATTGGCTTTCCGAGCACGCGTTGCCATACTCATTGACAAAGACCTGCGGCAGGCTCAACAATGGATTGAACAAATTGCAGACAAGACCGATCTGGACTTTTACTATATCATGGCAGAAGTCATGATTGCAGACATGCGTGTGGATGAAGCCAACGAATACCTTCATCATAAAGAAAACGACATTGAAGAAGACGATCTTGAAGATTACTACCTTGATGTGGCCACGCTTTTTGCCGATTATTCGTATGCAGACATTTCTGAAGAGTGGTTGAGAAAGTGTTCCTTGACCGAAGATCCGCAATATCGTGACCTACAAGGTCGCATAGCGTTGGCAAGCGGTCAATTTAACACGAGCGAAGAAATATTCAACAAGCTCATTGATGAAGACCCGTTCAACACAGATTACTGGAACACGATAGCAACTGCGCAATCTCAACAAGGCAACATATCTGCAGCCATCGAGAGTTGTGACTATGCACTTGCCATCGACCCCACGAACGCTGATGCACTTATCAATAAGGCCAACATTCTCGCAATGGACGGTAATCATACAGAAGCCGTCAGGCTCTACAAAAAATTCCATGCATTGCAGCCATACAGCGAGTCGGCCGATATGGGTATAGCAGCGGTATTGGCATCGCAAAACCGATTTCAAGAAGCACTTTCCCATCTATGTGAGGCTGAACGACTTGCCTCTGCTTCATCGCCCAACAAACTCGAAATTATCCGTCAACAATGCATGCTGAACGCCCAACTTGGTAAACATGCTGAGGCTCTGGCCAACATACAGAAAATGGACGCTATCCCAGGTCACAACTCAGCTGAAAACAATGTATTACGTGGGTACATTTATCTATTGGAGAACCAAACGGATAATGCGCATATATGGTTCACGCGTGCTATGGAGGCATCAGGCCATGACATTCGTATTCAAGCACTTATTGCATACTCCACATACGAATGTGGGTATACGCAATTTGCTCATGATCTCTTCCGAAAAATCATGGATGGCCAGCTATCAAAGCATATTCCTGAAGGATGGTCGTTTCTTGCACTTTGTGATATAGACTTAGGACTGCGTCAGGAATTTTTATCAGATTTGCATCAGGCTGTCCTACAAGGTTCCAAGAATTCATATTCATTTCTAAGTTCAATCTTTCCTGTTGACTTGCCTTTCGAATGTTATGAGAAATACGCCGAAGAACATCCCGAACTAGGAACATTACCCCAAATAAGCAACGAATTATAACCCCACGCATTCCACCCTAGATGCTACAAAAGAAATAAATGCACAATTATGAATATAATTTCAGCTCTTCTATCTAACCTTAATTACGGCACCATTTTTGTACTGATGCTATTGGAAAGCACTATTGTTCCTGTACCTTCCGAGCTCGTGGTGGCTCCCGCTGCCTATCATGCGGCTGCAGGAAACCTCGATATATGGATGGTAATACTCCTGGCTACATTAGGAGCCGATGCAGGAGCCACCATCAACTACTTAGCAGGCTGGTTGCTAGGAAGACCTGTAATTTGGCGTTTTGCCGATTCACGGTTGGGCAAGCTCTGCATGCTTTCACACGAAAAGATTGAGAAAAGCGAAGCATACTTCAACAATCACGGATTGGTAGCTACCATTACCGGGCGGCTCATTCCTGGAATACGCCACCTCATCTCCATTCCTGCCGGACTAGCTAAAATGACTTATTGGAAATTCTTGCTCTACACCACCATCGGAGCCTGCGCATGGAATTGCATTCTGGCTGTACTTGGTTGGTATCTGCATACTATTGTGCCAGAAGACCAGCTACACGATAAAATCATGGAATATGGTGAATACATCAAAATTATAATTATAGCACTTGTACTCATTGCCATATTCTATTTCATGGTCAAGTGGTATCTGAAAAAAAGAAAAGGCATGGCATAATGGCCTTGGTAGGCACTACAAATTGGTATTGCTTGGTTGCGTGACCTTTTAGAAAACATTATTCTGTAAGTTTGGTCATATAGCTAGACCTATATGACCGAACTCACAGAAAAAACAAGACTGATCGAACAGGTGTATTGAACTATAAAGCATCATCAAGTTGACAAACGCAACCTCGATGTTTTATTATTATTTACAGTACGAATTTTTCAGAAACCACCTTAAATGGTTGGACATAATCCGTACAACCTTCAGTAAAAACTACACTCCCGCATTATCGTCAAACAGATTGTCTGCTTCTTGAAGCTCATCATTGTCAAACCATTTGGAAAGTTTGGCGTAGGCTTTTGACTTAACATCATCCGAGACATCTCCCCACACTTTCTTCAAAACAAACAACAATACAGACAAGTCGTCGCCCAATCCGATGACAGGTATGGCATCAGGAATCACATCGAGAGGCGACACTAGGTAGCCCAAAGCACCAATGATAATAGCCTTGTCCTTGTATGAAACTTTATCGCTCTCCAAGGTGTAATAAAGTATTAGTGCGGCGTAGACCAATTTAGCACCGGCACGTTTGGCAATTCGCGAAATTTTCTCGACAAATCCACTATCCGTAAAATGGTCTTTGTACGACATGAAATCAGGCAGTTCCATAATCATTTACAACGTTTAATTGGTTACTGATATTATTTTGCATATTGCATAACGGCTTCCACGTAGCTGCTTGCTTCATTATATTTGTGTCGAAGAGCAGACAAATTTGCTTTTGTTACCAATGTCCTTATTATTTTGATAACAAAAGACAGTGCAACACCTATACCTATTCCTACCAAAAGCGACCATTTACCCCATGGAAGCATGGTTTCAGGGAATGCGCTCAGCACGATAGTCGGCGTAATTGCAATAATGCCATAAACCGTTAGTTGAGTGCGTTGCGAACCTTCCCGGTCGAGCACAAGTTGGTAGTCGTACAGGTAATCGTCAAGCATCTTACGTGTTATGTGATAATCATCCAATTTCGGAAATCCTTTATTCCCAGCATTGTTGGCTATCAGAGCGTTCACTTTATGTTCAAAATCGTCAAGTAAGTTAGGATGTAATTCTTTGATTTTCATATTGGTCATTTATTAATGTGAGGGGTTATATCCTTCCACGACAAGAAGGTTATCTTGCCTTCAGGGTTCTTATGCTCCCTATGTGATGACATTTGCAAAGATACGCACAAAACCATCGCTGACAAAGAAAACAAACATTTACAATAAGTCAAATTTTGTTAATGTATTATTCAAAATAACTATTAACGACACAATTTCGCGAAAGGCATAATTGAGAAAAAGAATATTTATGAAGTAAAAGTTTTGACGTATGGCCATAAATATGTATTTTTGCATTGAAAAGTAACCCCAAATTATGCAAAATTTTGAACTTTATTTCTTGATAGCCGTTTTTCTGTTGCTGACGGTCATCATCGTATGGATTGGAGCAAAAGCTATTCACGCTATGCGAAATCAAAAACAACTGCAGGAAAAACGCCGGCAAGCTTGGCAAGAGAAAATCAAGCGGCAACGCAACAGCAATGGCTGAACATACTATTAAAACTTGATTTTCGGATTTGTCATTTAGAAGGTGTCCCCGAAAGGGACGTATATTCAAGTAATGGTGTCCGGTAAAATATTGGTCTAACATAGCAAAACGCTGAATGGATGCCCTTTATAAGGTTTTTGATAACTCGTGGCTTACTTTACATAGCGTGGCTTGTTATTCATTGCCCCTATAAGGGGCGCATATTATAGGATAGGGGCTTGCCCTTATTCATCAAGCGCCACCATTCTTTGCCCTTGTAGGGGGCGTATATTTTAACATCACAATGAATTATGCGCCCCCTACTCTAACTTTGCAGAGGATTCAACGTAGTTG
>CAVKHW010000028.1:0-31255 GCA_963656105.1 Eggerthellaceae bacterium
AAAATGGGCTTGGGTGCCTTCAAAAAGCGAATAATCCTCATTCTCGGCCATCTTGTGAGGATCTCGCTCACGCCACAAGGTTGTTGGGTGGAAATTAATTAGTGAACCCTATGTAGGATGATTGTCGCCATGATTCATTGCCCCTGTAGGGGGCGCATAATTGCAAAAAACGGCTTTTGAATTATGCACCGATGCGCAACAACCCCAAAAAGCGCAAGGGCTACCGCCCCTGCGCTCCTGTATGCGGATGCCTCGTCCGCCACTATCGTCCTATCTTCCTAAACCATCCGGCACTGGAACGCCGACGGTCAGTAGCCGCGTTGTTTGCGCCGCTCGTTGAAAAGCTGCTCCTTGATGCCCCCATTGTTGGCAAAGTTGCTTTTCTGCCACTCGATGAGCCCTTTTATCATCACGTCAGTCTGCATGATGAGCGTGATGGCGATATTGCAGATGGTCTCGGCCGACCGCTCGGCGATTTTCTGTTTGTAGTCGGCGGGGTCATTATGCTGGCGGCAGTAGAGGCGCGTCTGTTCGGCCTCGGGCGAGTCCACAGGCCACTGGCGCAGGCCGTGCACGCGCAGATAGTCTTTGTAGTCCTCGAGCAGCTCATGCAGACTGGCACGGTTCACATTGGTCAGCTTGATCTCCATCTCAGTAGAGGTAATCCCGTCGATGTTACCCTCCACGATGTTCTGCTTGCCCGACCGAGCCGCCTGCACCATCTGGTCGATGGTGCGGTCGCCCCGCTCCAGGTATTTGTGGGCAAAGTAATAGGTGATGTCATAGATCACCACAGCCTTCTTATAGCAGATGAGCGTGGTATAGTCCTTGCCTTGTCGCAGGAACGAGTTGTCGACGGGATGCTTCTGCATAATCGCAAAAAATGAAAGGGTTAATGATTGGAAAGAAAAAGAAAAAAGAAAGAAAGAGAGGAGACAGGAGAGAGGTTGAGCGGTAGGCCTATTATGCATATTATGCCCATTATGCCTATTATGCCTACTATGCCTATTATGCCTATTATGCCCATTCTGCCCATCATGCCTAAGCCCATTACACCCAGCCTCCCCCACTCCATCAGATCAGCCTTCCGGAGAACATCACGCGCTTGATGTCGTCCTCGTGGTCGAAGATGAAACGCGCCACGATGCTGCTGAGTATGGCCGAGGTGGAGAGCTTCTCCGGCCCGCAGTATTTCATGCGGTCGAGCACATTCTTCAGCGACTCGTCGATATAGATGGTGGCGAGCTTGCCGCCGCCGTCCTTATACTGCTTGGCCATGTCGAGAAACAGATCCCACGAGTCGCGCGAGTCGTCCTTCACCACCGTGTATTCCTTCATCGTGTTCTCCTTCGGACGGCGGCCGCGAGCCGGTCGCGAGCTCGCGTCCTCCCCCACCCCAACGGCGGCAGGCTCGGTCACGGTCTGCGCAGCGGCAGGCTCGGCAGCCACGGCAGAAATAGTGGTTTTGTCGGCGGCAGCCGACGTGCCGTAGGATGGCTGGGTTGTGTTATCGGGGGTGCGGGGGGTGCCCGGGGCTGGGGCGCTCACAGGGTCGGCAGGCGTGGTATTGGCAGACGTGGTATTGGCAGGTGCGGTATCGGCGGGTTCATCGGCGTCGGCGTTGATCTTGCTTACATCCACCTTCGGGGTGACGGGCGCATCGGGCGATCCGTTCTGCAAGGTGTGAACAAGTCCCTGTATGCCGCCGGGCAGCACTACGCGTGTCTTCTGTTTGTTGGCCATGATGGTATATATATATGGTTGTTGTGATTGGTAAGTGATTCTGTTTAAATGGTGCGTGGGGTGCCTGTTGGTGCCTACTCCTTCATGCGGCGTATCATGAAGTCGAACGCAGGCTTCACAGCCTCGCGCTGCGCCGCCGTGATCTCCACGGTGTTGATGCGCTTGAGGGCCGCACGCGCCGTGATGCGCGGCGTGACGGCACCGAGCTGCTTGAAGATGGCATCGGTCTGCTTCCACATGTCGAGCTCGTTCTTCGTACCGATGCGCACGTCGATGCGGTTGGGCACAAAGAAGAGCTTGGCCGTCATCTCGGGCGTGTGCTGGCGCAGGGCGTTGATCACCTGCACGAAGGTGCCGGTGGAGTCGAGCGTCTTCTCCTCATACTCGTAGGGACACACGATGAAATCGGCATTGGTGAACATAGGCACCAGTCCGTCCTCCGACACGTTACCCGGCGAGTCGAAAAGCACAAAACCCTCGGTGTCGGAAGCCGAGTCCATGAGCTGCTGCATGGTTTCCGGATCCTGCACATCGAAATCCTGCACCACGTAAGGCTCCTCCACGCCCTCGTAGAGCTCCATGTCCTTGCGGCGCTGCATGCGGATAGTCTTCTGCAGGTCGGTGTCGATCACACACACGTCCTGACGCTTCCATGCCAGGTAGTTGGCGAAGAGTATGCAGAGCGTCGACTTCCCTACCCCACCCTTCTGGTTGGCAAATATTATCTTTCTGTTCTTCATGTTCTATATCGTCTTTTCGTTTTACCTTTTTATATTTATATAGCCGGCCTGTTCGTGCATCAGCCCAACGTGGCTTGTCGGCCGCTTGCGGCGAATGGATGTGCAAATATACATATAATTGTTTTTCCACACAAACAATTCTTTATTTTTCTACACCAAAATTTATTAGTTTATATAAATATCGGCACATTTATTTGTTTGCGTTTTTATTTCTTCGTTTGTTTGTCTTTTTATTCTTTTATGTTTTTGTACTTTTCTTTATTTATTTTCCTATTTCTTTGTTTCTTTATATTGTTATTTGTTTCGGCTTTTATTTGTTTATTTATCCGATGGTTTATTTTCTTATTTGTTTGTTTCTTTATGTTTTTATATATTTAATACGAAAATAGTTAAGGAAATGATTTATTTATATATTTGTTTATTCGCTTATTTAGATAAACAAATCATTTTAGAGGAGCGCGAAACGTTTGAAACAGGAAAAGAGTATCCACATGAAGCTTTGCGAAGAAACGAACGGATGGGATAAGTCAGCTCAAAAACGAAACATGCGTATGTCTTGTTTTTTCATCGTTGGTCGGAATAGCGTTATTTGCGTCTTGCCGCCATCCGCATTTTTCGTGTCCGGAATAATCAGGAGCATGATTAAATAGTAAGGACGCAGGAAAATGCAAAGGTAGTGTGAAATGAGCAAGTCGCGAACTGGAGCATAGGAATTAGGTCGGATTTAGGTATTTGTGATTGAAATTATGTCACCGAAGGGGGGACATATACAAGTATAAGTACCAAATACAAAATTTGAATAAAAACAGAGATAACGCAGGGTAAAAGACAGAAAATAACGATCTTTGGCCATTCACGGCTAAAGGCAGCGCGACAGCACAGCTTTCGCTATCGCTATCGATAGCTATCGCATGGCCGAAGACCACATCCGGCGCAGCGTTATGTATTCCATGGCAACAGTAAAGCCAGAGATACATGACAAAATAACTGAATTGGATGTGATTTATTCAGAGCAAAAAGGAGTACGCAAATACGTATAAGCTTGATTTGAAGAGTTTTATGATTTGTTTATATATTTATGTTTTTAATTTTATATATAGTTTTGCAATGATTACATAATGCAAATGCAGGAATTTGGCTTCTAAAAGCAGAACTTAGCACTTGACGATTCAGAAAAGCAATCGATGTAATCTTCTGCTGCGGTATGACCAGTGGGGTGGGGTGGAGTAGAGGTCGTTTTAGGACGTAGAAAATGGGGATTCTGGAAAGATTCGACACAAAAGGGGAGCGAACATACGGGAAAGCAACAGTTGAAAGGGTGATAATAAGCATTGCTTTGTAGTGTTTTTTGGTGGTTTTCGTTGTTGCCTGACACGCAAACGAGAATGAGTGAAAACCAAGGGTAGACGTATTTATTTATATATTTCGGCAATTATATAAGTGGATGCGTTAGATAATATTATATATTTAAATATCCTTTCAAATGCAGCTTTATTTGTTTATATATTGTTTTGTTTATGTGTTCGTTTATTTGTTTTTAAGTATTTTTATTTTCTTATTTGCTTATTTCTGCGTTTGTTTAGACATTTATTTATAGCTTTGTTTATTTGTTTATATGTTTTATTGCGTGCATTTTTGGGTATTTATTTGTTTATATATTGCGTTATTTATATTTAGGTGTGGGTATTTATTTATTCTTTCGTGTTTATATTTGTTTATATGGAAGAACAGATGTTTATTGATATAAACAATGCGAAATATGAATGTTTATAAAGATAGATAATTAAAGGGATAAAGAAATGAATAAGCGGATAAATAAGTAAATAAGCGCATAAAAGTATAAACGTGTAAAGAAATAAAAGCTAAAATCAGCGAGTTTGGCGACAAAAGCAAGGGTTCAGGTGATGAAAAACCATTCGAACGGGTGAAAAACAGGGCTGAAGATGACGCAAAAACATGGGGTGGGGGAGGGCTGAAGGCAAAAAACGCAGGAAAAAGAGGGGTGTTTTGTTACTAAACTACTGTCCTACAGGTGTTTAATACATAAAAAATGGTTCGCCGTGCAGCGCGAAATAGAAAAACGATGGAAAAGTGGGGTGGGGAAGGATGATATCGGGAAAGGATGGTTCGGGCTGGCTGCAAAAAAAAGGATGGTTGCAGATAGGCCAAAGATGGGGTAGGGCTGGCAGCGCGAAACACGGCGTCTCCATACTTCAAGAAAAAGAAAAGAAAAAGAGATATAAAATGAATTTTTCAAAGAGTTAGATATCTTTAGAGTATCATTAGTATTATCATGATATTAGTAGGATGCCGTAACTCACTGATGTTCAATGTTCCCGAAGGTTCGGTGACGACAAAATAGTAAGGTGGTGCGACAAATTAGTAACATGGGTGCGACAAATTAGTAACCTGCTTGCGACAAATAGGGAATAAGTTTTTGTCAGCGTCGACAAATTGGTAACATGTTGGCGACGGATAGGGAAATTGTTTCAGAATCTGTGATTAATATTTTAATAAAACGCCTTCTAATGCACATTCTCGCTGCACGGCATGGCAAGGCGGTGCACAAGACTACGAAAAACAGTGCGCTCCGAAACGGCATGTTATCAGCCTATTATAACTATTGGCGACAAAATAGTAACATCCTGTGCTGCGTCGTGTTGTCGGTTTGCCGACAAAAAGGTAGGTTGCTGAATAAGCGCGACAAAAACCAGATGTCGCAACCCTACCCAACCTGCTACCTTCCAATCGTTGTCCCGTGGTCGGGGCAACAAGCTGCGATGGGCGTGGCCTGTGGCGACGCACGGTCAGCGGTGCGTAAACCGCTGATGCTGAGCAGCATGCCACGTTGGCGACCCATACGGCGGCCCGTGCGTCCTTGGCGGTGCGCTGAAAGGCGCGTACCTTTGCAACCGCGATGAGCCCCATCCCGGGAGGGGCCAAGCGACACAAACACACATATCAACAACCTTACATTAACCTTTAAAAAGAAAAACATTATGGCAGTATTGTATCGTAAGTATCAGGAGAAACGCAACTCAAGTTCCAACTATGGCAAGTGGTATGGCCGCAGCGTGGTGCTCAACACCGTGTCGACCAAGGATCTGGCCAACGAGATCTCACACTCCACCACCGTGACCTACGCCGATGTGGTGGCCGTGCTGGCCGAGATGTCGCAGGCGCTGAAGCGTCATCTGCAGAACTCGGAGAAGGTGGTGCTCGACGGCATCGGATCGTTCAAGGTGGGGCTCAGCACTTCGGCGGCCAACAGCAGCGCCGATTTCGGAGCGCAGAACGTGAAGGGCTACCACATCAACTATGCGCCCGAGATACACTTCGTGGCCAACGGCAAGGTGTCGGCCAACAACAAGCGTCTGGGCTACTACGTGAAGGACTTGCTCGACGGCATCAGCGCCTCCGAGGCTCCGAAGAACGCCGTGGTCGACGCCAAGGCCGACACCGGCACCGGCGAGTAGCCGTCTGCGGCCGTGGCCACATCCACGGCTCGCTGACACCGGCGCACCTTCTGGCCGGCAGAAGCCGTCCCGCCGTAGCCGGCAGCCTTGCGGTGGGATACAAAAACTATAACTTTCAACACTAACCTAAACCCAATCTTCGCATCATGGCTCTATCCAAACAGACCTGGCGTAGCATCGTTCAGCTGGCCCTCAGCATCCTGACGGCTGTGGCCACCACCCTCGGGCTGAACAGTTGCCTGTGAACACGCCTGCGCCCCTGTCCGCATTGCAGCGGTCAGGGGCGCTTTGTGTGATGCCCGGCATGAGCAATAAGGGACTGAAATTTCGGATTTGTCATTCAAGGTGGGTTCTATAAATTAGCTTTGCTGGATTTTGAGACTATTTTCGAGGGCATATCGTCAGCGAGTAAGGGAGTAATGCGGGCATTACGACCGAGCGAGGTGGCGATAGGAACCGAAAAGAGTCCAAAAGACGGCAAAACGTAACCCATATTCTTTTGTTGCTTGTTATGGTGGTAATTTATAGAACCCACCTACATCGTTTGAAACCGTCAAGACGCGAAAGGCATCGGATTGAACCGCCGCGCGAAAGGATATAAACGACGGTGCGAAAGCATAGCTATCGCACCGCGATAAACCATGAATCGCAGTGCGAAACGACACATACCGCGACTCGATTCACGGCTTATCGCAAACAGGCGGCTCAGCGGCTGAAAAACAATCGCCCAAACAATGCGAAACAGAACTCGCAAACCGAAAAAATAATGGCCGAATATTTTGCGCATAACCATTAAATCACTATATTTGCCTTCGAAGAAAGACACTTGCCTAAAACCTCGAAAACAACCCTTAAACAACACCCTACTATGAACAGCGACGAACTATTGCTGAACGCCAACCCTGTGGTGGCTTATCTGCAAAAACCAGCAACCGACTTTACCAAGGCCGACATCATCGACTTTGTGCGCCACAACGGCATACGCATGGTGAATTTCATGTATCCGGCCGGCGACGGAAAACTGAAAAACCTGAACTTCACCGTCAACAGTCTCAGTTATCTCGACACACTGCTTACCTGTGGCGAGCGCGTGGACGGATCAAGCCTGTTTCCCTACATCAGTGCGGGCAGTAGCGACCTGTATGTGGTGCCGCGCTACCGCACCGCCTTCATCGACCCTTTCAGCGAGATACCCACGCTGTGTCTGCTGGCCTCGTTCTTCGGCAAAGACGGACTGCCACTCGACAGTGCGCCAGAGCATACGCTCGCCAAGGCGGCCGCGGCCTTCAGACAGGTTACGGGTATGGAATTCCATACCATGGGCGAACTGGAATACTATGTCGTTACGCCCAAGACCGATGCCTTTGCGGCCTCCGACCAACGCGGCTACCACGAGTCGGCACCGTTTGCCAAGACCACGGCCTTCCGCACGCAGTGCATGGACTATATTGCGCGCACAGGCGGACAGATAAAATACGGACACTCCGAAGTGGGCAACTTCTGCATGAACGGCAACATCTATGAACAGGGCGAAATAGAGTTCCTTCCCGTCGACACCGAGACCAGCGCCGACCAGCTGATGGTGGCCAAATGGGTGATCAGGAACGTGGCCTACAGCCGGGAGCTCAACGTGACCTTCGCGCCGAAGATTACCACCGGGAAGGCAGGATCGGGGCTGCACATACACATGCGCATCATGAAAGACGGCAAAAACCTCATGACGCGCGACGGGCAACTAAGCCGCGAGGCACGCACCATCATTGCGGGCATGATCGACCTGGCACCGGCCATTACTGCCTTCGGCAACAAGAACCCCACGTCTTACTTCAGACTCGTGCCCCACCAGGAGGCTCCCACCAACGTGTGCTGGGGCGACTGCAACCGTTCGGTGCTCGTCAGAGTGCCGCTGGGATGGACCTCCGGCCGCGACATGTGCCGTCAGGCCAACCCCCTCGAAGGCACCACACGCATCGACACCTCGCTCAAACAGACTGTCGAGATGCGGTCGCCCGACGGCTCGGCCGACATCTATCAGCTGTTGGCCGGACTCTGCGTAGCGTCGCGCCACGGATTTGAGATGGCCGACGCGATGAAATTGGCGCAGCGCACCTATGTCGATTTCAACATTCACGACCCGGAGAACGCCGACCGTGTGGCCGCCCTTGCCCAGTTGCCCGACAGTTGTGCGGCATCCGCCGACCAGCTCGAACTGAACCGAAAGGCGTTCGAAGCCCACGGGGTGTTTAGCCCAGCAGCCATCGATGGAATCGTGGCTCAGCTGCGCGCCTTCGGCGACCGCAACCTGCGGCGCGACATTGCCGGCAACCACGAGGCTATGCAACGGCTCGTGGACCGCTTCTTCCATTGCGGATAAACAAATACATCGGGGCATGTAACGGACCGCATCGCCGCAAAGCCTACACCGTTTCCACTAAGGCGCGAAACGAAACAACAAAGCCATCCCGTCTGCTCAATGGGCGGACGAGATGGCTTTATGATGATTGTGCGCAGAAGATGCGCACATGGTGTTTACTATAATTACTTTACGGAAATGCCGTCGGCGGTGAAGCTCCACTCCCACGACGACTTGTTGATCTTGGCTACAAGTTCGTCGAGCTGATCCTTCGTTTGGATCATCAGCGTGGTGTAACTACCCGGCGTAGTGGTCACGCCGCGGGTAAACGAGTATTCAAGCTTTGGCGTCTTGCCCATACCCACATACGCTTTCACCTCGGCACGCACCTTGAAAGCGCCTGCTGCCGGGAATTTCTTGATGCTCAGGCGCTTGGAAAAACTGCCCGTGAGCGGTTGCGTTTGTGTGTTACCGTTCTCATCGGTGTAACTGATGGTGAGGTTCACCATCTGCAGGAGTACGTCGTTGGGCTCGCAGCTGAACATCACCACCTGCTCTTTCACCTTGTCGTCGTCGCTGTCGTCGCACGAAACGAATGTCGTGGCTACCAAAGCCACAAAAAGAACGCTCAGAAGTGAGATTATCTTTTTCATTGTGACTGCGGATTATTGAAAGTTGATGTTCTTGGTAGACGTGAGCTTGCAGCTGTCGGCATTCTCAAAGCTGGCTACAGCGGTTATTTCTCCTTCGGTAAGCCACTGGCGCACTTTATCGTTCAATTTAGACACAACAAAGTTTGAGTGGACGGGGCCTTGAGCAATGGTCTTCTCCTTCCAGAAATTGTCGTTGTTGTTGCCCACTTCAAACAGCACACCGAAAGTATAGTCGATCTTCTCGAAATTGTCGAGCGAAAGGCCGGCCTTTAACTTGCAGGTACCCTTGGCGGTTGCCGTGGCGGGGAACGAGGTCAGCTTGGTGACGGTACCGGTGTACTTGCGCAAATCTTTGTAAACAAATGATTCACTCGGCGAAGTATAGGTGGCCGGCTGCGTATTGTCGGCCGTGATGGTCACCTGCTGGCCGTTGAATTCGCAGACCACATCGTACTTGGCCAGAACGTCGTCGCTCACGTAGACCACGGGCTGGGCGGTTACCTCCGTGGCCGAAGACTTCTTGGTAGACGGTTCGTCGTCGCTACCGCATGCTGTGAGGGCCACACCAGCTACGAGCATGGCCGCACCGAAAAGAAATGAATGGAATTTGTTATTCATAACGCATAGTGTAAATGATTAATAATATATGCAAACTGGCTGCAAAGGTAGTACAAACCATCCGAAAAACCATACGAACGACGATAGAAAGTGAAATATTTTTTACGCTTTGCAGGTTCCTTTCACCTCGCAGCCCCCGTACGTCACCACCATGTGGGACAAGCGCAATAATTATGCTCGGAAAACTTGCACGTCTCATAAATATTGCATATCTTTACCACCGAAAAACACACCGTAACATCTAACCAAGCCTATGGTCACCCTACAAGCACTATTGGACAGCCGCGATGCACGCCATGCCATGCAAATGCAGCTGCTGGCCGACAATCCGCAGCAAACGCTCGTGTGCACCACCGTGGTGATGCCGGGTAGCGTGAAGCGTAACCGACAGTCGCTCACTGTGGCTCATGCGGCCGTAGCTGCCATGAGGCAAGCTTTCGGTGGCAGCGAGCAGAACGCCTGCAAGCAAGACCTGCTAATCATGGAGCGCGACCTGCCGACGGGCTACGAAGCTTATCTGCTCACGCCCCTGCCCCTACTCGAAGCCAAGCGCGTGGCCGTAGAGATTGAAGACACGCATCCATTGGGACGACTGTTCGACATCGACATCATCGACACACACGGCATGCCCGTGCCACGCACCGAAGTGGGAGCACCGCAACGCCGTTGTCTCGTGTGCCAACGCGAAGCCCGTGTATGTATGCGCATGCGGTGTCACACGCAAGAAGAGATATGGGCCAGCATCAACGCCATGATTGACAACTGGCACGCCAACCAACCTTAACTGTCCGTAAACACCGTGGAAATCGTACAACTACACCCCCATCTGCCGCGCCAACGCCAGCGCATCGAGCAGTTTCTGGCAACTGTAGGACTTAGGCTCGACGACGTAGACTACTACGCTGCCGTGATAGACGAAATGGGGCACATCGTGGCTGGCGGCGGTCTGCAGGGCGACATCATCAAGTGTGTGGCAGTGGCTGACGGACATCAAGGCGAAACGCTGGCCAACACCATCGTGTCGCACCTTATTGCGCATGCCAATGCCGACGGTTATCCATGTGTGAAACTATACACCAAGCCCAATAACCGAGCATTATTCGAGAGCCTATCGTTCCGCTTACTGGCAGAAGCGCCGCAAGCCATACTCATGGAGACTGGCATAGGTGGCATTAGCCGCTACTGCGACAGGCTACGAGCTATTGCACACAAAAACACCATAGCCGCAGCAGACACCACACATTCCGACAACCCGCCGACAGGCGTTGTGGTAATGAATGCCAACCCCTTCACGCTGGGACACCGCTACCTCGTGGAACAGGCAGCAAGCACAGTGGAAACGCTCTATGTCATTGTGGTGCGCGAAGACTGTTCGGCGTTTGCCTACAGCGAACGCAAGGACATGGTAACTAAGGGATTGGCTCATCTGCCCAACGTGGTGGTGACCGACGGAAGCCGCTATGCCGTCAGCAAGACTACCTTCCCCACCTATTTCTTAAAACAACTCTCCGATGCCTCCGACACACAGATGACACTCGACCTCGACCTGTACCGCCGACACATCGCACCAGCTCTCGGAGCCTCGGTGCGCTTCGTAGGCAGCGAGCCCGCCGACCCGCTGACCAACCGCTACAACGAACTAATGAAAGCCATGCTGCCCAACACACGCGAAATAGCACGGCTCGAGACCAACGGAATGCCCGTCACCGCCACTCGTGTACGAAAAGCCTTGGTACAAAACCGCTTTGCCGATGCTGCCAAAATGGTGCCGCAGACCACAACACCTTATATAATAGCACACCTCGCAACACGTGCCCTGCGCACCGAACTCAACACCACGCCCAAGCCCGGCCTCGTGGACAGTCGCAACAACGGTGCCCACAGCGACATGGATCACGCTCTTATGATGCGCGCCATACGTGCCCTGCAACCCTATTTTGTGAAACTCGCCTTGATGGGACATAACGACCAGCTACCGCCACACTACCAAGTGGTGACGGTAGGCATCGAGGCAGAGAATGCCATGCTTCAAGCAACGCAAGGTGTCAACACGCACAAGGGTGCGCTATTCGCACTGGGGCTGGCCGTAGTAGCAACCGCTCGGCTGACCTTCATGTCCAACATGCAAAAGGCGCAAAACAGAAAAGCAACCTCGTGTTTCACCAATCCATACACGTTTCTCTCGCAAACCATAGCCGAACTCGCCGCTCCTTTTGACGCTTCCACAACCACACATGGGGCACAGGCCAAGCGCAGGTCTGGAACCACAGTCCGTCTGAAGGGCGCGCTCGACAACGCACGCGAAGGTTACGCACAACTCTTCAACAACTGGTTGCCCTTTTACGCATCGTGCCGCATGGCCAACGACACCTACGCCAACCACCGTACCCTGCTGCGCATCATGACCGACCTCGACGATACAAACATCGTACACCGCGCTTCGACCAACGCAATGACGTGGGTAAAGCATGCTGCACAACACTTGCTGCAAGACTTCTCGGAAGACGGGCTCGAAGCGTTGAACCGCAAGTTCGTAGACAAAAACCTGTCGCCTGGAGGCAGCGCAGATATGCTTGCACTGGTTATCTTTTTGTACGGAGTAACGCGCAAACAATAGACTATTTGCAGAAAATATACCAAAAAACCTACAAAATCAAGCGAATTAAGAAGATTTAGTAACAATCTATGCGGCTAATTGCAGAAAAAGCATTAACTTTATTTCTTGAAATCTAAAACAAAGACATTATGGTTGAACTCATTCATCATGGAGTATATCTCATCAACGGTAAAGAGATATGCGACACATACGCAGACATGACGCCCGACGAGGCACGCGAGAACACCATTACATACGGCATACTGCGTGCGCACGACGTGGACGGAAGTAAGGGAAAACGCATGCGAATACGTTTCGATGCAATGATGTCGCACGACATCACCTACGTGGGTATCATACAAACCGCACGCGCCAGCGGACTAAAAGAGTTTCCGTTGCCCTATGCCATGACCAACTGCCACAACTCGCTCTGTGCCGTGGGAGGCACCATCAACGAAGACGACCACGTTTTCGGACTGTCGGCAGCCAAGAAATACGGCGGCATCTATGTGCCTGCGAACCAAGCCGTGATACACCAATATGCTCGCGAAATGATGGTGAAGTGCGGCAATATGATATTGGGCAGCGACTCGCACACACGTTACGGGTCGCTCGGCAATATGGGCGTGGGCGAAGGTGGAGGCGAACTCGTCAAGCAACTGCTACGCAACACCTGGGACATCAATGCACCCGAAGTGGTGCTGGTGTGGCTCGAGGGAAAGCCGCGCAAGGGCGTAGGCCCGCACGATGTGGCCATATCGCTCGTCAAGGCAACCTTCGAGAGCGGTGCCGTAAAGAACAAGGTGCTGGAATTTGCCGGACCGGGCGTCAAGCATCTGCCCATCGATTTCCGCAACGGAATTGACATCATGACCACCGAAACCACATGTTTGAGCAGCATCTGGGTGACCGACGACGAAGTGCGCTACCACTATGAGCTGCACGGACGCCCATCCGACTACCGCGAACTGATGCCTGGCAAAGTGGCCTACTACGACATGATGATACGCATTGACCTGTCGCAGCAAGAGTCCATGATAGCACTCCCTTTCCACCCGTCAAACGCTGTCAGCATACACGAGTTACAGGCCGACCCTACGGGCATTCTCGCACGCATCGAGGAGGACGCACGCAAAAGGTTCGGCGACAAAGTTGACGTACATCTTCTCGACAAGATTGTCGACGGAAAGGTACGCGCCGATCAGGGCATCATTGCCGGATGCTCGGGCGGCACCTACGACAACCTGGCTGAAGCAGCTGCCATACTAAAGGGAAAGAACATTGGCAACGACTACTTTACGGCATCTGCCTACCCTCAATCCACACCAGTATCGATAGCCGTTACACGCGAAGGCATCACGGCCGACCTCATGGAGGCCGGTGTCGTAATGAAACCCGCCTTCTGCGGTCCATGCTTCGGTGCGGGCGATGTGCCGGCCAACAACGGACTGAGCATACGTCACACTACGCGCAATTTCCCCAACCGCGAAGGATCAAAGCCCGGGCAGGGGCAATTGGCGCTCGTGGCACTCATGGATGCCCGGTCTATAGCGGCCACAGCTGCCAACGGAGGCATCATCACCGCAGCCACCGACGTGGACTACGACAACACGCACAAGCCCTACGTCTACGACGACAAGATATACAAATGCCGCGTCTACAACGGTTTCGGCAACGCACAACCCGATACTGAACTGCGTTACGGTCCTAACATCAAGGACTGGCCTACCATGTATCCTATGGCAGAAAACATGCTTGTGGAACTGGCTGCCGTCATACACGACCCAGTTACTACGACCGACGAACTCATACCTTCAGGCGAAACATCAAGCTACCGTTCCAACCCACTCAAGCTCTCGGAGTTCGCCCTGTCGCGCCGCGTGCCAGAATACGTAGTACTCAGCAAGGCCATACAGCAACAGGAACGCGACCGTCGCGAAGGCCATCTGTCCGAAAATCTGGCACATGCGCTTCAGGCCGTCGGTGCAAATGCCGACAACACGAGCTTTGGTTCGTGCGTATTTGCCAACCGTCCCGGCGACGGTTCGGCACGCGAACAGGCAGCAAGTTGCCAAAAAGTGCTCGGAGGCGATGCCAACATCTGCTACGAATACGCCACAAAGCGCTACCGTTCCAATTGCATCAACTGGGGTATTGTGCCCTTTACCATCGATCACGATGTGCCCTTCGACTACCAGTCTGGCGACAAGGTGTTCATTCCTGGCATCAGAAAGGCCATACTGGAAGGTAAAGAGGAAATTGACGCAGTGGTGATCACCGACAACGGCACGAAACCCCTGCATCTCCTTTTCCAGAATCTTACCGACAACGAACGCCACATATTGGCAGACGGTTGCCTCATGAACTTCTATAAAAACGCCAAGGCATAAGTCGGCAGAATATGCGAACAAGCAAGTAAAACCCAATGTAAACCATCAATAAAACCATACTACCATGGCACAGAAAATACAGATGCACACCCCCATCGTAGAGATGGATGGTGACGAGATGACCCGTATATTATGGAAGATGATTAAGGACGAGCTGATATTGCCTTTCGTCGACCTCAAGACAGAATACTACGACCTGGGACTGGTGAAACGCGACGAGACCGCAGATCAGGTGACGCGCGATGCGGCTGAGGCTACCAAGCGTCTTGGCGTGGCAGTGAAGTGCGCCACGATAACGCCCAACCTTCAACGCATGGACGAGTACCATCTGCACCAGATGTGGAAGAGCCCCAATGGAACGATACGTTCCATACTCGACGGAACCGTTTTCCGCACTCCCATTACGTTGCCAAGCATTCACCCTGCCGTGCGCAACTGGGAGCAGCCCATCACCATAGCCCGTCACGCCTACGGCGATGTGTACAAGAGTGTAGAGATTCGCGCCGAAGAACCCGGCGTGGCAAAGCTGGTCTTCGAGGGCGAGAGCGGCAAGCACGAGGAGGTCGTGGTACACACGTTCAAAGGAGCAGGTGTGCTGCAGGCCATGCACAACACCGACAAGTCCATCCGGTCGTTCGCCCATTCCTGCTTCAAATTTGCCCTCGACACCAACCAAAGCGTATGGTTCTCGACCAAGGACACCATATCCAAGAAGTACGATGCGCAGTTCAAGATCATATTCTATGAAGTGTTCGAGGAATACAAGGCTGAGTTCGAAAAACGTGGTTTGGAATTTTTCTACACCCTCATCGATGACGCTGTGGCACGTGTCATCCGCTCAAAAGGCGGCTTTATTTGGGCATGCAAGAACTACGACGGCGATGTAATGAGCGACATGGTGAGCACCGCCTTCGGTTCGCTTGCCATGATGACCTCGGTGCTTGTGTCGCCCGATGGCAAGTATGAGTACGAGGCAGCCCACGGCACCGTGACGCGGCACTACTACCGCTACCTGAAAGGCGAGGAAACCAGCACCAACCCCATGGCCACCATTTTTGCCTGGAGCGGTGCCCTGCGCAAACGTGGCGAGATGGACAATCTGCCCGCTCTTGTGAACTATGCCGACCAGTTGGAAGGTGCATGTTTCGACACACTCAACGCAGGCATCGTAACGAAAGACCTCGCTGGTCTCATGGAAGGTGTCACGCCGCAGCCCAAGACCTCGGCTGGCTTCATTGCCGCCATACGCCAGCGTCTTGCTGAGCGCCTTGGAGCATAAGCACAAAGGCCAGGATCCGAGCTGGATTCCTGTCATACATTTACCAAGCGGGAGGCAGGCACCACCAGTGGGCGCCCGTCTCCCGCTTTTGTTGTAAATCATCCGGAATAGCCGGACAAACAAGAATTGTAATATAATGTCAAACGAGCAATCACAATCAAACATTAGGGATAGAATAGAGCTTCGCGAACCGCACAAATGGGCGGTAATATTCTGGAACGACGACTTCACAACAATGGATTTTGTCGTACATGTGCTGACCGAAATATTTCTAAAGTCGGCAGCTGAAGCCGAACGGCTTACACTGGAAGTGCATCAGCACGGACAGGCCATAGTGGGTGTGTACAGCTACGACATAGCCGTAAGCCGCACGCAGACCGCTACACAAGCCGCGCGCGAGGCGGGCTTCCCATTGAAGATAACATATAAGAAGGCTTAGTATGGCAGAAATAAAAATGGAAAACAGCTTTGAAGTTAACAAGGCGTTGCAATACGCTGTGTTCTGCTGCAAAGAGTGGTCGCACCAGTATGTTACGCCCGAGCATATTCTCTATGCCCTGCTTGAGGTGGATAATTTGGAAATGGCACTCATGAACTTTGGGGCAGATAAGCTTGAATTCAAGAAACGTCTGTTCAAAAAACTTCAGGAGAACGAGAAAGTGCCCAAAGGCCGTGATTACACTCCCCAACTTTCCGCGCTGAGCATACAGCTCATGGAAGACGCAGCCAACCAAGCCTACTCCTCGGGGCATAGCACCGTGCAGACTGTTCATTTCATCTATGCCATGTTACAATTGGAAGAATCATGGGCATGTTATCTGCTACTTGAAGCCATCTGCATTGACCCTGAGACCTTCATGCAAGAGTTGGTGGAGATATACCGTTACGACGATGAAATGGAGGCCATTGGCAACATGGATTTCGCTGACGACAGCACCGGGAAGAATGCTCAGAGCAAGAACCATTGGCGCGAGCTCGTGACATGCGTGAACGATGACGTAGCCAACCACAATCCGCTGATAGGCCGCGATGCCGAACTGGAACGAACCATACAGGTGCTCTGTCGCAAGGACAAGAACAACCCCCTTCATGTAGGCGAGCCCGGTGTCGGCAAGACCGCGCTTGTATATGGTTTGGCCGACAGGATCAACAAGGGCAACGTGCCCGAAAGACTGAGCCAATGCAAAATCTACTCCATGGACATGGGGACGATGATAGCTGGGGCACAGTTTCGCGGCGACTTCGAAAAGCGCATCAAGGAAGTGATGGAAGGCGCACGCCGCGAAGGCAACGTCATCATCTACATCGACGAGATACACAACCTGATTGGTGCGGGACGGGGCTCCGATGGGTCGCTCGACGCTTCGAACATGCTCAAGCCTTATCTTGAGGCAGGCGAGATACGGTTTATCGGTTCGACCACCTACGACGAGTACAAACGGTATTTCGCAAAATCGAAAGGCATAGTGCGCAGATTTCAGGAAATCGACATACTGGAGCCGTCGGTCGACGATGCTATCAGAATTCTGCAAGGTTTGAAGCAGAACTACGAGCGCTTCCATCAAGTGACTTATAAAGCCGAAACCATCGAGTATGCCGTAAAAGCTTCAGCAAAACACATCGCCGACCGTTTCCTTCCCGACAAGGCCATCGACCTTATTGATGAAGCTGGTGCCTACCGCGAGCTGCATCCCACGAAACACAAGACGCAATACGTGGACAAAGCATTGGTGCAACAGGTGCTCACCAAGATATGCAAGATTGAGGCCGCCGCACTGAAGGAGCACGGCAACGACACGCTGAAAACGCTCCATTGCCGTATGTCGGCCAAAATCTACGGACAGGAAAAGGCGGTGCATCAGGTGGTCGAGGCGGTGATGATGTCGAAAGCCGGCCTGCAGGACAACAACAAGCCCTTGGCCAGCTTGCTGTTTGTGGGTCCCACAGGTGTAGGCAAGACGGAGGTAGCGCGTGTGCTGGCAAAAGAACTTGGCATCAGTTTGGTGCGCTTCGACATGAGCGAATATACTGAGAAACATGCCGTGGCCAAACTCATCGGCTCGCCAGCGGGTTATGTGGGCTACGAGGACGGAGGACTGCTCACCGACGCCATTCGCAAGTCGCCCAACTGCGTGCTGCTGCTCGACGAGATAGAGAAGGCGCACGCCGACATCTACAACATTCTGCTACAAGTGATGGACTATGCTGTGCTGACCGACAACAAAGGGCAGAAGGCCGACTTCCGCAACACTATAATCATCATGACCTCGAACGCAGGAGCACAGTATGCCTCGCAGGCCAACGTGGGGTTCAGCAACCGCACTTCGCGCGGCGAGGCCATGTTGGCACAGGTGAAACGCACGTTCAAACCCGAATTTCTGAACCGTCTTTCGGCCACCGTCGTGTTTCAAGACATGAGCGAGCCAATGGCCCAGCAAATACTGAACAAAAAGCTGGGCGAACTCGAAGACAAGCTCACCAAGCGCAACGTAACGCTTGACATGACCGACGCGGCCACGATGTTCCTGCTGAAAAAAGGATTCTCGACCGAGTATGGCGCACGAGAGATGGACCGCGCAATAGAACGCAACCTCAAGACGCTGCTAACGCGCGAAATACTGTTCGGCAAGCTACAGAAAGGCGGTACTGCTAAAATCATAGTGAAAGATGACAGTCTGGCAATTGGATAAGAAGATTCTGGCGTTCCCCGACCCTCACTATGGCGACGAGGACGGACTGATAGCCGTGGGCGGCGACCTCAGCGTCGACCGACTGCTGCTGGCTTACAGCAACGGCATATTCCCGTGGTACGGCTTCAAAGAGAACGACCAGATACTGTGGTTCTGCCCGATGGACCGGTTCGTTATTTTCCCTGAGAAGATACATGTCAGCCATTCCATGCGCTCGCTCATCAACCGGCGCACGTACCACGTCAGCCTCAATCAGGATTTCGACAGCGTGATAGAAGGTTGCAGCCGTGCCGATGGCCGATTCCACCAGCCTGGAGCCTGGCTGGGCCACGACATGATAGCTGCCTACAAACGGTTGCACGAGCAGGGGTTTGCTGCAAGCGTGGAAGTGTGGGACAAAAACCATGAGCTGGCCGGCGGTCTTTACGGCGTAACGATTGGCAAGTCGTTTTTCGGCGAGAGCATGTTTTCATTACAGCCGTCGGCTTCTAAACTGGCGCTCATCTATCTTGCCAACTTGATGCGCGACCGTGGCGGCAACCTCATCGACTGCCAGTTTGAGACCCCGCATTTGAAAAGCATCGGGGGCGAGCACCTGCCCTACGACGATTACATGAAGCTGATAAGCGAATAAATCGCTCACCGGCACAACCGTCTGACGCTCTGGCACATACGCCCCGCGATAGAGCCACCCTGCACCACAAGACAAAAACCGCATTCGCGAAATACCATCTACGGCACTGCGATAGCTTACTTATGACCTCGTCATAGGTAAGCTATCGCAGTGCCGTTGCTATGCTATGGCAACGCCATTTATATGCTACGGCAAAGGTGCGCCTCAACATGAAAATTCCGATGGCTTGGGCGCACACCCGTCGTGCGCGCCGTTTTATAGATTGCATAAAAAATATTTTAGACCGAAACGCTTGCCATTTCGCATAAAAGATGTATCTTTACCGCATTAAAATAACCTATTCAATTTAAAGACCTTATACTATGGAACTGAAAATGGCTACAGCCGGAACGATGGAATCCGGCGACATCATGATTCAGCTGGCACCCTCCGAACGCGAGGGGCTCGACATCCATCTGCAAAGTTCGGTGGCCTACCAGTTTGGCGACCAAATACGCCAAGTGATACGCACCACCCTCGAAGAGCTCGGCGTAACCCAGGCCGAGGTGTACGCCACCGACAAAGGCGCACTCGACTGCACCATCCGCGCACGCGTCACGGCAGCCGCCGTGCGGGCCACAGGCCACGATGTGTGGCACGACTGAACCGCCCGAACGTTTCAATCCTATCCTTAAAACTACATTGTTATGAAACGGCTTAGAAGAACCATGATGTTCGTGCCGGGCAATAATCCCGGCATGATGCAAGACGCATACATCTACCACCCCGACTCCATCATGCTCGACCTTGAGGACTCGGTGACCATGGCCGAAAAAGATGCAGCACGTCTGCTTGTTTACCACGCACTGAAAACCATCGATTACGGCCCCACCGAAATGGTGGTGCGCATCAATCCCCTGTCCACCCCCTACGGCCGAAAAGACATCGAGGCCGTGGTAAAAGCCGGTGTGGACGTGATACGCATGCCCAAGACCGAAACGGCCGAAGAAGTGATCGAGGTCGAAGAAGAAATAGCCAAGGTGGAGCGGCAGGAAGGATGCCTCGGCCGCACACAGATTATGGCAGCAATAGAGAGCACACTCGGTGTGGTCAATGCCTATGCCATTGCCACCGCATCGAAACGCATGATGGGCATAGCCCTCGGAGCCGAAGACTACTGCGCAAACCTGAAAACGCAACGGTCGGCCGAGGGAACCGAACTGCTCATGGCCCGCCAGACCATTGTTGTGGCAGCCCGGGCAGCAGGCATCGACGCTCTCGACACCGTGTACAGCAACCTCAACGACATGGAAGCCTTCCGGCGCGAGGTGGAGCTGATACACCAACTGGGATTCGACGGCAAATCGATTATCAACCCCCGGCAAATCGATATCATCAACGAAGTGTTTACACCCAGCGAGAAAGCCATCGACAAGGCCCTTGCCGTCATTGCCGCCATCAAGGAGGCCGAGCGCAAGGGATCGGGCGTGATCGCTGTGAATGGTAAAATGGTGGACCGTCCGGTGGTCATACGCGCACAACGCGTCATAGACCTTGCACTGGCATCGGGCGTAATAAAAGAGGAGGATTTGGTATGAACACACTGAACGAACGACAGACCCTCGCCGCCCAGGTGGCTCAGGCGATGGGCAAGAACGTGTACAACGACACGCAGGCAAAACCCAAGGATATACGCCAGCGGCAGGAACTGCAACACCACAGCCCCAAACTGGCCACGCTCGAAGAGGCCATACGCCGATCGGGCCTACAGTCGGGCATGACCATATCGTTCCACCACCACTTCCGCGGTGGCGACAAAGTGGTCAACATGGTCGTTGACAAACTCGCTGACATGGGGTTCAAAGACCTGCATATCGCCGCTTCGAGCCTGCAGGATGTGCACGCTCCGCTTATAAACCACATACGCAACGGTGTCATTACGCGCATCTCCACATCGGGACTGCGCGGCGAACTGGCACGCGAAATATCGCACGGCCTGATGAGCCAACCAGTGGTGTTCCGTTCGCACGGAGCGCGCGGCGCAGCCATTGCCTCGGGCGAACTGCACATCGACGTAGCTTTTCTCGGTGCCTCGTCGGCCGATGCCATGGGCAACGCCTGCGGCTACTCGCGGTCGGCAGCAGCCAAGAGCATCTGCGGGTCGCTGGGATACGCCCTGCCCGATGCCCGCTATGCCGACAAAGTGGTGGTACTCACCGATGACCTCGTGGACTATCCCAACACACCCAACGCCATATCGGAACACGATGTCGACTATGTGGTGGTGGTCGACAGCGTGGGCGACTCGTCGAAAATAGCCTCGGGTGCCATACGCGACACCAAAAACCCACGCGACATACTGCTGGCTCAGCAAGCTGCGAAAGTAATCATCAACAGCGGCTATTTCCGCAACGGCTTCTCCATACAGACCGGATCGGGCGGAGCATCGCTCGCAGCCGTGAAATACATACGCCAAAGCATGGTGGAACGCGGCATCACGGCCTCGTTTGCACTGGGCGGCATCACGGCTCACATGGTGCGCATGCACGAAGAAGGCCTCATAGAAAGGCTGGTCGATGTGCAGTCGTTCGACAAGGTAGCAGCCGAATCGCTCATGAACGACGCACGCCACAAGGAGGTGTCGGCTTGCGAGTATGCCAGCCCCACCGAACCGGGCTCAGCCACCCATAGCCTCGACATCGTCATCCTCTCGGCTCTCGAAGTGGACGTGCATTTCAATGTCAACGTGCTGGTGGGCAGCGACGGCATCATACGCGGAGCCATCGGTGGCCATCCCGACACGGCCGAAGACGCGGCTCTGTCCATCATCGTCTGCCCGATGTTGCGCGGACGCATACCCTGCATTGTTGACGAGGTGACCACACTCGTGACACCAGGCCGCACCGTCGACGTGGTGGTCACCGAGTATGGCGTGGCAGTCAACCCGGCACGCCCTGAAGTGGCCGACCGCCTGCGACAAGCCGGCCTGCATCTCGTCACGCTCGAATCGCTGCGCGACCGCGCCCTCTCCATCATCGGCACGCCGGCACCTCTGCCCTTCGGCGACAAGATTGTGGGCGTGGTGCTCAACCGCGACGGCAGCGTCATGGACGTCATCAAGAACATTGAGGGATAACCTCCTCACTCCACCTGCCTTATCCGTCAGCCCCCTGCCACCCATTCACACATAAGGGTAGCTGGGGGCGACTGCTTAGAACAAACCTATAATCAGTCCTCACACAGTAAAAATGTGGAGAGAACCCTGCTTTTTCCTTTCAAACATTGTATCTTTGCAAAGCCGTCGGGTTCTTATGGAAACTGACGGACAAAATGCGCCCATTCCGGTGCAGCCAACGTAACAGCTACATCATTTAAAACTAATCTCACACGACTATGACCCTCAGACAACTTTTTCTGCTTGCCCTGACGGCAATGGTAAGCACGGCCGCAATGGCGCAGAGCCCCGACGAGGTGCTGGCTTCGGCACGCAAAGCCAACAACTACTTCATGGCCAAGTATGCCGACCCTACGCGACCCACCTATGTGCGCAAGGTGCGGCCCAGCAACCTATGGACACGCGCCGTGTACTACGAAGGACTGATGGCCCTGCAAGCCGTCGACCCACAACAGCAGTATGTGGACTATGCCCTCAGCTGGGCACGATTCCACCACTGGACACCTCGCAACGGCGTTGCTACGACCGATGCCGACGACCAGTGCTGTGGTCAGACCTACATGCTGCTCCGCCCCTATCAGGAAGCCGACGACAACCTGCTCAACGCCGTAAAAGAAAACCTCGACCGGCAGATGGCCTCGGGGCGGCACGACTACTGGTCGTGGGTGGATGCCATACAGATGGCCATGCCACTCTATGCCATGGCCTACAACCTGACCGACAACGACCGCTACATCGACTACGCCATGCAGTGCTACCGCTGGACACGCAACGAGTGCGGAGGCGGATGTTTCAACACACAGACTGGACTGTGGTACCGCGACAAGGATTTCGTGCCACCCTACCAAGAGCCCGACGGCAACGAGTGCTACTGGAGTCGTGGCAACGGGTGGGTCTACGCCGCTCTGGTGCGCGTGATGGAACAGCTTAGCCCCAAGGATAAACGATACAAGGAACTGAAAAAAGACTACCTTGCCATGAGCCGCGCCATAGCCAACTGTCAACGCACTGACGGACTGTGGAACGTGAGCCTCACTTCCACACACTATGCCGGGCCAGAGCTCACGGGCACATCACTCTTCCTCTACGGCATAAGCTGGGGCATAGAGCACGGACTGCTCAAAAGCAAGACCTACCGACCCGTGGCCGACCGTGCCTGGGAAGGCATTGCACGACAGTGTCTGCATGCTGACGGATTCTTAGGCTATGTGCAAGGCACAGGAAAAGAACCGGCCGACGGACAACCCGTCACCTACACGTCGGTGCCCGATTTCGAGGATTTCGGCACAGGCTGCTTCCTGCTCGGTGCCACGGAATACTACCGGCTCCTACTCAACGACAAGAACCTCTAAGGCCACGAGCACATAAGGCACGCACCACTTCACAAAAGCAATAGGAAGGCACAAAATATTGGGCAAGGCGCAATATTGCACGCTTATTTTTTCTGCCTTTCAATTATTCTTATTACTTTTGCAAGGAAATTTAAAAAGATCGTTTATATTATGTATAGAACGAAAACATGCGGAGAGTTGCGGCTCTCCGATGCCGGCAAGGAAGTGACTCTGGCTGGATGGGTGCAGCGAACACGCAAAATGGGAGGTATGACCTTTGCCGATTTGCGCGACCGCTACGGCATCACACAGCTCGTATTCAACGAAGCAGCCGACAAAGATCTCTGCGACCGCGCCAACAAGCTCGGACGTGAATACTGCATACAGGTGACTGGCAAAGTATCGGAACGACAGAGCAAAAACGACAAGATGCCCACGGGCGACATCGAAATCATTGCCGAAAAGCTCAACGTGCTCAGCCCCAGCCTCACACCACCGTTCACCATCGAGGACAACACCGACGGCGGCGACGAACTGCGCATGAAATACCGCTACCTCGACCTGCGACGGGCCGCTGTGCGCAAGAACCTTGAACTGCGGCACCGCATGACCATACTCATACGCAATTTCCTCGACAACAAGCAATTCATCGAGGTCGAAACCCCTGTACTTATCGGATCCACACCCGAAGGTGCCCGCGATTTCGTAGTACCCTCGCGCATGAACCCCGGACAGTTCTACGCCCTGCCGCAAAGTCCGCAGACACTCAAGCAGTTGCTTATGGTAGCTGGATTCGACCGCTATTTCCAGATTGCCAAGTGTTTCCGCGACGAAGACCTGCGCGCCGACCGCCAACCGGAGTTCACGCAGATCGACTGCGAGATGTCATACGTCGACCAAGACGATGTCATCAACCTCTTTGAGGACATGGCACGCCACCTGTTTAAAGAGATACGCGGAGTGGAGTTGCCCAAGCTCGAGCAAATGACATGGCACGAGGCAATGCGACGCTTCGGTAGCGACAAGCCCGACCTACGCTTCGGCATGGAGTTTGTCGAACTGAAAGAGGCTTTCAAAGGAAAAGGCAATTTCAGCGTATTCGACGAAGCTGCATATATCGGCGGCATCTGCGTACCAGGTTGCGCCGACTATAGTCGCAAACAACTCAACGAGATTACCGATTTCGTAAAACGTCCACAAGTAGGTGCGAAGGGATTGGTATACATCAAGTACAACACCGACGGAACGGTGAAGAGCTCCGTCGACAAATTCTACTCGGCAGAAGAACTCGCAGAAATCAAGCAAGTGATGGGAGCCAACGACGGCGACCTCGTGCTTATACTATCGGGCGACAACGCCAACAAAACGCGCATACAGCTATGCGCACTGCGTTTGGAGATGGGCGACCGTTTGGGACTGCGCGACAAAAACACATTCAAATGCCTTTGGATTGTCGATTTCCCACTCTTCGAGTGGAGCGACGAGGAGCAACGGCTCATGGCCACACACCACCCCTTCACCATGCCCAACCCCGACGACATACCCCTACTCGACGAACACCCCGAGCAGGTGCGCGCCAAGGCCTACGATTTCGTATGCAATGGCGTGGAGGTAGGCGGCGGCTCGCTCCGTATACACGACACCCAACTGCAGGAAAAGATGTTCGAGGTGCTCGGATTCACGCCCGAACGCGCCGAAGCACAATTCGGCTTCCTCATGAACGCATTCAAGTACGGAGCACCTCCTCACGCTGGTTTGGCATTCGGCCTCGACCGTTTTGTGAGTCTGCTCGCTGGTCTCGATAGCATTCGCGACTGCATAGCGTTCCCCAAGAACAACAGCGGACGTGACGTAATGCTCGACGCTCCAGGCGAGCTCGACCCCAAGCAGCTCGAAGAACTGCAGCTCGAAATAAAGCCGCAGGCATAGACAAAGAAAAATACAATATCATTTTACACAAAGGCCATGGCAATCTCTATCCCCCCCGATTGCCAGGCTCGAAACGGCAGACGCATAGTGATGCGCACTGCCGTTTCTTTATGTATGTCACGAAGATGAAGAATAACCTAATTTATGAGGTGCTTTCCGATAAGATGTATATGTCACCGCGTGGCCGAATGGAACGCTTTTTCAGAATCTACACGACATTTTTTCTTCATTTGAGGTACGCATCGACATCCATCCGCATCCGTCTGACAATTGAATAATTGGCGAAAAATTTGCCCATGTCAATTATTCTTACTACTTTTGCACCGCATTAAGGAAAAGGCATAACCGCTAACGCATTGTGAATGCGCGTTTTGCCGAAGTATATAACTGGTGTTCAGGCTCAACATCCTCTATTGTATTAAAAAAGTTGAAGCCGCGGGCTCTTGACAATCCCTATTGGTCAAGGCATTGGAAAGGGGGACTTTCGTTTCACCCGGCCAATGCGTCCCAGACACCATAAACACATTATTATGAGTTTAACAACTAAGAGAAAGAAGATTGTATTAACGTTATTTTTCATGAGTCTGTCTTACGCAGTGTTTGCGGCGGGCGACAAGACAACCACTAACCAGTTCGACTGGACACCAGTAATAGAAGCCATCATTCAGGTGGAGAGCGAGGGAAACACACGCGCCGTCAGCGGAAACTCAGTAGGCGCCATGCAGATTACACCGATACTGGTGGCAGAGTGCAACAACATTCTAAAGCGGCGCAAAAGCAAAAAACGCTTCACACTGAAAGACCGCTTTAATTTGGCCAAGTCGAAAGAGATGTTTCTCCTTATCCAATCGTTCCACAACGTAGAGAACAACATCGAAAAAGCCATCAGGTCGTGGAACGGAGGCATGCGCTACTCGATACGCGCCACACAAGGATATTATAATAAGGTAATGGCTCACATCTCGTCGCAACGATAAGACAGCCCCGCCTTTATCACGACATAGATACCGGTTCCGTCAGCGCAGCTTGCGCTGACGGAGCCGGCCGTTATAAACTTTAAGTTTCGGATTTGGGACTTACGCTTGAAATTACGTCCACAAAGAGGGCACACGCTAATTGGCTAATCCGAAAGTTGAGTTATAAATATTACAAAACGACGCAACGCAACAAAAAACGGGGATTCCACTCAACACACGTCGAAGCGAAATCCCCACATTGTATGGTTTTCGCCAGCCAAACCGCACCCGACAGCGGATTGTCCAGCCGCTGAAGGCCGGGCTACAGGCGTGCTAACACCACGTTTACTTTCCCATCTTGGCTTTGGCCTTCTCCACGTCCTCATCCTTAGGGCGCGGTTCCTTCTTGGCCAGCATCACCACCTGGAACACAAAATTGGTAACCCACTCGCGCGAGAAACCTAACCGCTGGTTGTACTTTCTGATGCCCAGCACCGTCTTCACCACGCCCGCATCGCTGAAATCGTTGCGGTCGAAAATGTCAGCCACGGTCTTCTGAGTCATGGAATAGATTGATTTCTTGAAAATAGA
Organism: Eggerthellaceae bacterium; assembly: GCA_963656105.1. Taxonomy (GTDB): domain Bacteria; phylum Bacteroidota; class Bacteroidia; order Bacteroidales; family Bacteroidaceae; genus Prevotella. The sequence continues at coordinate 27,134 of CAVKHW010000028.1, forward strand.
GGGCAAACGCAGCTTGTACTTCATCAGATTGCCGATAAGCATCATCAAGTCCTGCGTAAAGTTCTGGAACTGGATGAGGTAGACCTGCACATCCTGCAGACGGTGGCAGTTACGGCGGATGCTCTGATCCACTTCCTTAAAAAAGTTGTCTTCGGTGCCGTAAATCTCTTTCATCATCTTTTTGCAGTGACTCTTCTCGCCCACACCAAGCTTGTTGTTTTGGGTAGGAACACGAAGGGTCTGCTTGAAAAGACGCAGGTCGGGTAACATGCCTATGTTGGTAATGCCCAACTGGGCGGCAAGCGAAGCCTGAAAATAAACCCTGACAAGCGTCATGTAGTCTTCCATGCCACCCGTCTTGGCTACGGCCTGTTTAGAGCCGAAAATCTTAGATAATAATCCCATAATATTTTTCTAACGCTGTAAACTTGTCGCAGTAGCGACTTGGACGGGTGCAAAAATACAACAATATGGCGAGACGGCAAAACAAATAAGCCGCGAAAAGCCATCACGCGCTTTCTTTTTTTAAGTACAACAGTATGTATGTTACGAGAAAAAATCGTAACTTTGCCGACAAAACAACGGAACACGTTTTCATCCAACTACACACAATGAAAGGAATTGTATTAGCCGGTGGTAGCGGCACCCGTCTCTACCCCATCACTAAGGGCGTAAGCAAACAACTCATTCCCATCTTCGACAAACCCATGATCTATTATCCGGTGTCGGCACTCATGCTGGCTGGCATCCGCGACATACTCATCATCTCCACGCCCCACGACCTACCAGGATTCCGACGGTTGTTGGGCGACGGCAACGACCTCGGCGTGCACTTCGAATACGCCGAGCAACCCAGTCCTGACGGACTGGCACAGGCCTTCATCATCGGAGCCGACTTCATCGGCAATGACAGCGTTTGCCTTGTGCTGGGCGACAACATATTCTACGGCTCAGGGTTTACAGGCATGCTGCGGCAGAGCGTGGAAGAGGCCGAACAGCGCGGCAAAGCCACCGTATTCGGCTACTGGGTCAACGACCCCGAACGCTATGGCGTGGCCGAATTCGACGACAACGGCAACTGCCTCAGCATCGAGGAAAAGCCCCTTCACCCAAAGAGCAACTACGCCGTAGTGGGTCTCTATTTCTATCCCAACAGCGTGGTGGACATAGCCCGGCACATCAAACCCAGTCCAAGGGGCGAACTGGAGATAACCACCGTCAACCAGCAGTACCTCGCGCAAAACGCCCTTAAGGTGAAGACCTTGCCACGCGGCTTCGCATGGCTCGACACAGGCACCCACGACAGTCTATCGGAGGCCAGCACCTTCATTGAGGTAATAGAAAAGCGACAGGGACTCAAAGTGGCCTGTCTCGAAGAGATAGCCTACAAGCAAGGATGGATAGATGCCGACAAGCTGCGCCAGCTGGCACAGCCTATGGCTAAAAACGCCTACGGGCAATACCTCATGCGTCTCGCCGACGGCCAGCACGCCTAGACCGCCGCACTCCCCCCCCCCCGGCAACAAACAACAAGCAATAACGGATACAACAAGCAATATGGAAGAAAACAAAATCTTGGAAATGACCCAGCCGACCATGCAGGAAGAGGAGACATCAAGTTTCGATTTTGCTCTGGTCTACCGCACACTGGTGCTCAACTGGAAATGGTTTGTGCTCTCAGTCATCATCTGCTTCGGAATGGCTACCGTGTACCTACGCTATACCACACCGGTCTATCAGGCATTCGCCAAGCTCCTTATCAAGGACAACGACCAAAACGGCAGCACGCGCAGGGGCGGAGCAGCACTCAACAGCACAACGCTGGGTACCATCTCCAACTCAGCAGGTATCGACAACGAGATGGAGATACTGGCATCGCACTCGCTGGCCGAGCAAGCCGTGCGCGACCTCAAGCTCTACACCACTTATTATTCAGTGGGCAAGGTGAAGGACAACCTGATGTACCGCAACCAATTCATCAGCGTCGACATGGATCCCGCACACCTCGAGCGACTCAACACCACCATGACGCTCGAAATACTGCGCGAAGGAAAGAATTACCATGTAAGCGGCACCTACTACGTGCCCATCGACGACAACTCGGCCGACGGCCCCTACCAAATAGACAAGACCTTCAGCACCCTGCCCGCCACCATCGGCACCAAAGCCGGCATACTGAGCTTCACCAACAACAGCGTGGTACCCATGCCCGACGGGTCGAAAATGAAGATATACATTAAATCGCCCAAATACGCCTCCTACAAATACGTGGGTTCGCTAAGCGTTTCGCAGAGCAAGTCGACCACCATCGCCCAGCTCGTGCTCAGAGACGAGAACCCGCAGCGGGCCATCGACTACCTGCAACAGCTCGCAGTGTGCTACAACCGTCAGGCCAACGAAGACAAAAACGAGGTGGCCATGCGGACAGAAGAGTTCATAAACGGACGACTGGAGAAAATCAACGCCGAACTGGGCAGCACCGAAGGCGCACTCGAAAGCTACAAACGCCGCAACAATATGGTGGAGCTGAAGATGAACGCCACGCAAGCCGTAAGCAACGCCGACCAATACTCGCAACGTCTGACCGAAGCCAACACACAGGTGGCTCTGCTCGACGAGATGCGCAGCTACATCAACAACCCCGCCAACCGCTACCAACCATTGCCGTCGAACGTGGGACTGACCGACCAAAGCGCCACAACGCTCATCAACAGCTATAACGATCTTGTGCAGCGCCGCAACTTCATGCTGCAAAGCGCCAGCGAGACATCGCCCGCCGTCGCGCCCCTGACCCAGCAACTCGACGAGCTCGACGGTGCCATCAAGCGCGCGCTCAACCAGGCACGACGCAACATGGACATACAGCGCAGCTCAGTCGCCGCACAATACGGCAAGTACCAAGGGCAGGTAGGCGAAAGCCCCGAGCAGGAGCGCATGCTCACACAGATAGGACGCCAACAGGAAGTGAAGTCGGGTCTCTACCTCATGCTCCTGCAGAAACGAGAGGAGAACTCCATATCGCTTGCCGCCACAGCCGACAAAGGAAAGCTCATCGACCAGCCGGCATCAGGCGGTCAGGTAACCCCCAAGCGATCACTTATCATGGCTATTGCCCTCGGACTCGGACTGGCCATCCCTGCCGTCATACTCCTGCTTTTGCAGTTCTTCCGCTACAAGATTGAAGGACACGACGATGTGGCACGTCTCACCAAGCTGCCCATTCTCGCCGACGTAGCCGTGGCATCCGAAACGGCCAAAAGCAAAGCCGACATCGTGGTACACGAGAACAAGAACAACCAAATGGAAGAAATATTCCGTTCGATGCGTACCAACCTGCAGTTCATGCTTAGCGAACACGAGAAAGTCATCATGTTCACATCGTCTACATCGGGCGAAGGCAAGACCTTCAACGCAGCCAACCTCGCCATGTCGTTCGCCCTGCTGGGCAAAAAGGTTATACTCGTGGGACTCGACATCCGCAAGCCACGACTCGCCGAACTTTTCGAAATTGACGATTCGCAGCACGGAATCACCAGTCTGCTGGTCAAAGACCATCCCACATGGAACGACATTGAGGCACAAACCTTGCCATCGGGCATCAACAACAACCTCCAGTTGCTTATGGCCGGCATCATCCCCCCCAACCCGGCAGAACTGGTGGCGCGGCAAAGCCTCGACGAAATATTCGACCTGCTACGCCAACACTACGACTACATCATCGTCGACACAGCACCAGTCGGACTCGTTACCGACACCCTGCAATTGGGACGCGTATGCGACGCAACCGTCTTTATGTGCCGCGCCGACTACACGCCTAAAGACAGTTTCAACATGATCAATAGCCTCAGCGCCGAGCAGAAGCTGCCCAAGATGAGCATAGTCATCAATGGTATCGACATGTCGAAGAAGAAATACGGCTACTACTACGGTTACGGTAAGTACGGACGATATGGGCGATATGGATCATACGGATCATACGGAACCTATGGCAAGTACGGCAACTACGCCAATAGTCATTACGGCGACAAAAACGACACATCAATAAAACGATAACCCTTAAGGTGGGTTCTATAAATTACCACCATAACAAACAACAAAACAATATGGGTTACGTTTTGCCGT
>CAVKHW010000029.1:0-31054 GCA_963656105.1 Eggerthellaceae bacterium
ATATCTGAGTTTTTTGTAGTTACTTTGCACATATGAAGCGTTGTTAATGCCTTGTTTTTCAGCAGTATAAAGGTACTCATTTTTTGTCAATGTGGCAAAAAAACAACGCTTCTTTTTTTATCCCTATGAATTATTCAGGTTAAAAGAAAAAAAACTCATTTTGTCGCATAAAACGGCATATTGCTATACAATTTGAATATGACGCTATGTGTAAAGCCCGAGGTCAATTAGCATAATTGACTACATTTCGATGAAAACTACTGCATTTTGTTTGTTGTAAGCAACCTCTGACAAAAAAGAATAGTTACCTTTGCAACGCAATTATCAAAACATGTTATGTTGAAGAAATACCTTATCCCTGTCATGGTCGTGCCCTTGCTGTTCACTGCCTGCAAGTCGCATTACCGCCTGACGAAAGTGGAACGTACACGCGTCCTCATTGACAAGCGCTACGATGCGCATCCTGACACGGAGGCCACAGCCTTCCTTGCACCTTACAAGAATCAGGTGGATTCCATTATGAGTCCTGTTGTGGGACGAGTGGATCACTACATGGCCGCCAGCAAACCCGAGAGTGAAGAGAGCAACTTGTTGGCCGATATCCTCGTATGGGGAGGACAGGCTTTCGGAGAGAAACCCGACTTCAGCGTGTACAACATGGGCGGTATCCGTGCCGCTTTTGCCGCCGGCGATGTTACTTACGGCGATGTGCTCGATGTGGCTCCCTTTGAGAACCATATCTGCTTTCTCACGCTTACAGGCGAGAAGACCTTGCAACTCTTCCGCGAGATGGCACGCATGGGCGGCGAGGGCGTGAGCCACGGCGTGAAGATGGTCATTACAGCCGACGGACAATTGCGCTCAGTCACGCTCCACGGCAAGCCCATTGATCCCAATGCCAACTACCGCATCGCCACGCTCGACTACCTGGCGCAAGGCAACGACCACCTCGATGCCTTCAAAGCCAAGAGCGATGAGGTGTCGCCGCAGGGCGAGGAGAATGATGTACGCCACGTCATCGTCAATTATTTCAAGCAACAAGCTGCCGCAGGCAAGACCGTCAGCGCACAAATAGAAGGGAGGATTACTTATGAAAAATAAATTCTTGATTACCATGGCAGCCATGTTGTTTTGCATGGCCGCCACATTCGGCCAGCGCACGCTGACCATCCTGCACACCAACGACACCCACAGTTGCATCATTCCGCTCAGCTCAGCCCTGGCTGACACCCTGCAGGCCGGACGCGGAGGGTTTCTACGGCGAATAGCTATGCTCCATGAGGAAAGAGCTAAAGACCCCGACTTGCTACTCTTCGATACGGGAGATTTCTCGCAGGGGTCGCCTTACTACACACTATTCAAGGGTGATGTGGAGGCAGAACTCATGAACCAAATGGACTATGCCGCCGGTACCATCGGCAATCACGAATTCGACTTCGGACTAGAGAACATGGCACGGGTTTTTACCAACCTCAACTTCCCCATTATTTGTTCCAATTACGCTTTCTCGCAGTATAATCTACAACACATCGTAAAGCCTTACATAATCCTGCGCCACAAGGGACTGAAGATCGGTGTATTCGCCCTCGCGCCCAAACTGGAAGGACTAGTCGACCAGCGCAACTATGGAGAGACGCAGTATCTCGACCCTGTATCGACAGCACAAAAAATGGCCGACCTACTGCACAAGAAGAAATGCGACCTCGTCATATGTCTCTCTCACCTTGGATGGACTGAGATGGGGGTTGGCGACCAAGAAATGATCAGTCACACACGGGGCATCGATTTAGTGCTTGGCGGACATAGCCACACCTACTTCGAAAAGTTATACTATGTCAACAATCTCGACGGAACACCCATTCCCGTCGACCAAAACGGCAAGAGCGGAATATTCATCGGTAAATTAACCTTGCAGTTAGACAAGAAATAAGCCGATTACATCCCACTAGCTTGGCAAGCAAATCACCATGCAGTATAGCATGCTACACTGATTAATTACGCTTGCCAAGTTTTTTTTATGCGTATCACTTGATACTCAAACGAATACCTACGTTAAGACTGAATCCCAAAGGGCGACCAGTATAAGTAGACTTTACTCCGCTTCCATTCTTGAAATGATAGCTTACCCCCGGCTCCACATATACGCTTGTCCAACCCGACAACTTATACGCAGCACCCACTGTGGCACCTACACTCATTACCGGGCGACTCTCTTTCACTTTACGTTTCGTCTGTTCCGTTGTATAACTTCCATTCACCAGCTTTTCCACCTCACCGCCAGCCATGGCATATACATTGAAGCGACGGCTATCCAGCACATCAAAGCCCACACCTATAGGTACACCTATGTAATGCAGGGTTTGTGTAGCCGCCATGCCTGTTCCATAATTGGCATCCTCAAACTCCGATTTCAGACAAGCATAGTTCACACCCGTCTGAATGCACCATCGCCAGCCTAAAGGCACACGCACCGACAACCCTACCTTAAAAGGCTGATGATGCTTGGCGCGAGTGGTTATAGGGTTTGCATGGCTTAATCCTGAAACAGCAGGATTGGACGATGTTCCGTCGGTTACGTCATAGGGCGATGTGTCGGATGACGATGCATACCGCGGACTTGTCGTTGTGCCAACGTTACCAACAGGCATTCCCGACAGGCCAACACTTACCTCAACCCCACGACCAGCAGACTGCATAGCAAGCGAGCCGTATCCCATAGGCTCGTTTGAAAAAGCAGTCATCAACTGGGATTGTGTTGTTACTACTCCTTCCGTTCGGTCTTCATCACCTTTTGCACATGCATCAGATTGTTTAGTGCTTCTCTGCTCAGGTTGACCGGTTCGATCTTCTGATAACGCCTTCACTTTCGCATCCACATTCGGACGGTCTACAAGAGCCACCATGGATTGCGCAATACTATCGTGTGTTATTTTAATCTCTTGTTCTAAAGCGTCCAACGCCGCTACTGTCTTCCCATCAACCATGTGTGGGGTCGATATCATATCGGTCACAGGCATATGTGAAGAAACACTATTCTCTACTGCTTCTTGGATTTCCATTTGTGCCAAAGGTTGCAGTCCTGTTTGTAATCGACGAGGCAACAGACATAGCCCCACACCGATTACGACAGCCACTGAAGCAGCTATCTTTGCCCATCGACGTGCCTGCATACTGACAATACGCGTTTTGCATTTTCCCGGGACTGGTTCAACACCCCGCTGCGCCATCACGTTCTTGATGTCGTCAAGCAATCCCTCGGGAGCAGTCTGCTGATTGTCCCGCAACAATCTGCGCATGTGGTCTTTCCAATTCCTATTCATTGCCTTTTTTGTTTATATTCTTTAATCATGCGGGCCAGCATATTTTTTGCTCTATACAGTTGCGAAGCCGAACTATCGGGCTTAATGCCGAGAGTCTGTGCGATTTCCTTGTGGCTCCTGCCCTCTATCACATATAAGTTAAGCACTGCTCTATAACCATCGGGCAACTGTCGGATGAGACAGGTCAGCTCATCGGCCGTCAGTTCATCAGTGTCGGGATCATCATCGGGCAAATCGGGCAGTTCTGCTTCCAAACGGGCGATGGGCGACCTTTGGCACTGGCGCAAAAACAGCAAGCTCTCGTTTACCACAATACGTCCCATCCACGCCTTGAGCGAACCTTTACCCCGGTAGTCGAACGTATCTATAGCGGTAAAAATCTTAATAAACGCTTCCTGTAACACATCGCGCACATCATCATCATCGATGATATACCTTGCGCAGATAGCCGTCAGATAGTTGGCATATTCCGCATATAATCTGTCCATGGCCGAAGGGTCGCCCCGGCGAAAACGGTCAACTATCGAATGTTCGTTGTCTTTACCGAATATAAGCATTACGAAATGCAAAATTAGTCTTTTTGTATGACCTACCCACGGTTCAAGACCATTTTCTACTTTAATAAATACATCATAGCAGGAGACCTTGCATGACAGAATCCGAAAAATAAAAGCATTTTTTCGGTCGCACATGCAAGGTTTCGGTAAAATAGCCATTTAACTTTACGGAACAGGAATACAAAAGCATTCTAACATTCATTTACAAAACATAAAAACAATCATGAAAAGACTAAAGTTCATCACGCTGATGATTTGCTGCCTCGCGGCAGTATCGCTCTCCTCTTGCCTCAATGAAGACGAATACACCGGTCTGACACCAGAGCAGAAAGCTGCTGCTTTCAACACCGTCAAAGGTACTTATGAGGGTGACCTCATCTATCCTTCGCAAAGCGCCAGCAACAAGAGCGACGTGACCGACACCCTGAAGCTGAAATGGGAGATCAACACCGATTCGATTATGGTGATACGCAATTTCCCCATGAGCCTACTGGCCAACAACATCACCAACGAGGATCTCGCCAAGGCATTGAAGGCCGAGCAATCACGCGACCTTAAATGCTACATCAACTTCACTCAAGTGTCACCCATCAATTTCTTCGTAAATCCCATTACACCGAGTTTCACGCTCAAATACAACGACAAGAACCACTTGGTGCAAATAGCCATGCTGACCAACAAAATCTATTCCTTCGGCACATACGATTCCGAAAAAAGCCTGCTGCAAATGCAAATAGTGGAAGCTGCAGTTTATGTAAATGGCATTCTGCAAAAAGGTATGTTATCGTCGTCCATGCCATTCATATTCAAGGCCACAAAACAATAAAAGCATATCCGCAACTGCTCGTGTACGCAGCCGCACTACACACTTGTAACAGCAAGTTGCGGTAACGACAACAAGACAAGCCGCTGGCAGTATAGCAAAAACTATAGTGCCAGCGGCATAAGTTATAAAACCATTGACAAAAGACCCTACAAGCATTTGCTTATAGGGTCTTTCTGTAGCGGGGGTGGGTCACGATCCCACGACCTCCGGATTATGAATCCGACGCTCTAACCAGCTGAGCTATCCCGCCATCATTTTCAGCTTCTCTTCCGAAAAGCGATGCAAAGGTAGCTATTTTTTTTCTTTCCTCCAAACTTTTAGATAAAAAAATCTTTTTGAGATGACAAGAATGTTCTTTATTTCACCGAGCCATTGCTGCCAAGCGTCAGCACACTGGCTTTAAGTTGTTGACTAACATGGTCGAACACAATGGCTGGATTAATAGCGCGGTTTTTGAAACGCAACTCAAAATGCAAATGCGGAGTGGTGGCTCGCCCTGTCTGACCCGTATAACCTATTACTTGTCCTGCTTTCACTTTTTGGCCTTTGGCTACGAGATTCTTCGACTGGTGGCTATAGCAAGTGGAAAAGCCATAAGCATGACGAATCACAATGTAGTTGCCATAAGCATAATAGGGTCCCGACTGAACCACCTCGCCATCAAACGCCGCCAGCACCTCATCGTTGGCTTGCGTCTTGATGTCGACTCCCGAATGCGTCTTCTTGCCGCGCCGTCCATACGGACTGATGACATGGGCTCCAGGCAACGGATACGACCAGTGCTCTTTTTCCATTTTGCTTAAATCGAGCTTGAATGTGGTGTTTTTCAAGAACGGATCTTCCTCCACATCGTCCGGATTGAGCGTCAGTTTCTTTTCTTTCTCCTCTTTCACTACCGTCAGCGCAACCTTGTTGCCAGTTTTTCTAAATTGCACCACTTGCCTGCGCAACCGATGGCTCTTAGGATCAAGAAGCGTTTCGGGGTTCACCCATCCGCCATTGACCGTGATGGAAAAAAGGCAAGCCACCTTCGTTCCATCGCCACCGACGATAGCAATGGTTTGTCCGGCAGTTACGCGCTGTCCTACCTTCACCAAGTTCTGCGCATTTTGCCCGTACACAGTCTCCAGTCCGTTGTCGTGGCGTATGATGACCACATTGCCATACTGCTCCGACCGTCGCGCCATGCGCACCGTTCCTGCAAACATGGCCTTTACAGCATCACCCTTCACGGTGGTTATCTCCAAGGCTTGTCCGCCCTTCACCTCAGCCTTGCCAACGGGTAGCGGAAAAGAATACTCTTTGTCCGTGAGTATTGAAAAATTGATTTCAAAAGCATTGCTATGTGCAAACAATCCGGGAGTAGGAACGCTGATGACCGTCTGTTCTGTACTGGTAAAATGATGTTGCGCACGTAGTTCTACGCTTGCCGAAAACGCAAACGCCAAAAATAAAACATACAGGTATAGTCGATTCATGATTGCAGTATTAATGTAAAGAGAGTCGTTGCTTACCCCGTCGGGCTCAGCGCAACACGATACCAGTGTAGATGCGTCCGGAAGCCACTCCCAAACGGCGTGCGGAGAAGAAATCGTCCGCATAATCGTATGTGCAGATATCGGAAACAAGGATATTGTCGCACGGTACACCCGCCTCTTGCAGCTGCAAGCGGTTGCACAGAGGCAAGTCGATATGCCATTTGTCGTATCGCCGGGCTATGCGGCTCATATCGAAACGAGCTTCAGCAAAGCAGTCGTAGACCTCTTGTCCTACTTCAAAATTGGCCAGAGAAATGCCCGGGCCTATAACCGCACGGATGTCGGCCGAACAAGTTCCAAAGGTAGCCGCCATCGTGCGCAACGTCTTCGCGACAATGCGGCGCACCGTTCCGCGCCATCCGGCATGAATCGCAGCGGTTGCCCTTCGCCGAGTATCGTAGAGAAGCACAGGTATGCAGTCGGCTGTGGAAACGCCGATACACACCTCGTCAAGCTGTGTAATAAGCGCATCGTAGCCTTCAAGTGCATCGGTCCGCTCGGCATCGGTGAGGCCTACAATTTTTTCGTCAACAACAAGACAACTGTCGCCATGCACCTGATGAGCCAACAACACATTGTGCGGAGTCAAGCCGAGCACATCCGCCAACGCTTTTCGGTTGGCCGTTATGGCAATGTTGTCGTCGCCGCAATAGGGATTGATGTTGAAAGTGGCATAGTTTCCCGTCCCCACTCCGCCATGGCGGGTAGTTGAAAAAGCCATCACTTTACTGGCTATAGGATATGTGACGAGATTCGGAGCAGGGTTCATGGACAGATAAAACGAGTCAACAGGTATGCAAATCAATCATCGTTGTCCAACTCGATGATTTCTATGTCATCCCAGTCTTCATCAAGATCATCCAAGTCGAAGACCTCTATTTCGTCAGCACCTTCGTCGTGCATTTCCTGTCTGAAACGTTCCATATCCTTGTCGCGGTGCACAAGGGTGTCTTCTGCCGTTATATCCAGCAACTTGTTGCTTTCGTTGTTGAGTTCCTTCCAAAGCACGTCCTTAAGGTCGTCGAGCCCCAATCCGCTTACGGAAGAGATAAACACCACTGGCAGATCAGTAGGAAGCGTTTCCTGCAACATACTGATGAGTTCCTCGTCGAGCAAGTCACTCTTTGTAACCGCAAGCACGCGGTGCTTATCGAGCATATCGGGGTTAAACTTGCTTAGTTCGCCAAGCAGCACCTCATAGTCGTGCTTTATGTCATCGGTATCGCCTGGTACCATGAACAACAACAGAGAGTTGCGTTCGATATGGCGCAAGAAACGAAGGCCGAGGCCTTTTCCCTCGCTTGCTCCCTCGATGATGCCCGGTATATCAGCCATAACAAACGACTTTCCGTCGCGATATGAGACGATACCCAACGACGGCTCCAAGGTAGTGAAAGGATAATTGGCTATCTTGGGGCGCGCGCTCGACAAGGACGAAAGCAACGTAGACTTGCCTGCATTGGGGAAACCCACCAAACCCACATCTGCCAAAAGCTTCAGTTCGAGGATGACGGTCATCTCCTGCAAAGGCTCGCCAGGTTGCGCAAAACGGGGAGTCTGGCGGGTGGCTGTGCGGAACTGATAGTTGCCGAGTCCTCCCCGGCCGCCTTTCAGCAGCACAACCTCCTGCCCGTCATAAGTTACATCGCAGACATACTTGCCCGTCTCGGCATCATAGACCACCGTACCGCACGGCACGTCGATATAGGCGTTTTTGCCGTTGGTGCCATGACACTTGTCGCGCCCACCATTGCCGCCGTTTTCCGCAAAGATGTGCTTTTGATATTTCAAGTGCAACAAGGTCCAATAGTTGTGGTTGCCGCGCAGGATCACGCTACCGCCATTGCCGCCGTCACCGCCGTCGGGCCCGCCGTTGGGCTGGTATTTCACGTGGCGCAGGTGCATGGATCCTCTACCGCCCTTTCCAGAACGGCAAACGATGCGCACATAGTCTACGAAATTAGATTCCATATCAAATGATTGTTGGGCGTAAAAACCCTATTATTACAAAGCGTCGATGATGTCGCAGACGTCGCCAAAGATGCGGTCGATCTCTCCCAAGCCATCCACACCGTGGAACAGTCCTTCCTTCTCATACCAGTCGCAGAGCGGTTGCGTCTGCGTGTGGTAGACATTCAGACGTTTCTTGATAGTATCCTCGTTGTCGTCGCTACGACCGCTCACCTTGCCGCGCAGTACAAGACGCGACACCAGTTCTTCGTCGGGAACGTGAAGCTCTACCATAGCAGCCACTTTGTGTCCGCGCTCGGCCAGCATAGCCTTCAGGGCCTCGGCCTGCGGGATGGTACGGGGGAAGCCGTCGAAGATAACGCCCTCGTGATCCTTGCCGAAAGAATCGTAGACATCGGCGAGGATACCGACCATCAACTCGTCGGGAATCAACTTTCCTTCATCGATATATCCCTTGGCGGTCTTTCCCAGCTCCGTGCCACGCTTGATTTGGTCACGAAGCACGTCGCCTGTGGAGATATGCTTAAACCCGTACTTTTCAATAAGTTTCTCACTCTGTGTGCCCTTGCCTGATCCAGGGGCACCAAAAATAACAATGTTCTTCATTTTATTCCACTATCGTGTAAATATCTCTCAAATTGCGTCCTTGCTGATCATAGTCCAAGCCATAGCCGACAATGAAATCGTTGGGAATCTCCATTGCGGCATATTCGATATCGAGGGGCACCTGCAATTTGCCTGGTTTTACCAACAACGAGCAGATGTGCAGACTTTCAGGCTCGCGTGTGCCGAGCTGTTCCATCATGCGCTTCATCGTGAACCCCGTGTCAACGATGTCCTCCACGATGACCACCGTACGGCCTTTTAGGTCTTCATTGATACCGATCACTTCCTTGATTTTCCCCGACGATGTGGTGCCCTGATAGGATGCCAGTTTCACAAACGATATCTCGCAAGGAATGGTAATCATCCGCATCAAGTCGGCGGCAAACATGAACGAACCGTTCAGAACGGCTAAAAAAAGAGGATTTTTATCCTTCATGTCTTCGTTCAACTTGTCAGCTACTGCTTTCACTCGCTGCTGGATTTCGGCCTCTGGGATAAACGTGCGGAACGTTTTATCCTTCACTTTAACTATACTCATGTGACTAATGTCTAAAAATGTGATGCAAATTTACGAAAATCCAATGAGAACGACAAACTACAACGTAAAAAGAACGTTTTCCTTTTGTTTTTCCGTGCGTTTGCACTAACTTTGCATGATATGAAGATTTTCACAGCCGCTCAAATCCACGAGCTTGACAACTACACCATTTCCCACGAGCCTGTCAAGTCGATCGACTTGATGGAGCGGGCCGCAAAAACCATTACGCATGCCATCATGAACGAATGGACCGACCGCACTCCCGTAGTGGTTTTCGCGGGTCCGGGCAACAACGGAGGCGATGCGCTCGCCGTGGCCCGCATGCTGGCCGAGGCGAACTACAAAGTAAGCGTCTACCTTTTCAACATACACGATAAGCTCTCAGCTGAGTGCAACACCAACAAGCAACGCCTCATCGACGGCAAGCGCGTGGCGCACTTCACCGAAATAACGCTCAACTTTGACCCACCCGAGCTTACTGCCGACATGCTTGTGGTGGACGGACTGTTCGGATCGGGACTCAACAAGCCGCTGGCCGGAGGTTTCGCCACACTGGTGAAATACATCAACCAGTGTCCCGTGAAGGTGGTCAGTATCGACATACCATCGGGATTGATGTGCGAAGACAATTCCTACAACATACACTCCAACATTATCCGCGCCGACCTAACACTGACACTGCAGCACAAGAAACTGAGCATGATGCTTGCCGATTGCCAGAAATATATCGGAAGACTGCGCGTGCTCGACATACGTCTAAGCCAAGAATATATCGACAGAACCGACTCCACCTGCAGTATTCTCGAGGAACGGGACATCCGGAAAATGTTACTCCCTCGCAACGATTTCGCGCACAAGGGGTCGATGGGCAACGCACTCATCGTGGCCGGTAGCTACGGCATGGCTGGTGCGGCAGTACTCGCCACAAGGGCATGCCTAAGAAGCGGAGTAGGAAAAGTTACGGTACACACTCCCAAGCGCAACTATTTGGTCATGCAAACGGCTGTGCCCGAAGCTGTGCTGCAAATGGATCATGAAGAGACCTATTTCTCGGAAAGCGTAGACAGCTCCAATTTCAATGCCATGGGCATCGGGCCAGGCATAGGACAAATAGAAAACACCGCTATTGCGCTAATCGGACAAATCAGGCGAACAACATGCCCCATTGTGGCCGACGCCGACGCACTCAACATTCTGGCCAACCACCAAGCATGGATGCAGCAACTGCCTTCAGGTATCGTCATGACGCCTCATCCCAAGGAGTTCGACCGCATGGCAGGCAGCGCAAGCAACAACGACTACGAACGGCTGGTAAGAGCACAACAAATGGCGGAGCACACCAAAGGCTACATCATCCTAAAGGGACACCACTCGGCTCTCTGCATGCCCAACGGACACATCGTGTTCAACCCCACGGGCAATAGCGGCATGGCCACAGCGGGCAGCGGCGATGTGCTGACAGGTATACTCACGGCGCTTTTGGCAAGAGGATATGACAAAGCTACCGCATGTCAATTGGGCATGTACATACACGGGTTGGCTGGCGACCTTGCAGCAAAAGCAGTGGGCAAAGAAAGTCTGGTGGCAAGCGACATCATCAAGTTCCTGCCCAAGGCATTCATCATGTTGGAGGACTAAGCAAAACCACAAATGCCCATCACCGATTCCGACCAGTTTTTTCACACATCAACGAAGCTAATACAGACAATGAATCTAAAAGGTTTACTGTTCTTGCTGATGCCCTTAAGCATCAATGCACAATCGATAGAAGGTACCGACTACTATCTGCCAAAAGTGGCTCTGCGGTTTACTGTAAAGGTAGAGAAAACCGAATACAAGCCGGGCAAACTGGCTCCATACGCCTTGCGTTTTCTTCGTACAGACGTGGAGCAGGAACCCGCCACCACCTATCGGTTGCTCGGCATCAGCATGACGCCATTCACCGAACCCGACACCAGTCGCCATTTCACACTCATCACCGACAAGAAACACAGTGTGAACAAGGTGCAGCGTGCCGACAATGGGCAGTTGCTGGCTATCAACGCCGAAGCCACAGCACTGCCAGTAGCAGTGCCCACATTCACCCCCAGTCCCAAGCCTGCGCTGGTCAATCCTCAAAATTTCATGACCGAGGATATCCTCAATGCTGGCAGCAACGCTAAAATGGCCGAGCTGACCGCTCAGGAGATATACGACATACGTGACAGCCGCAACCAGCTCAACCGTGGCGAAGCCGATTTCATGCCCAAAGACGGCACCCAAATGGCCATCATGCTGAACAACCTCGACAAGCAAGAGGCGGCACTCGCACAACTTTTCACGGGCACCACCGTGAAAGACACTACTTGGACTAACATCGACTTTGTTCCTACAAAGGAAGGAAGCCAGATATTATTCCGGCTCTCCAAATGGCTGGGACTGGTGGATGCCGACGACCTGTCGGGCGAACCTTACATGGTGACTGTTGCTGACAAGCACACCATTGCACAACCTCAACCCACAACCGAGGAACAGAAAGAAGACAAAAACGACATCGGTCTGCGCGTCTGCCAACCCAGCAAAATAAAAGTGTCGGTAACACACGACCGACAGACCATTGGCAACTACGAGGTGTCGGCACCACAATTCGGAACAGTGGTGTCGCTAAGCGGCGAACTTTTCGGCAAGAAACAGTCGGCCAAGCTCGTTCTCGACCCACTTACAGGTAGCGTGAAAAGCATTGAGGCCATAACCAACGACTGACGCAGCAGGGGTGAAGCCCATCCGTCTCCACTGACAAGAATGAAAGGCGATGCCTGATAGAGCACAAACGAAAATGTCTGCCCTTTGCCTTTTTCGTTATGCCCAACGGCTCCGCATCCGCCGCTCGCCGCCCCCCTTCCGTAAGCATCCGCACATACATTCACACGAAAGCTTTTAACGAAAAATGCCGAATGGCGATAAATAATAGCTTAAATTTTTTAAATAATAGCTATTATTTATCGCCATTCGGCATTTATTGTAAACGACACGCTGGTTTATCCCGATTCCTTCAATATGCTTTACGCTCTCCAGACACGGCCAACCCAAGATGGTTGTGACAGAAGTCTGTGAAAGAGAAGGGATTATGCGTCATACCGTAAACACCATGCCTACCGAGTAGAAGATTAACACTAATCATAGGTGCTTATCAATCCATACTTTTGCTTTTTCAGTATAATTGATTTCTTTCGACTTTCTTGCGACTTAATTAGGAGTTAATGAAATCTGGGCAAGGATTTGAGGTGATAATTTGTGTTTTTTGCGACTTGGAGGTTTCTTGCGGATTACAACGTCACTCCAACTGCCTTAGCTAAAGTCTGGCGTATATAGCCGTTGATGGTTGTACCAGCTTGCTGGGCAAGCATTGCAATTCGACTGTGAATTTCCGGAGTGAGACGAACGTTGAGATTGCCGCTATATGGCTTGTGAGGCTCTTCGCCTCTGGCTTTGCAGACAGCAAGATAGTCATCGACTGCGCCTTCAAAGTCTTTGCGCAATTCATCTACATCTTTACCCTCATAGGTGATGCAGTCCTTGTTCAAACCAAGAACTTTGCCGTAGAGGCAGTTGTCCTCTTCGCTATAATCAACGCTACCCTTGTAGCCTTTATAATTCATTGTTCCCATATTATATATCCTCCTTACTTATATATCCGTTTGCTTCTAAAAATGTATAGACCTGCCGCATGGCGTAGCTTTTGATGATGTTGGCAGGGTGTGGCTTGTGCATGATGTAATAATCGCCATTGGCATCATTCACGAAGATGATCCGTGATCCTGATGTCGAGCCTTTGTTCTCAAGATGAAAACCGAAATGCCTAAACAAACTTTCCTTCTCGGCAAAAGTGAAATCTCTCGGCAAGTTGTAAAATCGCCTTAGAAGTTTGTCCTGCTTGTTCATTCATCATAGTTTTATGATTGCAAAAGTAACTAATTTTAGTTGCATAAGCAAATCTTATATATTCAATTCTTGTCATACAAAATATTTTTCGCTAAAAAGAATCAAGCAACCTCATCCACAACCATATGCCTTATATGAAGTTTCGGTCTGTTAGACCAGATGTTTACCGCAAGGTTCTTTCAGATCACCTCACGATGAACACCCTTGCTATTGGCTATGCAATTCCCGCTATTAGGGCTTACTACGAACTTACACCCGTCAGACAATGCTCATGCCGAGCATACAAAAAAAGCCACTCCCTTTCATTGGTGAAAAGGAATGGCTTATATTTTCACGACTTTACCCTACATAAGACAAGGGCAAGTCTTTTTCTGCCGAAACAGACGATTGATTAATCGCAGTTGGCCAGCTTGTGGTCTGAACCAAGCACGTCCTTGATCTTCTCCTCGTACATATCGGTCATATAAGCACGAGCCACCTTGCCATACTGGCGAGGATCGAAATAGTCAGGATGCTCAGCCAAGGTCTCGCGCACACCAGCAGTGTAAGCCAGACGAGAGTCTGAATCGATGTTGATCTTGCAGACAGCGCTCTTCGAAGCCTCGCGGAGCTGATCCTCGGGGATACCGACAGCGTCGGGCAAGTTACCACCAAACTTGTTGATGATTTCAACATACTTCTGGGGAACAGAAGAAGAACCATGGAGCACGATGGGGAATCCAGGGAGCTTCTGCTCAATCTCATGCAACACATCGAAAGCCAATGGAGGAGGAACCAAGCGGCCAGTCTTCGGGTCGCGGGTGCACTGCTCGGGCTTGAACTTGTAAGCGCCATGGCTGGTACCGATAGAGATGGCAAGGCTATCGCAGCCAGAACGCTGGCTGAAATCGATCACCTCTTCGGGCTTGGTGTAGTGGCTTTCCTCAGCTACCACATCATCTTCAACGCCAGCGAGAACACCCAGCTCAGCCTCAACGGTAACGTCGTACTTGTGAGCGTACTCCACACACTTGCGAGTCAGTTCGATGTTCTCCTCGTAAGGCTTGCTTGAACCGTCAATCATAACGCTTGAGAAACCGAGGTCTACGCAATCCTTAACCAACTCGAACGAATCTCCGTGGTCAAGGTGAAGGGCAATCTCAGGATGGTTGCAACCGAGGCTCTTGGCATATTCCACAGCACCCTGTGCCAGATAGCGCAACAGTGTGGGGTCGGCATAGTTGCGAGCACCCTTTGAAACCTGCAGAATCACCGGGCTACGAAGCTCAGCGCTTGCCTTGATGATAGCCTGAAGCTGCTCCAGATTGTTGAAATTGAACGCAGGAATAGCATAACCGCCAGTTACGGCTCTCTTGAACATCTCGCGAGTGTTCACGAGACCCAGTTCCTTATAATTTACTGCCATTTTATATAAATGTTTAAAAATGATTAGTATTCTCTAATTAACCGATTGCAAAAGTACCATTAAATTTCTTTACTTACAAATGCAAGGGTATTTTTTTAACTTTACATAATATTTAAAAAGGCTATTTCCTATTGGCGGAAAGCAGGAACTAATATTTTTGCTACCTTGATTTTACATTCGAGCGAAAAGGCTTCACGAGTTACCTGACGCACATAGGAAGACGCAACTGGAGCGCACATAACCTACGGCTCAATTCTTCATGTTGATAATGATTGTGATGGTTACATCGCCACTGTAGCCGTTATGCTTATAGCGCAGGGTATAGATGCGGTTTTGCTTGGAGCCCTCCTCCGAAAAAATCATCGTGGTGTAGCCGTCGGCGGTGCTTGTGACGACATCTTTCTTGCGTTGCGCTTCCTCTTTGAACGTGTCAATGAATGCCTTGATTTGCGGTCCTGACGCGGTGAGCCGCTTCACCACTTTTTCAACTTTGCGGGTCTTGGGGTTTCGTTTGACCGCAGTGACAAACTCTGAGCCACCCACAGTGGAATAACGCTCCACTATGCGATCGACACTGTTCTGCGCAGCAGCCATGTTGCATAAAAATAGCGTAAGCAGGATAAAAATATATCTTTTGGGCATAATTCATTCATTTAAAAGACGTTCTATTTCTTTACGTTGCTCTTGGGGCACGCTCTCCATCAGCTCACGTTCGGCATCACTGATGACTTGTTGGCAACAGGCGTGCGCCTCGAGACGGTTGGCGTCGGCCAACAAGGCTCCCACCTCATCTTTGATTTGCGCAAGGTTGTCGATGCGTTTTCCGTCAACGATCATGTAACTGCCACCATAGTTTTGAGCCAACAAACGGTTATCGAGCCGCATCTGAAGGCACACTCCACTCACAATAAAAGCCATAACGACTGCGGCTGCGGCCGCCCAGCGCATAACGGCGACGTGAAGCCGGACAGAACGATCGCTGACAGGAAGTGTGGCCATGTCGCTGAAGAATTCCGCATAGGGTTGCAAATCGGGCGACACTTTTCCTTTCCGGAAACGGATACATAGTTCCCGTTCTTCCTCAATGGTCGTCTCGCCGTCGAGAAATCTTTTGATCAATTCGTGTGTATTCATGAATGGGGAGATTTTTTTTGGTATTGCTGGAGCAAGGCGCGGCGCGCGCGACTTACCATCTGCCGTACCGCCGCTTCCGAAACACCCATCAACCGGGCTATATCTTCGTATGCCATTTCGTCGGCGTGACGCAAACGAAACGCGGTCTGCCAATCGACAGGCAACGAGGCGATAAGTCGTGCAACACGCTCATAGCGTGGGTTATCCGTTTCATCTGGACTCACTGCAAAGTTGAGCCCGTCGATTGTCACATGAGGATGCAGGCAACGCAAATGGTCGATGGCGAGATTGCGGGTGAGCACCAAAGCAAGATTTTTGATGTCAGGTTGCAGACGGCCGCTCATCTTCCAAAGGCGGACAAGCACATCCTGCACCACATCTTCGGCCTCTGAGGAGTCGCGCAGATAACGACATGCCGTATGTAACATACTGCTACGCAGCGTTTCTGCCATCTGCTGAAATTGCTTCTCGTCCATCAATAGGGATAGTGACTATCAGTATTGGTTCAGTTCACTGGTATCGATAGAGGCAACTCCGCTACTTTCCACATTGGTCTTGTCAGCATGTCCCTTGAGCTTAAGGGTAGACAGGCCACTATTTCTGGCTTTCACCTCGTCGCAGTCCAAATTGACAGACATGCTTCCCACACCACTGTTGTGTATATCTGCCACTTTTCCCTTGAAGCAGATGTCGGTGTGGGCTACGCCCGACGACTGGGCAGACAATCTGTCGCCCTCTACGGAAATTTTGATGTTGCCTACTCCCGAAATGTTGACCTGGGTATCATTACACTTTATATCGGGAACATTGAAATCGCTAACTCCAGAAATATTGAGATTGAATTTCCCAACCTTAAGCGTCTTAGCTTTGAACGAGCACGCGCCACTCATTTTCAAGGACGACAATTTCGGGGCTGTGATATAGATGTCGCAACCTTGATTGTTATGCACACGTTCATTGTTGTTGTTCGCCACATAGAGGCAACCGTTTTGCACATAGATTTTAATCCTGTTCAGATCAGCGGTACTGGCCTTGGCCGATACCGACAACTGGGAGCCTTGAGTGAAATAGATGGTGGAAACACCCGACATGTTAATCGCATTGAACGAGCCTACGTCATACGTTCGAGTGTCCTGCGAATCGGTATTAGTGTTCTGCGAATCGGTACTGTATGCGACAGTAGACGCACTAACATGCTGCGCGCGACAGGAAATGCAGCCAATACTGACTATCGTCACCAAGGCGAAAAGAAATAGTTTTTGTTTGTTCATACACTTGTTTTTTATATTAATTTTCTGTCTATAATACGAACAAGCAGGACTATTTGTGACAGAACGAGAAGAAAAACCATTAAAAAAAGACAGCAAACTTTTTTCAGCAACCATATTCCAACAAAAAAGGGACTACACCCTTTCGAGCGTAGTCCCGTGTATTAGATTAATCCCAAGGATTTCTAGGTTTCGGCTTCGCCATACCGCTATTGAACTTGTAGGACAAGTGAAGCATGACGTAACGCGGCAAGCTGTTGTACCAAGTCTCCGTACGGCCCTGCGAATTGAGCGTTATGTTGGTATTCTTCAACTGTCCTAGAATATCGAAAGCATCGAACGACAGGGTTAGACGTTTCTTGAAAAAACCGCGCGTAAGGCGTGCGTTCCACACCAGTTCGCTGGTATTCATCTGGTCGTCGTTGTATCCTCGGCGGTTGTAGGAACTCAAATCAGACGACAACTCGAAATTCCAAGGCAGATGCACCATACCCGAAAAGCGGAAATTATAGTTCCAAGCCGATACTTTGGTAAAGTCTTCACGGTCGCTGGTGGCATGTCGGTAGGTAACCATAGGACTGACATCGAGCCGCAAACCTTCGCCCAACTGGTAAGACAAGCCCAGAGAGCCACTGGCCGTGGTATTGTGTACATCGCTCCGCGTGTTTTCCAAACCCTGCACAGTGGTAAGATCCACGCTGTTGCTATAGTTCACATTCACGTTGGCAACGGCAGTTAGGTGCTTCTTCTTATCGACGGTACGCTGAAAAATCGCATTGCCGCCCATCTGCCAGTTGCCGTTGATGTTGCGTTGTTGACTGGTGGTCACACCTGTTTGCTTATCGTATGTTATAGCTGTGGCGAGCGCATTGCGCGTGACGCTATAGTTGACACCCATGGCATAAATCATCTGTGAGCGTAAATGAAACTTGTTCCAATGTGCCGAAAAGTTGTGGGTGCGGGCATTCTTCAGGTCGGGGTTACCCAGTGTAACATACAATGGGTTGGAATCGTCGCGAATGTCGAGCATCGAGGTCATGCCCGGTTGCGACTCACTGGAATTATAGTTGACAGAGGCAAAGATATTGCCCGTAGAGTCGTTAAACTGGTACATGAATCTCAAATTCGGCTGGAACAACACATCGTTGCGCGTGGGGGTGTAGCTACGCTGGCGGTAATAGTTGAGATGTTCGTTCTTGAACGAAAAACCAAGATTGCCATACGCCATCAAGCGCGGGCGCTGCACACCGTCACCCGTGGTAAACACGAGCGATAGATCTGCGTCATGCGTGCGTGTCAGCAGATCGCTCCTGTAGCTGTTGCTTCCGTCCTTCACCCTGAGCAATGCCTCACGAGTAGAGGGCAGCACGCCTATGCCGTAGCTCGTGGAATCGTAATCGGCCAACTGATCAAGCCGATAGAGATCATAGGTCTGCGAGTTGTAGCTTTGCTTATAAGAATAGCTGGGGCGCACATGAAAATTGCGCACACCTGCCGAGTCGTTGATGAAGAAATGGGTAAATTCCGCCATTAAACTGTAATCGTAACTCTTGTTGGGCGATTGCGTAAACTCGTTGCGGTCATCTTTCGTCCCGGTGGAAAGGTAATCAATGCGGTTGAGCGCAAAAGCATCGGATGAAGACCTTGCATAATTGGCGGTTGCCTCGATATTGACATTATCTTGTTCCCAATAATCCTTTCCTGTACCCAACTTGAACCGGTGACTATAATAGCCGGTGAACGCACTTGATTCGCCTTGATTGCGGCTATTGTTGCGCACGCGGTTGACGACCGTCTGCATTAAGGTGCGGTCGGCATTGGGCATGAATATGCTATCGAGAGCCGATATTCCCCATGGCTTAAGGCTGAAACGACCACTCAAGCTATTGTTCCATGCTTTATTATGCGCATGTTGAGCATCTGCATATCCGTACATCATGCTGTGAGCGAACATGCGCGACAATTCGTGGCGTGTATATAAAGTGTATGACTTCGACCGGCTGGCACTGCTACTCAAGTTATAATAATCGCCTCCCGTAAGGAACGTCTGCGAATTGGTTTGCGACACATTGTCATTGTCGAGAGCAGTATAAGAGTTTGATGTCTTGTAATAATCGTCCTCCGTCTTGCCCTCATAACGATAGTCCAAGCCAAACGATTTTCGTGCTGCAAGTCCGCTGCCCGCATCGGGAAGGTCGCCCGTCACATTGTCTTGTCCGGGCACACGATAGTTGTTGATATTGTTGACATTGGCTGTCACTGTTAGACGCGACTTTTTGTTATAGAACATAGAAAACAAACGGGCTTGGTATCGGTCGCTCGATCCCAAAGCAAGATTCACATTGCTGATGTTACCATGCTTATACTGTTTCTTCAAGTTCACATCAAGCACCAGCTCCTTGTCGCCCATGTCAGCATGCTGAAAACGACTGTCGCGTCCCGCCTTGTCATAGACTTTTATCTTATCAACAGTGTAAGCCGGCAAATTTTCCAAAGCTTTCGACGCATCTCCGCTAAAGAAATCGCGCCCATCTACAAGCAAAGAACTAACCGAACGGCCGTTAACCTTTATCACGCCATTCTCAAGCGTGGTACCAGGCATCTGTTTTACCAATGCGTCAAGCATCGAACCTTCGCTCAAGTTGAAGGCCGATGCATCATAGACCACTGTATCTCCTTTCATCACCATTTTAATCTTAGTAGCCTTCACGACCACTTCACTAAGCTGGCGAGCATTTTCTTCAAGCTCTATATCATCTATTTCTTGTTCATTGGCTCGGTCGGCCATCTTCACGTCCACCTTTTTATATTGTGTTTTATATCCTAACATGGAAACGCGCAACAGGTAACTTTTGTTGTTATCCACTTCAAGCTCATACACCCATCGCTTCCATCCCCACACTTCAATCTCCTTGGTTTGGGTAACTCGAATAACCGAGCTGTCAGCAATAGACAACAATTCTACTGTAGCTCCTTCCAAATCACGATGGTCTGTATCGACTACACGTCCAGTAATGTGACGGGCATGAATGGATGTGACACATAAAAACAAAATTAACAATAAGACTAACTTACGTGACATGATAAACGTTTTAGGCAATCAGATTATGTTTCATTTACAGGAGCAAAAGTATACAAAAAGCAACGAACTGGCGTTTTCTTTAAACGAATTAACCTTATTTTAGCACTAAATTAACTTTTAGAAACATTGCGCACGTCTCCCAAAAAACACCCGATGGAGAAAGTTTGTTCCATCGGGCATAAGAACGACAACTTGCCTATCATGTATTGATCACCATCCGTGCTATTTATCAGAGCAGCAAGTCACGCGGCTTTCCTTTGCGCGTAAGTTCGGAAGCGAAGAGCAACACCACAAAATAGCCAAGGAACGGTATAATGAAAGGCAGGCTCTGCATGCCAGTATGGTCAGCTACAAGCCCCATCAACAAAAAGCCACAACCGCCTATAGGTGTCATCATAAGCAACGAGGATGCACTCTTGGTAAGATTTCCCAGTCCACGTAGGGCTAAAGAGAATATGGTCGGAAACATGATAGCTTCGAAAAGATAGTTGCTAATAAGCGCTACCATCGACACTGTTCCCAAATTGAGCAACACCAGTCCAATGCATACCACGCTACCCACCGCACAAACGAAAAGCATACTTTCGGCACTGACGCGGCGCATAACCCAACTACCCAAGAACCGGCCAACCATAAAGAATCCCAACGCCACCGTGAGAACTATGGAAGCCAAATTGTCGGACATCCATCCCTTGCCGGTTACAAAATTCACGAAATAGCTATTGATGGAAATCTCGGCCACCTCGTAAGCCAGAAGGGCAAACAATCCGAAAACAAACATGGGATGATGCTTGAAAAGCTTGATGATACGTGTGCCCCGCTGGTGGTCTTCCTCTGTCTCCTCATGCTTTATTTCCGGCAAGTTGACACGCGAAAAAACAATGGCTATAACCAACACCAAAGCTCCAAGAATGGAGTAAGGCAACACGATATCGTTAGCCTGACTATTACCACTGAAAAGAAACTGGCCGACAAAGAACGTGGCCGACAACGACCCCAAGCCATTGAACGACTGCGAAAAATTGAGTCGAGCCGTCGATGTTTCTCTGTTGCCAAGTTCTGTAACATAAGGATTGGCCGATGTTTCCAAGAAAACCAAGCCGCAACCAATTATAAACAGCGCCCCCAAGAAGGCATAGAACGTACCTGCCAATGCGCTGGGAATAAAAAGAAAAGCCCCGATAGCGAACAACATCAAACCGAACACCACGCCCAAACGATAGCCACGACGATTGATAAACCATCCAGCAGGAATAGCCATAAGGAAATAGCCCAAATAAGTTGTAACCTGAATAAGCGATGATTGCGTAATGCTGATACCAAGCTCGTTCTGAAAATGCTTGTTCAGCACATCAAGAATAGCGCGGGCAAAACCCCATAAAAAGAACAGCGAAGTAACAAGAATAAAAGGAAGAATGTATTTCTTGTTGGTTAATGACTGACGGCTCATAATATAAAAGCACCTAACCTTTTCGCCTACTCAAATCAGCACATTGACAACACCACTATGCAACGATGACGAAAAGGCTAGGATAATTCGTTAAATATAAATTACTTGGCAGGTTCAATTATTTTCCACACCAGTGCGGCCAAGGCTGCACCCACAAAAGGACCTACAACGAAAATCCACAAGTTAGCCAAGGCTGTTCCGCCCTGAAAGAGCGCTGGCCCGATGGATCGTGCCGGATTGACCGATGTGCCTGTATAACGAATACAGGCCAAGTGAACCAATACTAGCGACAGTCCGATAGCCAAACCTGCAAAATTATTGGTGGCTCCGTTGGTTTTCGATGTGGCACCAAGCACCACAAGCACGAAGATACCTGTGAAGACAATCTCGGCCAACAATCCACCGAAGACGGTCACCTTCACACTGGCATCATTGACCATCTGAAGGTCGTTGGCGCCCGTACCTGTCAAGCCAGCAGCTTGTGTGAGACCGTAGAGAATTGCAGCTCCCAAAAGTCCGCCAATCACTTGAAACACCATATACATGCCAGCCTCCTTGCCATTCATGCGCCCACTAAGCAACACGCCCAAGGTGATGGCCGGATTGATGTGGCATCCTGATATGCCACCAATGGTATAGGCCATAGCAACCACCGAGAGGCCAAAGGCGAGAGCCGTGCCCACTACCGATGCCTGATTGCTGACAGGATCACACCCCAATGAAACGGCGGCACCGCATCCCATCAACACAAGTACCATGGTGCCCACCATTTCAGCTAAATACTTTTTCATAAGCTCTATAGTTTAGGATAAATTGATTTTTCACTAACTTAAATAACGAGAAGGTGCGCACATTATTATAATTGAGAAGGAAAAGTTATCCATCCTATTTAATTTATAAATATAACAGGCCATTTCATCAATGAAACGCTATTAAGGGTTACACATCAGTATTTGTCGCAAGAGATAAGAGGCGTTTTGGTTGCGTGCCACACCAGACGTTATTTTATAAGAATAGGAGACACGATCACCCAGTTCGATTTCGAAGCAATAGTTATGGAACTGTGTGGGGTAGCGATCAGCCATTTCCGAAAGTTTCAAGTCGTGGGTAGCAACAATCCCCGCCACATGCTTTTGGCTGATAGCCTCAAGAAACATGCGACTCCCATTAAGTTTATCTGCCGAGTTGGTACCTTTCAGTATTTCATCAAGAATGATGAGCGTAGGCAGAGGAAGTCCGTCATCGTCCAGTACAATCTGGTCGCAAAAGTCGATAAGCTGCTTGAGTCTCAACAGTTCGGCGTTAAAATAGCTGATACCATGACTAAGATCGTCAGTGGTGCGCATACTGGAGAAGAGTTTGAAACGACTGACCTCCAGATGCTCTGCGAACACAGGCATGCCCACCATGGCCAACACGTAATTGATGCCTACGGCTCTTAGGAATGTTGATTTACCGGCCATATTGGCTCCAGTAACAATATAGAAATTACGGTCGGCGATATTAAAATCATTACGAACGGCTTTCTCGCCCAGGAAAGGATGCCAAATACCTTGTGCATCATAGCAGATTCCCGAGTACGATTTCCATTGGGGCCATACTGTATAGGGATGATTATAGCGGAATGTGGCTATGGTCACTTCCACATCTTTTTGCACCACACGATCCATCCATGCACTCACCTCGTCCATTTCGTGTTCACGCCACGCCACAAACCGTCGTACGGCAAAAATATCACTTAGGTAAAGTGCATTGGTAAACAGCAAACCCAAAATGTTTCCACGCTTGTCGAAGTCATCAAGCAAGACATTGAGCTTCCGAAATGAACCAACTGGCTTTGGTGACATTAGTGCAACTACCTCCATAAGTTGCCGCATTTGACCCTGAAGTTGACCCAGAGCCGCTCCAATGCGTTGCAACGTTGCGTTGCACAAGGCATAAGCAACAAAAAACTGAAGTATACCCCACCATATTGGAAGCATGGCACCGATTTCTCCCAGTGCGGCCATCAGCACACTGGCCAAAAACGCCACCACATCTATCCACAACGCCACACGCACCCAAAACGAGCAGGAAAAAGCCGGAACAGACAGTCGTCTGATGGCATCGAGCGATTGTGCTATGGCCTCAGTATCGATTGTAGATCTCACACCTTGGGCCACAAACGCCATTCGGAAAGGCTCATTATGTGCCAACTGGTCAATGTCAGCAGGCGTAGCCGACAACGGCTGCAAATCGCAAAGATGATGCGCCAACGCATTACAACCGCCTGTAGTTACCATGCGGCACAACCGTTGGTACAAGCTATCATTGCCGAAAATATCGAGGTCGTAACTGAAAGGGTGGTGTGGATCAGCATAACGTGTTCCATCGTCAAAAGCATGATAGTCGCCGTGCTGTGCCTGTGCCTCACGTTGATAAGCCGTCTGCAGGTCTTCGAATTTTCGCACGCGCATATCATTGCGCACGTCCATCCGGCGCAATGCAACATAGCCAACAAAGCAGCCCGAGGCAACGACGCCCCCGACTATCCGCCATACAGCCTGTTCGGTCTGCGCAACGGCAAACAACGATGCGAAAAAGAAGACAAACAAAACCACCTCGGCCACAACAAAGCCACGGCCTCGGCTGCGCAACGACTGCACCTGCCGTTCATACGACAGGGCTTTCTGTTGATAAAACTGTTCCAGATTCATAATTCTTGGTTTGCATTACAACACCTGTTATCAGGCAACAGGACAGTTCCTTCCTGCTTCATGCCGTCCATCATGATGCGCAGCGGACGGCTGAACCGCACGTGTCGCACCCACTGGGTCTCCTCCACAGCCGTCATCTGGTCGAGGATATCCTTACGCAGCAAGCCGCCTTCACCGGGGTGATTGGTATCGATGGTAAAATAGCCCACGCCAAACGACGTGAGGTTCTGGAAGAAATGAGTGCCCTGACTGGGGTCAACGCGATAGTTGCGGAGCACCACTTCAACGATAACGCGTGCCGCCGATATGTTGGGCCACTTGACAGGCACTCCAAGCCAAGGGTCGCTTGATCCCCACCGGCCTGGCCCGACCAGCACATAACTGCGCCCCTCTTCGAGAAAACGTCGGTTGATGCGCTCTATGTCCGAGGCTATGTCCGGATTATTCACAGCGGAGAACTGGTCATCATATTTCACATACACCACATCGGTCACCTTGTCGTCGATACCATGTCCCAGCGAGTTGTGGCAGCGCAAGAGACACTGTGCATCGGGTATGGCCGCCACATCCTCCACCAGCGTCTGCTTGGCATCGACAATCGGACGGATTTGCAGGAGGTAAAAGTCGCCTGTCTTGTCGTCGTTGAGATTGCAGGCAAACTCTATCTCCACGGGACGGCGCATGGCCTCTGCGCCATACTTCATCGACATCCGCAAAATCTGCGGCAAGGGGAACACGTCGTGCTGCAGCACGCCACAGAACGACACAATCTTGCGTCCGCCCTCATAGAGCCCGTCGCGGATCACCTGATCGTAAGGGTCGAACGTCGAAGCGATATATCGCAGAGCGCCTTCCTTGTCGGCTTCCTTCACCTTCAGCTTGAGGATATTGAAACCGTCGTCGACCTTAAAGTCTGCGCCCACATGTTTCATGTCGAGCGCATAGAAGCGCGTCTGTGTCTCGCGCAGTGCCATCTCCATCTCGCTCATCTGCAGCACCTGGTGCGGATGATAGGGCGACACGCGAAGGGTCTGCCCGCCATCCACGATATACTTTCCCAATCCCAGTGCCAGCGAGGCAATTCCTTCCTCAGCCGTTTCGTCACCAATGGGGTAATAATTCAGGCTGCGCAACACACCGGATATGTTGGGATAGAAATGGTCACCATAGGTCTTTCCCACCACTTCCTGAAGTATCACCGCCATCTTCTCCTGATCGATCACATTGCTGGTGGCTGTCATGTAAGCCTTCGAGTCGCGGTAGAACACCGAAGCGTAGACGCCCTTTATGGCAGCGGCCAGCATCTGCAGCATTTCGTACTTGTCGTCAAGATACGGTATCATGTACGTACTGTATATGCCAGCAAAGGGCTGGTAGTGGCTATCCTCAAGGAGCGAACTGGAACGGATGGCTATCGGACTCTTCGTTGCCTCGAAGAAGGTAAAAAAGTCGTCGATATAACTATCGGGCAGTTGCGCCTTTAGGAAATGTTGCAGGATAACCTCGTCAGGAGCATCGCTCAAGGCTATGTCGTAGAGGTTGTTGTGTTCCATAAACTGGTCGAACACATCGGTGCAAAGCACAACAGTCTTGGGTATCTGAACAGTAGCCCTGGCAAACTGGTTGAACTGTGGATGTGTCTTTACCACATGGTCGAGAAAAGCCAAGCCACGGCCCTTGCCTCCCAGCGAGCCGTCGCCGATGCGGGCAAAGTGGGCATACTTGTCATACTTACCACGGTCAAAGACAGCTACCACCCCGACGTTCTTCATGTGGCGGTACTGCACAATGGCATCGAATATGATTTGCCGATGAGCATCCACGTCCTGCAGCTTGTGCCAAGTGACGTGTTTCAGGAAGTTGGAAACGGGGAAGATGGCGCGTGCCGTGAGCCAGCGACTCATGTGATTGCGCGACACATGATAGAGCATGGAATCGCGCGGAATCTTGAAGATGTTGTCCTGCAACTCCTTCAGCGTACAGATGCGCATAATTTCAGCATGAGTCTTGGGGTCGCGGAAGATAAAGTCGCCAAACCCCATGTGTTCTTCGAGCAAGTGGCGCAGATCCACGCTGAGCATCTTGGAATTCTTGTCCACAAAGCGGAAACCTTCTTGTTCGGCCCGCTGCCTGTTGGCGGCCTCTGCGCTCTCCATAATAAGGGGCACATATTCGTCTTCGCGACGGATCATCTCCAGCAGTTTGAAGCCCGCCTCAGGATCTTTGTCAACCGACGATGCTCCTGCTCCCACTATCTGCGATTGCCTTGTGGAATGGATTGGGAAGCGCACATCGCTTATCACGCCAAGACAGTTGTCCTTATAACGTTCATAGATGTGCATCGCCTCGTCGTAGGTACGAGCCAGCACCACCTTGGGCCGTCCGCGCATACGCAAGTTGGCAGCATGGCGGTTGAGTGCTTCGGTAGCAAAGTTCTGGCTCTGTTTCAAGATGTAGCTATACAGATTGGGCAGGATGGAACTGTAGAAACGGATAGAGTCCTCGACCAGCAGTATCATCTGCACACCAGCCTCTTTGATGTCGTGCGCAAGGTTCATCTTGTCCTCAATGAGCTTGATGATCGACATGATGAGATTGGTGTTTCCTAACCAACAGAACACATAGTCGAAGATGCTGAGGTCTTCGTCTTGCATGCGTCGGGTGATGCCGTGCGAGAAGGGTGTCAGCACCACGCATGGTATCTCCGGGAACTTGCCTTTGATGGCTCGCGCCACATCGAAAGCATCGTTGTCGGCATTACCGGGCATGCAGATCACTAGATCTATCTTCATCGTGGCCAGCACGGCCGATGCCTCGCCAATGGTTGACACCTGCGTGAAGGTGGGCGGATAGCGCAAGCCGAGTTCCATGTACTCGTTGAAGATCTTCTCCTCCACCCGACCGTCGTCCTCAAGCATGAACGCATCGTAGGGATTGGCCACAATGAGCACATTGTAGATGCGGCGCATCATCAGGTTGACGAACGTCACGTCTTTCAGTATAAACTTGTTCCACTCCTGTGGGATTCGGCTCTCCATTTCTTATTAGTTGTTGTGTAAGGTTAAGGCCGACCATTCGGCATCGTCTCATGTCAGTGCCAGTCGCCAGCAAGTTCCGTCCTCTCTGGACGTGAACCGCCAGCGACACATCACTTTGCAAATATAATTGATTTTTTTTATACGGCAACATCTTCAGCCGAAAATCAGCAGTCAAAAAAATAATGGAAATAAGTCAAAGAACGCCGTCACGCTCACGCTATAGGGTGTGCATCCTCGAACGCTGCGCAACGGTTGCAAAGGTAGTGCCTACATCCCGATTCGCCAAAGGCCGACGGGTCGCCTTACGGTACGCCTGTTTCGTATCAGCGCACTATCATTCAGGTTTCGGACTGTGGCGCTTATGCTTGAATGCATGTTCCCTACACCTATTATATTACTCAAGTTTCTGATTTGGAAATTATGGTTGAAAAATTGCCCCCTTCGGGGGCATCTGCTAAATGGCAAATACGAAACTTGAATTATGTTCCATATTCGAAAGTTAAGTATTTTATTGGTGGCCGGTAAAATAGTGTCTGACATAACAAAACGCAACAGCCACTTTCGTGGGGCGAAAATATACGTTTGCGCACACAAATCCTAAAGAATATCAAAATGCAAGTCGCAGCGTTAAATAATATAGATTTCATTTGGCACTTGTCGGATAAAAGACTATATTTGCGGTATCAATCATTACAAAATGAAACACGGCTGGGGAAACCAACCTTATTAACCTTAAAAACACACCAGGCGCACGACGGCCACCAACCGCCAGCGCCATGAACGATTACTACTATGGAAGTTGAAAAAATCATGCAGCAACTGGAACACAAGCATCCAGGTGAGCTTGAGTTCCTGCAGGCAGTACGCGAAGTGCTCAACTCGGTAAAGGATGTCTACAATCAGCATCCGGAGTTTGAAAAGGCGAAAATCATGGAACGGATGGTGGAGCCCGAGCGCATCATCACCTTCCGCGTGCCATGGGTCGACGACAAGGGCGAGGTACAGGTGAACATCGGCTACCGCGTGCAGTTCAACAGTGCCATAGGCCCCTACAAAGGCGGTCTGCGCTTCCATGCCTCGGTAAACCTGAGCATTCTGAAGTTCTTGGGCTTCGAGCAGACTTTCAAGAACGCGCTCACCACGCTGCCCATGGGCGGCGGCAAGGGCGGTTCCGACTTCTCGCCACGCGGCAAGAGCGATGCCGAGATCATGCGGTTCTGCCAGAGCTTCATGCAGGAGCTATATAAATATGTGGGGCCGGAGATGGACATACCGGCCGGCGACATCGGCGTGGGCGGCCGCGAGATAGGCTACCTCTTCGGCGAGTACAAGCGGCTGACCAGCATGTTTCAGGGTGCCACGCTCACCGGCAAGGGCATGGAATACGGTGGCAGCATGCTGCGCCCGGAGGCCACCGGCTACGGTGCGCTCTATTTCGTACACCACATGCTCGGCACACGCGGCATCGACATCAAGGGCAAGACGGTGGCGCTGTCCGGATTCGGCAACGTGGCATGGGGCGCAGCCAAGAAGGCCAACCAACTGGGTGCCAAGGTCATCACCATCAGCGGACCCGACGGCTACATCTACGACCCCGAGGGCATCAGCGACGAGAAATGCGACTATATGCTGGAGCTGCGAGCCAGCGGCAACGACATCTGCCAGCCTTATGCCGACGAGTTTGAAAGTGCCACGTTCTTCGCGGGCAAGAAACCGTGGGAGCAGAAAGCCGACATCTATCTGCCCTGCGCTACGCAGAACGAGCTGAACGGCGACGACGCCGAGAAGATCTTGGCACAGAAGCCTGTGTGCGTGGCCGAGGTGAGCAACATGGGATGCACAGCTGAGGCCGTCGACAAGTTCGTGGCGGCTCACCAGCTCTTTGCACCGGGCAAGGCGGTCAACGCTGGTGGCGTGGCTACATCGGGTCTGGAGATGAGCCAGAACATCATGCGGCTGCATTGGAGCGACAGCGAGGTCGACGAGAAGCTGCACTACATCATGCAGAGCATACACGATCAATGCACAAAATACGGCACCCAATCCGATGGCTACATCGACTACGTGAAGGGAGCCAACATCGCCGGTTTCATGAAGGTGGCCAAAGCCATGCTTGCACAAGGCATCGTCTGATGCCATGGTAGCATGATTAGCATATACAAACCAAAAACATAGTGACTTATAGAACAGTAATCTTAGGTATCATATCCATGTTAGGTTTTACCCCTCTGCAGGCTCAAACGCACAGGGGTAAGGCCTCTTATTATTCCAAAAGGTCTACCGGGGCACGCACCGCCAGCGGCGAACGTCTGCACCACGACAGCCTGACCTGCGCGCACCGCAACTATCCGTTCGGCACACTGCTGAGAGTGACCAACCTATCTAACGGCAAGGAAATAACCGTGAAGGTGACCGACCGCGGACCCTACGGCCGTGGGCGCATCATCGACCTGAGCTATGGCGCCGCCCGCGAACTGGGCATGCTGGCACAGGGCGTGGCCATGGTGGAGGTGCGGCGCGTGGATGGTGTCAACCCACCCTACCGCATGGATGAGACGGAACGGGGACTGCCCGACTTCGAGTTCGATTTTTCGAAGGCGGCGTATAGTTTCATCGACGACTGGAAAGGCGACGACGACCCCGACGGCAGCACCATGACCGAAGAGGAGAAGGTGGTTAAAGAAAAGATGCCGACGCAGAAACAGGCGCAGGAGAAACGGCAGAAGATACGGGCCAACGAAAGGGCCTCGCAGCAAGCTTCCACAACAAGTCATAGCGACAAGGCGCAAGCCGTTGGGTCATCACCACACAAGACCGATGCCAACGCCACCACGAAGCAACCGCACACCACCGGCAATCGGTCTCAAGCGCACGCCACAAAGGACAAAAACAAGGAGAAAGACCCGAAGTTTTGGAGCAGCGTGTTCGATAACGTGAAAAGCTGGTTGGGCAACTAACAAGCGCAGAGATCACAGATTATAACGCGTGAGACAACGGGTTATAGCGCAGAGGGCATAGCGCATGAAACAACGGATAAAACCCCTGAAATGGGCAACATAATACAGGATAGGGGTTCACCCCTATCTATTGGGCATCTCACTATGATTCATTTGGTGGAACCGAGGCTTTTTATATACCGCACAACTTTTAATTATGCGCCCCTTTCAGGGGCAAAGACCTTTCGGAAAACTAACATACGTAGGGGTGAACCCCTACGCTATAATATGCGCCCCCTTCAGGGGCGTACATTGTAATATGCCCCCTACAGGAACTATTATTATAGCGCACATGAATGCATTCTGGGGTGGATGAACCACAAATCTGACGAATCCAACGAATGACTATCAGCGCACATTCGTAAGATTAGTGAATATTCGTGGTTAAAATAATAACAACATGCGCTGTGGTATTGAACCACGAATCTGACGAATCCAACGAATAACTATCAGCGCACATTCGTAAGATTAGTGAATATTCGTGGTTAAAATAATAACTACATGCCCCGTGGTAAATCATCCACAAATCTCGTGAAAATTAGTGGTTGAAAATTTTAAAGCCCCGTGCAAGGATTGGCTGCACGGGGCTTTGCTATTGTGTGAATGAAAATTATTCAGTTACGTCGACAACTTTCTGGCCGTTGGCGGTAATCTCCTTTTCACTGAAACCGCTGATGATGCTCTCGGCAACCTTGGTGTCCACCCATG
>CAVKHW010000030.1:0-30648 GCA_963656105.1 Eggerthellaceae bacterium
TTATAGCTTAAATTTGAAAAATAATAGCTATTATTTTTCAAATTTAAGCTATAATTTTAAGCCGTTTCTAATCTATTGACTCAGAGGAAGTTATGAAACATGTAGTGGCGCGGTGCCCTACGGCTCTCCAATTGTTTGCTTTCGTGCTGGATCAGGTATGCTGTGTCGTTGTATGCTGTGTGCTGGTAATATTGTAAGATATGCCCATCATTCCATAACGTCCAAATAGGTCAATCGGACTACCTTTGCATACATTAAAACATATTCTGTCAATTCAAGTTATGGAAAAGAAGATTTTTGCCGTGGGCGGCATGATGTGTGGGCACTGCAAGGCTCGTGTAGAGGGAGCCTTGTGCGCTCTCGATGGTGTGGCAAGTGCCGAAGGCAATCTGGCCGACAAGACCATTGCCGTGGAGTATGATGCCGACAAGGTTACCCTCCAGCAGATGCAGGATGCCGTGGCCAATTGCGGCCGTTACGAACTGACCCTCTGATGCCACAATGAAACAAACCCTTCCTGTTGTTGGCATGGCCTGTTCGGCCTGTTCGGCCAATGTGGAACATAAGCTCCAGTCGTTGCCCGGCGTTACGGCTGCCGTGGTCAGTCTGGTGGGGCGCAGTGTGCTTGTCGACTACGACCCGGCTTTGATATCGTTGGAAACCATGAAACAAGCCGTCAACGACATTGGCTACGACCTTGTGATCGAACAGGATCGTTCGGTCGAAGCTATTCGCCGTCGCGAATATGTGGTGTTGCGCCGCCGCGTGTTGTTGTCTTGGCTGCTCTCCGTTGTGGGCATGGTTGTGGGCATGGGCTGGGTAGACGTGGGCTCGGTTGGTGTGGCCAACCAGTTGTCGCTACTCATAGCCCTTGCCGTCATGTGGTTTTGTGGCCGTTCGTTCTACACGAGTGGAGCCCGCCAGTTGTGTCACGCCATGGCCAACATGGATGTGCTGGTGGCACTCTCTACATTGGTTTCGTTTCTTTTTTCGGTCTACAATACCTTTTGGGGCGATGCCCGGCAGACCTATTTCGATTCGTGCGGCATGATCATTACCTTTGTACTTACAGGCCGTTTGCTGGAGGAGAAGGCCAAGGACGGCACTGCCATGAGCATACGCCAGTTGATGGGTCTTGCGCCGAAAACCGCCCATGTGGTCGGTTTGGACCACGGGGATGGGGTGCCCGCAATCGAAGAAGTGCCTGTGTCGACCGTCGGCGTGGGCGATGTGCTCGAGGTTCGTCCGGGCGAGCGTGTACCCGTTGACGGCGATGTGGTGGCGGCAGAGAGCTTCATGACCCCGGATGCCGCTTACGTCGACGAGAGCATGATTACCGGTGAGCCGACACCTGTAGAGAAACGGTGCGGCTCACGGCTGTTGGCCGGTACCGTGCCCACGCAGGGTAAGTTGCGCATGCGCGCGCGGCAGGTGGGCGAGCAGACCGCCTTGGCCCACATCATTCGTATGGTGCAAGAGGCCGAGGGCTCCAAGGCTCCCGTGCAGCGCATTGTCGACAAGGCCGCACGGGTGTTTGTGCCTGTGGTATGTGGCCTGTCGTTGCTCACGTTTCTGGTGTGGATGGCAGTGGGCGGCATGGCCTTACTGCCTCAAGCTGTGGTGTGTGCCGTCACGGTGCTGGTGGTGGCTTGTCCGTGTGCCATGGGGCTGGCTACTCCTACGGCTCTCATGGTGGGCATAGGCAAGGCTGCCGAGCGACATGTGCTAATCAAGGATGCTACGGCACTCGAGCGCATGCGGCAGGTGAACGTGTTGGTAACCGACAAGACAGGCACGCTGACCACACCCAATCGGCAGGTGGACTTCACACAAGCCGACCATTTGCCTTTAGCTGATCGCGAGACGCTCAAGCCCCATGTTCGCGAGGCTTTGCAAACGTTGCAGAGCCATGGTGTGGAAATCTGGATGATGAGTGGCGACAAGAAGGAGGCCGTAAGCTATTGGGCCGATCAGGCTGGCATTGCGCATTACCAATCGGATTGCACGCCGCACGACAAAGAAATGCTCGTGAGGCGTCTGCAGGCCGAGGGTAAGCGAGTGGCGATGATTGGCGACGGCGTCAACGATGCACAAGCCTTGGCTTTGGCCGATGTGTCGGTGGCTATGGGCAGCGGCACCGATGTGGCTATGGATGTGGCACAGGTGACCCTCATGACCGACGACCTGCGATGTTTGCCGTATGCCATGCGCTTGAGCCGGAAGACGGTGGGCATGATTTGGCAAAACCTCTTTTGGGCGTTCGTCTACAATTTGGTGTGCGTGCCGCTGGCTGCTGGCGTGCTGTGGATCTTCTATGCCGAGCCGCCCGTTCGGCTCACACCCGTGTGGGGCTCGGCTCTTATGGCCTTTTCCAGTGTCAGCGTGGTGCTCAATTCCCTGCGGCTGCGGCTTGTGGCCGATTGGTAATCAGAAACGAGTTGAACTTTAGAAATCCCATGCCTTAATTGTTCTGTGGCATGGGATAATTGTATTGTCCCCAATAGTTATCGGTTCCTTTGGGATACCAGTTTTTCTCCACCGACAGTTCCACGGAGAAGGTGTGGTTGGGTGTCCAGCGCACGGCAGCCCCCAGTTTGTCGCCCAGGTCATTGCCCATGAGAGGTGAATAGCCCCAGCCATAGTAGCCAAGGCCGTAAGGCGAGAGACCGGCATGGATGCCCCCCTGGTTGACCAGCGACTTCTGTCCGTAGACGTAGGCCGACCAATGCTCGTTGAATTGATAGCCCACCTCGGCCATCAGCCCGCCGCTGGTGTAGCTGTTCCCTCGCCAGTTCAGGTGATTGATATAACCGCCTGCAGACACCCATCCGTGTTTGCCCAGCGATTGCAACCATGTGGCGGTGAGCCGCTGGCCGAAGCCGCCGCCCTTGGCGTGCTTGCCGAATGTGGCAAAGGCACTCATGTCGAGGCTAACGTTGAGGCCTTCGTGCAGGGAACCATAATTATAATAGGTGGAGTAGGGGGTTGGATACCACCGCACGCTGTCGTTCTCTTGCTCGCATGCTGCTGGTTTCTCGTCTGGTCTCTGCTGACTTCGGGCAGTGACATTGGCTGTCGGGGCTACGGAAAGCGAGGATGAAGCTGCCAGCTGGGGGCGTAGGGGGTGTGGCTGCATGGTGTAGGACGACCCAATGGGCTTCATGGCCGACGGTGCCTTGAAAGCCGACTGGTCGCTTTGTGCCATGAGCGCGGAAGCCATGCTGGAGGCAACGAGAACGGATAAGAGTCTTTTCATGCGATATATTTCTTTGGTTGCAAATATACGCAGCCTCTTGGTTTCGTTTGTCGGTGTTTATGGTTTTTTATTATTGTTTTGATTAAAATTCCTTAAATTAACAGCCTTTGTGTTGAAAACTGTCACATTCGTGCGTTTAGAAAAAGTATATAAGTTGAGCGTTGTGCATGGCGTGGGGCATCGAAAAGCAGCACCGCGAGCATCCATTCCCTGTGCGACGATGCTTTGGAGTGGTTGAAGAACCACCGAGGCGATCATCAAGAACCCATAACCCAATGGTGCTGCAACCGAAAAAACAATGACCAAACAATCCCTGTGGAGTCTCCTCCTGATGGCTCTTCTTCTCCCCGCGACGACTGTTGTGGCTGCCTCCAGGCGTGTGGTGGTGAAACAACCCGGCACCTTGTCGCAAGTTCTCGACGCCAAACAGCAAAAGAACGTGACGCACCTTACGGTAGAAGGCACGCTTAGTGCTGCCGACTTCAAGGTCGTCCGGCTGATGGCCAACAAGCAAACGGGCAAGCTTCAGGCACTCAACCTTTCGAAGGCGCGCATCTTGACGGGCGATGATCTTTTCAATGTTCCCGACAGTTTGTTAGCCCATTGCGATGGGTTGGTGGATCTGGAGATGCCCGATAGTTTGATGACCATAGGCGTGAATAGCTTTGTGGGATGCACATCGCTGAGGAAGATTACCATTCATAACATGGCGGTCATCCTTTACGCGACGTTTCGCGACCTGCCGTCACTGGAAACCCTGACGGTAACGGGGCGCGTGGTGCACATAGACAGCACCCCCTTCAAGAACCTTCCCAAGTTGCAGCGCATTGTGTTTGGCACAGTACTCAGTACTGGAGGCCCTTATCTGGCACAAAACTGCCCGCTGCTCAGGGACGTGGTGTTCAAGGGATTGGCTTTCTGTCCAGGCTTGACGCAACTGGAGGGATGCCCTCTTTTGGACAAGTGCCGGGTGGAAGGCTACTTGGGCTATTGCAAGTCAGACCTGTATGTAGGCCGTTCGTTTGTTGAGGGAGGCAACGCCATAGCCGACTCGGTAGCCCACATGTTGCGGCGTGAGCTGGTTTCTGCGAAGAAATCCCAATTTTTTCAGACTGTCTGCTCAAACGTAGCCTACAACGTGGCTTGTTTTTATTCGTTGAAGAACGATACGGCCAATGCCCTCCGAATGCTCGACTTGTCGTATGAGTTCAATCCCATTGGCCAGTCGTATGCACACATCCAAAACGACAGTGACCTCGACAACGTGCGCCACACGACGCATTTTGTCCAGTATGCCGAGCGCGTACGCCGGCTGACCGACTATCTCTATATCCTGCGTCAGGCACCGTCGTATAGCACCGTCGACAATCAATCGGCTCGCCGTTTCACCTATGCGCCAGCCACAGATCCCCGTCTGGTGCGCATCCGCGAGTATTTCAAGCTCGACAGCATCGCAGGCAACGGCGATGAGATTAGCCGCATCAAGAACGTCATGTATTGGCTGCACGATGAGATTCAGCATGATGGCAGCGGTGGCATACCCAACGTTCGCCGTACGGCAATAGACCTCTACAAGGCCTGCAAGGCCGAAAAGCGTGGGCTGAACTGCCGCGGACTGGCCATCGTGCTCTCCGAACTCTACCTTGCCATGGGGTATCCCGCCCGATTCATGACCTGCCAGTCGAAAGCCTACGACACCGACACCGACTGTCATGTGATCTGTGTGGTGTGGAGCAAGGAGCTTAACAAGTGGGTGTGGATGGATCCGTCGTTTGCCGCATACGTGAGCGATGAGAATGGACAGCTGCTCAGCATTGCCGAGGTGCGCGAACGACTGCGCGATGGCCGTCCGCTTGTGCTCAATGAGGATGCCAACTGGAACCACAAGGTGAAGCAGACCAAGGAGGAATATCTCGAAAGCTACATGGCCAAGAACCTCTACTACCTATCGTGTTATATGGACTTGGGAGCCAACACGGAGAACGGATCCCACGAGTCGGTGTCGCTCCAGCCCAGTGGCCATCATGCCAACATCAGCAAGGTGGTTACCTCTGACGATGCATGGTTCTGGCAGGCACCCGACATGAAGTGACCCTTTGCGGCCCTTTCTAATGGAAATCTTTCATGGTCTGTGCAAAGTCAGTGTATGGACAGCCCATGGGAAATGGAATACTTGAACTTATGATAGAAAAAACAGAATTTTTCTTCGAAAATGTTTGTTTGTTCCAATTAAAAGTGATAATTTTGCATTCGTAAACAACATAAAGAGATATAACAATGAAGTCTTACGCATCTTTTTACGCCTATTATTTTTACTTTGCATTACGATGTGAGGCGGGAAGTTGCGTGTAGAGTTCAACTTAAGGAAGATATTAAACCGATAAAGAGGTTTGCATCCAATTCCCGTTTCATTAGGTGAGACGGGAATTTTGTTTGTAATGACACCTCCCAACGAGAAGAAAATGAAGAGAATAGCCATACAAGGAGTGCCGGGCTCCTTTCACGACATTGCCGCCCATCAGTATTTCGAGGGCGAACAGATTATGCTGATATGCTGCGACACGTTCGAGGAAGTGTTCGAGAATATCAAGCGCGACCCTACCGTCATTGGCATGTTGGCCATCGAAAACACCATTGCGGGCAGCCTCTTGCACAACTATGAATTGCTTCGAGCCAGCGGAACGACCATCGTGGGCGAGCATAAGCTCCACATTCAGCATAGCATCTGTTGTCTGCCCGATGACGACTGGACAACTTTGCAGGAGGTACATTCGCATCCCGTGGCGCTGATGCAGTGCCGTTCTTTTCTTGCCAACCATCCCGACCTAAAGGCCGTGGAAGCAGAAGATACCGCAGGCAGTGCGGCCTACATACAGAAAAACCAATGCCGTGGATGGGCCGCCATCTGCCATGCCGATGCTGCAGGGATGTACAATCTGAAAGTGCTCGAAGACCACATCGAGGACAACAAGCACAATTTTACACGCTTTCTTGTGGTCAGCGATCCGCGGAAGGCTGATTTCTTGCGGCCTCTGAGCCAGTCGAACAAGGCCAGCATAGTATTCTCGCTGCCCCATGCCGAAGGTTCGCTGTCGAAGGTGCTCACTATTCTCAGTTTCTACGATATCAACCTCACCAAGATACAGAGTCTTCCGGTCATTGGCCATGAGTGGGAATACCTTTTTTATGTTGATGTTACCTTTGAAGACCTCATCCGCTACCGCCAGTCCATCGATGCCATTACGCCCCTTACAAAAGACATCAAGATTATCGGTGAATACCAAGAAGCAAAAAACAAACAGATATGATTAAACCAGCAGAGAGAGTAAACTCCATACAGGAATACTACTTCAGCAGGAAGTTGAAAGAAGTGGCTCAGCTCAACGCAGAAGGCCAAGACATCATCTCCTTGGCCATAGGCAGTCCTGATATGCCACCCTCGGAACAGACGGTCGACAAGTTGTGCGAGGCCGCCCGTCGCCCCGACGCCCACGGCTATCAGCCTACAGCTGGTCTGCCCGAGTTGCGGCAGGCCATGGCCGGATTCTACAGGCGCACTTATGGCGTGGATATCGATTGGACCAGTGAGTTGCAACCGATCATCGGATCGAAAGAAGGAATCATGTATGTCACCCTCGCCTTCTGCAACCCCGGCGACGAGGTGTTGGTGCCCGACCCCGGATATCCCACCTATACGGCCATAAACCGAATCTTCGGTACCAAGATTCTGAACTACAATCTTAGGGAAGACAATGGATGGCAGCCTGATTTCGACGAGTTGGAACGCATGGATCTGAGTCGCGTCAAG
This sequence comes from Eggerthellaceae bacterium, assembly GCA_963656105.1. Classification (GTDB taxonomy): domain Bacteria; phylum Bacteroidota; class Bacteroidia; order Bacteroidales; family Bacteroidaceae; genus Prevotella. Next base: position 7,065 of record CAVKHW010000030.1, read on the forward strand.
GTGATGTGGGCCAACTATCCCAATATGCCAACAGGCGGGAACGCACGTCGGGAGACTCTCGAACGGCTGGTTAATTTTGCGCAGAAGCATAATATCGTGGTGGTCAACGACAACCCCTATTCGCTCATCCTCAACGAACATCCTATGAGCATCATGCAGGTGCCAGGTGCAAAAGATTGCTGCATAGAGCTCAACTCGATGTCAAAAAGCCACAATATGCCAGGATGGCGAGTGGCTATGATGGTAAGCAACAAGCAGTACATACAGTGGATGTTCAAGATACAAAGCAACATTGAGAACGGAACTTTCCGCGGCATACAACTCGCTGCGGCTGAGGCCTACAACACCAATACGTCCGAATGGCACCGCGAGAACAATATCGTGAACTACGGACGGCGTAGAGTGGTGGCAGAGGAGATAATGAAGACGCTTGGTTGCACCTTCGACCCCTTGCAGGTGGGCATGTTTCTTTGGGGGCGCATACCCGATAAATATGCCGACGTGGAGCAACTGACGGAGCGCGTATTGCATGAGGCGAAAGTATTCATCACGCCAGGTTTCATCTTCGGAAACAACGGTCGTCGATACATTCGCATATCGCTCTGCGCCAAAGACGAGAAGATCAAGGAGGCTCTTCGTCGAGTGAAGGCGTTGAAGTGGTAACGCTCCCCGTGTCGTAAACATAATAATCACAAGCATAAAATACAACGAAGAATTATGGATAATAATCTGGAATTAGAGCTCGAGCCATTGCAGTTGCCGAGCGACAATGTGCGCCCGTTCGTTATAGCCGGACCCTGTAGCGCCGAAACCGAAGAGCAAGTGATGGCCACCGCGCACCAGCTGAGCGAAAAAGGATGCCACATGTTTCGTGCAGGTATATGGAAACCCCGTACCAAACCCGGAGGATTTGAGGGCAATGGCGAGAAGGCGCTTCCTTGGATGAAGGCTGTGAAGGAAGAGACGGGTATGCTTACCGCCACTGAGGTGGCCAAGCCTGAGCATGTGGAACTATGCCTAAAATACGGCATTGATATCTTGTGGGTGGGGGCACGCACATCGGCCAACCCCTTTGCCATGCAAGATCTGGCCGACGCGCTGCGCGGAGTGGATATTCCCGTGTTTGTGAAGAACCCTGTCAACCCCGACTTGGAGCTGTGGATAGGTGCCATGGAGCGTATCAATCAGGCTGGAGTGAAACGTATGGCGGCCATACATCGCGGTTTCTCCAGTTACGACAAGAAGATTTACCGTAATCTGCCCATGTGGCAGATACCCATGGAGCTGCACCGGCGCATACCCAACCTTCCCATCATCTGCGACCCTAGCCACATCGGCGGGCGCCGCGAGCTTATTGCCCCCCTCTGCCAACAGGCAATGGATTTGGGCTTCGACGGGTTGCTGGTGGAGAGTCACTGCAATCCCGACGATGCCTGGAGCGATGCCAAGCAGCAAGTAACTCCCGATGTGCTCGACTATATTCTCAGTCTGCTGGTTGTGCGCGATGAGAAAGTGACTACAGAAGGCATACAATCTCTGCGCAGACAGATTGACGAACTCGACAACCAAGTGATGGATGTGTTGGCCAAGCGCATGAGGGTGTGCCGCGAAATCGGACAATACAAGAAGGAACACAACATGACCGTGTTCCAAAGCAACCGCTACAATGAGATATTGGAGAAACGCGGCGCACAGGCCAGTGTGTGTGGCGTGGATCCAGAATGTGCGGCTCATATCTTTGAGCTGATCCATCAGGAGAGCGTGAGACAGCAGGTGGAAATTATCAACCAATAACACGACAAGCATGAAAATACTCATCATGGGAGCGGGAAAGATGGGGTCGTTCTTCATCGACTTGCTCAGCTTCGACCACGAGGTGGCAGTCTATGAGCATGATGCCAAAAGGATGCGCTTCACTTACAACTGCCAGCGCTTTACCTCGCTCGACGATGTGAAGGATTTTGAGCCGGAACTGCTCATTAATGCTGTGACGGTGAAATATACCATATCGGCTTTTGAGGAGGTGCTGCCCTACATTCCCGACAACTGCATCATATCCGACATTGCATCGGTGAAGACCGATCTGAAAGCGTTCTATGAGAAAACGGGGCATCGCTATGTATCGACCCATCCCATGTTTGGTCCAACCTTTGCCAACCTCAACCAGTTGTCGCACGAGAATGCCATCATCATCAGTGAGGGCGACTATATGGGGCGTATCTTCTTCAAAGACTTGTATAAAAATCTAGGACTCAACATTTACGAGTACACTTTTGAAGAACACGACAAAACGGTGGCCTATTCGTTGAGTATCCCCTTTGTGTCGACCTTCGTGTTCTCAGCTGTCATGAAACATCAGGATGCACCCGGAACCACCTTCAAGCGCCACATGAAAATTGCATGCGGCGTGTTGTCGGAGGATGACTATCTCTTGCAGGAAATACTCTTCAATCCTTATACGCACGACCAGGTGTCGCAGATACGCACAGAACTGAAGGAGTTGCTGGCCATCATCGACAACAAGAATGCTGAGGGTATGAAAGCATATCTGACACGCATCAGAAAGAATGTTTTTGATTGATACATAGTAAGAAAAAGGTGGTGGGAATTGCGGATGTTCCCACCCCTTTTCGTATTTATAGTAAACGACAAACCATGAAAAGAACGCTACTCCCCTTCTTGTTGATATTTTGGGCTATAACCTTGTATGCACAGACTTATGTGCGCAAGACCAGCCTGCCGTGCATTTACATCAATACCGAAGGCAACAAGGCGGTGTCCAGCAAAGAGGATTATCTTTATGCAACGATGGTCTATGTGGATGAAAATGACCAGCAGACCACTTATGACAGTCTGCAAATACGAGGCCGTGGAAACTCTACTTGGAACATGCGCAAGAAACCCTATCGGATAAAGTTTCACAACAAGGAAAAATTTCTTGGGAAAGGTTATGCCAAGGCCAAAAGCTGGACGTTGTTGGCCAATGCTGCCGACAAGACCATGATGCGCAATGCCATAACCTCAGCTATGGGTCAATTCCTTGGCTTGCCGTTTAACCCGGCTGCCAAGTTCGTGGATTTTGTTCTCAACGATGTCTATTATGGTACATACCAGATAAGTGATCAGGTGGAGGTGCGCTCGAAACGGGTGGACGTGGTGGAACAAGACTATCCGCTTACCGACGCATCCGACATCACGGGCGGTTATCTGCTGGAGGTAGATCGGTCGTTTGACGGCAGTTATTTCATGTCGTCCACCTACAACCAACCCGTAAGAATACATTATCCCGATGAGGATGAGATAGTTGATGCGCAGAAAAACTGGATAAAAGACTACGTGAACCAGTTTGAGGCGGCTTTGGCATCATCGGATTTTGCTGACGTGCGGAAGGGTTACCGTCGTTTTGTGGACTCCGTATCGCTTGCCAACTGGTATGTGGCAACGGAGGTGTCGGCCAATGTGGACGGCTTTTATAGCACTTATTTTTATAAGGAGCAGGGCGATTCGCTCTTCCATTGGGGACCGTTGTGGGACTACGACATAGCCTACAACAATGATAACCGCACCGATAGGGGAGCCAGCAACACCACCAAGCAACTGATGGCCGACGTGGCCTACAGCGGTACGAAGGACTGGGTGAAACGTATGTGGGCCGACCCGTGGTTTGCCCAGCTCATCTATCGCCGCTACCAGCAGGCGCTCAGCGACGGGCTGGTCGACTTCCTGCATCAGAAGATTGACAGTCTGGCCTCGCTGCTCGATGAGTCGCAACAGTTGAACTACCGCAAGTGGGGCATTTCCACGAGGATGTATCACGAGATGGTGCTGTACTCCAGCTACCAGCAATATGTGACCGACCTCAAGCAGTTTATCAGCGACCATACCAGTTATCTGCTGACTACGTTTGCCTCCAAGCAACCCAACAACCCCGATAATCCCGACACGCCGACTGATTCCACTTCGATTTTTGTTCCCGAAAATTATTATTACCGTATACTCAATGCGGGAAATGCCATGGCTATGGAGGGCGGAACATCTGGTTCGGTTTATAGTTATTACAACCAGACTGACCGCTTGGCAGAGGAATGGGTTATCCGTCCGGTTGGAAAATATTTCTCGTTGGTCAACAGGTCGCTGGGCAAAGCGCTTAACGACCCATCGCCAACGGCACAGGTGGGAACGCTGCTCGCACTTGCCGAGGTGGACACAACCGACAACAGTCAGTTGTGGGACATCATGCCGCAGGGCACTGAAGGCTATTACAATTTGCGCAATGTACGTACCAATCACATAGCGAACCTCTCGGGAGGCAGTTCAAATGCTTTTGCCAATATACTGAGTTACACTAACGATTCGCGCAATGCAACCAGCAAGAACCGGTTGTGGTATTTTGTGAAGGGCGACGAACTGACACCGGATGCAACAGGTATCGACCTGGTCGAGCCTGAAGAATATGCATTGGCCTACAATCGCGACCAGAGGTATCTCCACTTTGGCAGCGAGACCCCTGGCAGCCTGGTGTTCACTGCCAAGGTCTATGATGCGATGGGACGTAAGATCGCTTCTTTCCAGGCGTCCGAGCGCTGCGATGTGAGCACCTTGCCTGCAGGCGTTTATGTAGTGAGCTGGACTGTCGGTGGACATCACCGCAGCGCCAAGTTCAGCAAGTAATTGGTCTCAAATACCCATACCGCTTGTTCATGTGTTTTCTCAACGGTGACCTCGTTGACCTCATCTTGCAACGATTCAGCAACAATAAGAAATTATTGGTGTCCGGTAAAATGTTGGTCAAACCTTGTAAAACGTTGAATGGATGTTCTTTATAAAGTTTTGGGAAATGTGGGGTTTACTTTTGCCCATTGCAAGGTTTGCTATGCATTGCCCCTGAAAGGGGCGCAGATTACAGGATAGGGGCTTGCCCCTATTATCAAAGCACCACCGTCTTTTGCCCTTGAAAGGGGCGTATATTTCAATATCACAATGAATTATGCGCCCCTTACAGGGGCAAATTTAGTAAAATACATAAACGCAGGGGCAAGCCCCTGCGCTATAATCTGTCGTCCCTACGGGACTTGTCAGTTGCAAAGTTTTCACCGGACATCAATAATAAGAAATATTGACAAAGCCTTTTCGTGTACAAAAACACTTTCCATCGTTTGCCGTTCTGGCGTTAAAATAAACGAAAACGGAGATTTTTTCTAATTACTTGACTATAGGGAAGATACGGCTTGGTAACGCTATGCTTGCTCGATTTGTCAATATCCGTGATTGCCAAAGGTACTCTATTGGGGTTCGAAAGCACGTCTATCGCAGGATGATACTTGCAGAAAGGTGCATACCCTGACGCTGAACCGCACCGCGAAACGGTATCCGCCGCAAGGCAAAAGGCAGTCCGGGTGCGCGTTTTTTATGCGGCACCTTGTTTTGACCGGGCTCGAAAGCGTCTGTTGGCGTGCTAGAACGAGGAGCGTAAAGGAGCGTTTTTTCAGAAGATTTCCAACAGATTTCCGGTTGTGTTGCAAATCCCGCTCATTTCTGTTTATTTGATTGCTGAATAGTTGCAGTAACCGCACTTTTGGCCATTAGGCTGACACCTTCCAAGCGCGAGGTGGTAGCCTTCATACCAACCCACTTTCCTGAAATCAAAACGAGGTGTCAGGGCGTTGGCGACGGGCGGTGCGGATACTGTATTTGTCCCGTCGAAAATCGGAGAAGATGAAAAACTTTCGCGTGTTAAAGCGTTTTCTGGGAACTGTTATTTTTTTTGAAAAAACTCGTATTTTTATTTCCTATTCTTTTATTTATTATGTATCTTTGCAATAAATAGGTAACGCTTGGGCGAAGGTAACCGGGAGGTCAGTTTTTCTGCACATGGCAAGTGCTGAATGTGCAAGAAATAAGGTTGAATTCCCGTCATCGAGCTGTCAAGATGGTGGGCGCGGTGATGCCAGTTTGTTAAATGACGATGCCTGTTTGTTAAAAAGGAAAAATCAAGTAAAGCAGAAATAGAAATGTTTGAGAACTTAAGTGAACGCCTTGAACGCTCTTTCAAGATACTGAAAGGTGAGGGCAAGATCACCGAGATCAATGTTGCGGAGACGTTGAAGGATGTGCGCCGCGCTCTTTTGGATGCCGATGTCAACTATAAGGTGGCCAAAAATTTCACCGACACGGTGAAGGCCAAGGCTTTGGGCATGAACGTGCTGACCGCCGTGAAGCCCGGACAGTTGATGGTCAAGATCGTGCATGATGAGCTGGCCAAGCTGATGGGTGGCGAGGCTACGGAGCTTCACCTATCGGGCAAACCCTCAATTATTCTGATGTCGGGCTTGCAGGGATCGGGTAAGACCACGTTCAGTGGCAAGCTGGCCAATATGCTCAAGACCAAGCAGCACAAGAACCCCATGTTGGTGGCATGTGACGTGTATCGTCCCGCCGCCATTGAGCAGTTGAAAGTCGTGGGCGGTCAGATTGGCGTGCCGGTATTTGCTGAGGAGGAGAACAAGAATGTCAACGAGATAGCACTCCACGCCATTCAGGAGGCCAAGGCCAAAGGCCACGATGTCGTTATTGTCGATACGGCTGGTCGATTGGCTGTCGATGAGTCGATGATGCAAGAGATAGCCTCGCTGAAAGAAACAGTTCGTCCTGACGAGACCTTGTTTGTGGTGGACTCTATGACAGGTCAGGATGCAGTGAATACCGCCAAGGAGTTCAACGACCGTCTCGATTTCGACGGCGTGGTACTCACCAAGCTCGACGGCGACACTCGTGGCGGTGCCGCACTCTCTATCCGTACGGTAGTGACCAAACCCATCAAGTTTATCGGTACGGGTGAAAAGATGGAAGCCCTCGACGTGTTCCATCCAGAACGTATGGCCGACCGCATCCTTGGCATGGGCGATGTGGTTTCGCTGGTGGAGCGCGCCCAAGAACAGTTTGATGAGGAAGAAGCCAAGCGTCTGCAGAAGAAGATACAGAAGAACAAGTTCGATTTCAACGACTTTTTGAAGCAGATAGAGCAAATCAAGAAGATGGGAAATCTGAAGGAACTGGCATCGATGATTCCGGGAGTGGGTAAAGCAATTAAAGATGTGGATATCGACGACAACGCATTCAATGGCATTGAGGCAATCATACGCAGTATGACCCCACAGGAACGCACCAATCCCGAAGTGCTCAACCAAAGCCGCAAAATGCGCATAGCCAAGGGCTCGGGTACCAGCATACAAGAGGTGAACCGCCTCGTGAAGCAGTTCGACCAAACGCGCAAGATGATGAAAATGGTGACAGGCAATCAAGCCATGTCTATGATGGCGCGCATGAAAGACATGAAGGGTGCTATGCCTCGTATGCCTAAATTTTAAATAAAATGGAAACTATGGCTTATACATTAATCGATGGTAAGGCAACAGCCGCGGCCATCAAGCAACAGATAGCCGACGAAGTAAAGAGCATCTTGGCTAGCGGAGGCAAACAACCTCATTTGGCAGCTGTGCTCGTGGGGCACGACGGAGGATCGGAAACTTATGTTAAGAATAAGGTGATAGCCTGCGAGCAGTGCGGATTTAAGTCGACCCTCATCCGTTATGCAGACAATGTGACAGAGGAGGAATTGCTGGCTTGTGTTGATCGTCTCAACAAGGATGACGATGTGGACGGATTTATCGTGCAGTTGCCTCTGCCCAAGCATATCGACGAGCAGAAAATCATCATGGCCATCGACTATCGTAAGGATGTGGATGGATTCCATCCTATCAATGTCGGTCGCATGGGAATAGGGCTTCCCTGTTTTATATCGGCTACACCATTGGGCATTTTGACCTTGTTGCAGCATTACCATGTGGAAACATCGGGCAAGAAATGCGTTATTCTCGGCCGCAGCAACATCGTGGGCAAACCTATGGCACAGCTGATGATGCAAAAGCAATACGGCGATGCCACGGTGACGGTGTGTCATTCGCATTCGAAAACCCTAAAGGAGGAATGCCGCGAGGCCGATATCATCATTGCTGCCATCGGCCAACCCAATTTCGTCACAGCCGATATGGTAAAGGAAGGAGCCGTGGTCATTGACGTGGGCACGACACGGGTGCCTGATGCTACGCGCAAGAGTGGGTTCAGACTCAATGGCGATGTGAAATTCGATGAAGTGGCACCCAAATGTTCCTTTATCACTCCAGTGCCTGGCGGAGTGGGACCCATGACCATCTGTTCATTGATGAAAAACACATTGGCTGCCGGAAAGAAGGCTTATTACTAAGCGCATGACAGCGGCAGAATGGTATCAAAAAGGCAATGCCTACCGACAACAGAGTGACTGGCAGCATGCGATTGATTGCTATATGGAGGCCATAGCACTTGATCCCGAGTCGCCAGCGGTGGAGGCCAAGGAGATGTTGGACAACATCTTGAACTTCTACCACAAAGATGCCTATAACCCCTAACGGAAGTCCGTTCACAGGGGAGCAAATAAAAGAAATACAAAAACACGGATTCTAAAAAGTTATACCTATGGCAAAAATAAAGGGCGCCATCGTCGTTAACACGGATCGTTGCAAGGGATGCCAGTTGTGTATCGTGGCTTGTCCGAAAGATGTTATCGCCCTGGCTCAGAAGAAGGTAAACGTACACGGTTATCCGTATGTGGAGGCCGCTCGCCCAGACGAATGTATCGGTTGTGCCAGTTGTGGCATTGTCTGCCCCGACGGCTGCATTACGGTTTATAAGAAAAAGACGGAGGGATAAGGCTATGGCTGAACAAGAAGTCGTTTTAATGAAAGGCAACGAGGCTATAGCCAACGCTGCCATTAGGTGTGGAGCCGATGCTTTTTTCGGCTATCCCATTACACCACAAAGTGAGATTATCGAAACCCTCTCACTATTAAAGCCGTGGGAAACCACGGGGATGGTAGTCGTGCAGGCCGAAAGCGAGGTTGCTTCCATCAATATGGTATATGGTGGAGCAGGGGCTGGCAAACGAGTGTTGACAACATCTTCGTCGCCGGGAGTGGCTCTGATGCAGGAAGGCATCTCCTATATGGCCGGTGCCGAAATACCTGGTGTCATTGTCAACGTGCAGCGTGGAGGCCCTGGATTGGGAACAATCCAACCTTCGCAGAGCGATTATTTTCAGGCCACCCGTGGTGGGGGTAATGGCGACTACAATGTCATTGTCTTGGCTCCCAATTCAGTGCAGGAAATGGCCGACTTTGTTGATTTGGCATTTGAATTGGCTTTCAAGTACCGCAACCCAGCCATGATACTTTCCGATGGTGTCATTGGCCAAATGATGGAGAAAGTGGTGCTTCCCCCCTTCAAGCCCCGACGTACAGAGGAGCAAATAAAGAAGGAATGTCCTTGGGCAACTATTGGACGTACAAAAGATAGGAAACCGAATATCCTTACATCGTTGGAGCTCAAACCCGAAGTAATGGAGGTTCGTAACTTGCACTTGCAGAAGAAATACGAGACGATTAGCAACACCGAGGTTCGCTACGAAGCGCAGCAGTGCGATGACGCCGACTATATATTGGTATCGTTTGGCAGTGCCGCTCGCATCGGCGAAAAGGCCGTTGAATTGGCACGTGCCGCCGGACTGAAGGTGGGATTGTTCCGCCCCATTACGCTGTGGCCTTTCCCCAGCAGGGAAATCATGGCAGTGGCTAACGGCAAGAAAGGAATACTCGTCAGCGAAATCAATGCTGGCCAGATGATACAAGATGTCAAGTTAGCGGTCAATGGAGCGTTGCCGGTAGAACACTTTGGACGACTCGGCGGCATTGTGCCTGAGCCTGAGGAGATTGTCAGTGCTTTGAAAGAATTATTAATGAAGTAAGTAAGATGGCAAACGATATAATTGCGCCGGAGAATCTTGTCTACAAGAAACCGGAACTGATGAACGACACGGCAATGCATTATTGCCCAGGATGTTCACATGGTATGGTTCACAAGCTAGTGGCTGAGGTCATTGAGGAAATGGGCATGGCCGAAAAGACCATAGGCGTGTGTCCTGTGGGATGCGCTGTTTTTGCCTATCGTTATCTTGACATTGATTGGCAGGAGGCGGCTCATGGACGGGCTCCTGCTGTAGCTACAGCCATCAAACGTCTGTGGCCGGATCGATTGGTGTTTACGTATCAAGGCGACGGCGACTTAGCCTGTATTGGTGCTTGCGAAACGATACATGCGCTCAATCGAGGTGAAAAAATAGCCATTATCTTCATCAACAATGCCATTTATGGCATGACTGGCGGCCAGATGGCTCCCACAACACTTATCGGCCAGAAGACATCCACGTGTCCCTATGGACGCGATCCGCAGATTCACGGTTATCCACTCAATATCACAGAGCTTGCAGCCCACCTCGATGGTACGTGCTACGTGACTCGGCAGAGCGTAGAGACCGTTGCAGCCATTCGTAAGGCAAAGGCCGCCATCCGCAAGGCTTTCACCGCATCCATGGAGGGTAAGGGATCCAGTTTGGTAGAAATAGTTTCCACTTGCAACAGCGGTTGGAAATTGTCGCCAGTCAAAGCCAACCAATGGATGGAGGAGCACATGTTTGAGAAGTATGTCAAGGGTGATTTAAAGAATACATTGGACGAATGAAAACGGAAATCATTATTTCGGGCTTCGGAGGGCAAGGCGTTCTCTCCATGGGTAAGATTCTTGCTTACTCAGGCTTGATGGAAAACAAGGAAGTGACCTGGATGCCGGCCTATGGGCCTGAGCAGCGTGGCGGAACAGCCAATGTGACGGTCATCGTCAGCGACGACCGGATATCGTCTCCCATTCTAAGCAAGTACGATGTGGCCATTGTCCTCAACCAGCCGTCGATGGATAAGTTTGCGCCTAAGGTGAAACCTGGAGGCATTCTTATTTACGATGGGTATGGCATCATGACCCCCACGGACAGGAAAGATATACATGTATATCGCATCAATGCCATGGACAAGGCGGCAGAAATGAAAAACGCCAAGGTTTTCAACATGATTGTTCTGGGTGGCTTGCTCAAGGTGTGCCCTGTGGTAAGCACCGATGGACTGAACAAGGCGCTCTTCAAAAGTTTGCCAGAACGTCATCATAATCTTATTCCGCTTAACATGCAAGCGGTAGACGAAGGAATGAAAATCATAGAAGAAATACTTTAATACTTGATTTTTTTATAACTCTCTAGTTTTGGAAGGCAGGTAGCAGTGAGTGCTGTCTGCCTTTTTTACATTGTTACACAGGTTCGCATATTTTTCTGTTACAGACTGTTGTATTGTTTTGGAAAATGTTACCTTTGCAGATGAAGAAATCAACCTAAAACAGAAATATGAAAAAATCAATGATACTTTTGGCTGCGTGCTTATCTCTTCAAGCCAAAGCACAACAGCCATTGCCCTTCTGTCAGATTATGGGCAACGATTCGACCTGTTCTGTCTTCGTCTATTCGCCTGGCGAGAAGGCGGGGCTTCATTTGGCCTATCTCACCGATGACGAGACTTGGAAAGATGTGGGGCAATTGTGTTCTTCCGACTATGCGCAATGGGGAAGCGAAAAACGTATGTACAACCCCTATGTGCTTCATGCCAATGACGGAACATGGCGATTGGTGTTTTCCGTCAATGACTATGCGCCTTGTTTTGCTGCGGCTTATAGCGAGGATTTGGTGACTTGGCGTCCACAAGATTATCCGCAGACATTTGTGAAAGGTGTTCTTGAGCCTGTGATGTTTCAGATGGATGATGGAACATTTGATATCTATTACAAAGCCAAAGATGGCACCAGACATTATGTACAGGCAACGGAAAATTTCAGAAAGTTCACGGAGTCGCTTGAGCCAAGTAGCATTGATGATGCAGCTTGGATAAAAGATACGGCAACCGTGGACGGACAGTTGAGGCAGGGTAATCTTTTTGACGTGCCCAAAGTGCATCTGGACTATATTTGCCAGTATTTTAATGCTGTGAACCACGATGCGGCGTTGAGTGGCGAGACCATGCGCGATGATGCCAAGCGTTTTGCTGCTATCGGCAACCATGTGGAGGCTACCCTCAAGGTTGAAGTCAAACAAACCAAGGCCATCAGCGACAAACTTGTTGGCGTGTTTTTTGAGGATATCAGCCGTGCGGCCGATGGTGGGTTATATGCCGAATTGGTTCAGAACCGCGATTTCGAGTACACATCTGCCGATAAACGGGGATGGACAACCACAACGGCCTGGGAATCAAACCACCCCATCAAGGTGAAGACAGATGTGCCTTTAAGTAAGAACAACGCCCATTATGTCGTGCTTGCACCCAAGGACACCTTATATAATATAGGGTGGGACGGCATTACGGCTAGCCCTAGTCAGCAATTCGATTTCTCTGTTTATTTGCGCAATGAGAATGCGGGGAAAAATCAGGTACTAGTGCAATTGCTGGGTAAAAATGGAGAGGTGTACGCTAAGGAAAAGATTAAGACCGAAGGACAAGGTTGGAATCGATACGCAGTTCAGCTGATCGTTGACAAGAAGGCAATAAAGGGGCAGGTGCGGCTGGCACTGACACCACTTAAGGCTGGTGATGTGTCGGTCGACATGGTGAGCCTTTTCCCACATGAAACCTTCAAAGGACACGGACTCCGCAAAGACTTGGCTGAGGCCATAGCTGCGCTACATCCTAAGTTTGTGAGATTTCCCGGTGGTTGCATGAGCCATGGACAAGGAATCGACAATATATACCATTGGAACGAAACCATCGGCCCTTGGCAAGACCGTAAGCCCGACTTCAATATCTGGGGGTATCATCAGACAAGAGGATTGGGATTCTATGAATATTTCCAGTTCTGTGAAGATCTGGGGGCAGAGCCGCTTCCTGTGCTCGCAGCGGGTGTTCCCTGTCAGAACTCCACACCCAACAAGGACGGGTTCGGAGGCCAACAAGGTGGCATCCCCATGAAGGATATGCCGGCCTACTGCCAGGAAATACTCAATATGATAGAGTGGGCCAATGGTGACCCTGCTACCTCAAAATGGGCCAAGATGCGCGCCGATGCCGGCCATCCGGCTCCCTTCGGGTTGAAATATGTAGGCGTTGGCAACGAAGATATTATTTCTACGGTGTTTGAAGAACGCTATGAGATGATTTGCAAGGCTATCAAGCAAAAGTATCCAGACATGATAGTGGTAGGTACCGTGGGACCTTTCCATGACCCGTCGGCCGATTATGTTGAAGGCTGGAAATTTGCCAAGGCACACAAGGATATCCTTGATTTGGTCGATGAGCATTACTATGAGTCACCGGGATGGTTCGTACACCATCAGGATTATTATGACAACTATGACCGCACTGACCCTAAGGTGTACCTTGGCGAGTATGCGTCTCGTACACGCACGGTGGAAAGTGCTCTGGCCGAGGCCATGTATCTTTGCGGACTTGAGCGCAATGGTGATGTGGTGTCCATGACAAGCTATGCACCCTTGTTGTGTAAAGAGGGACTTTCCAATTGGAACCCCGATATGATTTATTTCAATAATGATACGATTACATGTCTTACACCCAGTTATCATACCCAACGGCTATGGGGAACACATAGCGGTGACAGGTATGTGCAGTCGAAAATCGGCATCGATCAGGCGTTGAGCCATCGGGTGGCGGCAAGTGTAGTGAAGGATACCAATACAGGAAAAACAGTGGTCAAGCTTGTCAACGCTCTTCCGGCAAGCTTGTCGGTTTCGTTGCAAGGACTGGCTATTCCGGCTGGAGCTAAGTCTGAAGGATTCACGGGAAAACCGTCAGATCGTACGGTGGTGGAAACGGAAAGTGAGGAAGGCGGACAACAGGTTGATCTGAAGCCATACAGCGTGAAAGTTATTACATTCTAAAATACCATATTGAGGGAATGGGCGCTATTGTGAGCACCATTCCTTCTTTTTCGTTTAGGAAGCCGAGAATGCTTGGTGTTTTGCAGATGGCTTGAACGGAGTGCAGACGGATGTGTATGGAAGCCTTAGAGATGGTCTGCTTGCATTGTCGGGTTGATAAAAGAGAGAATAGCTAAAAATTTACGGGAAAAAGAATATTTTTACCCTAAAATAATTTGGAAGTTTCGAAAAAATATAGTTCCTTTGCACTCTGAAAGTGTGTGAGATAATAAATAACAACAATAAAAATTAATTTTAGAGAGTATGAAAAAGTTATTTACTTTGTTTGCAGCCGCTTTGGTTGCCGCTTCTGTGTCTGCACAGACCACAGTTGAGGGTAGCAAGGCTTTTGACAACGTTTATGTTGGCATCAATGGTGGCGTAGCCACAAAGATGACTGGCCATAGCTGGATGAAGGGTCTCAACCCCAACGCTGGCTTGCGCATCGGTAAGAACATCACTCCGGTCTTCGGTTTGGCTATTGAGAGCAACGCTTATTTCTCAAACAAGCCTTGGGAGTCTACCCGTTTGGCTGTTCGCGCTCTGAACACCTCTCTGCTCGGAACCCTTAACCTGAGCAATATGTTCGCCGGTTATAAGGGCGAGCCCCGTTTGTTCGAGGTTGGTGCTGTTTATGGCATTGGATGGGGTCATGTGTTCATGCACAATGAGGATGGCCGCGCCATCAACCGTATGACTTCTAAGGCTGGCTTGGACTTCCAGTTCAATCTTGGCAGCAAGAAGCAGTGGCAGATTTATGTTGAGCCTTCAGTGACTTGGGTGTTCAACGGTATGTATGGTTTTACCGGTGAAAGCGACTATGATGACTATAACTTCAAGGCCACTTCAAGCGCTAATCAGGGTGCTTACAATATTAACAATGGTTTCTTCCAGTTGAACGCTGGTGTAATCTACAAGTTCAAGAACCACAACGGAAGCCACAACTTCACTGTTGCTCAGCTCCGCGACCAGAGCGAGATTGACGCTTTGAACCAGACCATCAACGATCTGCGCAATGAGCTTGCCAAGAAGCCTAAGGAGGTTGTCAAGGAGGTTGTTAAGGAAGCTCCCGCTCCTAAGGACGTTCGTGTAGAGAACCTTGTTCTCGTTACTTTCGCACAGGGCAAGAGCGCTCTGACTAAGGAGGCTAAGGCCGCTCTCGATGGTGTCAAGGAAGGCAGCCACGTTCAGATTGTTGGTACCGCTTCTCCTGAGGGCAGCAAGGCTATCAACGACAAGATTTCTCAGGCTCGTGCCGATGAGGTTGCTAAGTACCTGAAGAGCAAGGGTGTTGTTGTTGACGAGGCTACTGGTAAGGGTGTTCAGGGCAACACTTCTAACCGTTTGGCTGTTGTCTACGTTAAGTAATAATTAAAGCATCGCCCTGCACTTGGGCAGTGTAAACAATATGAAATCCGTTGGTTTCCATTATGCGAAGCCAACGGTTTTTTTTTGGTTTTCTCGCCCTGCGCATCTCCATGGTACAATCATGGCGACCGTAAAGTTGCGTCACGGAGTGCTGGCTTTTTTGACATTTCCGCTGGTCTTACTGGTTGTCTCCACGCATGTTGAACGTGCATTTGTGGGTCTCAGAAATGAGTTTTTCGCAAATAATCATTACCTTTGTCGTCATGAAAAAAATAGTCTTATCTTTACTCGCGTCGCTTGGCCTGTGTGCGAATTGCACAGCGCAAGACGCCGTGAAAGTGTTATCGCCCAAGATGTTCTTGGCAGCAGCGCAGTCTGATACTACCGCATTGTTGCTCGATGTGCGCCAGCCTTCCGAATTTGCAGAGGGGCATCTTCCCCAAGCGGTCAACCTCGACTGGCTCAATTGGGAAGCTTTTGCTATCGGTATGAAAAACCTTGATATGTCGCGCACTTACTATGTCTATTGTCGCAGCGGCCGTCGCAGTCATGAGGCAGCCGTTTGTCTGTTGCAGGCTGGTTATCGTGTAGTTGACATGAAAGGCGGCATCCTGCTATGGAAAGAACAGGGATTGCCCGTTGTTACGGATAAAACATTATAACTTTCTTTACTATTATTTTGTATTTAGAGAATCTCATGTCTAGGATAAAGCCGTTCGTTCTGTTGTTTTTTTTCGTTTCGGCACAGGCTTTTGCTGGTGCGGCTAGCCGTAAGTCAATTTCACTGAAGAGTAAGGTGCTCAAGGGTCAGTGTGCTAATGGGTTGGCCACTATTACAGAGGATGCGGCGCGCGCTCATGTGTATTTTTTGGCCGATGATTTGCTGGAGGGTCGCCGGGCTGGACAACGCGGTTCATATTTGGCCAAGCAATATGTCATTTCGCGAATGCGCGAGGCTGGTATTAAGCCGTTGTTTTCGTCAGGCTACGAACAACCTTTCGAGGCATGTGCCACTCAGCGGCTTCATCGTATGGGGCGTTATTTCGTCGAGCCCGACTCCATAGCAAGCATCAAGCAGCAGACGTACCTCTCGATGCAACTCAGCAATGTGCTCGGAGTGCTGAAGGGGCGCAGTGCTGATGAATATGTAGTAGTGGGTGCCCATATTGATCATGAAGGCGTATACGAAGATCTTGCGGGCGATATGGTTTACAACGGAGCCGACGACAACGCATCGGGCGTGTCGGCAGTGTTGCAAATTATGAAGGCGTTTGTATTGAGCGGCTCGCAACCGGAACGCACGGTTATCTTCGCCTTTTGGGACGGCGAGGAAGAAGGATTGTTGGGCTCGCGTTTTTTCACCCAACAGTTTGAAGGCATGAATCAGGTCCGTTGTTACCTTAATTTCGATATGGTGGGAAGCGGAACCGACAGTCCGTCTGTCACTTATTTCTATACCGCAGCCCATCCCCTGTTGGGCGAGTGGCTAAAGGCCGATATGTCCGAGCACCATTTTGCTTTCGAACCCGATTATAGGGCTTGGGACAACCCCATAGGCGGAAGCGACCAAAGTTCGTTTCATCTTAAAGGGGTGCCTGTCGTGTGGTATCATACAGGTGCGCAACCCCATTACAACCAGCCCTCCGACGAGCCTCCGACGATTAATTATCAGAAGCTTACCGAAATCACTCGTGCTGCTTTTCTCACCACGTGGCATATGGCCAACGACCGTGAGTATTGATTAGATGGTGGACGTAAGGCGATAAAGATGTAAAAACAGGGCGTTTTTTCAAAGAAAAGAGAGATCCTAAACACCTGAACGAACAATGCGCTTAAGTAGCATCTTGTTCTTTCGGGTAGGAAGTGCTATATTGCTCATTTCTTTTCTATATGTGTCGTTTTGTTATTATTTGTTTCTAATATAGGTATTTTTTCTTTCAGTTTGCATTCAAAATGCAAACATTGTGCAATAATTTGTTGCATGGTTAATTAAAAGTAATTACCTTTGCATAGAATTTAGAGAACAAGTAGTTATGAAACATCCATTGAGAAGTGCTGTCTGCACAGAAGGCAGACGCATGGCAGGTGCCCGTGCGCTTTGGGTAGCCACAGGCATGAAACACGAGCAGTTTGGCAAGCCTATTATTGCAGTAGTCAACTCGTTTACGCAATTTGTTCCAGGCCATACGCATCTGCATGAGATTGGTCAGATTGTAAAACAAGAAATAGAAAAAATGGGATGCTATGCAGCCGAATTTAACACCATCGCCATTGATGACGGTATTGCCATGGGGCATGATGGAATGTTATATTCGTTGCCCTCGCGCGATATAATTGCTGACTCAGTGGAATACATGGTCAACGCCCATAAGGCCGATGCCATGATCTGCATTTCCAATTGTGACAAGGTGACTCCCGGTATGTTAATGGCTGCTATGCGCCTCAATATACCAGCGGTGTTCTGCTCAGGCGGTCCTATGGAGGCCGGTCGTTGGCACGGGCAAAATGCGGATCTCGTCACGACCATGATTGCAGGTGCCGACAATGAGGTGAGTGATGCCGACCTACAACAGCTCGAGCAGTGCGCTTGTCCTGGATGCGGCAGTTGCTCGGGTATGTTTACGGCCAATTCCATGAATTCGCTGACCGAAGCTATTGGTTTATCGCTCCCGGGCAATGGAACCATACTTGCCACTCACGCCAATCGCATAGAACTTTTTAAACAGGCCGCTCGTCAAATCGTGAAGAATGCCTTGGCTTATTACGAAGATGGTGATGAGAGTGTGTTGCCCCGCAATATTGCTACGCGCGATGCATTTCTCAATGCCATGACGCTTGATATAGCTATGGGCGGTTCCACCAATACTGTACTCCATTTGTTGGCTGTAGCCCAAGAGGGACAGGTCGATTTCAAAATGAGCGACATCGACCAGTTGAGTCGCAAAGCTCCCTGCCTTTGCAAACTGGCTCCCAATACCCAGCAATACTCCGTACAGGAGTGCAACCGCGCTGGTGGTATCCTTGGCATTTTGAATGAGTTGAACAAAGGTGGACTCATACGTGGCAATGCCAGACGAGTGGATGGCACCACGCTCGATGAGGCCATGGCTAAATATGACATCACAGGCGAAAGGGTAGACCCCGAGGCCGACCGTATTTACCACAGTGCTCCTGGTCGCCGTTTCTCTACACAGATGGGTAGCCAAAATGAGCAGTGGCCCAGTCTTGACACCGATCGCGCCAACGGCTGCATCCGCGACTTAGAACATGCTTATACTAAAGACGGCGGTCTGGCAATACTCTTTGGCAACATTGCTCAGGATGGTTGTGTTGTGAAGACTGCAGGCGTAGCTTCTGAGTTGTGGTATTTTGAAGGACCGGCCGTTGTGTTCGACTCGCAAGAAGATGCTTGCGAAGGCATATTGAGCGGAAAGGTACAGTCGGGCGACTGCGTGGTCATTACTCACGAAGGTCCCAAGGGCGGCCCAGGCATGCAGGAGATGCTTTACCCCACTTCGTACATCAAGAGTCGTCACCTCGGCAAGGAGTGTGCGCTCATTACCGACGGACGTTTCTCGGGCGGTACCAGTGGTCTGAGTGTAGGCCATATTTCGCCAGAAGCTGCTTCGGGTGGTAACATCGGAAAAATTAAGGACGGCGATATCATCGAGATCGACATCCCCAATCGGTCAATCAATGTCAAGCTAAGCGACGAGGAACTGGCAGCACGTCCGCAGCAACCGCTGCGCCGTCATCGTGAGGTGAGCAAGGCTCTGAGAGCTTATGCGCAAAGCGTAAGTTCGGCAGATAAGGGCGGTGTGAGAATTATCGACTAATAGATTTTTATGGCAGAAGAGAATTTGAAAGAAGTACCCTGGGCAGGTATTCGCATAGGCGAAGAATGCACAGGCGCTGAGATATTGATGCGCGCTCTGTATCAAGAGAATGTGCATACCATATTCGGTTACCCTGGCGGTGCGATTATGCCTGTCTACGATGCGCTTTATACCTATACCCGTAAGAGAGATCCTTGGTTCCATCATATCTTGGTACGCCACGAACAGGCTGCTGCCCATGCAGCCGAGGGTTTTTCACGAGTGAGCGGCGAGGTGGGTGTGGCCATTGTTACATCAGGGCCTGGCGCTACTAACACACTAACAGGTGTGGCCGATGCCATGATGGACTCTACCCCCATTGTTGTTATAGCTGGGCAGGTAGGCGTAGCCTCATTGGGTACCGATGCTTTTCAGGAGGTTGACCTCGTGGGAATGGCGCAGCCCATTTCCAAATGGAGCTATCAGATACAACGGGCAGAGGATGTGGCTTGGGCTGTGAACCGAGCCTTCTACATAGCTCGCAGTGGCCGTCCGGGACCGGTCGTACTCGATTTCCCCCGCAATGCTCAGACGGGCAAAGCAAAGTGGATGCCAGGCAAAGCCGATAAGGTAAGGTCATATATCCCTTATCCTAAGGTAGACCAAAACAAGGTGTGCGAGGCTGCCGATATCATTAACAAAGCTCAAAAGCCCTTTGCTCTCGTGGGGCAAGGTGTGGAGTTGGGCGGTGCCCAAGAGGAACTCAAGGCCTTCCTCGAGAAAGCGGACATACCTGCCGGACGTACCTTAATGGGGCTTTCCGCTTTGCCTTCAGACCATCCGCTCAATATGGGTATGTTGGGCATGCATGGCAATTACGCGCCTAACATCAAGGAACAGGAGTGTGATGTGCTGATAGCCATCGGCATGCGTTTCTCTGACCGCGTGACAGGACGAGTAGACAGTTATGCCCGTCAGGCAAAGATAATACATCTGGATATTGATGCAACTGAGATAGACAAGAATGTGAAAACAGATGTGGCGGTAATCGGCGATTGCAAGGAGACGTTGCCTGCTATCACCCGATTGCTCCACCCAGTCTCGCATCAAGAATGGCGCAACTCGTTCAAGCCTTTTCAAGACGAAGAACAGCAGGAGGTAATCACGCCTTCTATCCATCCTCAGGAAGGTCCGCTCTTGATGGGCGAGGTGGTGAATGCCGTAGCGGAAGCGACTGATGGAAATGCCGTTCTTGTCAACGATGTGGGACTTAACCAGATGTTTTCAAGCCGTTATTTCCAGTATAAGCAATATCGGAGCATTGTAACCAGCGGCGGATTGGGTACTATGGGATTTGGGTTGCCTGCAGCCGTGGGAGCTACCTTTGGCGCGCCCGATCGCACCATTTGCCTGTTTACCGGCGATGGCGGTTTTCAGATGTCCATCCAAGAACTGGGCACCATCATGGAACAACAGGCTCCAGTCAAGATGATATTGCTCAACAATAACTATTTGGGCAATGTGCGCCAATGGCAAGACTTGATGTACGAGCACCGTCATTCGTTCACCAAGATGTTGAATCCTTGCTATGAGGCAGTTGCCAGTGGTTATGGCATTCCTTATGGCGTTGTCGTAAACCGTGCTGACTTGCAAACCAAGATAGCCGAGATGCTTAGCGCAGATGGCCCTTATCTATTGGAGTGTGCGGTGAAGGAGGAGGAGAACGTCACGCCCATGATAACCCCAGGAAGTGCCATTGACGAGATGCTGTTGCATTTAGACATTTAAAGAGTAACGATTAGTATGGAGAATAAGGAGCAAGAAACGCCAAAGCAGTTTTACACCTTGTTGGTCTACAGCGAGAATGTAGTGGGCGTCCTCAATCAAGTCACAGCGGTTTTCGCACGTCGACAGGTGAATATTGAGAGTCTCAATGTGTCGGCATCGAGCCTTGTCGGCATTCATAAGTACACCATTACTTGCTGGAGTACGCCTGACCAGATTGAGAAGATTACCAAACAGGTGGAAAAGAAAATTGATGTTATCAAAGCCAATTATTACACTGATAATGAATTGTTTATACACGAGGTTGCTTTATTCAAGATTTCCACGCCTGTATTGCTCGACAATTCCGAGATTTCGCGCGTTATCCGCAAGCACGATGCACGTATGATGGAGGTAAATCCTACATACTCCACGGTGTTGATGGCCGGACTGACAGAAGATATCTCTGACCTTTACAGTCAGCTTAACAGTTACAAGTGTTTACTGCAATACACACGGTCGGGGCATATAGCTGTGACTCGCAGTTTTGAGGAACCTGTGAGCGAATATCTCAACGAACAGAAAGGACAATGAGCATGACACAGTTGTTGCCTAAGGTGGGGCGCTATGATTTTATGGCCGAGCCGTTTCATTGCGACTTTAGCAACCATCTGTTTATGGGGCATTTAGGAAATGCATTGCTCAATGCCGCTGATTTTCATAGCAACGACCGCAACTACGGCATGAATTATCTTAATACCATTCATCGCACTTGGGTGCTTTCACGACTGGTTATTGAGATGGAGAAGATGCCTTTAGCCTACGATAGATTTGCCATAGAGACCTGGGTGGAAGGAGCTATGCGCTATTTCACCAGTCGTAACTTTGCCGTGAAGAGCCTTGATGATAGTAAAATCTATGGATACGGGCGCAGCGTGTGGGCCATGATAGATACCGATTCACGCCAGCCGGCAGATATTTTCGATGTGCAGGGCGGACTAATCAACGAGTATATCGAGACAGAAAAAGAGTGTCCTATCGACAAGCCTGGACGTGTGAAGATGGGGAAAGATGCTACACTTGTGCGCACCATTGATACCCATTATAACGACGTGGATGTCAACGGTCATATCAATTCTGTGAAATACATAGAACATATCCTTGATATCTTCGATCTCGACTGGTATCGTCAGCATCGGCTTCAACGGCTTGAAGTGGCTTATGTGGCTGAAGCTCATCAGGGCGATCGGCTCTGTTTCTGGACTGAACAGAACCGAGATGGCGAATATTACATTAAGATTACCAAAGAAAATGATATAAAGCAAGAAATCGTAAGAAGTTTGATAAAATTCGTAAAAGATTAAAAGAAAGTTTGCATATAATATTTTAAATCACTACCTTTGTGCGCGAAAACAATATGCAAGAATATAAAATAAAATAGACGTATAACGTTTAAAATATAATTAGCTTATGGCAAAAATGAATTTTGGTGGCGTTGTCGAAGAAGTTGTCACCAAGGAAGAGTTTCCTTTGGAGAAAGCTCGTGAGATTTTGAAGAATGAGACGATTGCCGTCATCGGATATGGCATCCAAGGTCCTGGCCAAGCCGGAAACCTTCGCGATAATGGTTTCAATGTAATTGTTGGACAGCGACCAGGCAAGACTTACGATAAAGCTGTTGCCGACGGATGGGTACCTGGCAAGACGTTGCTCTCTATTGAGGAAGCTGTTCAGAAGGGAACAATCATCTGCATGTTGTTGTCCGATGCTGGACAGATTGCAGTTTGGCCTAAGATTCAGCCGTATTTGACAAAAGGTAAGACTCTCTATTATAGCCATGGTTTTGCAATTAATTGGCAAGATCGCACTGGAGTGGTACCTCCTAAGGATATTGATGTTATCATGGTGGCTCCTAAGGGGTCAGGTACATCCTTGCGTACCATGTTCCTTGAAGGTCGTGGATTAAACTGCTCATATGCAGTCTATCAAGACGCATCAGGAAAAGCCGAGGAAAAGTGCATCGCTTTCGGTATTGGCATCGGTGCTGGATATCTGTTCCAAACCACGTTCCATAAAGAAGCAACTTCCGATCTCACTGGCGAGCGGGGCTCGCTGATGGGGGCTATTGAAGGTCTGCTTGAAGCTCAGTACGAGGTGCTTCGTTCGCATGGCCACTCTCCTTCAGAGGCTTTCAACGAGACCGTTGAGGAGCTGACTCAGAGTCTCGGCCCGTTGTTTGGCGAGAAAGGAATGGACTGGATGTACGCCAATTGCTCTACAACAGCCCAGCGCGGAGCTCTCGATTGGCGTCCTCGCTTTAAGGCTGCCATCAAGCCTGTAATGGAGTGGTTGTACCTGAGTGTGGAGAATGGTACAGAGGCTCAGATTTCAATTGATAAGAATTCTCAGCCCGACTATCGTGAGAAACTCAACGCAGAACTGAAAGCTATGCACGACATGGAGATGTGGCGTGCTGCAGAGACTGTTCGTCAGTTGCGTCCAGAGAATAACTAACAAGAACATAAACCAAAGATTAGTCTCTGGTTCTCCGATGGAGAACCAGAGATTTTTTGGTAGTATGCTCGGCATGAGCATTGTCTTACGGGTGCGAGTTCTACAGGCAGATGTCTTATCTCTACTTTAACCCAACTTTGACCCTTTAACCTCGTTTTTGTTGTAGTATCAGCGGTTTAGCAATTATCGGTTGCGTTACTGTGTACTACAGATTTTGTCGATCTTGATT
>CAVKHW010000031.1:0-29164 GCA_963656105.1 Eggerthellaceae bacterium
TTCATGTTCCTTTTTGATATTTATGCAACTACGTTGAATCCTCTGCAAAGTTAGAGTAGGGGGCGCATAATTCATTGTGACGTAAATATACGCCCCTTTCAGGGGCAAAGAATGGTGGTGCTTGATAAATAGGGGCAAGCCCCTATCATGTAATATGCGCCCCTTTCAGGGGCAAAGGATAACAAACCACGCTATGTAAAGTAAGCCCCGGGTCATCCAAAACCTAATAAAGAGCACATCCATCCAGCGTTTTACAATGTTAGGACAATATTTTACCAGACAGCAATAGTTCGGAAACGTTTCTAAGTGTCTTCTTATAAAATGGAAAAGCCTAAAGACTTTCATCTTCAGGCTTTTCTATTACTCTTTTCAGTTTTGGCATGTGCTTTTTGTTGCGTAGCCATGCTCTTTTACGTTCTTCGTATTCTTCGTGGTGACGCTCAAGGAAATTATCTGCCATGGATGATTTCGAATAGTTCGCTATTTAAAGCGGCTATAAATAACGTTTAGTTTTATAGGGCTGTCACTCGCGTCTGTCCCCTTAACAAGTCGTGTGCTTGTCAGTGACATGTCATTGGTAACTTTTACTACAGTGGTTGAACCGGACGATGTTGTAGTCGTTGATATCTCAACAGGAACGATAACTACTTTGTTCCAGTTGGCGGAACTTCGGTCGCTATTGCTCATGGCTGTAATCATCCCTGATATGTTATTGAACGTATAACTATTGTCAAAGCTACCGTTTGCAGCGTTGTAGGCCCAGCTGGCAACATACGAATTTTTGTTATTGTAGATGTTGTTGTTTTCGAAGAACGTGTGCAACGAGTCTACGGGTATCATCAGTATTTTTTGCGGAACATCAAATGCGTAATCGCTTGTTGTCTTGTTGTTCAACCGCTGAAGCACTAGCTTCGCTGAGGTTATGGTGTCGTTTTCATGACCTTCCATAATCTTCTCCACAGGAATAGTCAACTCGGTGAACACACCCGCAGGCGTTTTCAGATACGTGCATGTCGTGTCTTGAGCCAACTTTTCCATGGTTTGCTTGTTGTTGGTGATGGTTGAGGTCTGTAAGACTTCTTCCGTTCCCCAAAAAACTGCTGCTGAATGGTACAACGAGTCATCTTCAATATGGCTGAAATACACGTCTAATTGTGATTCCGAAACGTAGGCCATGTTTCCCACTCCGCTCTGATGCTTGAAGAAAAAGCCAGGCACCACATTGTTTCTAAATGTGTATGCGTTTTTGAAATTAGCGGGGTTATCGTAGTATTTCTGCATGATATACGTGCCGTAGCTGTCGTATGTCTTGCCGTCTTTGTCGGTATAGGGGCCTTTCAGCTTGATGGTTATATACGGAGTGTAGGTCGACGTGTCGCGGGTGCTTTGTTTCACATTGTAATCAATGAGACTGTACACTTTGTCTCTCTGCAAGCCTCCCTCGCGTATATATCCGTTTTCTATCGGACTGAAATTGCTATAGTACTTGCGGTCTTCGTTCATGGGCTTGCCCATTTCATAGGCCGTTAGTTTCATGAGTTGGGTGGAGTCGCCATAGAGGCTACTATAAAACAAACGCAGTTCACAAGAGTCGGCTTTTACTACACCCTTTTGCTGGTTTCCGTTGCTATCGGTCGTTACAAGATTCGATTGTTCGGGAAACGTGAAACTTTCAAGGCTATTGAACTGAGCCATAAAGTCACCGACGATGTATGTATTTGTTTCAGGGTCTCTGACCTTACCCAAGTAGCCTGTAGTGTTGCGTGACAATACAGAGTCGGCTACCAGTGATCGACTGGATATGCTGAACGTTTGTGCGGAAATTTGCAATCCGTCTTGGTCGTCCGTTATAGAGGAACCTATGGTGTCGGTCGTTGTGTCGCAGCTTGCCAATATGATTGCGGCTTGCACCAATGCAACGATTAGCTTAAACTTCATGTGAAACGGGATGTTATTAATATGGGAATGTCGCTCCGTAACTTTGTTATTTTTCGAGAATCTCGTTGTAAAAATCCTTATACGCGGCCGTATAATCTTTTCCAGGGTTGTTAAGAAGCGGAATATTCTTGTTCTTTGTATATTCCAAAAGGTCGGCGTTGACATTTTCGCCAGCTTCAACAACGCCGTCGCTATAGTCTATGGCAAGCTTCCCTAATTCCAAAAAGTCGAATTTTTCTGCGTATGGCTTAAGAAGTTCTGCCTTGGCATCACGGAATTCGACGCAACGTTTGAAATTGTCACCCAATGATGTTTTCAATTGGTTGCCGAAGAGTGATGTTATTACCTTGGTGTTGGCGAATGAAGGATCGTCGTGGTACGCCGTCTTAATGTAGAGAGGCACCACCGCTGTCATCCATCCTTGGCATTGAACAAGATCTGGAGTCCAACGCAGTTTTTTCACAGTTTCAAGCACGCCACGTGCGAAGAAAATCGCCCGTTCGCCATTGTCGTTGTATTCCAACCCGTTCTCGTCTTCTGTCATGGCTTGCCGACGGAGGAAATAATCTTCATTGTCGATGAAATAAACTTGAAGCCGTGAAACCGGAATGCTTGCCACTTTAATTATTAGTGGATGATCTGTGTCATCGATGATCAAGTTCATACCCGAAAGGCGTATAACTTCGTGCAGTTGGCCTCGACGCTCATTGATGGCTCCCCATTTGGGCATAAATGTGCGGATTTCAAATCCGTTCTCCTGCATTTTCTGTGGCAGTTGGCGCCCCATGACGGACATCTCGGATTCAGGCACGTAGGGGGTGATTTCTTGGTTGATGAATAAAACCTTTTTCTTGATCATTCTTCTATTCTCTGTTTATGATGAAAAGTCAAATGGCGCTATGTAATGGCGTGTGTCTGCACACTGCACCTAAATTAACTTTATGGGTGCAAAGTTACGAAAATTATATTATAAAACGCCCTCTTTTGCATCAATTTACACAAAAGAGGGCGTTTTTAAGGGTGTTTATCATTAGTGTCTTGGCTTGCCAGTTGTATCGCTACTGACAAGGCACTGTTATTCTATGACAAAGAGGGCATCGTCTTCGAGTACGCTTTGGCCGATTTTTACGCAGATGGCGGCAATCTTTCCGTCTTTTTCCGCTTCGATGTTGTTGGCCATTTTCATTGCTTCAAGCACAAGCACGGAGTCTCCAACTTTCACTTCATCACCCACTTTCATGTTGATAGCGGTGATGGTGCCGGGCAACGGAGCTTTTGTAGCGTTGGCCACGTTGGCATTGGAGGTTGCTACGGTGCTGTCCTCGTTGTCATCGGCAACGGGTTTTCCTAATTCCACTTTCTTCTTCTCGGGCTCGGCAGGTTTTTCCATTCCCACTTCGAAAGCTTCTCCGTTTACCTTTACGTTGGCTACATACGTTTCTTCGTTAATGTCGCCTATCTCGACGTTGTATTCCTTTCCGTCGATGGTGTATTTGAATTCTTTCATTATCTTTTATGGTTTTGCTGTGAAAGACAAGAACTTGGCGTTCCATAAAGTCTGTTTGGGCTTGATGGTTATTACGCTTGGCTCTCTATCGTGAACGTTGTTGCCTTGGTACTCGTAGAGTGCCATGGCAATGGCTGCATATATGTTCTTATCCATTGAAAACTATGAAATGTTTCGGTTTGTTTTTTGTTTGGATTACATTGGCATGCATCCATGTTTCTTGGCAGGCAGACTCTGTCGTTTTGATGCCAGTTGTGCCAATCCGCGACAAATGCGGAAGCGGGTGTTGCGAGGCTCGATGACGTCGTCAATATAACCGAATTGTGCAGCCTGATAGGGGTTTGCAAACGTTTCCGTATATTCATCTTCTTTTTCTGCGAGGAAAGCCTTCACGTCGCCTCCTTCTTCCTTTATCTTCTTCGCGTCTTTGGCGCAGAGAACGGCTACGGCACCCGAGGCGCCCATAACGGCTATCTCTGCCGTTGGCCATGCAAAGTTAAGATCGGAGCGCAGTTGCTTGCATCCCATTACGATGTGGCTACCGCCATAGCTTTTGCGTAGCGTAATGGTAATCTTTGGAACAGTAGCTTCTCCGTAGGCGTAGAGAAGTTGGGCACCGTGCAATATGACGGCATTGTATTCCTGGCCGGTACCTGGCAAAAATCCGGGTACGTCAACTAAGCTGACAATGGGGATATTGAAGGCATCGCAGAAACGCACGAAACGTGCCCCTTTGCGGCTGGCGTTTACGTCAAGCACTCCTGCATAGGCTGAAGGCTGGTTGGCGACGATACCTACACTTTGTCCGTTGAAGCGAGCAAAACCGGTTATAATGTTCTTGGCGAACTTAGGTTGTACCTCAAAGAACTCGTTGTTGTCTGTGATGGCCGTTATGACCTTGTACATGTCGTAGGCCTTGTTGGGGTCATCGGGCAGAATGTCGTTGAGCAAGTCTTCTTTGCGGTCGATGGGGTCGGTACATTCTACGCGCGGAGCTTCCTCTGTGTTGTTGGATGGCAGGTAGCCAAGCAACTTCTTGATGAGTGTCATGGCATCCTCTTCGGTCTTTGCTGTGAAGCTGGTTACACCGCTTTTGCTGGCGTGCACGCTTGCGCCTCCGAGATGTTCCGAGTCGATTTCCTCGCCCGTTACGGTCTTCACTACTTTCGGTCCGGTGAGGAACATGTAGCTTGTGCCCTCGGTCATGACAATAAAGTCGGTCAGTGCGGGTGAGTATACTGCGCCACCTGCACAAGGCCCCATGATCATCGAAATCTGCGGAACCACGCCTGATGCAAGGATGTTGCGTTCGAATATTTCACCATATCCTGCCAATGCAGAGATGCCCTCTTGTATGCGTGCACCTCCCGAGTCGTTCATGCCGATGACGGGAGCACCGTTTTGCATGGCCATGTCCATGATTTTGCACATTTTTTGGGCCATGGTTTCAGAGAGAGATCCTCCGTTTACAGTGAAGTCTTGGGCGTAGATGTAAACCAGACGGCCGTCGATAGTGGCCGAGCCGGCCACAACGCCATCGCCGAGATATTGTTTCTTCTCCATGCCAAAGTTGTGGCAACGGTGAAGTTTGAACATGTCGTACTCTTCAAAACTGTCTTTATCTACAAGCATTTCGATGCGTTCGCGTGCGGTGTATTTGCCGCGTGCATGCTGCTTATCGATGGCTTTCTGTCCGCCACCGAGGCGTGCTTGCTCGCGCTTGGCAACGAGCTCCTTGATTTTCTCTGTTTGTTTGCTCATAATTTATTTTGTTATTACCTTTTTACGTATTTGGCGCAAAGTTACTAAAAATAAACGAGAAAGGGGTGGTAATAATTGTAAATAATGTTATAGCGGTGTTGCGGCGTTTTGCTGAGGCTGAAGTGGTCAGTCTGCGTAACGCTTCAGTATGTCTTGATAAGCGTCGATTCGTCTGTCGCGCAGGAAAGGCCACCACCGTCTGACTTGTTCCGAACGTGTAAGATTGATGTCGACAATGGTGCGTATCTCCTCGTTTCCGTTTGCCTGAAAGCAAAGCTCTCCTTGCGGTCCGGCAACGAAACTCGACCCCCAAAATTCGATTCCGTTAGTTTGATGGCTTGGGTCATCCTCGTGTCCCACACGGTTGACCGCTACAACGGGCAGTCCGTTGGCTACGGCATGTCCGCGCTGAATGGTTGTCCATGCCGTGCGTTGTCGTTGTTGTTCGTCGGAGTTGTCGCTTGTTTCGTATCCGATGGCGGTGGGATAGATAAGTATTTGTGCACCTTGTAGTGCCATGAGTCTTGCTGCTTCGGGGTACCACTGATCCCAGCAAACCATTACGCCGAGTCGTCCCACTGATGTGTCGATGGGGTGAAATCCCAAATCGCCAGGCGTAAAGTAGAATTTTTCGTAATAAGCGGGATCGTCAGGTATGTGCATTTTGCGGTATTTGCCAGCTATAGTCCCGTCGCTTTCCATCACTACTGCCGTATTGTGGTAGAGGCCTGGGGCTCTTCGTTCAAAAAGCGAAGTGACAATGACCACCTTGTGGGCTTTTGCCAGATTGCCAAAGAATTGGGTGGATGATCCCGGTATGGGCTCAGCTAAGTCGAAACAGTCCACATTTTCTGTTTGGCAGAAATAGAGGGAGTTATGCAGTTCCTGCAGAACGATCAGCTGTGCCCCTTGTTGAGCCAGTTCGCTGATGCCTTCTGCCAGCCGTTTGCGGTTGTCTTCGATGTCGGCCTTGTTGTGTTGTTGTATGATACCTACTTTCAGTTGCATGGTATTTGTGTTTGTTTGTAAGCGAAGTTTTTCGTACGCCTTATGTGAAGAATGGTTCGTTGTCTGGTTGAGTTTCTTTTTCGTACGGCAAGTCAGCAAGTGCTCCCTCGGGGTATTGCATGGTGAGGCAGTGGAGCGAACCGTGCTGTCTGATGGCTGTGCAAGCGTCGATGCCTATAATTTCGCGGTCGGGGAACGCTTGCCTTATTGTGTCTATAGCCTTTTGGTCTTTCTCTTTTTGTTGGTAAGTTGGCACCAGTACGGCTCTGTTGAGTATCACGAAATTGGCATAGGTGGCTGGCAGCCGGTCGTTGCCGTCGTAGATGGCATCGGGCATTGGTAACCGCAGTAGCCGATAGGGTCGGCCGTTGATGGTAGAGAGCGTGTTCAGTTGTTTTTCGAGAGCGGCGAAATCAGAGTAATGTGTGTCGTTTTGGTCATCGCACCCTACGTAAAGCAGAGTATCGTGTGGAGCCATGCGTACGATGGTGTCAATATGTCCGTCGGTGTCGTCGCCCATGAGTCTTCCGTGGTCAATCCATATGATGCGTTTTGCATTGAACAGATTGATAAGCCTTTCCTCGATCATTCGTTTGTCGAGCGGTTGGTTGCGGTGCGGTGCCAACATACACGACGAAGTGGTCATGATAGTGCCTTGTCCATCGCTCTCGATGGCTCCGCCTTCAAGCACAAAGTCGGTGTGGTTCTCCAACGCGGCTTGAAACACGCCGTTGTAGTACAATTGAAGGTTGATGGCGTTGTCTTTTCGCCATTCGAATTTTTCGCCCCATCCGTTGAATTTGAAGTCGAGCAGGTGGTTTTTTACGAAAAAGCCTTGTGCCAGATGGGTGGAAACCATTGTCAGAGGTGCGTGGTCGCGTGCCCAAGTGTCGTTGGTGTCGATTTGCTGAACCATAACATGTTTCATGCTGTTGGCATCGAGCGTGCTGGCCAGTAGTGCTTTGGTCGATGCCTTGTCGGGTGTGACGACGAGCAGCGTTTCTCGTTTGGCAATTTCGCATGCCATTTGCAGGAAGGTCTGCGTTATTTCGTTCAGATAGGGTTTCCAGTCGGTGCCAGCGTGTGGCCAGGTCAGCTGTATTCCGCTTTGCGGTGACCATTCGGCTGGTAGCATAAAGTCACATTGTTTGTCGTAGGTCATGGTCGTTTTTTTATGGTGGGATGTTTCAGTCCTAATGTTTTTGCAAATATAATGAATTCATTTGGATTGTGTTTCAAAATTTACAAAAAAACACATCGGAACGATAGCGTGTGCACAAAATTATTGTAACTTTGTAGAAATAATAAATGTAAAATCCATGCTTGAGTTCAAGAATGTGAGCGTTCGCTTGTCTTCGGGCCGTTTGTCGGTGCCTTTCTCGTTGGAGCTGGATAGGGGAGAAGTGGTGTGTCTTTCAGGCTGTGCTGATAGCGGAAAGAGTACGTTGCTTTTGGCCATTCTGGGTCTTGCGCCTTTGGCATCAGGCTATATAACCATTGATGGTGAACTTGTAACGTCCGACTCGAGTGCTTATTTTCGACGTATGATAGCGTATGTTCCCCAGCGCATGCCTTCTCTGCGTATGAAGGTGGGGCAACTTTTCGATGCACTATTAGGCTTGGATATCCATCGTGCCGGAGGTGTCGATTCGTCAGCTTTGTCGCAATTGTGGGCATGTGCGCAGCTGCCTGCCGGGCTGGCCGACCAATGGACGACATCCGTATCGCCCTCTGTCTTGCGTACTGCCATGCTTGTAGCCGTACCTTTGTTGCGGCGTCCTTTGGTGCTGGTCGACGATCCCGAGCCGCAGGTGGTAGCCGACGGCTTTCTCGATAGATTGGCGGCCAGTGGATCTGAGGTTCTTTTTGCAACTCGCAGCCAGAATTTGCCGTGCCATAAAATCATAAATCTCTGAATCATGGAAATATCAGTGTTTGCATTTTTGTTGGGGTTGCTGTTGCTTGCCGTACCTATTTATATAATCTATGCTTTCGATCTTCGGTTGATGCGCCGTTTTTTGGTCTCGTTGGTATGGATTGCGCTCGTGGCATTGATGGTTGGTGGAGCAGTTACGTTGTTGATGCACTACCAGATGGTATGGGTCAATATTGTGGTCGGTGTATTGTTAGCCCTTTTGTCATCGTTAGTAGTCGTCTATAAGTTGCGGTTGCGGCAGGGCCGTTTGCTCGTCCCACTTTTTGCAGCATGTTTGCTACCTCTGTTTGTCGTGTCGCTTTATATGCTGATTGTTGTCATGTCGTTGAAACGACCTTTCGACACCCGTTTCTTTATACCTGTCATGGGCTTGCTGACGGGAATGTCGCTGGTTCCCGTAGCCAGTGCCTTGCGTGCTTATTACATGGGGTTGGAACACCATAACGAACTCTATTATTATCTGCTGGGCAACGGTGCAACCCACCAAGAGGCTGTCCGGCATTTCATGCGTAGGGGCTTTCAGGCCGCCCTGCTCCCTTTGTTTAAACGAATGTCAGGCTTGTTTGTCTCCTCTGCGCCTGTTATGTTGCTTGCACTGGTGATGGGTGGAGCAGATGTGTGGACGGCTGTTTTTATGGAGCTTGCATTGTCGGTAGCCGTTATGGCTTACACGCTCTCTACGTTTTGGTTGGCCGTTCTGTTATCGCGCCGCTATACGTTCGATGCTTATGAACGCTTGCGCTCCATGAAGAAAACGGAGTGCGCATCCACCGTGCCAACGGCAGAACCGTCATTGGCGGAAGCCGAGACCGACGAAATGACGGAGAGCGAATAGTCTTTGCAAGCAGTGTGTCGTTTCACGTCGTTTCCGCTTTCAATGCTTGTGATATCTAAGCATTGAAAATCAGCCGACTATTTTGGCGAACCTACCATTATAAAGGAAGACGCGTCTGCAATTGCCTTTCCGCGGTATTGCGAGTTGGCTTGCAGACGCGTCTTCTTATGACGAAAAGTCGGAAAGGTGTTTCCGATTAATTGTTTAGCAACTGTTCGGCCATGTTGGCTGCCGCCCTACGACCGTCGCCCATTGCTAAAATCACGGTAGCTCCACCTCTTACAATATCTCCGCCAGCATAGATGTCGCATTGCGACGACTGCATTTTCTCGTTGACGACAATGGTGTTTTTGCGGCCGAGCTCAAGTCCGGTGATGGATTTGGGCACCAGCGGATTGGGCGAAACACCGACTGCTACAATCACCTGATCACATTCCAGGGTAATTGTTTCACCTGTTGGTTCGGGTCGGCATCGTCCTGATGCGTCGGGTTCGCCAAGTTTCATCACGTCGAGTACGACTGCTTTGACTCGTCCTTCCTCGTCAGCAAGATATTCCTTTGGATTATGAAGGGTGAGGAATCTGATGCCTTCTTCCTTGGCGTGCTTCACCTCCTCCAAACGTGCGGGCATTTCCTTCTCCGAACGTCTGTAAACCAATGTCACGTCGGCTCCAAGCCGTTTGGCTGTGCGGCAAGAGTCCATGGCCGTGTTGCCGCCGCCTACCACAATCACTTTCTTGCCGAATATAACTGGCGTGTCGGTCTTTGGATTGGCTGCGTCCATAAGGTTGACACGTGTCAGATATTCGTTCGACGACATGATGTTGATGAGGTTTTCGCCTGCGATGCCCATGAAATTGGGCAGTCCGGCTCCCGACCCCACAAAGATGCCTTTGAATCCTTTTTCCTCAAGCTCGCTGACCGAGATGGTCTTCCCTACAATGGTGTCGGTCTGGAAATGCACGCCTTCTTTGCGCAGGTTGTCGATTTCTACGTCAACGATGCGGTTGGGAAGTCTAAACTCGGGTATGCCATATTTCAGTACGCCGCCAATTTCGTGCAGTGCTTCAAAGACATGCACTTCGAAGCCTCTCTTTACCATATCGCCTGCGAAGCTCAAGCCCGACGGACCCGACCCGACCACAGCCACCTTGATGCCGTTAGAAGGTTCGATGTGTGGCAAAGCCACCTCTCCGCATTCGCGTTCGTAGTCGGCTGCAAAGCGTTCCAGATAACCGATGGCAACGGCCGGTTCGTTCATTTTGAGATGGATGCAGCGGCTTTCGCATTGTTTCTCCTGTGGGCAGACACGTCCGCAAACGGCTGGCAAGGCGGATGTTTGTTTCAGCACCTTGGCTGCGTCCAGAAAATGCCCGCGCTCTATGTTCTTGATAAACGACGGAATGTTGATGTTGACGGGGCATCCTTCCACGCAGGCTGGCTTTGCGCAGTCAAGACAGCGATGAGCCTCGCGCACGGCCATTTCCTTGGTCAATCCCTGGTTCACCTCCTCCAGCCGTGTCGTGGCACGGTATTGGGCGTCCAGTTCGGGCATCTTCGCTCTTTCAATGGCTTTGCGCTCCTTGGCGTTCATCGCCTTGCGCAATTCTGCACGCCATGGTGCATTGCGGTCGGTCAGCTCGTCGTTGGCCTCGCCCTCTGCATGATCCTGGTCGATCGGCGCAATGGGTGCGGCTTTTGGTTCCTCGTTTTCAGGTGTGGGGGTGGGGAACACATGGTCCTGATAGTGTTCCATATCATAGTGTTCCACGCTCTTGAACGTTCCCATACGTTTGAACATTTCGTCCCAGTCCACCAAATCGCCGTCAAATTCAGGGCCGTCAATGCACACGAACTGGGTCTTGCCGCCGATGGATAGACGGCAGGCGCCGCACATGCCCGTGCCGTCCACCATAATGGTATTGAGCGACACATAATTGGGTATGTTGTATTTCTTGGCCAAAAGCGATGTGAATTTCATCATGACAGGAGGGCCAATAGCCAAGACGCGGTCTACATGCTCGCGGTTGATAACCTTTTCCACGCCTGCTGTTACCATGCCTTTTTCGCCATACGAGCCGTCGTCGGTCATGATGATCACTTCGTCCGATCCTTTCCGCACGTCATCTTCCATGATAATCAGATTCTTGGTGCGGCCAGCCAAAACAGAGATGACTCTGTTGCCGGCAGCGTGCAAAGCCGTGAGAATGGGCAGTATGGCCGCTATGCCAATACCGCCGCCAGCACACACCACCGTTCCGAAATGCTCTATTTCGGAAGCATTGCCCAGAGGACCAACGATGTCCTGCACATAGTCGCCAGCATTGAGGCTGCACAACTTGGTGGACGACAATCCGACCTCTTGGACGACCAGTGTCAAGGTGCCTTTCGAATCGTCGCACTTGGCTATGGTATACGGAACGCGCTCGCTGTTTTTGTCAACACGCAAAATAATAAACTGCCCAGGCTTGCAGCTGTGGGCAATCATCGGAGCCTCCACTTCGAGGCAAAAGACCTTCTCGGAGAATTGGTCTTTTCTGATTATCTTGTTCATGGTGAGTAGATGTTTTTGTATAATAAAAAAGCAGCAAGCATATCCTTCGCAGAGGATATGCTTGCCATAGTGGTCAGTTTATTCGCACGCTTTGTCGTCGAGCATGTCGAAGCCACAGTAGGGCACCAGCACCTTCGGAACGCGAATTCCGTCGGGTGTCTGATTGTTTTCGATTATGGTGGCTACGATGCGAGGCAGAGCCAGTGCCGATCCGTTGAGCGTGTGACACAATTCTATCTTCTTGTTGTCAGCGCGGCGGTAGCGGCAGTGCAACCGATTGGCCTGATAGCTTTCGAAATTCGACACAGACGACACCTCCAACCAGCGTTTCTGTGCTGCGCTGTAAGTTTCAAAGTCGTGGCAAATGGATGACGTGAAACTCATGTCGCCACCACAGAGACGAAGAATATGGTAGGGCAATTCCAGCTTGATGAGCAGATTTTCCACATGGTCGAGCATCTCTTTGTACGACTCGTACGAGTGGTCTGGCGAGTCGATGCGCACAATTTCAACCTTGTCAAACTGGTGCAGGCGGTTCAATCCGCGCACGTCTTTGCCGTAGCTGCCGGCTTCGCGGCGGAAACAGGCCGAGTAGGCGCAGCACTTTATGGGGAGTTGGCTTTCCTCTAAGATCTCGTCGCGGAAGAGGTTGGTAACCGGAACCTCGGCCGTTGGGATAAGGTACAGGTCGTCGAGGTTGGCGTGATACATCTGCCCTTCCTTGTCGGGGAGCTGTCCGGTGCCCAATCCGGAGGCTTGGTTGACTACATAGGGCGGTTGGATCTCGGTGTAACCGGCCTTGCGGGCTTCGTCGAGGAAGAATGCTTCGAGGGCACGCTGGAAACGCGCCATCTTGCCAATGTAAACGGGGAAGCCGGCACCTGTGATCTTAACGCCAAGGTCGAAGTCCACGAGATGGAATTTCTTCAGCAGATCCCAGTGGCAGAGCACCTCGTTGCTCTCGTCGGGCATGTGTGTCAAGTCCTCCTTTATTACCACATTGCCGGTGGCATCCTTGCCTTCGGGGACATCGTCGTTGGGGATGTTCGGAATGTCGAGCAATACGCTTGTCATGTCGGCCGTAGCCTTGTCCATTATTTCCTGCAAGGCCTTGTCGGCAGCTTTGAGCTCAGCCACTTGGGTTTTCACCTCGTTGGCTTCGTCCTTCTTGCCTTCCTTCATGAGACCGCCTATTTGCTTGGACAGTTTGTTCTGCTCGGCTTTGTTGCTATCGAGCTTTTGCTGGCTTTCTCTGCGCAGCTTATCATATTCCAATACTTTCTCTACGGCTTCACGGGCGCCTGCGAAATGCTTCTTCTCAAGTCCTTTGATGACCTTTTCAGTTTCCTCACTGATGAGTTTAAGTGTAAGCATAGTGCTATATGATTATTTGTGTGTCCTTAATTGTGGCAAAAGTACGAAAATAATTAAGAACGACCAAGGAAAAAACTAAAAAACGAGTGAAGCCCGATCCGTGTAGACCAGGCTTCTATGTTTGTTTGGAATAAGTTGTTGTGTGTTTTATGCTTCGGCTTGATTAGTCTTCGCAGCATAAGCCTCGGGCGAGAGCACACTTACCGTACTCTTGTCGTGCTTACCCTTGTGAAAATAAACCACGCCATCAGCAAGAGCGTACAGTGTGTCGTCCTTGCCCTGGCCTACGTTCTCGCCGGGGAAATGCTTGTTACCGCGCTGACGCACGATAATGTTACCTGCAGTAATCTGCTGGCCGCCCCAAATTTTCACGCCAAGTCGCTGTGCATGAGACTCACGACCGTTCTTAGAACTCGTCTGACCTTTCTTATGTGCCATGATGAATACCTCCTGAATTAAGCGATTACTTGTTTAACTTCAACTTCGGTGAACTGTGAGCGATGACCGTTCTTCTTGCGATAGTCCTTGCGGCGCTTCATCTTGAAGACAATCACCTTGTCGCCCTTCACGAGCGGGTTCACAACCTCAACTACTACTTTTGCACCTTCTACTACAGGTGCGCCGACTGTTACTGCTCCGTTGTTGTCGACGAGCAGCACTTTGTCGAACTCAACAGTCTGACCAGCCTCAGTGTCCTTCATGTGATGGACGAAAAGCTTCTTGCCTTCTTCGACCTTGAACTGCTGACCGTTAATTTCTACAATTGCGTACATTTTAAATATTTAAACGGGTTTTTCCGTAAGGCGAATGGTAGCATCAACCATTGCTTGTTTATGCCTCCGCGGACTAAATCGGGCGCAAAATTAATAAAAATGTTTGGTTCTGATGCCCTTTCAATGGACTTTTTCTTTGCATTTTATGACTAATTAACAGTCTCGCGGCAATCGCACACGGTCTGTCAATGGTACGTCACCGAAGTCTAAACACAAGCTCAGGCTGATTCGTTGTTAAGATACGGCTCAGTTGCCGGAGTTGCCACTTGATGGGGCGTGTCATAAATATTCTGAAAATAACGGTCGTTTCGACTGACTGTTTTAGCGTTCGGAAGATGTAGGTTTGCCCCTTTCGAATACCGATATTACACGAAAATGCCTCTGCTCTGCCTTCTTCCGCATTGTCATTGGTATGCTTTGAGGCCACGATGCGTTGTCTTTCACCATCCAATAGGATGTGAATGGTTAGCTGATTGGGCACCTTTCGCATGTCCATAAACCACCTGTCGCAAGCACGGTGGCAGTGAAAGTGGAAAGAAAAAATGCAAGGCGTCGGCAAGTGTCAGTAAATCAATCAGTTGTGTAAATGCGCAAAAGTGTGGATTTTATTTGCCAAATGGCGAAAGGCTTGGGACAGGTTGCAAATTCGCAAGTTGTTTGTAAATCAAAATGGCATGATATTCTTGCTTTTCCACATTCGGTTGATTGTGGTTTATGTCGCAACTATCGGTCTGTGAGCCACGTTTCGGCGGAGCTGCATGGCATTCTTTCGGTTGTTGGAGGTATGGGCAGACGGATATCTTTTCCGAAGGTGCAAAAGGAGGCTGTATCGTGCATTTTCGCCTTTCAGCCGTATTCTTTCGCCTCGTTTATATTACTTTTTAACCGTTATCTTCGTTAGTGCGATAATTTAGTGTTAACTTTGCGAGGTGAAACTGGTCGCACCTTTTTATTTATATAAGGAAGTGCGATTTCTGCATCAAACCGTTGTTTACAAGAAACAGCAGGAAAACATGAATATTGACATTAAGAAAAATCAAGAAGAGTTTGAGGAACTTTTGCGCTCTACCAAGCGCGAGGGTATTGAATACGTGATTGAGGATCTCGAAAAAGACGGCTTCTTTGAAGCCCCAGCGTCGGCCGGCCACCACCTCAATGTGGCGGGAGGCCTCTGCCAACATAGTCTGAATGTGTGTAAGGCCGGGCTGATGGTATGGGAAGGCTTGAAACCTCTGGACCCCGCATCGGCCAATGCCGTGAAACGCGAAAGTGTTGTTTTGGCAACGCTCCTTCACGATGTGTGCAAGACCGATATTTACAAGCGCACCGTGAAGAAACGTAAAAACAAATTGGGGCAATGGGAAGAAAACGAAGGCTATAGCGTCAACTACAAGCATTTCCCCATGGGGCATGGCGAAAAGTCGGTCATTATGCTGCTTTTGAGCGGTCTGGAGCTCAACGACGATGAGATGCTGGCCATCAGGTGGCACATGGGTGCGTGGGGGATCAACATGAACTCCTATGAAGATCAGCGATGCTACGACACGGCGCGTATGCTGCATCCGTTGTGCTGCATTGTGCAATGTGCCGACGGAATTGCCGCCTCGATTATGGAAACCACTTCGCAAGACCTCGAGGAACTTTAAGACAGACCATTATAAACACCAAGAAGGAAAGAACCCACCTTCATTAAAACAGTAAAAGAAATGAACAGAACCCAACTCATTGCAGCAGTAGCAGAGCGCATAGAGCTCACCAAGGGCGATGCCGCCAAGTATGTAAACGCCGTGCTGGGCGTAATAGCCGACAATCTGGCCGAGGGCGACCACGAGCTGGCCATTCCCGATTTTGGCCGCTTCTTCGTAAAGCAAGTGCCCGAACGTCAAGGTGTCAATCCTAAAACTGGAGAGAAAATGACCATTGAGGCTCGCGAAAAAGTGGTGTTCAAGGCTTCCGACAACCTGAGCATCTTTTCGCGTAAGCATAGCTGAACAAATAGCGAAGAGGCCAGCATAATCACGAGGATTGTGCGTGGCGAGAATGAGACACGACCATTGTACGCCAACGGAAGAGAAAGGAAAGATTTGTGAAAAAACAACAAATGGCACTCGTTTTTCTGTTAGGCGTGGCCGTGGGCTTGTCGAGCGAACATCTGGTGGGCAATATGCTTGGCCACCATGATGAAGAAGGCGAAGTCAACGAGGTGCAATATCTGCATCAAGGCCAATCTGGCAGCGTGGTGGCAGAGCAGGCGAGTGCCTTGCGCATCGATACGCTCGACAAGGCCATCGTGCTGACTCCACGTTTCTCGCGCATCGACCTGGTGTGTGGGCAGAGCCCCTCTGAAAACGATGCCAACATTGTGCTTGCGGCTGAAGCGGCTTTCACGGGCAAGCAACTGCAAGGCGAAACATTTGCCCACAACCATATAGCGGGCAATCATGTGAGTGGTTGCGTTTATCGGAAAGGATATGCCTGTGCGGACAACACAGGCGCTTTTGTCTGGACCCGGGATTACTGGCGATTTGTGCAACATGACGTAGACGCGGCCATGACGGAGGCTGCCGACCATCGTGGAACAGCCTTTGCACAAGTGCTTTTCATCCACCAAAGCAAGCGCATACATTGCAACATTGCGGCCACACAGGTGTTTCGTGCCCTATGCAAACGCCGGGGACAATTGTGTGTCATTGAAAGCAGTGCGAAAATGCGGTTTTACGATTTTGTACTCTATCTTCTTGCGCACAACGTGGAAGAGGCCCTCTACCTTGATTCGGGAAAGGCGTTTGCTCATGATGATAATGGTACTTTGCTCCAACTCACACAAAACGGCCGGTCGCATGGCACTAACTGGCTGACGTTCTACCGGTGACACTACATCACGTCATCATCGTCGAACGGATGCTGAAACGATTTTTTCAAGTCGTGATTTACTGCTGCCATACCAAGGGCAGCCAAAATGGTTATCAGAACGGCCAATACGGCTGAGCCTTTCACTAAATTTTTCCACATGGTCGGATGTATTCTTTTGATGATATATCAAGAAGACGCATGGATATGGCAAAATATTGTATCAGTTAATTATTTTTAGGAAATGATTTATGTTATCAGAAACGCACACGAGTATGGCCCCTACGACGAAGCGGTCGTAGCCGACTATGTGGAAAATGGCATACTTTTAGCACACGACAAAGCGCGTGAGGCCAGCACCGGAAAGACGGGCACTGTCATGGAACTGCTCAACGCACGTGGCTTTCATCCCCAAATTCGCCATAAAGGGACACTGTCCGAACAGTTGCGCGCCATCGGCTCCGAGTTTATCTTTCCGCGCAGCGATATGGCTCAGCGACACTGGCTGGGCGACAAACGCCTGTTCATACTTGCCGTTGTCGGACTGTCTCTGTCGGTTCTGATGCTTCTTCCCATAGGCGGTTTGTTGGTGTTCTATGCCGTTTCTTTATATTTCGCCACAATATGGGGCATGTTTTTCTATGCTTTCTTCCGCACCCGGCAAGTCAATGTCAAAACCACCGTGGGCATCTTTTTCCTCACGCAAGTGGGCGTGTTCGTCATTTTTTCTAGTCTCAGCAGTCTCAATTTCTTCTATTTCTTCACTCAGTTGGCCTTCCCTGTCAACATCGTGGGATACGTATTGGGCGTCGGCCTTACCGAGGAGTTTGTAAAGATGATCCCTCTGCTATTTCTGGTCAGGCGTAGCCGCGAACCGTTGTTGCCGCAGACGCTTGTCTATTATGGATTGATGTCGGGCATTGCTTTCGGCGTATTCGAAGGGGTGGAGTATCAGACCACTGTCAATATTCAGGCCGACTACACCACCGCTTTCTTCCTTAATATAGCCCGACTGACCTCGCTGCCGTTCCTGCATGCTCTATGGGGTGGCATCTGCGGCTATTTTGTGGGCTTTGCCAACCTGTATCCGCGCTACCGAAAATCGCTCTACACTTTGGCCTTGGCCATACCCGCCACGCTTCACGGACTGTACGACTCGTTTGCAGGAATAGCCTACATCGTGTCGCTGGGGATAGCTTTCATCAGTGTGCTCATGCTGATGACCTATCTCAGCAAAAGCAATGGCTTCCGCGAGAAATTGCGGCGATAACAAGAAATCGATGACAACATAAACACTTATTAAACAATATGTCAGCATTTTACACTCTACTTCTGTTGTTCTGCAGCAACATCTTCATGACGCTTGCATGGTATGGACATCTGCGTTTGCAGCAGACGGGCGTTTCGTCGAATTGGCCGCTTATCGGCGTCATTGCTTTCTCCTGGGGCATCGCCTTCTTCGAGTATTGTTGTCAGGTGCCGGCCAACCGTATAGGCTACGATGGAAACGGCGGACCGTTCTCCTTGGTGCAGCTCAAAGTGCTACAGGAATGTATATCGCTCATCGTTTTCGCTGTCGTGGCCAACATGATGTTCCAAGGACAAGGTCTACACTGGAACCACCTCGCGGCTTTCGCTTGTCTTATCGCAGCAGTCTATTTCGTATTTCTGTAATCATCACCTCCAACGACAATTTCCTGTTTCCATGAAGACTCAAGTCGGTTATCATGCTCTCGCCTTAGCGGTAGTGCTCATTTGGGGAGTGACCTTTGTCAACTCTAAACAACTGCTATTGGCAGGGATGCAAGCACACGAAATCTTCACCTTGCGCTTCTTGCTGGCCTATATCTGCATCTGGACAATTTCGCCGCGGCGCATCTGGGCAGACAACTGGCGTGATGAACTGCGCATGATTATCCTGGGAATAACAGGCGGATCACTCTATTTCGTAACAGAGAACATGGCGGTTCAAATCAACTACGTAACCAACGTGTCGTTCATTGTATGCACAGCGCCTCTTCTAACCACCATTATCGCCTTGAGCTTTTTGCATGGAGTAAAAGCCACCAAGCGTTTGGTATTCGGATCAGCGCTTGCTACCGCCGGCGTAGCATTGGTGGTCTTGAATGGTCAAATAATACTGAGGCTCAACCCGTTGGGCGATGCCCTCGCCTTGTCTGCAGCTTTGTGTTGGGCCATCTATAGCATTTTGCTCCGCGATGTAAGCCGTTATCATGCTGCGTTCGTAACCCGAAAAGTATTCTTTTACGGGCTGCTCACCGTCTTGCCAGTATTCGTGGTTCATCCCTGGCAATATCCGTTAGCAAAGCTGTTGACACCCCTTGTGGCAGGGAATTTGCTCTTTCTCGGAATAATAGCCAGTTTTGCATGTTTCGCTTTATGGAGTTTAGCCAGCCAAAAATTAGGCGCGCTCAAGGTCAGCAACTATGTCTACATCAATCCTATCAGTACGCTCGTGGCAAGTACGCTGATACTCGACGAACCCATGACCTTAATGGCTACTGTTGGTTGCGCCTGCATACTTATTGGGGTCTACTTGGCTAACAAAACATCTTAGCACAAGACTGCTGCCAACAAATGGGGTGCTAAAGAAGCACGCCTCGTAGAAAAGAATAATCTTACCGACATGTTGTCGCGCAGCTTGTCGTGTTATCTCTTGTCTTTGGCTATCAACAACGTCAAAGAGGCAGCCACTGCTAATAAACTTACGAACGAAAACGCTAACATCGGAACGGTATAGTCCACATACGAAAGGTTCGGACAAGAGACCTGTTTCATGGTATGCTGGTCAACGACGCCGCCTATCCACAGTGGCACTGTCATCAGTCCAATATTCTGTACAAAGTAAATAATGCTATAGGCCGTTCCTAATTGTGACAATGGAACTATCTTGGGAACCGACGGCCAAAATGCCGACGGAACAAGAGAAAACGATATGCCAACAAAGAGCATGATGACCAGAGCGTATGTTGCGGAATGCGACAAAGGAAATGCCAATAGCAAATCACACAAAAGTAGTAGGGCGCAACCTGACAACATCATACGCGACCCGTGTCCATAACGGTCGTATAAGGTGCCAAACAAAGGTGTAAGAACAATCGTGCCATAAGGAATTGCTGCCACTAACCAACCGGCAGTAGTCTCTGCAACACCAAAAGTGTTGACCAACATGTCGCTGGCAAACTTCATGAAAGGGCGAATTGAACTGTAAAAACTAACACATAGCAACGCAAGAAGCCAAAAACGGCGATTGCGGATGACTGAAACAATGTCGCGGAACGACAATGACGTTTCGTCATGCTCATCTTTACATGGGTGCGCGCTATTAGTAATCTCCAGCTCGCCAACTGTGCACAGCTTTTGTTGCCGGTCAAAATTGCGATCCAGAAAGACATAAACTACAAAGAAAAGGAAACCTAACAAGAGCACTGCTACTCCAGCAATTAATGAAGCCGACAGTCCGTATGTGTTGGCTATAAGCGGTGATAACGATAGGGCAGAGGCCGTACCCAACCTGGCCATGGCTACTTGCACTCCCATGGCTGACGCTAATTCATGGCCAAGAAACCATTTGGTTATTATTTTCGAAATAGTAATGCCGGTGATGTCGCAACCCATGCCGAATAAGCCAAACCCTAAAGATGCTCCCAAGACTTGTGTCTTCAAATGAGAAGGTATAAGTCCGAATAACGTCACAGGGACATCCGTTTCTAATGAGGGGTCTATCAAAGTCAAAGCTCCATAGTTTATTATCGATCCGATAAGCATCGCACCTGTTGCCAACAAACCAGTAAAACGTATTCCGCATTTGTCGAGTATAACGCCGCCAAAAAACAACATCAATAGAAAAATGTTGAATATGGAATAACTCCCCGAATAAAAACCATATTCTGCTGATGTCCAACCCATGCCCCCTTCGCTTATAGGGGATTTTAGAGATGTCGAGATGGGAGAAACAATATCCCAAAAGACATAACCCATTGCCATAACGACGGAAACGAGAATAAGTGTTATCCATCGTTTCCGCCGTTCGTGTAATTGATTAGTGTGAACCATTTACAATGTTGCTTTCTTACTTGATATTGGGCTCCTCCAGTCCCAAACCCTTGCGCTTGTCAATGACCTTCAGATAAAGGCCAATAAAGAAAGCGGCTACGCCAAGAGTAGCAAGCATCACCAAAGGCCAAGTATAGTTGAGCTGAGTGGGGTCAGTGACCGAGGGATTTGTCTTGTCGAGGACTTTGCCAATGAGCAAGGGGAATAGCCATAAACCAATATTCTGAATCCAAAAAATCAAGGCGTAAGCCGAACCTATAATCTTTGGTTCAACCAATTTGGGAACCGACGGCCACAATGCTGCAGGCACTAAAGAGAACGAAGCACCAAGCACAAGTATCGTAATATACGCCACCACAACACCACCTACTTCATTGCCCTTAAACTGGGGCAGTATGAATGCAAATGTGAGGTGACAAAAAATGAGCAGCAATGAACCCAGCACAAGCATGGAAGCTGCCTTACCCTTATGATCCACATAATTGCCAAGGATGGGAGTAATGCCCACTGCCAACAAGGGGAACACAGCAAAGATAGACTCTGCAGACTGGCGCATATATCCCATATAGCAATAAACAATCAATGCTATAACTGAAGCCACCATAAAGACGATACGGCGTATCTTGTCTTTTTGGA
Source organism: Eggerthellaceae bacterium (assembly GCA_963656105.1). Classification (GTDB taxonomy): domain Bacteria; phylum Bacteroidota; class Bacteroidia; order Bacteroidales; family Bacteroidaceae; genus Prevotella. Next base: position 21,250 of record CAVKHW010000031.1, read on the forward strand.
AATTGCTGGCAAAAGCTCCTGCTGCTACGATAATCATTATGATGTATTGCACTATCGTTACCGACGACGAAGCCCAGTAGCTATCCTCGGAAACTGGAGTGAAGGTGAGGTTGCATTGCAACATGTTCACCGCATACTTCTGAAACGGGAAAATAGCGCTGTAATATAGAACGCACAGCAAACTGACAAGCCAGAAACCTTGAGAACTTAGTATTTTACCAAGATCGCTAATCTTGAAAGGATCATCCTTTTCTTCTTCTTCATGGGTTTGCGAGTCTAATTTCTTATCCATGAAGAAATAAACAATAATCATTATCAGCGCGATACACAACAATACAACGCCAAAAGCCACTGAACGGCTGACATCAATACGCCCGCCTAATTTGGCAAAAAATGGAGAGAAAATCATACATGTGGCTACTCCCAATCGTGCCAACGCCATCTCAGAACCCATGGCAAGCGCCATCTCGCGGCCTTTAAACCATTTCACAATACCACGGGAAACCGTAATGCCTCCCATCTCCGTTCCGCAACCAAATATCATGAAACCTATGGCTGCCAGTTTGGCTGATGCCGGCATACCCTCATAAAAAGGACTTACGCCCAGCTCATCGAATACGGGAATATAATTAAGATGTGTATTAAACCAAGTTTCGAGTGCGCTACCCGTAAAGCCATCGCTGATAGCATAATATTTCAATAGCGCTCCTGCCAGCATTACCGCACCAGAGAGCACAGCTGTGAAACGCACTCCCATCTTGTCGAGAATTATGCCGGCAAAGATTAGGAAGAAAACAAATACATTAAGGAACGTTTCAGATCCTTGCATGGTTCCAAATGCAGTGGAATCCCATCCACGCTGAGTGAGCATCAAATCTTTGATGGGTGACAAGATGTCCACAAAGATGTAGGCACAGAACATAGCAAGCGCCAAGAGCAACAAGGCTGTCCAGCGCAGCGCAGCCGAGTCGCGAAGAGTGTTTCTAATTTCTTCAGTCATTTTATTTTTATGGGTTTAATGGTGTAGGTATAAGCCTTTGCCGCTTTATAATAGGCGGCAAAGGCTTAGCACATATTCATTGGTGCGGATAGTGAGAAACCATTAGTTTTTCAACCAACGATCAAGCCAATTGAAAAAGGTACGTTGCCATAGTATGCCGTTCTGTGGTTTCAGAACCCAGTGATTTTCGTCAGGGAATATAAGCAATTCGGCAGGAATACCTTTCATTCGTGCTGCATTGAAAGCTCCAAAGCCTTGGTTTGCATTGATCCGGTAGTCTTTTTCACCATGGATGCAGAGTATAGGCGTATCCCATTTGTTCACAAATCGATGGGGACTGTTGTCGTATGTGCGGCGAGCAGCTTCCGTTTGGTCTTTGTTCCAATAGGCATCGTCATATTCCCAGTTGCTAAACCAAGCCTCTTCAGTATCGGTATACATCGATTCAAGGTTGAAAGCACCATCGTGGGCTATGAAACATTTGAAACGTTTATCATGGTTTCCAGCCAAATAGTATACGGAAAATCCTCCGAAGCTGGCACCTACGGCTCCCAAGCGATTACGGTCTACGAATGGAAGGTTGTCGGCAGCATCGTCAATGGCAGACAGATAGTCGCGCATGCACTGTCCTGTCCAGTCGCGACTGACGGCCTCGTTCCATTCTGTGCCGAAGCCAGGAAGTCCGCGTCGGTTTGGTGCTACAATGACATATCCATGTGATGCCATGATGCTGAAGTTCCAACGGTATGACCAAAATTGTGAAACGGGACTCTGCGGTCCACCTTCACAATATAATAAGGTGGGATATTTCTTGTTTTCGTCGAAATGTGGCGGCAGGATTATCCAGACGAGTTCTTGTTTTCCGTCGGTTGTCTTTACCCAGCGTTGCTGCAAAGTAGGCGTTGCCAGTTGTTTGAAGATATGGCCATTCTCATCAGTAATGGCGTCTACAGTGGCCTGTTTTTCTTTTTTGGATGGAGTCACAACATAAAGGTCGTCAGGATGAAGCATGGAGTGTCGTGTGGCTAAAAGCTGCTTGTCATTTAACATTGCTATTGATCCAAAGTCGTTCCAGCTGTCATCAGTCAGCTGTTTTATATTGCGTTCAAAGTCTACTTGATAGATACGTTCAGTAGCGTGCCAACACGCTGTCAAGTATAAGCTCTTTGAATCAGCCGCCCAACAGAATGCGTCAACATTGGTTTCGAAGTTTTTCTCATCGCACAAGTAAGCTTTCTTTCCTGTTGCTAATTCATAAACACAGAGGCGATTCAGGTCACTTTCATATCCATTGTGCTTCATGCTTTGCCATGCCACATACTTGCCATCGGGCGAGAATTGCGGGTTTTGGTCGTATCCGACCTGCATGTCGCCTTCTTGTTGGTTCACTTGTTGCTTGCGCATGCTCTTGGTAGGATCGATTAGCGGTTCCTTATATGCTTCTGGTTTGCAGAGATTACGAGTAGCCTTTGTTTCAAGATCATAGAGATAGATGTCCGAGTCGGTGGAGATGGCGTAGTTGACGCCTTCCTTTTTGCGGCAAGTGTAGGCTATTTGTCGCGAATCGATGCTCCATGCCAGCTGCTCTATGCCGCCAAAAGGAGCCATCGGACACTCGTATGGCTCACCATTGAGAAGGTCTTCGCCGTCAGTCACTTTATTGCCATTGACTACGGCAACAAAGGGATGTGCAATGCTCTCCACATAGTGATCCCAGTGGCGATAGTTGAGATCGGTTACCAGTCTTCCCGTGGCCTTTGGCAGGTCGTCGGGGTTTTTCTGAATTGTTCCGTTGTAAGGTAAGCTCTTGATGAGTATCACCTTTGTTCCATCGGGTGAGAAACGAAATCCCTCTATGTCGATGGAAGAGTCGGTTAACTTGACGCGCTCTGTTCCGTCGGGGTTCATTTTCCATAATTGTCCTTGGCGCAAGAAGGCGATTTTAGTGCCATTCTCAATCCATGCCGGATCGGTTTCACTCACTGCATCTGTTGTAAGCGCCAATGGTTTGACGATGTTTTTTCCGACCTTTACGTTCTGCACAAAGAGCATGGTGTGGCTTTTGTTGTCCTTAACGCTATAGTAGGATACCTGATAAGCCACTTTCTTGCCGTCGGGTGAGGGGACAGCACTGCCTAAACGTCCCATTGCCCAAAGCGCTTCGGGTGTCATTAGGTCAGACGAAAGTTGTATATTGTTTTTCTGAATCATGTTTTGGGCGTTGACGGAGGTGGTACACATCAGAAGCGTTCCAAGCGCCAAGGCAATTAGTTTGTTCATGGTTATAAATGTTAAGCGGCAGCAGGCATTGCATGGATTATGCAAATGCCATACTGCCGCAAATGTTTGGTTTATCGTTTGTTTTGTTTGTTGCGTGCTTGTTGCTGCAATTGTTGTTGCTGCATCTGCTGCAAGGCCTGTATTCGTGCGGCCATACCCTTCATTTTCTGCGGGTTGGATGCGTTTTCCTTATAGCGTGCTTCCAGGATGGCCAGCAGTTTGGCATCGTTGGTGGTGCGTCGCAAAACGAACATGATGGTGGCCGAGAGAACCAACGTTACAAAGTAATAGAAGTTCAATCCTGACGAATAGTCGTTGAAGATGAAGAAGAACATCAAAGGCATGATATACATCATCCACTGCATGACCTTCATCTGTTCGGCTTGTTGTCCCACCATTTGGTCTTTCTGCATCTGCATGGTGGTCCATGTATAGAGCACCATGGCTACGGTGTAGAGCACGCAGGTGAGACTGAGATGATCGCCAATGAGCATTACATTAGTGCTCCATTCGAAGATGGGGTCGTAGGTTGACAGGTCTGCCATCCAAAGGAATTTCTCTCCACGGAACTGTATGGCATTGGGCACAAAGTTGAACATGGCAATCCAGATTGGCATCTGGATGAGCATGGGCAAGCATCCCGACAATGGGCTGACACCGTATTTTGCATATTCGGCCATCATTGCCTGCTGTTTCTGCATCTGGTCCTCAGGCTTGTTGAACTGTTTGGTGGCTTCGTCGAGTTTTGGCTTGAGCACGCGCATCTTAGCTGAGCTCATGTAACTCTTCTTCACCATTGGATAGGTGATGAGTTTCAGCAATATGGTAATAAGTATGAGCACGATACCCATGGGCAATCCCCAGTTGCTGAGCCATGTGAATACGGGCAGCGTGAACCACCGGTTGATGTATCGGAACAACGGCCAACCCAAGTACACGATTTTCTGCATGTCAAGCTCTTTGCCAAATGTGCTTTGTTTTTCAGCTTGCTTGAGGATATAGAAATCGTTGGGGCCGTAGTAGAATTCGAACTCCGACGGCTTGGCTCCTGTGGGGTCGAAGGCTGTGCGAACCTGTGCGTTGAAATCCTTCAGGTAACGAACAGGCCAGTTTTCTTGATCCTTCTTGTCGTAGAGCGTGCTTTCGAGTTGTCCTCCCTTTTGGAAATTGTCTTTAGATATAATGACGGCAGAGAAGAACTGATTTTTGAAAGCGATCCAGTCGAGTTCGGTATCGGTTGTTTCTTTTTTTGTTTTAGCTTCACTGATATAGTCGGTACCCCCGTCCGACTCTTTCCAGTCGAGTCGTGCATATCGGTTTTCGAATGTAAAGCCGCGTTCCTGTTCCTTTACTTTCTCGTGCCAGTTGATGCCGAGGCTCGTAGTGCTGGGGTCGAACAGTCCGGCCATCCCTACGGTGTGCAGGCTGACATGAAGCATGTAGTCGGCTCCCAACCGATAATCGATGACAAGCGATTTTCCTTGTCCGGCCTCTGCGGTGAGTGTGACGGCGGTGTCACTTATTTGTGTGGCTTCAAAGAAGAGGTCTGACGTGTTGATATTCATTTCCTTGGCCACGAGCGTGTAGCTGAGGCTTTGGTCTTTTCCGCTGAAAAGTGTAACTCCGTTGAAATCGTCGCTTTTCCCAGTTTTGTCGGCAATGTCGTGTCCTACAAATCGTTTGCTTCCCTTCTCGTTTTTCAGATAGGCTTTGGTAACTGTTCCGCCCTTGGTGGAAAGTGTTACGGCGAGCTTTTTGTTTTGCAGTACGATATCCTTTGCCGCTCCGGTGAGAGCTTTGTGGAAAAGAGCCGTTGTGTCGGCTGCTATTTTCTGTTTAGCATCCATCAACCGCTTTTCGTTAGCTATTTTAGCAGCCTTGTCGGCCTTATTCCGAGCCACTTGTTCCAGCGAGTCCTGCACAAACTGTGCGCGCTGCTGCTCTTCCGACGGTTGTGAATACCAACTGAAACCCACAAGAACAGCAGCGATGAGCAAGAAGCCCAACAAAGTGTTTTTATTCATTCTTTCCTATTTAATCTTTATGTAATGACGCTATCTTCCTATTTGGCCTCTTGGTTTTGATTGGCAATGGCTGTCTTGATGAAATCTACAAAAAGAGGATGCGGCTTCAGTACCGTGGATTGGTACTCCGGGTGGAACTGTGTGCCGATATACCATTTAAGAGATGGTATCTCCACAATTTCAACGAGGTCGCTCTCTGGGTTGCGTCCTACACATTGCATACCGTTGCGTTCGAACTCCTTTTCGTATATATTGTTGAACTCGTAACGATGGCGGTGCCGCTCTTGAATATGTTCCTGCTTGTAGATTTCGAACGAGCGCGACCCTTGCCGTAGCACGCACTCGTATGCTCCGAGGCGCATGGTTCCGCCCATGTTTGTGATGTTTTTCTGCTCCTCCATAATGTCGATAACATTATGTGGGGTTTTCTCGTCCATCTCGCGGCTGTTGGCATCGGCATATCCGAGCACATTGCGTGCAAACTCAATCACTATCATCTGCATGCCCAGACAGATGCCGAAAGTCGGAATGTCGTGTGTGCGCGTATAGTGTGCTGCTACGATCTTGCCTTCGATACCCCGTTGGCCAAATCCCGGGCAGATGACGATGCCGTCCTGTCCGGCCAGTTTTTCAGCCACGTTGTCCTCAGTGATGTATTCTGAATTTATAAAGGTGATGACCGTCTTGTGGTCGTTGTACGTGCCAGCTTGCGAGAGACTTTCGCGAATGCTCTTGTAGGCGTCTTGCAGGTCGTACTTGCCCACCAGTCCGATGTGCACTTCCTTGGTGGCTTTGTTGCGTCTTTCCAGAAATGCGCGCCATGGTCCAAGACCCGGTTTCTCGCCGGGTTCGATACCGGCCTTGCGGAGAATGGCTGTGTCGAGCCCTTGGTTCTGCATGTTGACAGGCACCTCGTAGATGCTTGGCAAGTCTTCGCTTTGGATTACACAATCAAAGTCGACGTTACAGAAGGCAGCCACCTTTTTGCGAACCTGGTCGGACAGGTGTTTCTCAGTGCGCAAAATGAGCACATCCGGCTGTATGCCGACGCTCTGCAGCTCCTTTACGCTGTGTTGCGTAGGCTTGGTTTTCAGCTCGCCTGCAGCACGCAGATAAGGCACGTAGGTCAGGTGCACATTGACGGCATTGCGTCCGAGTTCCCATTTCAGCTGGCGGATGGCTTCCATGAATGGCGCACTTTCGATGTCGCCAATCGTGCCGCCTATTTCAGTAATTACGAAATCGTAGTGGTGCTTTTGCCCCAAATATTTCACGTTGCGCTTGATCTCGTCGGTGATGTGCGGCACCACCTGAATGGTTTTGCCCAAATAGTCACCACGCCGTTCTTTGTCGATTACAGCCTTGTAGATGCGGCCTGTCGTGAGCGAATTGGCCTTGGTGGTCTGTATGCCTGTGAAACGCTCGTAGTGACCCAAGTCGAGGTCGGTCTCCATACCGTCCACGGTAACATAGCATTCGCCGTGCTCGTAGGGATTGAGCGTACCCGGGTCGATATTGATGTAGGGGTCAAATTTCTGAATGGTGACGTTGTAGCCTCTGGCTTGCAGCAATTTGCCGATGGACGAAGAGATGATGCCTTTTCCCAAAGAAGACACAACACCGCCCGTGACGAAGATATACTTTGTTTCTGACACAATAGTAAGTGTTAAGATGGGTAATTCAAATTTTTGTTGCAAAGGTAGTATTATTTTGCGACATTGGCAACAAATCATTTTGAAAGTTTCGCATTAGGTTATTTTATAAATCGCGGATGCGGCTGGGTTGGCAGTTGTTTGGTTCAGCTATCCGAGTTGTCTAAGCCGCCAGACCAATCCCGGCAAGCGCCCGCGGACGATCTTGATGGATGTAAACAACGTTTACCTTAAACCGCGCCGAAAAACGCCGCTGTTCATGAACGTGAAATGGTCGGAGGGAATTTGCCGCAAAATAGCCATATTGGGCAATTTGTTGACGGATAGGCATTTAGCTAAGTGCGACCGTATATTAATCCTTTTCCTGCGAAATAACGCCTTGCGAAAGATATCCTTTCGCACATCGAAACACGTTGAACGACTGCTTCATAAGTATTGTTTCGCCTTATCATGAATGTCCTTTCGCGCATCGAAAGACCATCTTTCGCAACCGCCCTACATAAGGCGCTGGCTGAAAACTCGCACCCACGCGGCCGAAACGGCTGATGAAGGCTTCTAAAAGAAATGTTTTGTTTGTTATCACTTTTTACTTTATGTCAAAAAAGATGCAATTCATTTCTGTGTCCGGACAATCGTATCGATTGCTTGTTTGTACGAAACGATAGTTTTAAGAGGGGCAGTCAGCACCCTCATTATTCCCCAACATCTTCCAAATATAAATATATGGCATTGCCATCCGCTTATCCCCAATCCCTTTGCAGCGGTATTTATGGCCTCACTTTTCAGCGTAACGGTGGCATCTGCCAAGACGCGTGAGATTAAACTTTTTTGCAGATGCTGAAAAATTTCCTGCCGAAAAATTTGGCGGGAACGAAAATCTTTTGTAATTTTGCACATCGAAAATAGGGGCGTAGCCCAGTTGGTTTAGAGCGCTGCAGTCACATTGCAGAGGTCATCGG
>CAVKHW010000032.1:0-25960 GCA_963656105.1 Eggerthellaceae bacterium
TGAGAAGAACCGAGGCTAAAGACGGAGACCAATGGTTCTCTATGAATTATTCAGGCTAAAGACAATCTTCCGCCTTCTTTATGCTGCCTGCCTGCAGTATGAGTTGTTTGACCTCTTCATAGTCGGTGCATTGCGGGTTGCGCTCCATGAAGATGCGCACGGCGCGGTCGATGAGCTTGTGGTTCATCAGTTTCACGTTCACCATCTTGTTACCTTCCACTCGTCCCAGTCGTATCTGTATGGCAGTACTTATCATGTCGAGGCACAGCTTTTGCGATGTTCCGGCTTTCATTCGGGTGGATCCTGTAACAAACTCAGAACCCGTGATGACCTCTACCGGAAAGTCAGCCTCGTGGGCAATGGGCGACAGCGGATTGTTTACGATGCAACCCGTGGCGATGCCTTCCGCGCGACAATGGCGCAAGGCTGCCAGCACAAAGGGCGTGGTGCCGCTGGCTGAAAAGCCCAGCACAATGTCGCGGCTTGAAACATGACGGTTCTGTAACTGGTGCCAGCTGTTCTCAGTATCGTCCTCGCGCGACTCGCGCGTTTGTGTCAGACATTCTGTTCCGCCGGGAAAGATGGCTTGTATCTGTGTGCCGTCAGTGCCGTAAGTGTTCTGCACTTCGATGGTGTCGAGAGTTGCGAGCCGTCCACCCGTGCCGCAGCCCACATAGAATAGCCGTCCTCCCTGTTCGAGCTTCAGTTCGATGGCTGCTATGAGGCGGTTGATCTGAGGCAGTGCGCGCTCCACGGCCATGGGCACCGAGCAGTTCTCGTGGTTGATGTTGGCGGTTATCTGCTCGATGGTCATCTGCTCCAGATGGTCGTAGTGCGACGATTGTTCGGTTATGCGTGTTTCCATAGGGTAGGGTGGGGTTGCGAGAGGTAGTGTGTGATGCGTTTGGTGATGGCAAAACCGCCACCAATCAGTTTTTTCGCTTGGTGAAAGTCAGCCGCTTGGGCAGTTTCAACCATTTTCGGTCTCTGGCTATTTTCAACGGACTGCCGTCAGTCTGCTTAAGTATAAACGTTCCGTCTGCTTGTTTCGATAGCGTGGCCTCAAGATCCTCGCTGCCATAGTCGTTGGTGATGTTGATCTTGGCTTGTGCAGGGTCTACTATCTCGGCAGATGTGAAAAACCATTTGCGGCTATCGCGCTTGTCGCCGAAGAAGCCTGCCATTTCTCCGAAAATTTCTTGTCCGGGCACAACTATGTTGTTGTGATAGAAGTCGATGGTCAGGTAAACGTTGTATTCCTTGTTGTCGAATGTACCGGCAAAGGTTGTTGTGTCGCTGGCTTCGGCAGTGCTCTGTGCATACGTGGTTGTCAGCGAGAGCAAAGCCAAAAGGCTGATTATGGTTTTCTTCATAGTGTTGGTTCGTTTAGCGTTTGTTGCGCATGGGTGGCGCGTGTCTTGTCTGGGTCGGTTTGTGGGGTTGGCCATCCCACAGTGAACTGGTGTTTGCCTTGACAGTATCTGTAGCCAATCGTCCAATGGTGGTAATTGCAGATGCTTTTTACGATGGCCAATCCCAGCCCATTGCCTTTTTGGTTCTGTTGGTTCCGGTAGAACCGCGAGAAGACATGGTCTGGGTTGAGCGGCCCTTCGTCGGAGGTGTTGGTCACGGTCAGTTCTGTGTCGGTGACGTGTAGGGATATATAACCGTCTGACGTGTTGTGGCGAACGGCATTGACCACAAGATTGGCTATCAAGCTGTCGAGCAGCACTTGATTGCATGGGGTGGGGTAGTGGTGGCTCTCATCGCACAGGTCTATGCGCAGATCACCCGCTATGGTCTCCAGCTGCGGCAGGAGCGATGCCATTTCGTCGGCTATGTCCACCTTTTCATCTGTCTTGAACTGGTGGTTCTCGATTTTCGACAACAATAGTAGGTTGCGGCTTAATTGCGACATGTGGCGCAACTCGTCGTAGACTTGTTGTATGACGTGTGCTTGAGGTTCGGTGAGACTTTCGTCCTGCATGAGGTTGTCGAGTTTCACTTGAGCGATGGCCAGTGGCGTTTGCAGCTCGTGCGATGCGTTCTCGGTGAATTCTTTCTGCACTTTATAGCTTGTCACGCTTTCGGTCATGATGCGGGTCAGCGCGTCGTTGAGTTGTCTGAATTCACTGATGTCGGTATCGGGCAGTTGTGGCACGATGCCGGTTTCCACGTTGAATGTGGCTATGCGCTTGAGCGTGTGGCGAAACGGACGCCACAGTCTTTGCGGTACCCACCTCATGATGATGAACATGGCGGCGGAGATAATGACGAGAACGGATGACAATTGGAAAAACAAGCCGGCCAAGGTGTCTTCTTTCAGGTCGATGTGCGGGTCTTTGATGCCGTATCTGCTCACGATGTCGTAGAGATCTTCGGCGTAATACTGCACGGTGATGAAATAGAATACGGGCATGGACAGCGCAAACAACAATGCCAGGCAGACGGCGAAGCGTGTCATGAGCTGATGGGTGAGTGTTTTCTCTTTCATGGCTATGCGTGTTGTGTTGGGGCGATGGGCTATTGATCCCATTGGTAACCCATGCCGTAGACTGTGCGGATGCACGGGGTGGCTCCCGAAGCTTTCAGCTTGGCTTTGAGGTTCTTGATGTGGCAATAGATGAAGTCGTAGGAGTCCATCATGTCGGCCATCTCACCGCTGAGGTGTTCGGCAATAGAGGCCTTGGAGAGCACTTTCCCCTTGTTGGCAATGAAGAAGAGCAGCAGGCGGTATTCCGTTCGGGTAAGGTCGAGCGACTTGCCGTTGGCGGAGACGCTTTTGCGCAGAAGATCGACAGTAACTGTCCCCGAAGTCATGGTGTTGCCAACATTAAATTCGAGCCGGCGTATGAGAGCGTAGATGCGCATGGACAGTTCGGGCAGGGCGAAAGGCTTCGGCAAGTAGTCGTCGGCTCCGATTTCCAACCCGGCCAACTTGTCGTCGAGCGAGTCTTTTGCTGAGATGATGATCACTCCCGTGTTCTTGCGCCGCTTGCGGATGGCTCGCAGTATGTCGAGGCCGTTGCCGCCGGGCAGCATGAGGTCGAGCAGTACGCAGTCGTAGTCGTAAACGCCAGCTTTCATCAGTGCAGTGTTATAGTCGAAAGCCTGGTCCACGGTGTAGTCCTGGCTTTGCAGAAACTCTCTGATGCTATCCGAGAGGCGCCGTTCGTCATCTATCAACAGTATCTTCACGTCTTTCATAACGTATGGCATTCCTATTTATTGTATGGTTTGCCATGTTGTTTTGTACCAATCGTAAAGATTTGCCAACCCTTCGTTGATGGTGGTTCGGGGCTGGTATCCATAATCGCGCATTAAGCGCGAAGAGTCGGCCTCGGTACGTATCACGTCGCCTGGCTGCATGCCGGTTAGGTTCATGTGCGCCTTGCGGCCCGTGACGACTTCTATGCTATGGATGAAGTCGATGAGATTCACGGGGTGCGAGCTGCCTATGTTGTAGACGTGCGAAAGGTGCGTGTCAGTGCTTGTGCGCTCAATGATGCGCCTTAACCCCTCGACGATGTCGTCGATGTAGGTGAAGTCGCGGAGCATGTTGCCGTTGTTGAACACGTCGATGTGACGGTTGTTGGCTATGGCATCCATGAATTTGAATGGAGCCATGTCGGGACGGCCCCACGGCCCGTACACCGTGAAGAAACGCAGGGCGGTGGTGCGGAATCCGTAAAGCGACGCATACGAGTATGCCATCACTTCGTTGCTCTTCTTAGTAGCAGCATAGAAACTCACCGGACTGCTCGTGTTGTCAGTCTCTGCGAATGGAACATGGCTACCCATTCCGTACACGCTGCTCGATGAGGCAAACAGCAAGTGCTTCACGTCGTACTTGCGGCAACCTTCCAGAATGTTCAGAAACCCCATCATATTGCTTTCCATGTACGAATAGGGGTCTTCTATCGAATGGCGCACGCCTGCCTGTCCAGCAAGGTTGCACACATGGGTGAAATGTCCGTCAGCAAACAGACGTTTCATGGCCGTGCGGTCAGAAATGTCGGTTTTCACAAAACTGAAATTTGGAATTGTACGGCTTGCCGTAGGATGTTCGTCGTATGCACTGATGCCCAAGTCGGCCAAGCGTGCTTCTTTCAGACGTGGAGAGTAATAGTCGTTGAGGTTGTCGATGCCCACTATTTCGGTTTCGCGGTGGGCGGCGAGCGATTTTGCCAGAGCGTGACCGATAAATCCGGCTGCGCCCGTAATGAGAATTTTCATGGGTTGTTTTTCTTTTGTTTATGGTATATTGAGATATTGCGTGTATAGGTGATGAACCCTACCGACTGCCCGAGGATGAGCACTGGGTCGCGGCGGTATATGCCATAGCTTACGATGATGGAACATCCTGCGAGACTGATGATCCAAAACCCGAGCGGCAGTGACGATTGGTGGTGACGGTAGCTGTAATGCCATTGGTAGACAAACCTCAACGTGAAGATGATTTGTCCAGCCGAGCCCCATAGCAACCAAGATGCTGGAACAGTTCGATTGTGGAAAAACGCGAGCGTAAAGGCAAGGCCGTCGTTAGCTATCATGATAATGGCCAGTAGCGGCAACAGGATGATGGTTGCGCGTAGTGCCCTTGGTACTTGTAGCCACACTCCCTTGATGTTGAGATTAAAAACGTAGATGTAGTAGGATATCATTTGACCGAGAATGATGGCGAAGTCGTGGCGACACCAGCCGTAGACGAAAAACAATATGCTTCCCGCCAAACTGCAAATCCAGTAGATGGACGGTGATACCACATGGTGGGCTTTCTCCGACAAAACCCACTGCAACAACATGCGCGCTGTGAAGCAGCCTTGCGCCAGAAAACCAATGGCGAACACTGCGATAGAGGTCGTTTCCATAGTCGTTTCGGGAATTATGACACTCGATGTGGTTATTGTTGCGGCGTTTCCAGATTGCTGCTGTCGATAATGTAGCGTATATACCGCGTTTTCATCCATCGGAAAGCGAAGCAGTCGAGAAAGGGGCCTTTCAGACGGTTCCAAAGGTGGTATTTCGATACGCCTGCCGTTCGCGGATAATGGCGGACGGCAACTTCGGTAAATTGCCCGCCAATAAGTGTTGTCAGGGCGGCAAGGAAACGATGCATGCCATCGAAAAACGGCAGCCGCTGTGCGTAGGCGGTCCACATCACTTTCAACGGACATCCTGTGTCGGTGGCAGTGTCGCCCGTCATGTAACGGCGGAACTTGTTGGCCACACGCGATTGGAAACGCTTGAAAGCCTTATCCTTGCGGTTGGCGCGTATGCCTGACACAAGCTGGAAACGATCGGCGTAGCGCAACAGAAGGTCGAAATCCTGAGGATTTGTCTGCAAGTCTGAATCGATGTACCCTGTGAGCCGGCTCTCCGTGTGGTCAATGCCGGCCTTCATGGCAGTGCTCAATCCGTGGTTGTCATTGCTACTGATGAAGAAGAAATCGTTGTGCCGGGCGCATATCCCACGAATCTTCTCAAGACTGTTGTCGGTCGATCCGTCGTTGACGAACAATACGCATGCGCGCACCGCCGCTGTAGGAAGATATTCGGCTAAGGCTTGTTCCACGCGCCCAAGGTTGTCCTCCTCATTGTAGACGGGTACGATAATGGTCAGCTCGTAGTTTTTTGTCTTATTCATGTTGTATGTTATGTTGGTTCTCGTTAAATGTCGATGACGCGAAAGTTCATTTGTTTGTATGCCGTTTTTCCACGAGCAACACCCGGCCTCTGAGGTCATTGGTGTAGTGTCGGTTGCCCTTGGGATGAAGGTTGTTGTCGAAAAAGCCCAAACAGAGCGTGTCGCTCTCGGGCAAGTTGATGGTCTTACTGGTGTCGCTGTTGGCAGTTACCACAAGCAGGAAGGGTTCAAGGCGCCGCACCATGTCGGAGTCCTGCAGATTTATGGGACTTATCTTACGTTGAGCGTTGTATACCAGTTCGATGCGGAGAGCGGTGCGCTGGTCGTGGTAAAGCGGTAGCTTTTCGGTATTGCGAGCGAGCGCAATGTGCGCGATGTTGTGCGATTGAGGGTTGCCAACGGCTGTGGAGACAACTGGAAGTAACAGACATTCGACGATGGCAAACGTCGCGGCAACAACTGCCGTGAGAACCATAGGCTTTCGGTTGGCAGTAGACCAAATGGTGATGCCTGCCACAAGCGTCATTAATAAGCCCGCCACTATGCGTGTCGGCATACTGATGGCAGACGCTGCGCTAAATGTAAACAACGAGATGCCGGCTCCGATGATAACGATAGTTAGCAGCGATCCTTGTGCCATAAGAAACATACGCTCAACTCTGCTGGAACGATTGCTGTTAAAGGCATCCTTGAGATGAATCAACAAACATGCCACCAGCAACGAACATGGTGCCAGTGATGGTAAAAGATAACGCATCTTCTTTTCGGGCATTATCGACAAAAGTACAAACGAACCCAAAGCCCAGCAAAACGTGATGAGGTAAGTGCGTTTCAAGCTAATGTGGTGCTTCCAGTACGGCAGTGCCCATGCTGCCAGAGCGGGCAGTGCCCATGCGCCCATCTCCAAGAAATAGCGCCAGTAGTACCAGATGGGGCGCACATTGTGGTTCGACCAAGCGCTTGTCTCTTTTGACATTACAGATTTGATAGCGTCGTCGTTAGCCAGCCAAAGATAGGCGTACCACCAGCCGCCCACTATAACTGCAACAAACACCATGATGCCTAAGTATCGCCATTTTCCCCGTGTAGTTATGGTAGGCAGTGTTGCAATACTGAGGAGAAACGGCAATAGCAAGGTATAGAATGAAACAGGCCCCTTGCTTAAGAATGACAACCCCATCAATACTCCCGCACCTGTCAACCGCCAGCTATAGCCGCAATCTTCGCTAAGGCTGCGCAGAAGAAGATAGATGGCACCCATCATGAATGCGTGGCAATAGATGTCCCATGTGGCAGACCGACCCATCAAAATGGTGTTGTAGCAAGTTAAGAACACAACTGTTGCTACAATGGCATAATCTATGCGGCGCGCCAGATAACGGGCCGTTAAAAACATAAACCAAGTCCATAGACAGCCCATGAGGCCTGCTGCCATGCGCTGGGTTGCCAGCACGTTGGGACGAAGCACATAGATGATGCCTGCCACCCAAGTGGGCAAAGGTGGTTTTTCGAGCCGTAAGTCACCGTTCATGGTGGGTATCAGCCAGTGCCCTTCCGTTGCCATTTCGCGCGCAGTCACGATGTTGCGTTGTTCCATGATGTCGGTCGGCAATGCGTCTATATTGGCGAAGAAGGTAATAAGGGTGAAAATTATCAGAAGGGTGTTGAGGGATAGTCGTGTTGATTTCATCATGATTATAAAAGGTGGGGGCGGAAAAAAGGGTTGCGGAAGCTAAAAACGGATGCTGGCTTGAGCACCGAGGGTCATGATATGCAGGTATTCGCCGCTTTGAGGATTGTGGGGCGGTTGTATGTTGTAGTCGAGAAAGATGCTGAAAGCTAAGTTGCGTTGCATACGCACGTTGAGTTTTACACCTGTCCCTATTCCCCAACCGCTGTTTGATGGTATATTGAAATCAGCAATGTTGCTTTGCGTATATTTCGTGTAGCCAACCAATAATTTGCTCCCTACTTCCCATCGCGTAGAGATTGGTAAGTTGAAATAAGGACCGGCGTAGATAGAATAGTAGTCGAGTGTGTTGTCAGCCGCTTTGTTGCCGTTGATAATGAGGTGTAGGTTGGATATGGAGGCCAGACCGCCTATGCCTATATGACGATTGAGAAAATAGGCTCCTTCCAGACCAATGGTGGTTCCGGTGGAGGTCTCAAACGAATTCGTTTCATTGATGTCATAATGGCTCAGCGGTATATTGAACCCCGAGTAGTAACCAAGAAACGATGGATGCTGGTTCCATAGGTATCTGTCATTGGATGTTGAAGGCTGGTTGAGGCCGCGTTTTTTCATGATGGCATCGGCAATCCAGTAGCCAAATTCGGTGGAGAGTATGCCCACGCCGGCACCTACCATCACATCGGAAAGCCAATGCTTATTGTTGGCCATGCGCATCAGACCTGTTGCTGAAGCCATGGCGTACGCTCCAACGCTCAGCCAAGGTGACAGATGCCCGTATTCTTTCGAGAGCATGGTGGCTGTCATGAATGCTGTTGCCGTGTGCCCGGAAGGGAAACTGTGATTGTTTGAACCATCGGGACGCCATACATGGGTAGTTGATTTTGACACCTGAACAACGGTGGTCATAATGGCTGCCGACAAGGCATCGCTCAGGAATAGGCGCCCCCAGGAAGATCGAGATGGAACGCCAGCCAACTTCATTCCTGTCATTAAAGCAGCTGGCACATACTGTGTGTAGTTGTCGATCGTGCGGTGAAAATGTGGCAAGAAATCATTGCGTAAGCTTCGGAACTTGTCGTCTTGGTGTTTTTCGATGAGACCGCCTGCGATGAGCGGTAGACCAATATGTATAGCACGAAACAATTTGCTTTGACTGATAATGTCGATGTTCTTCTTATGGGACTGTTTGTCAACGCTTTGAGGATAAAAGAAATTTATTGCGGACAGAGAGTCCGCTATGATGCTATCGGCCGTGGTTGGAGTGTTGACATGTGCTGCGCTGAAAACTGGTAACGCACAAAAGTATAGAACAGTAAGAAAGATTTTATTCATTTTTGCAGTGTATGTAACGTCTGCAAAATTAGAATACGAATTTGTAGAAATATTGTAGCCTTGTTACAAATGGCCGTATTACGAAAAAATATGTTTCAATAGAATAGAAATTCCTGCAGCCTGTCATGAGATTGAAACCACAATTTCGTATATTGATGGCAAAGAAAAGTGATGAAGTCAGTAAATATCGATATTATCGTGCCAAAATTTATCGAAAACTTTCTTATTCTTTGTTCTCGTAAAGACAGGTCAGGCTTTTAGCCTTTATAGTAAAATTTAATAAATAATTGTTCCCATGAATCATTTAGGGCCTAACATCTCGGTCGACGAGATCCGCTAAAATTTTTAGTTCAACATCGGAAATGTTATAGTGATCGAATAGAGGCTTGTCCATATCCAATTGCTTGCGAAACATTTGATGGTCAGTCTGTCCGATACGAACTCCCCGTTGAAGAAAACGGACAGCCTCCTTGACATCGCCTTCAAAAAAGTGGCAATAACCCATGTTGAAAAAGTCGTTGGTTACATTTTTTGCAGCAGCAAGGATGGTATCATAGATGTTACGAGCTTGCTGGGTGTTTTTCATCCATAACTCAGCCCATGCCAAAGCGCGTTTTACACTGAGGTCTTGTGGATAATCATAGTTGAGTTTGTACAACAGTTTTGCAGCGGAGTCCACTTCTCCATTATTGATTTTAGATATGGAGAGGTATAATGCATACTTTTTTTGGTCAGGGTATGTTTCCAATAGGATATGATATAATTTTTCAGCATCGGCATATTTCGCTTGAGAAAAATAAGCTTGTGCCAAACCACGCATGGAATGCATATCATTAGGACGAAGTTTTAATAGATGCTTGTAATATTTTTCAGCGTTGGGGTAGTCCTTGAAATATGAAGCCACCATAGCTTTCATTTGCACATCTTCGGCATTGTCACAGTCGAAATATGTATCAAGAAGACTTGACAGCAATTTATACTTTTTTTGCTTCAGCAAGAACCTTGTCATATTGCGAGCCTCTTTTGTCATGGTCGTTCTGAATAACGGTGAGGCCATAAACATGTTGTTGTCCTTGTCTTCGAATGGATTGGCAAATTTGTTTCGATTGTCGCACAACTTGAAAAACCGATATAAGTCTTGAAGATATTTCCGTCTTATATATGCATTTGTATCTATTGTGTCTTCATTGCCAGTCATTCCTCCTTGCAATTCGCTGTTTTCCATCATGCTGCGGATGTTGTCGGGTAAGTTGGAATAAACCGAAGATATGCCAAGCGCAAAACTATATTTGTCAGAATCGCAGAAAGGGCCATGTAACATAAGGTTTTGCATGAATTTTGAGCTTAACAGTTGCGGCGACAAATGTTGGAGCTGCGGATGCTCCATATAGAACGGAGTGAACCAATTGCTGAAGGTGTAAAAGAAAGAAAAACGTTTCATCTGAGAGAAGCCGCCAAAATAGATATCAGATCCTTGCCTTTGCATATCCGATATTTTCCGAAATCCTTCTTCTAATTGCTCCATTTTTTTATCATCCATGTCAGCGTGAAGTATTTCGTCGAGTGTATCGTCAGTCTTTTCTTTGATTCCGAAACGTGTCACTTCAAAATCCTGATTTTGTATAAGGGTTGGCATAATGTCCTTCTGCAATGTTTCTTGGTCTTGAGCAGCGTTGAGGCAATAGACAACCTGTTTCTGAAGTTGCAATACTTCGTCTCTTACTTCATTGTTGACTAATATGTTGCCAACCACCTTTGCAACTTCAGGATATAATGAAAAGTTGTTTTGGCTAATGGCAAATACCCAGCCCACAAGTGCCCGTTGACGAACAGCGATGTCTGTGGCCTCGGTATACACCCGTATTAAGGAAAGTGTTTTTTGAGGGTCTGGCACATTCAGTATAGCCAACGTAATGGCCGAAACGATAGTCTGTGCGTCAATACTATCAATTGTTGGGGAAGCCAATAGGTTTGCCATTTCTTTTGCTGCCCCGGCATTCCATTGATTGGATGTGACTATGGAATTAAACAAGTTGCGAACATAAGAAAAATGATTTTCGTAAACTGTGCGTGAATGATTCTTGCGTTGTTTTTCATCGTCAAGTGACAACAATGCCGCATCCTGTACAAATTTCACCAGATCTTTTTCTATGTTCGTGATGTCCAGTTCTGTTCCTTCAGCCGACAAGCATAAGGAAGAGAAGAATGGATCGCAAGTTTTTTTTATGTCCGTCTCGACATTTCTCAGAAGGGTCGATAAATTTTCCTGAAGATGGTTGTAAAGTGCGGAACGTTCAGAATCCTTGTAGCCATTTAGCATGAAGTCACACATGAGCTGGTAGTTGGCTTCCATTTGTTCAAACTGTTCTCTATAAGAACATTGATGCAATCCGTCTATCAATGTCCGAATGTCATGAAAAGCCTGACCAAGCTCTTGGTCTTGTTCCAGTTTTCTATTGATGTCAACAAGATGCTTTAGTGAATCGTTATCATCTTTATGACGCTGTTCATATATTGTTGGCATGGTTCAGTTCATTGTTTTGCACGTTCCAAATCGTTTAGGCGAGGTTGCGAAGCGTGGTTGTATTTCATATTTGGGAGTGCCTGTATGGTTTTTTCGTCTACCCCCATGTATTTGGAAATTATAGAGGGGTAATGCTTTACGCCATTCTTGTTTATTGAGTCGCACATTTGGTTGTAGACTTTCACGAAAGCATCCACTTGCTCTTTGCGATGTTTATCCTTAAACACTTTTTCGCCAAAAGCTATAACACCCAATCGTATATCTTTTGTTTGCGTATCCATCAACACGTTGTTTTTCCAAAGGCGCGCTGTTGTTGCTTGCGGCTCAGGTAGCAACATGGCATCCATTTCATTGTTGAGAAGCATTCGCAATCTTGTTGTCACATCGTTGATCTGTATTTTGAACACATCTCCTTTGGGCTTGGCTTGCCGGATAGCCAAATCAGCTAAATATTCTGTGGCAGAGAATCTCGTTATGGCAATCATTTTTTCGGAGAGTTGCGCCACGTTCTTGGCACGAGCCGTGCGATTGGCAATCAGTTGCCACGTAGCGTTTGTTGCGGCCACGTACTTTAGTGGAGTGCCCATGTGCCGTAATCTTTCCGTTCGGATCAAATCCGACACGATACCATCGGCGTAGCCTCCAGCAATCAGTGTGTCGCCGTCCAACTGGGCGTTGCGCTGCAACAAGACAATGTCTACGCCGGCCTTTTTGAAACAACTGTCCTCCACGCCAATGAATATTGGCAAACAATCCATGGTGGGCAATGTGGCGATTTTGAGAGCCGTCGAGGACCTTTGTTGCTGTATGCCGCTTTGCTGGTTCTGTCTTTCGGGTGCATTCCTGCATGAAGCGAGTAGTGCAAGCGCGGTGCACAATAAAAAAGATTTAATACTTATCATATTTGCAAAGTTACGAATAAAAAAATTGTATCGTTGAGAAATTATCCTGTTTTTGCTCCTGGTGGGTTCTATAAATTACCACCGTAATAAACAACAAAACAATACGGGTTACGTTTTGCCGTCTTTCGGGACTCTTTTCGGTCTATATCGCCACCTCGCTCGGTCGTGAACCCGCATTACTGCCTTACTCGCTGACGATATGCACTCGAAAATAGTCTCAAAATCCAGCAAAGCAAATTTATAGAACCCGCCTTATCTGTGTAACTGAAGTATGTGCAACAAGCGTCCTGCGTGTATATTTGGACATTAAAAATGAATAAGTCGTGCAAAAAACCATTATATTTCACAGATAGGTAGCCTGCGTTCTAAAATCTTTTCTTAACTTTGCAATATGAATCGTTTGATTACATTACTTGCATCTCTTTTTGGTGTTGTTGCTCTTTACGCCCAAAGCAGATATACTGAATGTGAAGACTCTTGTAGCCACATACATGGCATAGATCTTAGTCATTACCAAGGTTCAGTGTTTTGGGAAACTGTAGGTAAGACCAAAATGGCCTATGTCTATTTGAAGGCTACAGAAGGCGGGGACAACATAGACAGCCGATACAAGCAAAACATAGACTTGGCGCACCAGTACGGGCTAAAGGTGGGCTCGTATCATTTCTATAGGCCTAAAATTGCGCAACAAACCCAATTGGAAAATTTTATGGCACAATGCAGACCCGGAGACCAAGACTTGTTGCCCATGATCGATATCGAAACACGAAGTGGTCTCAGTAAAGAGGCTTTCAGAGACTCGCTGTTCATATTCTTGAATCTTGTTGAGAAAGCCTACAAGCAAAAGCCTCTGCTCTATACTGGCGCCAACTTTTACGACAACAACCTGCTGGGACTTTTGGGAGACTATAAAGTAATGATAGCACAATACACTCCTCAAGAGCCTAAGTTAAAAGACGACCTTGATTTCATTCTTTGGCAATATACAGGTAAGGGCCATCTTGATGGTATCAATGGGTATGTGGACAAAAGTCGTTTCATGGGAAAGCATCGTTTACGCGAAATAAGGTTCCGACACAGATAATAAACGGAGAAATCAAGCATAAAATTTATCAACAATACTTCATCTCACAATAAGGATATGGCTATAATAAAATGTCCAGAATGTGGACGACAAATCAGTGACAAGGCTCCTGTGTGCCCAAACTGCGGTGTGGAAATAGCAGGAAAAACCATTAAATGCACCCAGTGCGGTGAAATCTATTTCCGTGACCAAAATATGTGCCCAAACTGCCATCACATGACACGAATAGACGGGCAAGTCGGTCACAATGACTTTGCAGAACAACCAGCAAGACCGACAGACGGAGTTGTGGGTGCTTCGTCCTTGCAGTCAACAGGAACAACTCCTGTAAACGGCCAACCGTCTACAACTGGTCAGATGACGCCGCCACCCGTGACACAAAGAAAAGCAGCTGACAGTACGAACGGCAAAACAAAGAAAAAAAGTCATGGGCCTCTCATCGCAGCTTTTGTTATCGCGCTGGCAATATGTGGCGTATGTTTCTACTTTTACAGTAACGCCAAAAGCAATAAAGAACAGGAATCGTACGAATTTGCCATGAAGAGTGATGACCCCTTGGTGCTGCAAACCTATCTGGACAACAATATCGATGCACCGACAGATCACATTCAGGCTATAACTGCCCGATTGCAAGAACTTAAAAAGCAAGACAACGATTGGACTAATGCTTTGGTAAGCGGTTCAAAAACGGCCTTGCTTGAATATTTGGAAAAACACCCCGACACCGATCATAAGGCCGAAGCCACACATAAAATAGACTCGATAGATTGGGCTGATGCCAGCAAAACGAACACCATAGATGCGTTGCAAGCCTATCTTGACCAACATGATGAGGGCGAACATGTAGATGAGGCTCAAGCGGCAATAAAGACAATGAAGGCCAAGACAGTGCAAGCTGACGAAAAAACCATGATAGCATCGGTGTTCCGTCATTTCTTCCAAGCCATCAACGCCAAAAGCGAAGTGGATTTGGAAGCTACGGTCGCACCCATCCTTACCAATTTCTTGGGTAAGCCCGATGCGATAAAGGCAGACGTGGTGACATTCATGCACAAGATATACAAGGACGACATCACGCGCATGACATGGCGACTGAACAATGATTTCGAAATAGGTAAAAAGGAAGTTGGCGATGAGGAATACGAATATAATGTGAGTTTCTCCGCTCTTCAGGACATAGACCGAACAGACGAAAGCAAGGAAAAACACGCACGTTATCGCATAACAGCAACCGTTAATCCGGACGGACTCATCTCGTCGCTCGCTATGACAAAGATTTTGGAGTGATGGTCTGCGAGCGCAGAACATTGTAAAAAATCTGCCGTCACATAACAACAGATGTGAGCGTATTTACAACGCAACAGAATATCTGTTGTGAATATTCTGAATAAAACGTTCCTATACGCTCCTCATTCTAGCACGCCAACAGGCAGTTTCGAGACCAGGCAAAACAAGGTGTCCTATAAAAAACGGACGCCTTGGATGCCATTGGCTTTGTGGGGGATAGTGTATCGCACTGCGGTTCGACGCAGGAGGATGCTCCATACGGTATGTATCATTTAGCGAAAGATGTTCTTTCGCGCTCCGATTGGGCACCTTTGGCAAGCATGTCTTTTAGGAAAGTGCACAACCATTACGTCGTTGTGTTGTATCTGTCAGATTGTCAAGTGGTTACGAAGATTCTTTGTAATGCTCGGTTTTTGCGGCAGAAAGACAAGCGTGGGCAAGCGGTTCGGTCTACAAAAAGTTTATGTCAAGATTTGTTGCTACTGAACAGTTGCCGCAACATTACGTTCAATTGTCTGTACTCGTTTCGTCAGCTCCGCCCACAGTTAACTGCATAAGGTCATAGTACGAGCCATTGTAAATGTTCAAGTCTACGTTACCCTTTATGCCTGGCAATTGTCCGGCATCGGTGTGTTGCCAAAATTTCCATTTCCCCTTATACTCCACCTTGTCGACATAATAATGGGCAATCCAGTAGGGGTAGCCGTCAAAAACAGAAGTGCTTAGGTAACGCTCCTTAAATTTATAATAGGTATAGATGATTGGCTTTACATGATATTTGTCCTCTACAATGTGAAGCCAAGTCAGCACATCCATCTGAAAGTCCTCGACACTTTTGTTTTGAGGCTTGTACTCAATGTCAAGAACGGGTGGTAAATCACCCTCCTCCAAATGCACTTTGCTGAGAAAATAATAGGCTTGTTCGCGCGCCGACGATTTGTTGCTCCAAAAATGGTAGGCACCTCGCAGGAAACCATACTCGCGTGCATTTTCAAAATTTTCGACGAAATTATCGTCTACACGTGAAGCCCCTTCCGTAGCCTTGATAAAAATAAAACGTATCGGGCAGTCGTCGACCATTGCACTATACCGCAACCTATTCCAATTGATCTTGCCTTGATAATGTGATATGTCTATTCCGTGTATCTCGTAACCCTCCGGATACTTGGCATCGCCATATAATGCACGCCACCGAAACCCTGTTGGACCCACAAAAAAGTAGTAGAACACCCAAACGTATACTGCCAATATGCCAGCACCGCCAAGAATCCAAGGCCATCGACGCCCCTTACGCGCAAAAGACAACAACGAAAAGACGCCCGAAATATGCGAGCGACGATAGTTGGCAGACTTATAATGCTGGCTCTGCTTGCGTTTGGAACGGTTAGGAGTTTTCGTGGCCATTAACGAATTAACTGGTTTGCCAAAAGAAATAGCTTGATTATTGATAAAGGGGACATTCCCACACTGCTTTAAGCGCGAGGAATGTCCCCTTGTCTATTTATAAATAATATGCTAAACCTGATGGGTTAACTATTACTTATTTTTAGCTTCGTTCTCGAGAGACAATGTGCGCGTATCACGATCGCAAACCTCAGCAGGTCCCCAATACTGGATAGGGCCGGGATAAACGAAACAGGTCTTGCGAGCCCATTCGTCGCGATGTTCTACAAACTTCTTGAAAGGAGCCCCGTCGAGTTCTACAAGAGCTTTGCGGATAACAGGCTTCATCTCACCGTTGCGACGCTCCATGTTCATCATCATGGTGATGGGCACTCCGCCAGCCATCCACTCGTCGGTAGAAGCGGAAAGGTTCTGAACAATAGCCATATAACCCGTCTTGCCATTGGCAATAAGGTTGGCAGCACTTACGCCGAGAGCATAACAATAGTCGGCATCGAAATTGGAAGGAGCAGCGCAACGACCCTCGTAACCGAAGAAATGGTGCTGGGCTGCAAACTTGCCAACAAACTTACCGGCCTTTTTCCACTCTGCAAGTTTTGCTCCGACCATATCGGACAGCAGTTTCTCAGTCTCAATGAGCGACACCTGAACGTTTCCATGAGGATCGCGGTCGAGAGAAAGCTGGCGGGCAACAGCCTCGGGAAGAGTGGCGAATGTCTCGGCATTCTCTTTGCTCAAGTGGGAGAGGATATACTCGCGCTGGGCGTCTTTGTCAAGATCCTTGTAGTCAGCACCATGTGCGGCAAGCAGATCGTTGAGCTCGTCGATGAGGCGGCCAATAGCGGGGATAAATTCGATAAGACCTTCTGGAACAAGCACAACACCGAAATTGTTGCCATCCTCGGCACGCTTGGCCACAGCGGTAGCTATTTGCTCCACAATCTGGTTGAGTGTCATGTCGTTGGCTTCCACTTCCTCGGACACGAGGCAGATGTTGGGCTGAGTCTGCAAAGCGCATTCAAGGGCGATGTGAGAAGCGGAACGTCCCATGAGCTTGATGAAATGCCAATACTTGCGTGCAGAGTTGGCATCACGCTCAATGTTGCCGATGAGCTCGGAGTAGACCTTTGTGGCAGTGTCAAAGCCGAAACTTGTTTCAATCTGCGCATTCTTCAAGTCGCCATCGATGGTTTTGGGACAGCCAATGACCTGCACTCCATACTGCTTGGCTGCATAATACTCTGCCAAGACACAAGCGTTGGTGTTAGAGTCGTCGCCACCGATAATCACTACGGCCTTGATGTTCAATTCGCGGATAATCTCCAATCCTTTCTCGAACTGATCTTCCTTCTCAAGCTTCGTGCGGCCAGAGCCAATCATGTCAAATCCACCCGTGTTGCGATACTCGTCAACGTATTCTGGTGTAAGCTCAATATAATTGTGGTCAACAAGACCGCTTGGACCCATCAAGAAGCCATACACCTTGTTTGAGGGGTTCATCTTCTTTACTGCATCAAAAATACCGCAGATTACATTATGGCCACCAGGAGCCTGACCACCAGAAAGGATGACTCCTACATTGATGGCGCAATTGGCGGCCTCGTCGCCAGGCACGAACTCGATGAGGGGCATTCCGTAAGTGTTGGGGAACAATTGTTTGATAGCATCTTGATCGCCAACGCTCTGAGTGGGCTCACCTTCCTTTACCTTAATGGCACCCTGCAATCCTTTGGGCAGCTTGGGCTGATAAAGTGCACGCGCCTTCTGCAAAAGACTCTTTTCCATTTTCTTTTTTCTATTTAAAATTTAGTGTGTATGATTTGATGCAAAAGTACATTTTTTCCATGATATATGGAAAGAAATGAGAAAGAAAACTTTTTTTTGAAAGATTTTTTTAAAGTTATTCTTGCATTTCCATAATTTTATCTATCTTTGGTGATGAATTAATGCAATGGAGCAAGCATTCATTGCCAACATTCACATCCGTATTACCAATCATTTACAACATTAGAAAACATGGCAAAGAAAAGAGAACTTAAACAGACCATCAACTACATTTGTAGCGATCTGTTTGCAGCTGGCGTAGCGGCATCGTTATATGGAACCGAAAAGAATGAAGATGCTGTAAACGATATCTTGTCATCGATTATTATCACAAGGAACGATTTCGTAAAACGCATCTCGCATCCAGAACCCGGCATGTCCCTCCACAACTATTACAAGCAACTCATTTTCGATTTCAACCAACAGGTTGACGAAATCATCAACCACATAGGTTGTTTGGCATAAATATCACAACATGTTAATGAAACAGTTCTTCCATTGGCTTTTGTATAAGCGATGGGGTTGGCATAAAGATGTGTCGGTTACACATCCTGACAAGTATGTGATCTGCTTGGCACCGCACACGAGTAATTGGGACTTCGCAATCGGCCAATTATATATGCGGGCCGAAGGTCTTCATGTCAATTTCCTTATGAAGAAAGAATGGTTTTTCTGGCCATTGGGACCTATATTCAAACGTATGGGCGGCATTCCTGTGTTTCGCTCCAAACACACAAGCATGATAGACCAGTTGGCTGCAGTCGCTCAATCGCGTCAACGTTTCAGCCTCTGCGTTACTCCCGAGGGCACCCGCTCGCTAAATCCTGACTGGAAGAAAGGATTCTACTTTATCGCTCTCAAGGCACAAATACCAATTTTACTTTATGGTGTAGACTACCAAAAGAAAATCATAAAATGCACGGAAAGTTTTATACCCACAGGAAATTTGGAAGAAGATATGCGCCATATCAAAATGTATTTTAAAGATCTAAAAGGCAAGAACCCCGAGAACTTCTCGATAGGAGAAGCTTGATTTAGGCAAGAAATGAACTTTGGATATGGCTTCAAAAAAAGGTCTTCTAATCAGCTGCGTTTATCTTATAGCTTTTTCCCTGACTGCATACGCACAAGGTCTGGCTTTTCAGGAAAAGGCTAAACGCTCGTTGAATGAATTCTTTCTCAACTATCATGCGAAAAATACAGAATTTGCACAACAGCCGCGCTTGAAAAGTTTCTTGGTAGATGACAGCAAGCAAACGATAACGATTACAACAGACGAATATTTCGCACAACAGGAATTTACTGATAGACAGGTTGGCTTGATCTACAAAAAAGTAAAAAAATCCCTGCCTAAGATTTATAATAAATACAAGTTACAAGTCCTTACGAATGGCATGCCCATAGAAGACTATGTGCCCAACCACAAAACGGACAAGGGGGGTATCAATCGTCTGTGGGGCAAAATCGACTACGAAGGACATCCCTGGATAGATAACGTTTCGCGCCCAACACGTTTCACGCATGGTCTATACAACCGGCATGTCAGTTTGTGGGCATCGCACGGAAGATATTACGACAACAAGAAGGGACGATGGAAATGGCAACGGCCTAATCTTTTTGGAACCACAGAAGACCTGTTTACCCAAACCATTGTGAAACCTTTTCTAATACCCATGTTGGAAAATGCAGGAGCTGTGGTGTTCACGCCTCGCGAACGTGACTGGCAAACAAGCGAATATATTGTTGACAACGATTGCGGACTTAATACTTCAGCAGAAAGCTATAAAGAGTATGCAGAAGGTGACAGGTGGACCACGGCGCCGCAAAAAGGTTTTAAGGCTCATGGCGGATCATATCTCGATAACGAGAATCCCTTTGCCGCCGGAACGGCACGGATGTTGAAAGCCAGCAAAAAGGCAGATAAAGCCTTTATCAAATATCAACCATATTTTGCCAAAGAAGGATCCTACGCTGTTTACGTAAGTTACCAGACGATGCCAAACAGTGTGGACGATGCCCATTATACGGTATTTCACAAGGGGCAAGCCACTGAATTTCGTGTAAATCAACAAATGGGTGGCAATACTTGGGTATACTTGGGAACATTCGACTTTGGCAAAGGCGACAATATGGCCAATTGTGTGATTCTAACCAACCAAAGCCGCATGAAAGGTGTAGTGACTGCTGATGCCGTGAGGTTCGGCGGTGGAATGGGCAATATTGAACGTGGAGGTGTGATTAGCCAATATCCACGGACTTTGGAAGGCGCACGCTATTTTGCGCAATGGGCAGGCGCACCTTACTCTGTCTATGGAGGACGGGGTGGCGAAGATGATTATTCCGACGACATCAACGCACGTTCCAAAATGACCAACTGGTTAGCTGGAGGTTCTGTCTATGTACCGACACTTGATGGACAAAAAGTGCCTATCGAACTGTCGTTGGCAATACATAGCGATGCCGGTTATTCGCCTAACGGAAAGGATCTTGTCGGGTCGCTCGCCATTTGTACTACCGATTTCAACGACGGTCGCCTTTCTTCGGGAGTTACCCGGCAAGCATCCAAGATTTTTGCCGAGCAACTTCTCAGTGGCGTAACACGAGACCTGACCTTCGCTTACAAACGATGGAACCGACGATACCTATGGGATCGCAATTACTCAGAAACTCGATTGCCAGAGGTTCCTTCGGCTATCATCGAAACTTTGTCCCATCAGAATTTTCCCGATATGGTAATGGGACAAGACCCTAACTTCAAGTTCACTTTGGCCAGATCGCTATACAAGACCATTGTGAGATATGTCAATGGCATGCATGGCCAGTCGGCCGTGATCGAACCGTTAGCTCCATGCAACGTGTTTGTAGACCTTAAAAATAAACGTCAGGCACAATTGTCGTGGAGCTCGCAAATCGACGAGCAAGAGCCAAGCGCAACCCCTACCTACTATATTGTTTATACAGCAACAGACAACAGTGGGTTTGATAATGGCCGGAAAGTCAATGGAACATCCACAACAATAGAAATCGAGCCAGGAAAAACATACCATTTCCGTGTGACTGCAGCCAACCGTGGCGGTGAGAGCTTTCCTTCCGAAATTGTTTCCACCTATAGTTGCCCCAATGCGCAACAGACAATCCTTGTTGTAAATGGTTTCCATCGCCTGTCTGCTCCTGCCGTTGTGGACAACGATTACCGGCAAGGCTTCGACCTTGACAGCGATCCTGGAGTGTCCTACGGAATTACGGCTGGTTGGAACGGACGCCAACAATGTTTCGACACATCACGGCGAGGACGTGAAGGTGAAGGAGGGCTTGGATTTGGAGGAGACGAATTGGCTGGACAATTCATTGCAGGCAATGATTTCAGTTACGCAAAAATCCACACAGATGCCATTGCTTCAGCCGTGAGATATAATGTAGTCAGTTGCAGCTCGGAAGCCATAGAGACTGGCAAAGTGAAACTGGACAAATACCAAGCAGTCGACTTAATACTTGGATTGGAAAAATACACACCCTTTGCCACCAAGTATTATAAGTCGTTTTCTGTTTCCTTACAACGCAAAATTGCAGCCTATACACAAGGTGGCGGACGTGTTCTGGCCAGCGGCTCATACATAGGGTCAGATATGACACAAGAGGATGATGCGGCTTGGTTGAGCCGATATCTGAAAGTTGGCTATGGCGGCAGCATTAAGACCGACACCTTGGCAGGCGTGAAGGGCTTAGGCATGCAATTCGACTTTTGCCGAATGCTTAATCCTGACCAATATGCAGCAACCCATACAGACATAATCCATCCCGAAGACAATGCGTTCTGTGCCATGCAGTACAGTAGCGGCCAGTCTGCAGCAGTGGCATACGCTGGAAACGATTATAAAGCGTTTGTAATGGGATTTCCCTTTGAGTGTATCACAGACAGAAACATACGCCATAAACTGATGCAAGGTATACTCGATTACATCATGAAATAATTAGAGACATTAATAATATCAATCTGCAAAAACATGAAAATACAAGCAAACCATTCTGGAACCCGCAGCATAGAGGTTACACAAGCCCATCTGCAGACTATTGACAAATACGCGTTGCTCCGCTATCTGATTGATAGCAACGGCATCATCGACGAGTCGGTGCTCGACAAACTGAAGTTCAATGTCAGGTCATTGTTGGAAAGCGAAGCTGGAAAAGACAAGGCTCTTTTGGATTTGTGCCTCGACGTGATCTACAACAATAACATGAAAGCCTTTGGCCTCCATCAATTGGTGTTGCTCTATGTAAATTGGAAGGATAATCAAACCACTGAAGATGAAGTGGATCTGCAGGAGGTAAGCGATTAGACCATGCAGAATTATCAACTGACAGATTTTCTTCCGACAACCAAGAAAGAATGTGATCTTAGGGGGTGGGATGTACTCGACGTTATTCTATTTTCGGGTGACGCGTATGTTGACCATCCCTCGTTTGGTGCTGCCGTCATCGGGCGCATACTTGAAGCCAACGGCTACAGAGTGGCTATCGTTCCACAGCCCGACTGGCACGGTGATTATCGCGATTTCAAGAAGCTGGGACGCCCCAGATTGTTCTTCGCTATATCGCCAGGCGCCATGGATTCTATGGTCAACCGTTATACCGCAAACCGACGTATGCGACACGATGATGCTTATAGTCCAGACAGTCGTCATGATATGCGTCCCGATTATCCGTCTATCGTTTACACTAAAATTCTAAAGGAGCTCTTTCCCGATGTTCCTGTAGTGTTGGGCGGAATAGAAGCGTCATTGCGTCGTCTTACCCATTACGACTATTGGCAAGATAAACTCAAGAAGTGTATACTCTGCGAGAGTGGTGCTGATCTCATCCTCTATGGAATGGGCGAGAAAAACACAGTGCAGCTTTGTCATGAATTGGAGAATGGACGCAACATCAAAGACATAAAAGATATACCGCAGACGGTTTACCTCTGCAAGAAAGACGATATACCTGGCGGCATTACCAATAACGACATTCTACTTCATTCGCACGAAGAATGTCTGCGCAATAAGAAAGCTGAAGCTGAAAACTTCAGACATATCGAAGAGGAAAGCAATAAGATACACGCACAACGTCTCATACAAGGTGTCGATAATCTCTATGCAGTTGTCAACCCTCCCTATCCACCTATGACCACGGAGGAACTCGATGCCACTTTCGAATTGCCGTATACTCGTTTGCCACATCCCAAATATAAGGGGAAGACCATTCCTGCCTATGAGATGATCAAGTTTTCCATAACGCTTCATCGAGGTTGTTTCGGAGGATGTGCCTTTTGCACCATCTCTGCCCATCAAGGCAAATTTGTTGTCTGCCGCTCAAAGGAAAGCATATTGCGTGAGGCGAGAAAAGTGATTGCCATGCCCGATTTTAAAGGCTATATTTCCGATCTTGGTGGCCCATCGGCTAATATGTATGGCATGCATGGACGCAACCAGAAAGCTTGTGAACATTGCAAACGACCCTCGTGTGTCAATCCCCAGATTTGCCCCAATCTTGTCACTGATCATTCACAGTTGCTCGATATCTACCACGCTGTTGACGCTCTGCCTGGAGTGAAGAAAAGTTTTATAGGCAGTGGCGTGCGTTATGATTTGTTGTTACACAAAAGTAAAGATGAGAAGTCGAACGAGGCTGCGCAACAATACACCCGCGAGCTAATAACACACCATGTGAGCGGCCGACTGAAGGTGGCTCCTGAACATACATCCGACAATGTATTGCGGCTGATGCGTAAACCTTCATTCAGCCAATTCTACGATTTTAAACGAATATTCGACCGCATCAACCGCGAGGAAGGGCTTAATCAGCAGATCATTCCTTATTTCATCAGTTCGCACCCTGGATGTAAAGAAGAGGATATGGCCGAATTGGCGGTTCTGACCAAGAACTTGGATTTTCACCTTGAGCAGGTGCAAGATTTTACGCCTACCCCCATGACCGTAAGCACTGAGGCATGGTATTCGGGGTACGACCCGTATACGTTAGAACCCATATTCTCGGCAAAAACTCCACGCGAGAAACTGGCACAAAGACAATTCTTTTTTTGGTATAAACCAGAAGAGAGACCTGCTATAGAACGCGAGCTACGCCGCATAGGACGCACTGACCTTATCAAAAAGCTTTATGATGGTGTGCCTTATCGTGGGAGTGCGCATTACGATCCAAAAGCTATTGGCAGTTCTCCTGCCAACAAAGCTAAACGCGAGAACAAGCGGAAATCGTTCAATCCCAATTTCCAATCGCGCAATTCAAGCAGGAAAACGAAAAAGCGTTAATATTAGCAATAGCCTTCCTGTGGAAAACTTGAGTCCTTATTATTTGTATTTTTGCAGCAACCGCAATCAATTCTTGAACGACGTGAGTTCTTCGAGCAGGGCACGGCAACGTTTGTAGTCCGCACGGAGCATCTTTACAGATGCCTCCACCTTGTCGTGTCCTCCAAGTTTGTCCGCATGTTGCAGGTATTTACATATTTCCTTATAGGTGTTTCGATTGCGATTAAACGACGTCATCAATCCCTCCGCATAACGGATGTACATGTCGATGATTTCCGTGCGGTATTTCGGCAACAATTGTGATTCAAACTCCTTTAGCGTATAGATGGATTGCTGTTCCCTTGCATACTCCATCAGACGGTCAACCCATTTCTCTCGCGAGCAGATGTCGGCGTACTTCCGGTTATATCCTCCGTCAAGGGCTTGCTTGGCCAGATTTTCTGCAAACGTTGGCCATTGGTCCGTCGGCACAGTCTCTTTCAGAAGTCTATAGAAATCACCATTCTCTTGCCAAGGGTGCAGGTAAAGCAGGCTGGCATACTTCACAGTCAAGTCGTAGTTGCCTTCCTTCTGTGCAATGCGAAGCATCCAGTGGTTCCACATAGGTACTATACCTGGGGAGTGGTTCTTGTCTTGTTCAATGCCGTCAGATGCCAACTGATAAGCCCGTTGGAAATCATTGGCCGCAAGCGCGTCCTCTATGGCCTTCGCGCGGAACTCCTTGACCTGAAGATTATCGAGCATCAGCTGACGCGAAGCGTCCTCCCCTTTCCATTTGAGCAAAAGATCATTCTTTAGGTGCATTTGTTCCCGTTGTCTATAATCCGACTTGAACTCTTCATCGCCGTCGAGGGCTTGCATGATGTCTTCGTATTCATTCTGCCGATCAGCAAGACATATAAGAAAATTATACATGTCGGTGTACCAATCCCACCCTTTGAAATTATCATTCTCTATGCACTGCCAACATCTGTGCATAAAATCCATACGTGTGTCGTCGGTTAGTTTTGACACATCAGGGTCAGCAAGTGTTGACAACACTTCGGTGCTTTCATATATGATGGAACCAAGATGCCCACTGCTGTCATCGGAGTGCATAACGGCTCCTGCACCATTCTCCAGTGCGCAAAAGCAGATATTGATGGCTGCTCCATAATTGCCGTTGTCGCGGAAATGCTCCGCTGCGTCAAGTGCCTTACAAACAACACTCTCCAAATGCGCCTGCTCATAGAAGGATATATAGCCGTATTCGCCCTCAGCATCGATGAATGCAGCGTCTATCTGTTTTACATACGCATCGCCATCATTGCCTGCGAGAAAATACTTCTTGAACACTGACATGAAATCGTCAAGCACTTCCTGTATTGCCATCTCCTTGGCCAAGAACTTGCGCAGTTCCTTCTCCGGTATCTGTTTGAGAACATCCTCTACGGTATTCGTTTTCCGTCTCTTTGCCATTTGCTTTTTAGGTTTTATATTCTTGCTTTACAAAGATAAGTGGTTTGCACGAGAAAATTTCATAATAGACAGATATTTTACTCAAGTTCCGGATTTACCGTTTAACAGGTGACCCCTTCGGGGACACCTACTAAATGACAAATCCGAAACTTAAGTAATATATCGTAACTACTCAGTCTTATAAATGTGGATACGTTTTGGTAATGATATACTTGTTGTCACACAAAGGGTGAATCGTTATGTTTCACCCTTTGTGACAAACATCCATTGGTCTGATTAAGGTTAATAAAGAGTTTGTACTTTGCCATAAGAAGATTGTATAAGGCATAGCAATTATATGATGAATATAAGAATAATGGCAGTCATTAATTTGACTGTCATTTTTTTGGAATATAGCCATTACCTATCAAATGCTCTATTAAGAGAACCTTTCATATATCAAGTTATTGCTGTCCGCTAAAACTCAAAATGGCATAAAAATCCTGCCCGAAGCCCCT
>CAVKHW010000033.1:0-25733 GCA_963656105.1 Eggerthellaceae bacterium
AAAATGGGCTTGGGTGCCTTCAAAAAGCGAATAATCCTCATTCTCGGCCATCTTGTGAGGATCTCGCTCACACCACAAGGTTGTTGGGTGGAAATTAATTAGTGAACCCTAACTAAAATTATAAATATGTCAATGAAAAGACGGGATTGGTCGTATGGCCAAGCCTGTCTTGATGGGTATGCTCGACATGAGTATTGTCTAATGGGGAAAAGCCCCGAGTAAGCTCAGATTTGTAAAAATGAGGCAAGGTTGTTTCCTTTTTGTTCTGTTGCTCATCGCAACGCATGGAGCTTGTTGAGCGTCCAGGCATAGGCGATGGCGGTGCGTGAGTCCATCTCCACGAAATGGCCACCCTCGTTCCATTGTAGGGTGGTGCGGTCGCTTCCCAATTGCTGTTCGAGCAGTGCTTGCTCGAAGCGGATGTTGTTGCCCACACGAGCCATGGACACG
Organism: Eggerthellaceae bacterium; assembly: GCA_963656105.1. GTDB lineage: Bacteria > Bacteroidota > Bacteroidia > Bacteroidales > Bacteroidaceae > Prevotella. The sequence continues at coordinate 451 of CAVKHW010000033.1, forward strand.
TTGCGTACGTGCTCCTCCTTGCGCCCCAGACTCATATACACCACTTGGGCGCGCGTAGGGTGGGCATTGGCATACGACTGCCAGTCGCGAATCCAAACCGATGGCGAGGCGGCCGCTATGCCTTGAAATAGGCTGGATTGGGTGGAGACCCATAGAGAGAACAGACCTGCCAGCGAGTAGCCGCCCAACACAATGGGTAAGTCTCCCAATAAGCTTTTCACCTTGGGCAATAATTCGTCGGTGATAAACAGAATAGTCTCCTCGGCATGCTGACCCACCTCCTCTCGTCGCGAGATGGCATCATCGTGCCACGGTGTCAGTTGGAGATGCCAGTCCTCAATCTTGAAGGCCGCCATGGCGAAAGGCCGTCCCGTGTGCCAGGTAATCAGCGAGATTTCATGGTCGATGGTCGCCGTCTCTTTTCGTTCGAGCGGTTGGATGAGAATTGCTTCTGGCCGACCGCACACGTACAGATTCACCGGGATGCTGAGGTCTTCGAGTCGTGTGGTTTTCATTCCTTGATAACGATGTTACCCTGCGAGAGTCCTTGCTTTCTGGCACATCCGTCGATGTGGTCGTTGATGATGCCGATGCTCTGGAGATGCGAATAGATGATGGTGGATCCCACATATTGGAACCCACGCTTTTTCATGTCCTTGGCCACTTCGTCGGAGAGGGCGTTGCGTGTGCACCATGCCTTTTGGTGGCTGGGGTAGATCCATGTCTTGCCGTTCGTGAAATGCCAGATGTACAGGTCGAAACTACCGAACTCTTCTGCGACCTTCAAGAATGCCTTGGCATTATTGACCATAGCCCGTATCTTGCGTGGTGAGCGGATCATGCCATCCATCGAGAGGATGCGGTTGACATCCTCTTCTGTGAACGCCGCGACAAGTCTGGGGTCGAAATCCGCAAAGCATCTGCGGAACAGATTGCGACGCTCAAGCATCATCAGCCATGACAGTCCGCACGACATAGTCTCGAGCAGGAGCATCTCGAAGTGGCGCTTCTCGTCATGAACAGGCACGCCCCATTCCTCATCGTGGTACTTCTCCAGCAGTTTATTGCCCACAGCCCATGCACAACGCTGCGGATATTGCAGATGTTTCATCTCGTGTCCGCCCCATGTGTTGGTGCCCACAAGGCGGAAGCCAAGCGACAAATATAGCCGTTCGGCCCAAGGATGTGTCAGGTCGACCAACAGACCTACGGGCTGACGTGTGCCGTGGCGACGTATCATCTCGTATAGCAAGGCTGTTGCGATGCCTTGCTTGCGGTACTCCGTCTTTACGGCAAGTGAGTCGATATAGTATTCTCCAGCTTGTGTCTCGTCAGCCATGTCGGAGAAATCGCCTCCCAGTTGTTCTTTTGCGGCCTGCAGGAAGGCTTTGCGCAATGAGTGCAGTTGGCCTCCGTCGTAGGCTACAATGATGCCTGCTATGTCGCCCTTGGCGGTCTTCGCCACGAGAATATTGCGGTAACTGTATTGGCTGTCATCGCATTTCACCAGTCCCGTCATCATTCTGTGAAAGTCGCTGAGTGTGTGGTCGGGACCAGCGAAATATTGGCAACACGCGTGGTCTGCAGCCATCATGATCAGCTCGGCAATGACGGCTGCCTGCTCAGGAGTGCCCCGCTCTATTTTGTATCTCATGGTTGCGTTGGGGTTAAGTGTGTTGTGTGGTGCCATAGATTAGTGGCTACTTGTATCTCTGTGGTTTTCCTTGACGGCTCCCACTAATATGAAGCTGTGCAGGGAATGCCTGTGGCCACTATGCGGTCGCGTATGCTGTCGAGCTCCTCATGTGTAGCCTTGCGCAAGTCATGGTCGGGCGTCTCGCGGTCGATGGTGTAGACCATCACTTCCTGTGGAGCGATGGCTTTCACCGCCTCCAGCCACGGTGCCACATAATGGTCACCGGTGTTGTCCACGGATATCTTCTTTCCGTCGGAGAGCGTGGTGTAGCCCTTCATAAACATGGTCTGAATGATGAGGTGCCCATTGAAAAGCTTCATGTTCTCGATAATTTTCGTAACGTCGTAACTTGCTTGGGTGGGACGATCCACTAAGCTGATGTATTCGGGATTTACTGTGTCGAGCTTCAGAATATTGTTGTCTACTTTCATCAGAGCCCTTCTCGTTTTTTCGTGTACGATGAATGTGGAGTTGCTCAACACGCTGATTTTTGCATCGGGACACCATTTGTTGCGCAAAGTAATGGTGTCGTCAATGATTTCCGGAAAGTGGGGGTTGCTGGTCGGCTCGCCGTTTCCTGCGAATGTCAGCACGTCGGGATGCATGCCGTTGCTGTGCATGTCGACAAGTTGATGCTCCAAAGCCTTCGCTACTTCTTCACGTGAGGGATGATGGCTGCGCGTACGCCGGTCATGGTTGAAACCGCATTCGCAATAAAGGCAGTCGAAGGTGCAAATTTTTCCGTCGGCTGGCATGAGGTTGATGCCTAAGCTCAAGCCTAATCGCCGACTATGTACTGGCCCGTATATGGGACTTGGATAAATCGTGGTACTCATGTCTTGTTCTCTGTGTATAGATGGCTTGCCAATGGTCTTCTTTGGCTTAGGCAAGTTGTTTATATATGCAAAGTTACTGACTTTTACCTGATGTATGACGTTAACGCACGTTAAACTCTCGTTATTGTGACTTTTTTTTTGTTATTTTGCACGCAAATTTGGGTAATTATTGCCATTCGCAAATGGGACATAAACGTAAAAAAAATAACGGGCGAACAGGTCGTTTGCAATCCATCACGCTATGCATCAGCACAGCCTTGGTGCTTATCCTTTTGGGACTTGTAGTGTTCTCTACACTTTTGGGACGTAATTTGTCGTCTTATGTTAAGGAGAATTTGGTGGTCACCATGATGCTCGGGCAAGATATGACCGATACTGAGGCGCAGACCATGTGTCGTGGATTGTCTCAGCGACCATATATCAAAGGTGTTCATTTCATAAGCAAGTCAGAGGCGTTAAAAGATGCCACAAAAGAGATGGGGACAGATCCGTCGGAGTTTACTGATGGAGTTAACCCGCTTCCGTCATCGGTAGAGCTAACGCTTAAGGGTGATTATGCCAACAATGATTCGCTGAAGTGGATTTCCAAAGAGCTTAAGCGATATCCGAAAGTGATGGAAATCAATTATCAGCGTGACCTAGTCGAGTCCGTCAATCGTAACTTGGCCAAGATTGGATTGGTGTTGCTGGTATTGGCTGTGCTGCTTACCTTCGTTTCGTTCTCGCTGATCAATAATACTGTTCGGTTAGGCATCTACGCCCGCCGGTTTTCCATTCACACGATGAAACTTGTTGGGGCTTCTTGGGGATTCATCAGATGGCCTTTTCTTAAACGTGCTCTCGTGACCGGAATGTTGGCCGCTCTTTTGGCCTGCGCAGTGCTTGGAGGAGGCATGTACTTGCTTTATCGCTACGAGCCAGAGGTGCTGACCGTTATTTCGTGGGAGGAGATGATAATCACTGCCATTGCCGTATTCCTATTCGGTATCATCATAACTGCCATGTGCGCATGCATTTCGGTTAACAAGTTTTTGAAGATGAAAGCCGGAGAACTATATAAGATATAAAAATCATTGCTATAAATTGTTGTTCGAGCATTTGTGGCTTGTCGAGTCTGTAGACGTTAATAACCTGTTGACCACGTGCCGCGATACTCTAATCAAAGTTTAATTCAAATTATGGAAAGAAGAAATTTTGCATTCGACCGTACCAATTTCATTTTGTTGGCTGTCGGTTTCGTTATTGTCGTAATTGGTTTCATTCTGATGATTGGACCGTCGTCGACAGAGCAAGCTTTCACTCCCGACATCTTTAGTGTGCGTCGTATCAAAGTAGCTCCAGTGGTTTGTTTCGTTGGTTTTATTTCGATGATTTATGCCATTGTCCGTAAGCCGAAAGATAGCGATGCTACTCAGCAACCTACTGAATCAACGAAGGAGGACTAATGCCGTATGAATGATCTGCAGGCTTTTCTTTTAGGACTCATCCAGGGATTAACGGAATACTTGCCCGTGAGTAGCAGTGGCCACTTGTCTATCCTGTCTTCGCTGTTGTGTGTTGACGGTGCCGACAACTTGGCGTTTACTATTGTTGTTCATGTTGCTACTGTGCTGAGTACGCTGGTTATCTTTTGGAAGCAGATAGTATGGATTTTCCGCGATCTTTTCAAGTTTTCTTGGAACGAAGGTACGCGTTATGCAGCACTTATTGTGGTGTCTATGATACCCGTAGGAATTGTTGGAGTGTTTTTCAAAGATAAGGTAGAGGAAATATTTGGATCAGGTTTGCTCATTGTGGGCATAATGCTTCTGTTGACGGCTACTCTGTTGGCTTTTTCTTATTTTGCCAAGCCGCGTCAGCGTGAAAAGATTACGTTTAAGGATGCTTTCATTATCGGATTGGCTCAAGCGTGCGCTGTTATGCCAGGTCTTTCTCGTTCTGGAAGTACAATAGCTACGGGATTGCTTTTGGGGAACAAAAAGGAGAAATTGGCTCAGTTCTCATTTCTCATGGTCATTCCTCCCATTTTGGGCGAGGCGTTGCTGGATACCTTGAAGATGGCCAAGAGTGGTATGGCTTCCGTCATGGGCGATATACCCGTATCTGCACTCATCATCGGCTTTGTTACGGCATTCGTATTTGGTTGTATAGCATGCCAATGGATGGTGAATATAGTCAAACGTGGTAAGCTTATCTATTTCTCAGTCTATTGTGCTGTGGTTGGTTTAGTCACTATTTTGACCACTCTGCTGTAATACGATACAATATCTTTTGTTGAACATGGACTTCATACAAGGCGAGATTATAGCCATTGACAAGCCCTATCGTATGTCGAGTTTCGGCGCTTTGGCTCACGTGCGTTACTTGCTATCCAAACATTTGGGTCGTAAGGTAAAGGTTGGACACGCCGGTACCCTTGACCCATTGGCCACTGGTGTGCTCGTGCTCTGCACTGGGCGATGCACCAAACGTATAGAGGAATTACAAGCCCATACCAAAGAATATAAAGCTACACTCCAGTTAGGTGCTACTACTGACAGCTATGATTGTGAGCATACCGTCAACCATACTTATCCTTGGCGGCACATCACTAAGGATTTGGTGTTGTCAACATTAAGTCAATTTGTAGGTGAAATCGATCAGGTACCCCCTACTTACAGCGCTTGTAAAGTAGAGGGTAAGCGCGCTTATCAGATGCGTCGCGACGGCGAACAGGTAGAGTTGAAGCCCAAACGTATACATATCGACGAGATAGAACTTACAGATTTTGATGTTGCTCGCCATCGTGTTTCCATCCGTGTTGTTTGCGGAAAGGGTACTTATATAAGAGCACTTGCGCGCGACATTGGCCGTGCAATGGGTAGTGGTGCATACCTTACAGAGTTGCGGCGCACTCGTGTGGGCGATTTTTCTGAACGCGAATGCATTGACTTTGATCACTTTAGTGAATGGCTCAACCAACAAGACATTGGTCGACTACAGTCTGGTGAGTTATAAGATATTTGCAAACGTTGCATTCTCTTTTTATAAATAACAATAGTCCCAAAATAAAGATAAACTGCGTTTGTTCCCTATGGTTATGATTTGGGAAATGCGACGCAAGAAACAAAGTTCAAACCCCAAAGAAATATGAAACTGTCACAATTCAGGTTTAAGTTGCCACAAGAGCAAATAGCCCTTTATCCACATAGTTTGGTACGTGAATTTACCAATGATGACGGCTCCAAGGAAACATTTCGTGTAACGCGTCGTGACGAAGCTCGCATGATGGTGCTGCACCGCACGACTGGTGAGATAGAAATGTTTAAGAAGGACAAGGATGGAAATCCCATTGAAGGCCAATTTATCGAGTTTCGTGATATCTTGGATTATTTCGACGAGGGCGACACGTTTATTATGAATGATACAAAGGTGTTTCCTGCCCGTCTCTATGGAACTAAGGAAAAGACCGATGCTAAGATAGAAGTGTTTATCCTGCGTGAGCTTAACGAGGAGACCCATCTATGGGATGTGTTGGTAGAGCCAGCGCGTAAAATACGTATAGGAAACAAACTTTTCTTCGATGAAGTTGGCACTATGGTAGCAGAAGTCTACGATAATACCACAAGTCGTGGCCGTTCGTTGCGTTTCCTCTACGACTGTCCGCATGACCAGTTCAAAGACGAACTGTTTACCTTGGGCGAAATGCCTCTTCCCGACTATGTTCTCAATGGTCGTCCCGAGGATCCTACGATGACCAATATGCATGTTCACTCGCATGCCACTGCCGACGACGTTGTGGATTTCCAGTGTGTATTTGCTAAAAATGAAGGAGCAGTAACCGCACCTGCAACGGGGCTGCACTTCAGTCGCGAGCTGATGAAACGTATGGAAATTAAGGGTGTGAATGCTGCTTACATTACCTTGCATTGCGGACTTGGGAATTTCTCTCAAATCGAAGTTGAAGACCTCACCAAGCACAAGATGGATTCAGAACAGATGCATATCACCAAGGAGGCTTGTGAGCTGGTGAACAACACAAAGCTCTCTGGCCATAAGGTTTGCGCCATTGGCACGAGCGTAGTCAAGGCTACGGAAACTGCGGTCGGAACTGATGGCTTGTTGAAGGAGTACGAAGGGTGGACCAGCAAATTTATATTCCCGCCTTATGATTTCGGACTTGCCAACAGTATGGTGGCCAATTTCTATCATCCCGAGTCCACGTTAATGATGTCCACGGCGGCATTTGGCGGTTATGAAGCTGTTATGCAGTGTTACGATTTGGCTTTGCAGAACGGCTATATGTTTGGTTGCTTTGGTGATAGTTTGCTCATTATAGATTAAGTTGACAATCTTGTAGTGCATCGAAGGCTTGTTGGCAATGCTTCATCATGTATATTTCAGCATAGGGTCAAATATTGGCAATCGGAAGCAATTGGTGCGTGAGGCCATAGCCTTGCTAAACGAACGTGTGGGCGAGGTGGAGCGGCAGTCATCGCTCATGGAAACTGCGCCCTGGGGATTTGATACACCCAATAGGTTTATCAATGCCTGTGTTTGTTGCCTTACGACACAAACGCCGCGCCAGTTGCTGGCTGTCACCCAGCGTATAGAACTTGAGATGGGACGTACGCAGAAGACAGTGGATGGTAAATATCATGACCGTGTGATCGATATTGATATTTTGCTTTATGATGAAGTGTGTGTCAATGAGTCCGATCTTGTCATTCCGCATCCTCACATGTGGGAACGCGAGTTTGTTATGATGCCGCTAAGAGAAATTCTTGATGTTGACAAATGGTTGTCAAATCGTACTTGATTTGATGGACTTCCGTCTTTTCGTACAATGAACTTTGTGGTGAATGCGGCTGAAAGATTTTTGATGCAATGATGTCAAAAGTCGTGGAACTAATAAGACTTTTGTTAGCCAAACATTGTGACAAATATGTTCTTGAAAAAGCGTCTGTTTGCAACCAGCTGAACGTGGCTTGCAAACAGGCGCTTTATGAATGGCTTTGCTTATTTGCTGATTGCTAATAAGTTATAGTCGTAAAAGTGAATTTGGTGTGGATATAGACTTCTTTGAAGCCTGCGAAAGCTACTTTATCGCTTTGCGATAAGTGTCAAACGGCACCGCCCTCAGCTATTGACGGTTTTATCGTTAGTGACTGATGGCGGTGCCGTTTGGCATTTATTGCATTCGCATTGGCTCAAAATGTCTTTTCAAATCTTCCTCTTTTAGCGTTTCAGGCTGTTGTTCTGAAGGTTTCCTGCGCTAAAATTGTTCTGGTGAAAGATGTATTTTTTCAGATTTAACTTTACGATTAAAAGATCGCGTATATGCGAAAGTTACTGGTATTTTTGTTGTTGAAAGCAGGCTTTGTACCTATTAAGATGTGACGGTACGTCTGATTGTTGAAAACAAAACAACCGCATTGTATGTTTTGACAATGCGGTTGTTTCAATATTTTGCGGTATGAGCGAACTTGATGTTCGCCGTTTTTACTTACGCAGACCGAGAGCCTTTACTATGGCGCGGTAACGGTTGATGTCGCGTTCCTTGAGATAGGTGAGCAGGCGACGGCGCTTGCCGACGAGCTGTGTCAGCGAACGAGTGGTGACAAAGTCCTTGTGGTTGGCCTTGACGTGCTCTGTCAGATGCTTGATGCGATAAGTGAACAGGGCAATCTGGCTTTCTGCTGAACCAGTGTCGGTTGTTGACTTGCCATACTGGCCGAAAATCTCTTCTTTCTTTTCTGAATTAAGATACATGTTTTTGTTGATTAATAATGGTTGCATCATTACATCCGTTGGTCGCACAATGGCCTTAATCAAAAACCATAGACAGCCGCAAATGCTTCGGTATTTCCGAAAATGCGGTGCAAAGTTACAACTTTTCAAGCAATCGCACAAGCCTTTCGATTATTTTTCGTAATTTTGCACGCAAATATATTTAGCTATTTTTTAAGGTAAATCAATGCAAGATATTCGTAACATCGCAGTAATTGCGCACGTTGACCATGGTAAGACTACTCTGGTCGATAAGATGATGCTCGCTGGCAAACTGTTCCGTGACGGCCAGGACAACAGCGGCGAAGTGCTCGACTCTAACGATTTGGAGCGCGAACGAGGGATAACCATATTGTCGAAGAACGTATCAATCACCTGGAAAGGTGTAAAAATCAATATACTCGACACTCCTGGCCACTCCGATTTCGGTGGTGAGGTGGAGCGCGTGCTGAATATGGCCGACGGATGTTTGCTACTTGTTGACGCTTTTGAGGGGCCTATGCCACAAACGCGTTTTGTGCTGCAGAAGGCTTTGCAGATCGGTCTCAAGCCTATTGTTGTGGTAAACAAGGTCGACAAACCAAATTGCCGCCCCGAAGCAGTCTATGAGATGGTTTTCGATTTGATGTGCGATCTTAATGCTACAGAAGACCAACTCGATTTTACGGTGGTATATGGTTCGGCCAAAAACGGATGGATGGGAGCTGATTTCAACAAGCCGACTGACAACATCGATTACCTGCTTGACAAGATTGTTGAGGTTATTCCTGCACCGAAGCACATCGACGGTACGCCGCAGATGCTAATCACTTCGCTCGACTATAGCAATTATACGGGTCGTATCGCAGTGGGACGTGTGCACCGTGGAAAGCTTACCGATGGCATGAATATTGTGATTTGCCACCGTGACGGAACACAGGAGCGCACCAAAATTAAGGAACTGCATACTTTCGAGGGCATAGGCCATAAGCGTGTGGACAGTGTGGAAAGTGGTGATATCTGTGCCGTAATAGGTTTGGAACACTTTGAGATCGGCGACACCATTGCCGACTTTGAGAACCCCGAACGTCTGCCACCCATCGCCGTTGATGAGCCTACGATGAGCATGCTGTTCACCATCAACGACTCGCCTTTCTTCGGACGCGAAGGCAAGTTCTGCACGTCGCGTCAAATCAGCGACCGCTTGCAGCGCGAGCTTGAGAAGAATATCGCCCTTCGCGTAGAGCCTTTCGAGGACTCTACCGACAAGTGGATTGTCAAAGGACGTGGCGTGTTGCACCTCTCGGTGCTTATCGAAACCATGCGCCGCGAAGGTTACGAGTTGCAGGTCGGTCAGCCACAGGTTATTTACAAGGAGATTGACGGGCAAAAGTGCGAACCTATCGAGGAACTCGATATCAATGTGCCGCAAGACTACTCGTCGAAGATGGTCGACATGGTGACACGCCGTAAGGGAGAACTGACCGGCATGGACACTGAGGGCGACCGTGTGAACATCACCTTCGACATTCCCTCGCGCGGTATCATCGGTCTCCGCACCAACGTGCTTACTGCCTCGCAGGGCGAGGCTATCATGGCTCACCGCTACAAGGAGTACCAGCCGTTCAAGGGCGAAATAGTGCGCCGCACAAATGGCTCCATGATTTCCATGGACGGTGGTACGGCTTACGCTTACGCCATCGACAAGCTGCAGGATCGCGGCAAGTTCTTTATTGATCCGGGCGATGAGGTCTATCCCGGCGAGGTGGTTGGCGAGCATGTGCACGACAACGACCTTGTGATTAATGTCTGTAAGGCCAAGCAGCTTACCAATGTGCGCGCGTCGGGTTCCGACGACAAGGCTCGTATCGTGCCGAAGACGGTCATGAGTCTCGAGGAGTGCCTCGAGTACATCAAGAGCGATGAGTACGTTGAGGTCACTCCTAAGAGCATCCGCATGCGAAAGATTATCCTCGACCATCTGGAGCGTAAGCGTTCCAATAAAGATTAGTCTGCTCGGCAGATATCTATAGCAGAGTGCGGTCTATAACTGAACGGTTGTTGACCGCACTTTTTGCGTGTGGTCGCTTGCATGAGCACTTGGAAAGTTCTGTTCGGCGGAGTTGTAAGCATCATGCATGGTGGGGTTCATAGTGCATCGTTTCTAATGTACTTGAGTTTGGCTGAAGTCAAGAAAACGATGGTGCAAGGCTCTAATCTCATCTTTTTTTTGTAACTTTGCAAAAGGATGATGTGAGCATAAGCAAGAGTGCTATGCTCTTTTAAAGGTAAAAAAGAGGCATCAGTTTGTAAAGATGCACTTTTGGGATATGACTTATGAGTAGAAAAGATAAAATTGTTTCGTTTTTGTGGCAGCACGTCTTGCTGCTTGTTTCGTTGTGTGTCATGACACTTGGTGTTGCTGTATGCGTGCGTAGCATGTTGGGATCGAGCGTAATATCCACGCTTCCCTATGTTTTTGAAACGGCTGGAAAACAACACGTTATGGATATACCACGGTTCACCATCGGGCAATACACCTATATTATGAATGCTGTGCTTGTGGCTGGCCAAATAGCCGTGCTGCGAAAGCGCTTCGAACCCGTGCAGCTTTTCCAGTTGCTTGTCGGTTTTGTGTTTGGTACGCTTATAGATATCAACATGTCGCTCACGTCGTGGCTTGCTCCCACAACGCTTTGGGCGAAAATAGGATCGCAAGTTGCCGGTTGCACCATTCTTGGTTTCGGCATAGCACTTGAGGTGCGTTGCGGATCGGTAACCATGCCGGGCGAAGGTTTCCCTGTAGCCGTTTGCGAAGTGACAGGCATCGAATTCCCGAAGATGAAGATTGTTGTCGACATCTCGCTTGTGTTGTTGGCCGTAGTGTTCTGTTATGTGTTTTTTGGCCGATGGTTGTGGCATATTGTGGGCATCGGCACACTCTTTGCCATGGTTTATGTGGGCATGGTGGTGCGCATCTTGGCCAAGCATCTCTCATGGTTCGACCGCTTGTTGGCGTATCGTCCCGGCTTTCGGCGTTATGTCTACGGATTGGCCCGATTCATTTTTAAATAATCCTATTTCCGAAGAATCGGATAGTAGTGTTGCTCTATCGCACAAATCCTTCGACTTTTCGGCAACTTTTCAGCATGACGGCATGTTTGTGCTTTCTGTTGCAAAGTTGCCGAAATGTTTTTCTATCTTCCTGTATTCACGAAAAAGAGAAGATTCGATAGATGAATAGTGCATTTTTTTCTTAACTTTGCAATTATTCAATAAAAAAGAAGGAAGAATTCAAAGGCATGAAAAGTTCGGAAAACGTTATAACAAGTACACAAAATGCGCGTATAAAGAAACTTATCTTGTTGCAGCAGAAGTCGGCCGAACGGCGCAAGGCTGGCTTGTTTGTGTTGGAGGGGCGGCGCGAGTTGCTGCACTGCCTTCATTCGGGCTATGCAATTGATACGCTTTTTTATTGTCCTGAGCTTGTGTTTTCGGCGGGCGCGGATGCCGATATGCGTCAGGTTATCGCAACCAGCCAGTCGCTGGCGGTAACACCTGCGGTCTATGAGCGCATGGCCTATCGCGGCTCCACGGAAGGGGCTATCGCTGTGATGAAGGCCAAGTCGATGACGCTTGCCGACCTTAGCTTGCCCGACAACCCCCTATTGATTGTGCTCGAACGGGTGGAGAAGCCAGGCAACTTGGGTGCCGTGTTGCGCTCGGCCGATGCTGCGGCAGCCGATGCCGTTATTGTATGCGACCCACTTACTGACCTCTACAATCCCAATCTCATACGTTCGAGCATCGGGGCCGTCTTCACCGTGCCCACGGTTGCCTGCTCGTCGGCCGAATGCATCGCCTTCTTGAAAGAACGGAACATCCGCATCCTCACTGCCCAGTTGCAAGACTCACGTCTCTATTACGATACCGACATGCGTTGTGGCACCGCCCTTGTAATGGGCACCGAGGCCACTGGCTTGACCGAACCGTGGCGCAAGGCTGCCGATGCCCACATCCGTATACCGATGCTGGGTCAGCTCGACTCGCTCAACGTGTCGGTCAGTGCGGCTATTCTGCTTTTTGAGGCTGTGCGCCAACGCGAAGGATGATATCCTCTATGCTGCCCATCTCGGGGTAGCAAGCTTGTAGGGCTCGCGCTTTTTCCAGTGTGTTCTGAATGAATCGGGCATATTCTGCCGACTCGGGATGGAATGGTTTGTGGGCCAACGCCTCGCGTATGGGGCGCCAGACTGCGAGAAAAGCTTGTGTTTGGCGGGAGAAATAAGTATCGCCAAACCGCTCGAAGATATAGTCTATAGCCTGCGAGGTGGGGTGGAGCATGTCCTCGCGGTAGAACCGGTAGTCGCGCAGCTCATCGAGAACAATCTCGTAGGACGGGAAATAGTCTACTGTTGCGCCCGTAGCCGCTTGCCTCACCTGTTCGATGGCAAGCAGCAAGGTGGCCTTCGAAAGCTGCGAGCCATGGTATCCGTATTTACGATATCTAATGGGCGATACCGTAAAGACGAACCTCACTTGTGGGTAACGGTCGTGTATCAATGCAATGGCTTTGCACAAATATTCGGCACATTGCGTTACGCTGAGTGTCTGTTCGTTGAAAAGGCGTTGTGGACGCTTTTGGCAGTTGTCCACAATTTCGCCAGTCTCCTTCAGTATATATACGTGGTTGGTGCCCAATGTGATGACACAGGTGCCCGTCTCGTCGCGTACAAATGGCATGCCGCCATCGTTCAGCAAGCGTTCCAGGGTGTGAACGATACTTGCCGGGTTGTACATCACTCCGTATGGATTGACCACAGTACGAAACCGTTCTTGGCCGAAGCGTTGCCCCATGTTGTCGGCAAAGCATGAGCCTACAAACAACATGCGTTCGCAGGGTGCAATCTGCCACGATGAAGGCGTGATGTCAATGGGTGTCCTAAAATCCATGGTAATACTTAACTTCGTGAAACCTGCATGCCATGGCGGCTGAGCGTCATATCCACAAACCGTGCGTTGGTACTGGTAGTACGACTGTTGAGAGTGGCCTTGATGCATGCTGCTGCTTCGGGGTCTTTTGCCACCATATAGAGATAACCGCCTCCGCCAGCTCCAGTCAGCTTGTAGCCCAGACAAAGATCGTCAACGAGTTGGGTGATGTGTCGGCATTCCTCAGGATTGGTTCCGCTGTCGAGTGCTTGGTTTTGATGCCATGTTTTCCGAACGAGCCTTCCCATAGCTTCAAAGTCTTCGCGTTGTATGGCTTCACACATTGTTAAGGTATGTGCCTTCATGTCGCGCAGCAGTGATAATTCCTCGTGCTGGTTGAGGAACATTTTGCGTACGATCTCGGCCAGAATAGTTTTGGCCGTCCGTCTTATGCCCGTATAATATAGCAGGTGACATGCTTGGTATTCTGGTTGTGTGAAGATGCCCGTAGGCAACCAGCTGACGACAGGTGTCTGTTGGAAGCCCGGCTGCGTTTGCAGCAGTTTCACGCCGTGCAGCAGTCCACCATACTGGTCTTGCCATCCGCCGCCGGTAGTAAGTAGCTGCTCGAGTGCCAATGTGCGATACCCGATCTCACTCTTGTCCCATCCTAAGCCGCAAAATTCGCTGAGCGCGCCCAGTACGGTGGCGGCCAGTATGCTACTTGTGCCGAGTCCAGAGCCTGCCGGAATAGCCGAGAGCAAAGTCACCTCTATGCCGCAGCCGAAATCGCGCAACTGGTCTTCAAGCGTTTGGAATGGTTCGGCACTATATGGGGGAAGGAAGCCGCAAAGGGCCAATGCTGCTTTGGGAATGGAGAACGGACTGCCCACTTGGTTGAATGCACCCAGCTGCTCATAGGTCGTCACTACCTCTGAGGCTCCCAGATCGATGCTTCTAAGTGTAACGTGAAGGGATTGACAGGGTTTTACATAGGCTTGGATGGGTTGTTGCCCGTTTAGCTCTATGGCCAGATTGATGACGTTTCCACCTTCCATAAGACAGTAAGGTGGGGTGTCGGTCCATCCTCCGGCAATGTCGATGCGCACAGGCGAACGCCCCCATACTATCTGGTCGTCGTACACCGTTTTGCGTGGGGTCATGCCGTTGGTGGCTGCCGCTATTGTCAGCCCTTCGCGCAGCAGGCCGAAGGCCCGGTCTTCCATCAGTCTTTTCTGTTCGGTTGAACCAATCGCCGATCGAAACATGGCATCGCTGATGCGCTTCAGCAGTGGTTCCTCGTTGTCCAGTGGTTGTGGAGTGGGGATGTGGTATTTGCGGAACGCTCCAGCGGCATCCTCTAGATCGAGCTGATAGAACACGCTGTGTTCATGATTTTGAGCCAGCATCTGCCAGTTCTTTGCCTGATATTGTTGCCGTTGTTCCGTGAGTCGGTACAGGTTGGCTTGGTCGGACAGTTGCTCGGCCGATAGCCATCGGTCAGCGGTGGAGCCTTCTCCTTGCATGTAAGCATCGAGCGCAGTGTTGTCCGCCAATAGTGGGAAACGTGGTGTCGTCTGCTCGTCGCCGGCAAACTTGTCGAAGAAACCGTAACGGCGCACGCACCATGCCTTTTGGCCAACGGGCACGAAGTCGATGCATTCGTTGGGCGCAAGATGCACCTGCCAATCGTTTTCGGTGGCGCCGGTCACGATGTTGTTGTTACTCAATTTCCATCGAGCTCCCACAAAGCTATTCTCAATCCACATGTTTTGGTTGCCATCGTTGAAAGTGATATTCACGATGGCGTTCTGCACAAAGATGCTGGAACTGGGTTTGCGGGAATGATGCAGGATGTGGCGTTGGTCGTTTACCAGGTTTTGTATGGCTATAGTTGACGAAAGAAGTTCGTGCGAGGTGCCGAAGTGGTAGAACTCGCCCCCCGGCAAGGGTAGAATGGCCACCTTCAGTTGAGCCACTTCGTCGTCGTGCAGGGTGGGGTGCGTACCCAGGCAGCAGCCAAACGTGCCGTACAGATCATACTCCGTTACCTTGCCGTTGCGTGTAGCGTGGTGCATGAGCACATCGACAGCTTTGTCCGACAGTAGCCATACGCCGATATCGGTCAGATAGAAATAGTCCTTTTGCAGACGGTTGAGCGTGTCGACCGAAGGCTTTTGCAGCATGTGGCTGAGCGTGCAGGGTTCTTTTCGGGAGCTTACGAATACGCCGTGATCCTTGGCAATGTCTGTGCCAAGCCATAATCCGTAACAAACCACATCGGCGTCGGGAATGGGCTGTAGTGGCTGCGTGGTGCGGATGTACACATCGCCACTCACAATCATGGTGCGAAGGTTCTTTGGAGCTGATGCCATGATATGCTCATAGAGTGGCAGTTGCAGCTGCAGTAGGTCTTGAGAAAGACGTTGCCCGCGTTCCCAACGGAACACGGGTATGGGCGTAAGTATTTTCCCTGAGGGGGCATAGGCCGGCAGTCGTCGGCTTTGACCGCCTGCATGGATCAGCAATAGCTGGTCGTCGGGCTGCTTGCCATGGGCTTTCCAGTATTCCATAAGCAAGTTGATCGTTCCTCCGCCCGACCCTAATTTGTGCCCGACGGGGTCGTTGGCGCAGAACCATTCATCTTTCGGGTAGCCTGTGATATCGTGGAAACATCCCACCAAATTAGGTGGGAGTGACATGAGTTTTTTCATGTTGGTGAGTTTAAGGGATAGACATTTTGTCGTTTCTTTCTGCAAAAGTACATATTAATTTGGTCATCATGGCATTTAGTATTACTTTTGCGAAAAATAATTTTCTATCAATGAAACCAAACCGCGACGGGCTATTCAAAAAGGATGGAGTGAGTTTTCTTCTGCCTTTTGTCATGATTACTATCTGTTTTGCCATGTGGGGATTTGCCAATGATGTAACCAATCCGATGGTGAAGTCGTTTGGACTGATATTCCAGATTAGCAAGTTTGAAAGCAGTTTTGTACAAGTGGCTTTCTATTTAGGCTATTTTTGCATGGCCCTTCCTGCCGCCCTATTCATCCAACGCTATTCGTTCAAGGCTGGTGTGGTGACCGGCCTTGCCCTCTATGCCGTTGGCGCTTTGGCCTTTCTGCCCGCAAAGGCCACTGGTTCGTTTGTGGCTTTTTTGCCCGCTTACTTTGTGATGACATGCGGTTTGTCGTTTCTCGAGACCAGTTGCAATCCTTATGTCTATGCCATGGGATCGGAACGGACGGGTACCCGACGCTTAAACTTTGCTCAGGCTTTTAATCCTGTTGGTGCGCTCACCGGTGCTTTCATAGCTCTTACCTATGTGTCGGGCAGTCTCGACACGACCGATGGTGTAAGCAGAAACCGTCTGATGGTCAGTGACCCTTCGCAGTTCGAGGCAATCAAAGCACACGACCTTGACATATTAGTGCAGCCTTATCTTTATATTGGTGTTGTTGTCCTGCTGCTGCTCGTGGCCATAGTGCTGACGCGCATGCCAAAAGCGGGCGATTCCACCGAGCGAAAGAGCCTGCTGAAAGCGTTTGGCCAGCTGCTCCGCATGAAGACCTATCGGCAGGGCGTGATAGCGCAGTTCTTCTATGTGGGTGCCCAAACGGTGTGTTGGGCGTACATCATGTATTATGGTCATCATGTGTTCTACGGAATGGAGGGTATGACCGAGTCGGCTGCCCAGCAGGTCACCACTTATTATTACTTGGGAGCCTTGGCTTTGTTTGCGGTCGGTCGCTTTGTGTGTACATATTTTCTGAAGTTTATTGCACCTGGTCGTTTGTTGGCGTTGTTGGCTTTTGTGGCTATCGCTTGCCTATTGGGTGTCATCTTTGTTGATGGTAGGGTAGGCTTGTGGTGTCTTGTGGCCGTGTCTGGTTGCATGAGCTTGATGTTCCCCACTATTTACGGCATCGCTCTGACGGGTGTCCGCGACAATGTAAAGTTTGCTGGCGCTGGTTTGGTGATGAGTATATTGGGGGGCAGCGTTATACCGCCCGTCCAAGCAGCCATAATGGATTGTCGGACGGAAATTCTCGGGTTGTCGAGTGTCAACTATTCTTTTGTTATCCCATTGGTGTGTTTCGGAGTTATCATGCACTATGGTCTGAAACACTGATTGCGCCTGTTGGACGGTAGTTTTATAGGGATGGCGCGCAGCATGGACCGTTAAGGCCAATGGCGGCACCACTGATGGATAAGGCGGTGTTGTGGCTCCCGTTGTAGAATTTGATTTGCGCACCCCCTCCGTCCGTCTTTACGTTGGGGTTCCAGTAGAGCGTGCGACGATAATCCTGATGGCCCGGCAGTGGCTTGTTGCTATAATCGGGGTGGTAAAAATCATCGGGCATGGTGAAGCCGTGCAGGATGATGCGCCTGTCGCGCATGGTGTATCGGGTGGCGTCTTGGGGCATGGTGTCGAAATCCACCACTACATCGGCGCTCTGGCTGTTCATCTCCGGATGGCTGTCTTGGCGCAGACTGAAGTCGGTGTAGAACTTGACCGTCTGTAAGCGTTTCAGTTTTGTGTCCTTGTAAACGGCCCAGTTGCTTCGTGTGGTGGGCGTGGCCTGCGAGGCGGCTTCGTCGGGTGCATAGGTGCGGTAGAAGAGATAACGGTCGAAGCGCGCGTCCACCAGAAACATTTGGGCGGCATTGTAGTTGCCCATGACCATCATGCTCATCTGCAGTGGAAGTCGGCGGAAGTTGACCTTTCCGTATGACAGCCCATAGTCTGTCAACAAATTGTATAGCTCAATGGCATCGTATTGGCAAGCTGGTTTGTTCCAGTTGATGGCGTGCTTGCTTTTGCGGCGGCGCGCCTTAACGCTTACCTCGGACAGATCGATACCGCCGTCCGTCAGCGAGTCGGGAGCCCCTTCAGTCGGTGCCTCGCTGGCTTCAGGCTGATGAATCTGATAGAACGAGTATTTAGAGGCGAAGACAGGATAGAAAAGGTCGCGTTTGACATAGTAGTCGGGCCATGCGTCTTCGTCAAACAGATCGTAGTCTTCCTTCTTGTTCTTCTTTTTCTTTTTCGCTTTATTGTTGTTATAGGCACCTATCATGAGCGTTCCGTCGCCATAGAAGGGCTCCACACTGAAGGCAAAACGCCCCCCGGAGTTGGTCTGCTGCTCTATCTGCCACACGTCGGTGCCCAGCACCAGCTCACCCTTTATGGTCACTTCCTTGTTTAGCGAACCATGGTTGACACCTTGCTCCGTGTCAGATTGGTTGACGGCTTGTGGTTCTTCGTCGCCATGTCCTAAGTCTTCAGTGTTTGAAATTACATCCGCACGGTGGGTTGACAAGTCGTCTAAGCCTTCTTCTGGCTTCTCTTGTGCAGACAAATAGTTCATTCCTTCACCCTCCATAATCTGCTTGTGGTATTCACCGAAAGCCCCGTTTTCTCCGCTGGCTGCTATGGCATCTAACGTCCATCCGAAGATACCCATCTTCCACCATGGCATTTCTTCGGGTTCGATAGGGCTGAAATGAATAGACGGATAGACCTGTCCCTCCACGGTCATGGCTGTCTCGGGCTTGTACCTCAATGGTTTGGCGACCAGCAAGTCTTTGACGTTGTATCTGCGCCAGCCTTGCACCATGAGCAACAGGTCGAGACGTGCGTGGTGAAGGCTGTCGTCCGATTCGAAATAGTAATCGGGCTTGGCGACAAACCCCTTGAGGTCGCTTGTGAGCAACAAGTCGGTAAGGATGTTGCCTGTGTCATACGTAGGCATGTCCTCCCCATTGTCTCTCACGGCCAGACTTATGGTCTTTACGTCCTCCGGAACTTTGACTTGCAGGTGGACGGGCTCGTAGGGCGCATATTCCTTTTTGAGCCCTTCCACTTGGATTTGCCGCGAACCGCAGTCGTAATGATTTACAAAGAACAGTCGGTCAGCCAATACTTGACTCTGATTATCCATCACCACCAGATTGCATACGCCTGTTGGCAACTTGTCGAGGTCGATGTTCCATGTGGCAGCACCTGTTGCATCGAGTGTCAGTTGCTGGTATTCTTTCAGTTGGCCACGGCACAACACGGCAGCCGACAGCGAAGAAACGGTAAGTCCTGTGGCCTTCACTTGCACTGTGTTCCGCATCAGCGACAACGCTACGCCTTTGCTTTCGGCTTTCGGCAGTTCAAACGAATACGTTTTTCCTTTGTAGATAAACGTTGCTTTCTCGGTTGGATTGTTGCCGTTAATGGTAAACACGCCTCGCCCCATATAGTCGGCGGTGATAGGTTGCTGCCCGATGGTGCCAGTCGGGTTCACTGCTTCTCCCAACTCGTTGGTGGCCTCGAAGGCGATGCGTTGCGTGGTGCCCACAATGCGGTTGCCGCCTTCTGGGAAGAATGCTACGTTCAGCTGCGGCTTGGCCACTGGCAGGGCACGTTGCCGTGGGCGAGGAATGATGTTCTTAAGGCTATAGTCTCCTGCCTGATCCGGTTTCTCATAGATAGGGATGACACGCGAGTAGACGCAGCCGTAGTCGCGAAAGAAATCCTTGGCCATCTGCTTGTTGTAGAATTCTTCCCGATAGATGCGGTTGTAAGGATGCTCGGTAACGTTGAAGTTGAGCATCCACCGCGTGTAGGCTCGCAGCTCATAGTAGCCCGAATAGAGCGAGTCGGAGAGCGCAAAGTCGCCATACCCATAACCGTCGGGCGACACAATGAGCTGCTGGCGCTCCACCACAAAGCCGTCGGGCGACACCAGTTCCACGTAGACTATACGGCTCATGTCGGTTGGAGTGAGGTCGTCGGCCTTCACCACATACGACTTGTACCATATCGTGTCGCCAAGAAAGTAGCCGTTGTTGTCGAGGTGCAGATACACCTTTTCCTGTATTGGTGCGTCGGTCAAGCGGTTTTTGATGCTTTCGTCTTGTGCCGACAGGTTCGTGGCCATCAGCAAGAAGGCCAGGAGATATATGATTTTCGTTAGGTTGTTCATGGTGAGCGTGGGCTGCATCCGGTATGGATGCGTATGATTCTTGTGAATGGCGCTATTGGGAAACGACCGCGCGGCCATCGGGTGTGATGCCTTCAGCCGAATAGTAAATCTCGTGGCAGGTGCTGTTGACTAAGACTTGGAACGATACCTTGCCGTCAGCATCCGTCGTCAGGTTGGGCTCCCAAAGGAGCGTGCGCCGGAAATCCTTGTCGGGGATGATCCCTTCCAGTTGCGTGTCCTCATAGGTCTCGGGATTGACGAGGCCGCGAAACCAAGTAGTGCGCAGGCCCTTAGTTTTTTTGTTATAATATCGGCCTTGCGAATTGCGGTACACGAAGATTTCTACGGGGTTGTTGCCAGCTTGTTCGTATCGCCAGTCGGTAAGGTTGGATCTTGTAGCTTTGATGAGCACCTTGCTGACCTCATCCATGTAGAAGGGGAAAGCATAGGACACCATGCCCCCGTAGGTGTTGTATTCGAGAGCCTCGCTGTCATCGGGTTTCTTGATTCTTTTTGACACACCTGTGGCACAGGCGAAGCGATTGTTGACATACCACAAGATAGGCCGGCGCTCGTAGCTTAGTCCGGTGTCGTAGAAGTTGCTGATGTCGTTGGTGTAGGGCACGTAGCCCGACACGTTGTCGCTACCGACGATTAGCGGGTTCTTTCCTTTCAGATATTCTATCAGCGTGGGCATGGCCTGTCCCTTGTCGAGCAGCTCGTCCACTTCGTCGCCTGGCCGGTAGACGAGGTCTGCCGACCGCAGATTGCCTTCGTAGCTCTCCCAGAAATACTTGCCCTGACGGCGTTTGGCCGTCACGGTCACCTGCTGCAGCACGCGCACACTGTCGGTGCTCAGCGATAGGTCGCCACGATCGATGGCGTCTCGCAGGTTGACGTGCGGCGTGGGCAGTTGTTGGGGTTGCAACTCTTGTGGGTCGCAGCTACGGAGCTTGGGCGAGAAGTTTCGGTTGATGCCCATATAGTAGTTCATGGATTTGTCTTCCTTGCTTGTCTTCACATACATATTCCATCCGTTTCCCCAGCAGTCGGGCACGGTAAAGCGGTAACGTCCTCTGCTGTCGGTCTTGGTGTAACCCACCAGTGCATCGCCCGATGAACTGTTGAGCACCAACGTGAGATCCACGCCTTCTACGGTCTGTTTCTTCTTCGTGGGGTAGATTTGCCCGTTGAGTATCATCTGTTTCTCGATGGGATAGTCGAATGCGAAATTCTTCTTTCCCTCCATCATTTGGAAGTCGTAGCGTCGCCAGCCTTGCACGAGCATCAACAGATCGGCCGCTTGTCGGTGCTCGGCATCGTCGCTTTCGAGGTAGTAGGCGGCATGGCGGATGTAGCCTTTCAGGTCGCTGCTGAGCAGGAGCCATGAGGCGGCGTTCTGGTCCCAGCCGCTGATCTGATTGCCTGCATCTCTCACGGCGAGCGAGAAGGTGGTGTTGGGTAGCGATGTGGCAGACATGTTGACGATGCGTCCTTTCACGCTGTCCACAGAGAGATTGATGGGCACCATCTTGGTGTGGGGATAGACAAACAGCATGCGGGTGGCGAGGATTTGTCCGTGCCCGTCGATGACGGTCAGTTGCGACACGCCTTCCTTCATCTCTCGGCGTGACAACGAGAGGCTGACGGGCTTGCCGCCCAGCGTGTGCTCTTCGCAGTGGTAAATCTTTCCGTTGTTCATCAGCGTCACGCCTATGGTCTGTCCTTGCCAGTCGGGCGTGGCCGACAGTTGGATGGGGATTTTGTCTTTTTGTTGCGTCATGTCCACGCTGAGCGCCAAGCCCGATGTCTCGGCGGCGGGAAGCGTGATGTCGGCACTGCGCCCGTTTTCGCATACCACCGAGAGGGTGCAGGGTGTGTTGCCTGGCGTGACGAAGACCACGCCTCGTCCGTCGCTGTTGGTCTGTGTCCGCATCAGTGTCTGCTCGCCTTGCTTCAGCGTGCAGGCAGCTTGCAGCCGTTGCCCTTCCTGACCGAGCAGCTCGAAAGCCAGCCGACTCTTGAAACCCTTTATGAGATGCCCTCCCTCAGGATAAAATTTGGCATTGATTTTCTTATCCAGTCCTTTGGGCTTTTCGCGCCCGTTGGGCACGTCTGACGATCTGGGTGTCCAGATGCGTGGACTACTGTAGTCGCCTTCGGTCTTGGGTTTTTCAAAGATGGGAATCATGCGCGAGTAGATGGCATCTGTGCCCCAGTTGAGCATATAGCGTGTGTAGGCTCGTATTTCAAAGAATCCGCTGCGCAAGATGTCGTCGAGCGCAATCTGCCCAATGCCCACGCCATGGTTCAGTTTCACTTTGATTTGTTTTTCCATTTGTCCGTTGGCATTGTATAGCTCCACATAGGCAATGTTGCTGCGACCGCCCAGCGAGTCGTTGCTGCTGCAAACCTGATAAATCTTGAACCAAATGGTCTCGCCGAGGAAATAACCTGTATTGTCGAGATGAAGGTATAGTTTTTCTTGTGGAAACACATGGTTGAACTTCCCCACAATCTTCGTGAAATAGCCAATGCTGTCGTTCCCTGCGGCAGGAAGGGGGAGAAACGATATCATTAATAAAAGTATGATGGTTAGGCTTCTGAGCCAAAAAGTATTGTACTGTTTCATGGTCGTGCTATATTCGGCTTTTATTTTTGACGGGCTATACTCTCATTCTGTCATCAGCGAGTGAAGCTTCCGAAGCAACCTTCACGCTCAAATTTCTTGATGATGCCCTCTTCGGTTGAGGTGGTCTTCACAATCTTGTAATGCTTACGGAATGCTTCATCGTTGCCTCGTTCGTTTAAGGCTTTGTAGATGTCTTCCTTGTGTGTGGAGGTGCCTTTACCGATATCGTAATTGCCGATGTTGAACAGGGTGCTCCAATAGACGCTACTGTAATCATCCTTACCGCGGTCGACAACCATGCGTGTGCCGATGGATGCCACCTCGTCGAATCCCCGGTCATGCTTGTAGGTCATCTGAATCTCGATGTCGCGCAGACAATAACGAAACATGGAGGTAGAACCCGACGTGCGATAGCGGATACTTACAAGTTCATTGTGTACCTTCCCACGAAAGGAGAGCAGTTGCAGCTTGTCCATGTCAAACATCAATCTTCCCGTCATGACATGAGAGAATCCCTTTGCTTTCTCGTCAAACTGCACCACGATGATTTTTTTGCCATCATCACCCTGTAAAATGGCGTAAGACAGATTGTAGAGGTCGTTATAGTAGCTTTTGATCCACTTATAGGGTAGTGGAAGACAAAGGTTTTTCCATACTCCTGGATCTGGTAGTATAGGGGCTAAGCTAGAGGTTACATAATAGTTATGAAACTTATAGAAGGGCTTCAGCGTGTCGTCACTCTCGATGTTGCCATAGCGGCCTGTGGTGAGCATGAAGTTGCGTAGGGCAATGTCTGACTGGCTACGAAAGAAAGCCTCGAAGAGTTCGTTGTAGGTGGTGTCGTTTGATGATACCTGACGGTAGAAGTAATTTGACTGTTCGAAGCGAAACTGGGCATACTCCATTTTGAGTTTCTTTACCAGCTTCTTGAGCAAGCCTACCACATCGATGGGCGTGACAGTCACCTCTTGCAACATTCGGGCATAGGGCTTCAGCTCCACTTTGCTCCCTAGGTCGCTTGCCTTCACGTTCTTGGTGTTGTAGCCAACGTAGGATATGCGGAGCATGTCGCTTGGATCTGCTTGGATGGAGAAGTCGCCCTCCTGATTGGTGATGGTGTAGCGAGAGGCGCTGATGTAGACGCTTGCCAAGGGCAGTGCGTCGTCTGTGGTCTCGTCCACCACGCGGGCTGTGGAGGTGTTTTGTGCGCTGACGCGTGCCATGGCTAACAATATTGATAGAATAACGATGAGGTTTTGTTTCATATTATATTCCTTTAATATTAGGTCGACTCGACATTACTGTTGATAAGTAAATGATGATGCCGATTGCTTTACCATGGATAGGGAACAAGATTATGCCGGAAGATGGTGTCGGATTCTAAATAGAAAAGTTGTGTTATAATAAAATGCGAGTAAGTTTTATTTCAACAACACTCAGTATTTTCTCGTTTCTGTTAACTACCTCTCTATGCCAAAGTTATGGTGCATAACAAGAAAATACTGAGTAAGTTGTATTACCTGTTAATAGGTCGTTATTCCAATAGGGTGTGAATTGTCATTGTCAAAGATTAGCATTACTTGTTCACCTTTCAGTCTATAATATCCGAAACTAGCAATAGGTGTGTTAGCCCGAATTGTTTGTAAACTGTTTTGCTTGGCATAAATTTCTTGTGTCACATAATTGCTTTCAGTGCTTATCGCGCACTTTATTGAAGGAATATCTGCTTCCCTGCAAGATAAATAAGTGCTTATGCAAACGCAAACAGTTGTCGCATCCACTTTTTGTTCAATAGACAATGTACAAGTGTCTGAATAGCGAAATTTTTCATGATAAATGGCATAATTTTTACCTGCTATGGCAAGATTACTTCCCGTGTACGAGAACTCAGAAGAAGCTTGGCCTGCAGACGGGACGATGAAATTTGAAGATGGCTTTATGAAAGAAAAAACTTTATTGGTATGCTCTTCAAGGTCAAATTCAGAAGGGTAGAGGGTATAATCGCTTCCGTCATGTTCTTCTGAGCCGACTGCAAAACCGTATCTTCCAACATAGCTTACATTTCCTGTAATAAGGACATAACCTCCTTGCCACGTTCCATTATGTACCATCTCGCACATATCCCATAATGAATAGGGCGACTCTTTTGAGCCAGGTTTATCTGACGTGTTCATTGTAGAAATCAGCCTTTCTTCATTTTCACTTAAAGCAACTTGTGCATTTCTTAACGCACTTTTCTTAAATTTTGAAATTTTCATAATAGTATTTATTTTAAAAGTTCAAACAAGAGATATTCTTGTCTGTTTTTTGATTGCTCTTTGAAATATTTTGAAGCGAATTCATTTTTTGTGTAATTACTTTCCCTAAGCATTTGACAAAGTTCTTCGATATCGCTTTCTTCTAACCTGAATAATTCATAGAGAACCATTGGTCTCCGTCTTTAGCCTCGGTTCTTCTCA